>NZ_JALNTL010000030.1:0-1118 GCF_023161825.1 Vibrio sp. 2CM40D
TAAAACTCATGTTTAACTCACTTCGAATCAATCGTCTTAACGTCCGAGATGAGACTGCCCCAATATTGGCCCAATGCTCCACAGAATGTTTGCTGTTTGGGTCTATTAAAATTGCTTGAGTAACTTTTTGCAGTCTCGGATCTCTGGGCAGCGGGATGTGGAGTGACTCATGAGGGCTATTGACGATTTCATCGGATATTACGGCAAGAATACGTAAAGACTGTATGGATAGATCGTCTGTTTTGCTCCATATCGATGCTCTAACCGATAGGGCTTTCAACACATCGCTCATTTGGATAACACAAGGTCTCATTGGAAACCGCTCACAACTCTCTGGAGTAAACAGTAATGAACGACCTTTCAGAGAACCACAAAAATAAACACTGTGCATCGCACCCGGGGGGATCCAACCAGCTCGGTGAGGTGGTAGTATCCACGTTCCTTCATCGGTTTTGACCTGAATTAGCCCTTCATCTATACACAGTAACTGGCCTCGATGATGACTGTGCCAATTATGTGGCCGTTGATCCAAATGGTTGAAGTCGCTCCTTTCATGCTGCCACTCCTTAACGATCAGTGCGGCGCCATTTTTCCATTCGCTGTAATCAGAGTTTGTCACTTTATTTACTCAATTCCATTTTGGCCATTATTCATTATTTTCTGTCCTCTTAACGTTACCATAGCAAGTTAGCGTTCGAGTAACATTTTAGCAACGACCATTTTATCGAAGGCAGAACCATCATGAACGAACCTATCTTTATTATCTATTACATTACGGCAGGCTTGGGCATTGGCTTTCTCGCAGGACTCGTTGGTGTGGGTGGTGGTGGAATGGCCGTCCCTATTTTTGCGTTTCTATTTTCACTACAGGGAATAGCTGATACGGAAGTAGTGCATCTTGCGTTGGGGACATCAATGGCTTCGATGATTGTTACAACATTGGGCAGCATGCGCGCTCACTACAAAAAAGAGAATGTAGACTCGACAATGGTAGTAAAAATGTTGAGCGGAGTTCTAGTCGGAACATTTTGCGCCACATTCGTAGCATCGTATCTACAAGGAGTCTATCTGGCAGGCTTTTTCAGCGTATTCATGTTGTATGTTGCTTATAAGATGTT
>NZ_JALNTL010000031.1:0-1065 GCF_023161825.1 Vibrio sp. 2CM40D
TAAGGAGGTGATCCAGCGCCAGGTTCCCCTAGCGCTACCTTGTTACGACTTCACCCCAGTCATGAACCACAAAGTGGTAAGCGTCCCCCCGAAGGTTAAACTACCTACTTCTTTTGCAGCCCACTCCCATGGTGTGACGGGCGGTGTGTACAAGGCCCGGGAACGTATTCACCGTGGCATTCTGATCCACGATTACTAGCGATTCCGACTTCATGGAGTCGAGTTGCAGACTCCAATCCGGACTACGACGCACTTTTTGGGATTCGCTCACTTTCGCAAGTTGGCCGCCCTCTGTATGCGCCATTGTAGCACGTGTGTAGCCCTACTCGTAAGGGCCATGATGACTTGACGTCGTCCCCACCTTCCTCCGGTTTATCACCGGCAGTCTCCCTGGAGTTCCCGACATTACTCGCTGGCAAACAAGGATAAGGGTTGCGCTCGTTGCGGGACTTAACCCAACATTTCACAACACGAGCTGACGACAGCCATGCAGCACCTGTCTCAGAGTTCCCGAAGGCACCAATCCATCTCTGGAAAGTTCTCTGGATGTCAAGAGTAGGTAAGGTTCTTCGCGTTGCATCGAATTAAACCACATGCTCCACCGCTTGTGCGGGCCCCCGTCAATTCATTTGAGTTTTAATCTTGCGACCGTACTCCCCAGGCGGTCTACTTAACGCGTTAGCTCCGAAAGCCACGGCTCAAGGCCACAACCTCCAAGTAGACATCGTTTACGGCGTGGACTACCAGGGTATCTAATCCTGTTTGCTCCCCACGCTTTCGCATCTGAGTGTCAGTATCTGTCCAGGGGGCCGCCTTCGCCACCGGTATTCCTTCAGATCTCTACGCATTTCACCGCTACACCTGAAATTCTACCCCCCTCTACAGTACTCTAGTCTGCCAGTTTCAAATGCTATTCCGAGGTTGAGCCCCGGGCTTTCACATCTGACTTAACAAACCACCTGCATGCGCTTTACGCCCAGTAATTCCGATTAACGCTCGCACCCTCCGTATTACCGCGGCTGCTGGCACGGAGTTAGCCGGTGCTTCTTCTGTCGCTAACGTCAA
>NZ_JALNTL010000032.1:0-919 GCF_023161825.1 Vibrio sp. 2CM40D
CTATGCGTTGAATTTAGTGATTAAGATGGTTTGCGGCGGCTTTTGTATTGCGTTGCTCACCCCTTAGCAGGGCGTTAGTTTTATCCGTCAGTTTATCGTAGGAAAAATAGTGGTTATACAAGAACAAGCGTTAAGCAAATTAGCGAATGCCATGAGGATTTATGGCGAAGCACATATGAATTTCAATCGTTTAAAGTTGGTTGATGCCGAAGAGGCTATTGATAACTTAGATAGGGCTATGGAAGCAAAGCTTGAAGCTTTCCATAGCTTGTATGATGTAACAAAGGATCTTTTTGATTACTTTGACCATGCAGATACAGCAGTTCTGATTTTATTGAGAAATGCGGTTCATCACCGTAACCATTTGTTATTTAAAACTTGGAATCAAGAAATGGGCTTAAATGATGGGCACAAGAAGTATCTAGGTGGAGAGTTTTTGCTCGCAAGCCACGACATATTGACTAGTGGTCATAAAATGAAGCACTTATATAAGCTAGAGGACTTCTACCTCCGAGTTGATGCTTCATTAGGCTCACCATTTCTTGAAGATCGTATGAGTGATAAAAATCGCCAGAAATTGTTAAACCAGCTTGAAAATGATCTGAGCTTTGGCGAACTTAAAAAGTATGCCCAAGGTGAAAGATATCCGCTAAAGCAGGTTTATGTAAATATAATCCCAATTTATATATCAGCAGCTGTTAAAGTCTTTAAAGCTCTCAATGATCAAGGTGTAAAGTTTGTCGGCTTTGATGCAAACGCATACAAAGAAGCATTCACAAATGAATTAGCTGTAGATTTAGGGACATTTGAGTATTCAACAATACGGATCTTGTAAAATAAAACTAACAAACTGTTCAAGAGGGATTCGCAACGCGTGGCATTTTTACTATGCGTTGGTTTAAGTGATTAAGGTGGTATG
>NZ_JALNTL010000033.1:0-861 GCF_023161825.1 Vibrio sp. 2CM40D
TCCGAGGCGCTACCTAAATAGCTTTCGGGGAGAACCAGCTATCTCCAGGTTTGATTGGCCTTTCACCCCTAGCCACAAGTCATCCGCTAATTTTTCAACATTAGTCGGTTCGGTCCTCCAGTTGATGTTACTCAACCTTCAACCTGCCCATGGCTAGATCACCTGGTTTCGGGTCTATATCCAGAGACTGAACGCCCAGTTAAGACTCGGTTTCCCTACGGCTCCCCTAGATGGTTAACCTTGCCACTGAATATAAGTCGCTGACCCATTATACAAAAGGTACGCAGTCACAGGACAAAGCCTGCTCCTACTGCTTGTACGTACACGGTTTCAGGTTCTATTTCACTCCCCTCACAGGGGTTCTTTTCGCCTTTCCCTCACGGTACTGGTTCACTATCGGTCAGTCAGTAGTATTTAGCCTTGGAGGATGGTCCCCCCATATTCAGACAGGATATCACGTGTCCCGCCCTACTCGATTTCACTGAACACACGTCGTCAACTACGGGACTATCACCCTGTATCGTCGGCCTTTCCAGACCGTTCGTCTAACGCGTGTAAAGCTTAAGGGCTAGTCCAATTTCGCTCGCCGCTACTTTCGGAATCTCGGTTGATTTCTTTTCCTCGGGGTACTTAGATGTTTCAGTTCCCCCGGTTCGCCCTGTTGAGCTATGTATTCACTCAACAGTAATACCTTATGGTATTGGGTTTCCCCATTCGGAAATCCCAGACTCAAATGGTTTTTACTACCTAATCTGGGCTTATCGCAAGTTAATACGTCCTTCATCGCCTCTGACTGCCAAGGCATCCACCGTGTACGCTTAGTCACTTAACCATACAACCCGAAGGAGTTTCGAGTTGATG
>NZ_JALNTL010000034.1:0-787 GCF_023161825.1 Vibrio sp. 2CM40D
CAGCGTATCCAAGTTACGGTAACCGACTCGTTAGGAGCGGTCATAAACTTAGAAACGGTGGTGACTGGTGGAAGTTGGTCTCTGGACGACGTTGACTTTTCTGGATTGTCTGAAGGTACGCTGACAGTTGTTGCTGAGAGTATAGATATAGCGGGCAACCCTGCAACCAGTGAAAACACCATCATTAAAGATACGCTCGCAAGTGTGACGGTGGACGTTGACGATGGCGGAGACGGCTATTTAAGCATTGAAGAGCGCCAATCTGTCACTTTGTCAGGGCAAGTCAGTGATGTTGAAAATGGTCAGACGGTTTCTGTCACGGTTCAAGACAGCTCAGGGGTGATGCTCTCGTTCAATGCCGTTGTCGTTGATGGTATGTGGCAAGTCGAAGGGGTGAACTTATCCACGTTAGCCGATGGGGCGTTAACCGTATCTGCCTCCGTGAATGATGTGGCGGGCAACCAAGCGAAAGCGATGGATGAGGCTACGACCATAGATGCCACTGCTCCCACCATTGATATCGATACGGATTTTTATATTAGCGGTGGTCTTGCCATTGATGATTTCCGTGAGGGTATAGTCACGGAAATGAGAGGGATAACCAGTGGTGTAGAGCAAGGTCTGGCAGTGACGATTCGGGTAAGTGACGGAGACAGCACGCTGAATTTTACTGGCCTTGTTGATGCATCAGGTTCGTGGACAGTAACCGGAATTGACGTAAACACTCTCAATCTAAACAACACGTGGACCATTGAAGCAGAAGTGTTGGATGCCGCCGGCAACCACG
>NZ_JALNTL010000035.1:0-731 GCF_023161825.1 Vibrio sp. 2CM40D
CTTCTATCTGAATACGATTTCCCAGGTGATGACCTACCAGTTATCCAAGGTTCTGCACTAGGCGCACTAAACGGCGAAGAGCAGTGGGAAGCGAAAATCGTTGAACTAGCAGAAGCTCTAGATACTTACATCCCTGAGCCAGAGCGTGCGGTAGATCAGCCATTCCTAATGCCTATCGAAGACGTATTCTCAATCCAAGGTCGTGGTACAGTAGTAACTGGCCGTATCGAGCGTGGTATCCTAACTGTAGGTGACGAAGTTGCTATCGTAGGTATCAAAGACACTACTACAACTACATGTACTGGTGTTGAGATGTTCCGTAAGCTTCTAGACGAAGGCCGTGCAGGTGAGAACGTTGGTGCACTTCTACGTGGTACTAAGCGTGACGAAGTTGAACGTGGTCAAGTACTAGCTAAGCCTGGTTCAATCACTCCACACACTAAGTTCGAATCAGAAGTATACGTACTGTCTAAAGATGAAGGTGGTCGTCACACTCCATTCTTCAAAGGCTACCGTCCACAATTCTACTTCCGTACAACTGACGTAACTGGTGACATCCAGCTACCAGACGGCGTAGAAATGGTAATGCCAGGCGACAACGTACAGATGACTGTAGAGCTAATCGCACCAATCGCAATGGACGAAGGTCTACGTTTCGCGATCCGTGAAGGTGGCCGTACAGTAGGTGCTGGTGTTGTTGCTAAGATCTTCGACTAATTCATAGCGAATTA
>NZ_JALNTL010000036.1:0-686 GCF_023161825.1 Vibrio sp. 2CM40D
CGCCTCTGACTGCCAAGGCATCCACCGTGTACGCTTAGTCACTTAACCATACAACCCGAAGGAGTTTCGAGTTGATGTTCAAATCACCAAAGTTGTCTCTCATTATTTGAATGAGCGAGAGACATTCGATTTTGCCGGACTCATCTCTTTACCTTCATTTTTAGAAAAAATGAAAACAAAAAGCCAAGAACACTTGAATGTGTTTTTTGGTGTTTGTCATAAAGACAAACATTGAGAACTTTACAAACAAACTTAAAAGTTTGTTTTGTCAGCTTTCCAAATTGTTAAAGAGCTAGATTTTCTGATGAAAACCATTTTTAAAGATTCTTTTTCAAGAACACTTAAAGATGGTGGAGCTATGCGGGATCGAACCGCAGACCTCCTGCGTGCAAGGCAGGCGCTCTCCCAGCTGAGCTATAGCCCCATCAAGGTGTCGATACTGTCGCCAATTCCTTGGGAAAGAAATTGGTGGGTCTGAGTGGACTCGAACCACCGACCTCTCGCTTATCAGGCGAACGCTCTAACCACCTGAGCTACAGACCCAGTATCGTCTCTTTACTTTATAAACCGTATCAATCTGTGTGAACACTCATCGCAATAATCATCGTATAAGGAGGTGATCCAGCGCCAGGTTCCCCTAGCGCTACCTTGTTACGACTTCACCCCAGTCATGAACCACAAAGTGG
>NZ_JALNTL010000037.1:0-627 GCF_023161825.1 Vibrio sp. 2CM40D
GGCGTTAGTCGCCAGAAAAAGCTAGCAGTCAAAATCATGTTTCTGACCTAAAAATTTGGCAGTAGTTTGTTTGGTACACAGATCTATCGTCAATGGTCAAAACTCAGTTTTAACGGTTTTAAGTCCAAAATTTTGCAAGTGTCCTCACGGTTGTTTTGTTCTTTGGTGCTGACAGAGCAGGGTAATCGAGAATTTGTTTTTGGTTGTAACTCTGCTCGTTGAGTTTGTTGGTTCAAAAGCAGATCTACTCGCTGAAAAGTCGTCTTCTCTGGTGTTTTAAGTTCCACGTGGTTTCAGTGGCTTTGTTGCAAGTCCGCACTGTGAGATTGGCTTTCCAAAAGCGCTTTTTGGTATTGTCAGTCCGTTTTCTACGGCGTTGCTTGTTCTAAGTGGTTTCATTGAGTAGCCGCTTTGAGACTGCGCCTGAGTTAAATGCATCAAAGCACATAAAGTTTGTTGTTCGCAAAGTTTAGTTCGGCTTAAAATTGTCGCTCGGTGCCTCGCGACTAACAAACTGCTCAAGAGGGATTCGCAACGCGTGGCATTTTCACTATGCGTTGAATTTAGTGATTAAGATGGTTTGCGGCGGCTTTTGTATTGCGTTGCTCACCCCTTAGCAGGGCGTTA
>NZ_JALNTL010000038.1:0-611 GCF_023161825.1 Vibrio sp. 2CM40D
GGCGTTATACATTTGGAGCAATATGAAACTTATACAACTAGAAAATATGCTCTACAAGGCGACCAAATCAATAATAGTAAGGTTGTCGTCTGAGTTTCCGCAGCATCACTTCTATTACGTAGCTTTGGTCACAACTGGAGAGGGGCATCGACCTATATTTTCGGCTTGGTCTGACGAACTGTTGCAAACCGAAGCTTCATCCTCTGAAGACCAAGAAGAAATAAAATGGTCATATGTAGACTCACCGTTGTTTGGTTTCTGCGATGAATACTTCTCGGATGTTGAACTACTTTTGGACAATGTGAGCGCTGAATGTGGTTTTAGTGAAGAGACTACGGCAGTTCTTTTATCTGCGATGGAGTCGACTCTTAAGCGCTTGGATATTGAAGGTTATTTAGATAGCTTAAATTGTCGAAATAAACTTTATATCAACGCAGAAATCATGCCGCCAGACGCGACAAACGTTGAACGAGCATATAGGTTAAATCCGCGTGAGTCCTTAGATAGTTGGCTTCGAGAGGCGGCGGAATAAATGTATAACAAATTGTTCAAGAGTGATTCGGCACGCGTGGCATTTTTACTATGCGTTGGTTTTAGTGGTTAAGGTGTTA
>NZ_JALNTL010000039.1:0-465 GCF_023161825.1 Vibrio sp. 2CM40D
AACGATAAAAAAATCAAAAAAAACGAGAAAAAGGGCTTGCCAATGTGATCGCAATCTCTATAATGCCACCTCGCTGACACGGCAACGCTTTGAAGCTTAAGTTTCGAAAGTAAGAAGCCAAGTTAGCAAGCCAAATTAGCCAAGCAGAAACGCTTGAAGAAAGTTTGAAAAAAGTGATTGACACTAAACTTTAACTCGCTAAAATGGCCGTCCTGTTTTGAGTAAAGCTCAACAGGAAAGCTCTTTAACAATATAGACCTATCAATCTGTGTGGGCACTCGTTGATGATAATCCAAATAGTTTCTTCGGAAACAATTTAGGTTTCAATGATACGAAGTGACCATTGAATCTTCGGATTCAGCACAGTCAATTCAAACATTACTTATGTAATGTTCAGTATTCATTGAGCCGAACAAAATCTTAAATTGAAGAGTTTGATCATGGCTCAGATTGAACGCTGGCGGC
>NZ_JALNTL010000003.1:0-710928 GCF_023161825.1 Vibrio sp. 2CM40D
GAAAGCACCGGTCTTGAAAACCGGCATACGTTAATAGCGTATCTAGGGTTCAAATCCCTATCTCTCCGCCACTTTTAAAAAAACCGCTGTTCTTACAGCGGTTTTTTTGTATCTGCTGTTTTTTAACCGCTGTTATCGAAACTTCTAATTGATTTTTCTCTAGCTCTTTCTCCAAGTTTTTGCGTACCTACTTTGGGTTTAGTTTACGCAGTAATACCTTCAATCGAAGACATTTCCATACGTCTCATTTGGGCTTCAAATAGAGCTTTCTTAAGTCTCAACGTGGGATGCTTAAACGCATTTTGATAGAGTTCCAGTCTAAATACTGCGGATGCACTTGGAGAAAAAATGAAGCTACTTTACTGGTTAGATGAATGGCAAGCTCTTACTCAACAAGAACAAGAGATGGCTTTACCTATCTCTGGCTACGATTTACTTGATGATGTGTTTGTGAAGTATGAACTCGTCGATCTTAACAAGCCATTGTTGTTTACATTTTCTCCTTCCGGTACTGATGTGCAGGTACAAGATTTAACTCCGGATTTTTCTCCTTGGGGCTACGAGCTCGGAATACAACAACAAGTAAACATTATTGCCTTTCAACATTTAGGACAAAGTAATTGGTTCCGTAGTCGGAATTTGATTTTCTTTCTGGAGCAGCTATCTGAGTTGCTTCACCCCTTCAAATGTCGTTTGGGTTATGGGCAAAGTCGAGGTGGCTTTGCAATTGGCGCGTTTGCTAACTTGCTGAAACTAGAACATCTTTTGTTGTTTTATCCTGTTAGCACAAAAAATAAAGCGTTGGTGCCTTGGGATGATCGGCTGAGTACTGAGCTTGCTCAGCAGTTTGCTTGGGAAAGCGGCTACCATGATCGAGATTTGGGCAATGCCAAAGGTTATATTATTTATGACCCATCCAATCGCATTGATTGTCTTCATGCTGAACGTTATCCAGAGCTTACCCATTTAAAAGTCGTCGGTATGGGACACGGCACTCAATCCACACAATTAGATAAATTAGAATTTTTTAATCTGGTGGCGCAGGAGTTTGTTCGCCATCAAACCTTAGATATTGACCAATTTAATAAGCAAATTCACGCTTTGTTTAAAAGAGGACTGATATCAGAGTCCCCTGTAACCAGGGGGAGATGATCACACACTAAAAACTAGATTTTTAACACAATTGCTAGGCGCAATTTAGATGGAGGATTAATGAAGTTACTGTACTGGTTGGATGAATGGCTGGTTCTTTCTCGTGAAGAACAGCAAACCAGGCTACCGATGTCCGGGGAGGACTTACTTGATGATGTATTTGTTAAGTATGAGTTTGTCGACCGCAATAAACCGTTGTTGTTTACCTTTTCCCCTGCTGGTACGAATCTACAAGTACAGGACTTACACTCAGACTTTGCGCCTTGGGGCTATCGCTTAGCCCAGAAACAAAAAGTAAATATTATTTCATTTCAGCACCTTGGGAAAAGTAACTGGTTTCGTAGCCGTAATTTAATTTTCTTTCTAGAGCAACTGTCGACTTTACTTGAGCCCTTTGAATGTCGTTTAGGCTATGGACTTAGCCGCGGTGGTTTTGCTATTGGTGCCTTTTCCAATCTATTAAAGTTGGATCAAGTATTGATGTTTCACCCGGTCAGCACAAAAAACAAAGTTTTGGTGCCATGGGATGATAGGCCAAGTACTGAACTAGCCCAACAATTTGATTGGAAAGGAAAGTATCACGACCTCGACCTTGGCGATGCAAAAGGCTATATCATTTATGATCCAACTAATGAAATCGACCGCCTTCACGCCAAACGCTACCCAGAGCTCACTCACTTGAGAGTCTTTGGGATGGGACATGGTACCCACGCGACGTATTTGAATAAATTCGGTTTTTATAAGCAAGTGGCCGTAGACTTTATACGTTATCAGAAGATAGATATAGCGCAGTTTCGTCATCAGACCAAAACGCTGCGCTTAAAAGAAGATTACTATCAGTGCCTTAACAAGGCGAATGCGAGTTCACAGCATCGTTTAAACTTACTGAGTACCGCTCATAATGTACTAATTGAAGAAAAGAAAGAACATGTGAAGGAGCATCAAGCGCAAATCGATATTCAGCCACTTGTTGATATTGCACTTAAGCATGAGTATGACAACCCGAAAGATGCAGTACAGCTTTTGGAAGTCGCTCAGCAGTTGGTTCCGAATGATCCTGTTGTGGAGCACAAGTTGCAGCAACTGTCGTAACGTTGAGATGTAATGCGTACGATATTGGTCGAAATAGGTCAGTGGCTTTTGTCGCTGGCCTTTTTAATAGCTTATGGATTGATATGTCGATGAAATCTAATGAAGCAGTACAAAATAAAAAGCCCAAGCAAATGCTTAGGCTCCATAAATGTTAATGCGAGTTTTAAAACTCTTTTGGCGCAAAGCCTGTCATCACATCAAGGCGAAGTTCTTTACCAACTTTTGTTAATGGGTGAACGATTACTAAGCCGCGTACGCGTTTTTTCAGTTTGCCGATGTCCGCTTGTTCTGCTTTGGTGATTTCACGAGAGAAAGGCATATCAAGTAAGCTTTTACGTTCTTTGTTCAGCTCATAGTTTTGCTTGTGCTTTAACTGGTTAAGCTTTTTGGTAAGCTGTTCTACTTCATCCGTGAACTTTGTAATCATTTCGTGATCACCACGAGAACGTGCCGCATCAAGTTTACGTTGGCATGTATCTAAACGGTTGTGCAGCTTTTGAATATCAGTTTTTATGCTCATGGTAATTTGGCTCAAATTTTAAATAGTCGAGAAGTATAGCATAGCTGAGATCACACGCTCTACTATACTTCTCGATTGTCTGGCTTTAGTTAATCAGTTCATTGCCCGATACGTTACCAGTAATCAGTTCATTGCCCGATACGTTACCAGAGAAAAAGGCTTCGACGTTATCAAGCGTCACAGAGGCAATATTATTAAGTGCTTCGTGAGTCAAGAATGCTTGGTGGCCAGTAAACAGCACGTTATGACAAGCCGATAAACGGCGGAAAACATCATCTACAATGACATCGTTAGATTTATCTTGGAAGAATAAGTCTTTTTCATTGTCATACACGTCTAGGCCAAGCGCACCAATCTTACCTTGTTTCAACGCTTCTATCGCTGCTAGTGAATCTAGCAACTCGCCTCGACTGGTGTTAATGATCATCACGCCATCTTTCATTTGCGCGAAGGCTTTTTCGTTCAGTAAGTGATAGTTTTCTTCACTCATTGGGCAATGGAGAGAGATAACATCCGCATTAGCGTAGATTTCTTCAAGCGAACAGTAACGGGCTCCCATTTCTAGCGCTAATGGGTTTTCGTAGGGGTCGTAGCAAAGCAGCTCCATGCCAAGCCCTTTGAAGATACGCATCGTCGCGATACCAATCTTACCCGTACCAATAACACCAACGGTTTTTCCGAAAAAGTTAAAGCCAACAAGACCTTCTAGCGAGAAGTTGGCGTCACGTGTCCGTTGGTAGGCCTTGTGAAGACGGCGGTTTAGGCACATCATTAAACCAACCGTGTGCTCTGCCACTGCTTCTGGTGAGTAAGCAGGAACTCGAACCACTTGTAAGCCTAGTTCTTTGGCTGCTTGTTGATCAACTTTATCATATCCCGCGCAGCGCATAGCAATAAGCTTGGTCCCGCCCAGAGAAAGCTGTTTAAGGACAGGAGCTGAAAGATCATCATTAACAAACGCACATACGACATCACTGCCGTGCGCCATCTTGGCTGTTTTTTCGGTTAGTCGGAAGTCGTGATAGTGAAATTCAAAATCGCGGTTATTTTTAATTTTATTAAAAGAGGCTTCGTCGTAGGATTTTGCACTAAAAAAAGCAATGTTAATCATGGTTCCCTCTCAAAAAGTGCGGACTTTATAAATAAATATGCTTATAAAGTAATGCAACTTAGCCGCAATGAATAGAGAAATCTTCTCTTTGACTTTTGTTGTATCAAACAACAACAAGAAGTACGCCTTTCAGCGAGTGCTATCTTACGGTTCCGCATTAGATACTGTTTGCTTTACGAGCATTAACTGACTAGCATTATCGCTCTTCTCTTGTTCACTTTATTAGCTTAGGCGTTACGACAATGTCAGTAAAATGGTTCTCTATGTTCTTGTGTTGTGTGTTTGCTTCGGGCACTCACGCAGCTGTTGACCTTGTTAAAGTCGACAAGTCTAAGCGTCGAATGTATTTGATGGAACAAGGAGCAGTGCTAAAAGAATACCGAATTGCTTTAGGAGCGAACCCGCAAGGACATAAACAAGAAGAGGGAGACAATCGCACGCCAGAGGGCGAATACACTCTAGATTATGTTATAGAGGACTCTGCTTTTTATCGTTCTGTGCATATCAGTTACCCTGATGCGATTGATACGTTGGAAGCGAAGCGCCGAGGTGTGTCCCCTGGAGGGAACATCAAAATTCATGGCTTAAAAAACGGTGAGAGTCAGTTGCCGATTTACATCCAAAGTTTTGATTGGACTAATGGGTGTATTGCGATTACCAACGAGGAGATGGACGAATTTATCCAGCTTGTCGAGATGGGGACACCAATTCAGATTGAGTGGTAATAAAAGGTCCCCTTTAATGTTCTGGCTCTTATAGGCTATGGCATAAAGCGCTGTGGATGATCACTAAAAATACCGTCTAATTGAGGTAGGTATTTCAGTTTATTTGGATTGTTCACCGTATAGCACATCACTTTGTAACCGGCTTGTTGGAGTTTGTTTATCTGGCGAGTACGAACCCAGTTAATATTTAGGTTGCAGCTATAGGCACTAACTTCTTCCAAAAGGCGTTTATCTTTTCTCGTAAAGAATTCACTTAACACACCCAATCGGTAGCCACTGCAGTATTTGTGCATCGCTCTAATGACGTCATGACTAAAGCTCGATAGGAGTACATTCTCTTGCGGCATTGGACTTTTTGTTAACGCATTGGCGAGAGTCTGCGCCACTTCTTCCGCTGGATGGTTGTCTACTTTAACTTCGATATTCAAGTTAAGCTTATTCTCAGTAGCTAAAGTGAGCAGTTCATCTAGTGTCACGATCTTCTCGCCTGAAAAGTCTGTGCTAAACCAACTACCGAAATCTAATGCTTTTAAGTCTTCCAGGGTGAGCTCATCAACACGCCCTTGTCCATTGCTGCATCGATTGACGGTATGATCATGGCAAACCACTAAAACATTATCTTTGGTAGGCTGTATATCCACTTCCACCCACTTCAACCCCAGGTCAATGGCTGCCTGAATGCTTATTTTTGTATTCTCAGGGTATGAACCTGCCACGCCACGGTGACCAATTAATAACGTTTCCATTCGCTTTATCTTTTGCTTTGCGGTTGCCAGATTGTACTCGTTTTTTCTATGAAGATATATCTAGGTGCATATTGTTAGGAACCTTTAGTAAAAGTGAACATTAAACTCTAATGGCACGTTGCTGCTTCTTGGACTGAGTCCTGTGGACTTAAAGCATTAGAGTGTTAGTTGTTTAATTGGTAAATGAGTAATAAAATGCGAACCATTTTTATTTGAATGGTGAGTGGTAATGTCACGAGTTTTGATAGTCGATGATGACGTTCCTTTGTGTGAGCTGTTAGAAGCGGTTTTGCAAGAGGAGGGCTACATCGTCTCTTCTGTACATTGCGGTGAAAGTGCGCTGCAATATATGGAAAAAACGCCTGTAGATCTTGTATTGCTTGATGTCATGTTACCAAACCTTAACGGTATGCAAGTTGCTCGTAGGATCTGTCAGCGCTTCGCGACACCTATCCTAATGCTTACCGCTCTCAACGATGAAAACTCGATGCTTGATGGTTACCAAGCGGGGGCCGATCAGTATATCGGAAAGCCCTTTAATGTCGCTGAGCTTCTAATGCGCATCAAAGCGATTCTTCGTCGTGTTGGCTTGGAACGTCAACGTCAGACGATGTGTAGTACCGTTCAAACGATCAGTGACCAGCTTAATAGCTTACCCCTCACAAGTACGGAAGCTGAACTATTGAGCTACTTGGTAAAAAACCAAGGAGTCGTGATTTCAAAAGCAGAGCTTCAAACTGAAGTGTTAAAGAAAGAGCTGAGTCCTTTTGATCGCAACCTTGATATGCACATCAGTAACATACGTCGCAAGTTAGTTGAAGCGGGGCTTTCCAAGCAACATATCAAAACCTTCCGTGGCAAAGGTTACAGTTATTTAGAGGCTGTAAACTGTTAATGAAGCTCCGGTGTCCACCTTTTATTGCAAAACGTAAAGACAGCTTAGCGTTCAAGTTATTTAGTTGCATGACCGCAATTGTCATTAGCATTTTGGTCGTGCAATCCTTAGCGGAACAAGCTCTGGTGAAAGCCATGTTGAAAGTGCCCGATAGTGTGCGAGAAGAAATGCTAGACCTTGCACATCAAGCTAACGTATTGATTGAGCACGGAGACATGGACGAACTTGCTGACTGGGCAAATGCGCAAAACTTTTATTTATTTGTGTTGAATGAACATCAGCAACCAGTTACGCACCGTCTGATGCATCCGCACTTCGAGTTCAAACTTCAATTTAAGAGAAGCATCGATGATCAACTTGAGGGGAAAGTGAATCGCCCCATCATCAATATTCCTTTAGTTCATGGCAATACTTTAGTGATTCAGTTGCCACATCGACTGCACCCTGCAAATGACTTCATTCTGTATTTCTCTATTCTCAAAGTCGTGATTGCAGTGGTTATTTTGGCGCTCTTTTCGCTGCTAATGGCACGTAACTTACAGCAACCATTGGATCGATTGAGAGAAGCAAGCAAAAAGCTATCTAATGGCGATTTTAATGTTAGTGTCGTGAAAGAGCTGAAGTCGAGCACGCGTGAGTTTAACGAGTTAGCGCAAGATTTCGATCACATGACGCAACAGATTCATTCTCTCGCTGAAAAGCAGCGACTGCTTATAAGAGATGTCTCTCACGAATTGAGAACGCCGTTAGCGAGGCAGAACTTGGTTCTGCATCTTTTGCGAAAGCGTGTTGGAGAAAGTGAGCAAAGCCTAGTGACAAGGCTAGAAGATGAAGCAAAAGAGCTGAACCATTTGATCAGCGATATATTGGAGTTCAGTCGCTTGGAAAATGCGCGCTTCGACAAAGCCACGAAACGCTGTGATTTAGAAGTTTTGCTCTCCCCGCAAGTAGAGCGTTGCAAAATAGATTTGAAGTCAGAACAGACGTTGTCTTTCCGCTCAGAAGCTGTATGTGCTAAAGCTTTTTGTGAAGAAACGCTCGTCATTCGTTGTTTGAACAATCTTATTGGTAATGCCATTAAATATTCAGGACAAGCAGCTCAGATAGAAGTTTCTCTGGAAAATTATGTCAAAGAAGGGCAGCAGTTCACCACCATGTCAGTATCTGATGATGGGCCTGGTATTCCAGAGAACAAGCTGGTCGATATTTTTGATCCGTTTACACGCTTAGATGCTTCTAGAGATAAAAAGCTTGGTGGCTACGGTTTAGGTCTTGCGATTGTCAAAGAATCCATGCGTATTATGGGTGGAGCAGTTACGGCGAAAAACCGTGAGCAAGGTGGTCTGAGGGTTACTTTAGTGTTCAAGCAATAAGTATGATTAAGTCGTAATTTTTGTGACTAAAGTCACATTATAATGGCGCATCATCAGAGAGTACTTTACAAAAGTTTGCAAATGCAAAGAATGTAAATTTAATGCAAATGGTAATACTTATCACTTATATTCACCCGCGAAATAATTAAGAGGGAATCGCATTCAACAAGTATGTGACCCGAAAAATAATAATCGGAGTGAAAGGATATGTTTACTAAGAGCCATTTGGCGTTAGTGATCGGTGCAGTGTTAGCAACACCTGCAGTGGCGGAAGTTCAAACAGACGAACATGTAGTTGTAGAAGGTCGAGAGTTCGGCTACAAGGCAGATACAAACAGTACAGCAATGCGCATGGAAATGACGCAGCTGGAAACGCCGGGACAAGTAGCGGTTATCGATGAAACGGTAATTGATGAGCAGCGTGCAAGTACACTTGGTGAAGTGCTACGTAACGATGCAAGTGTTAGCGCGGGTGGCACAAGCCGTAACCGCGAACGTTTCTCTCTACGTGGTTTTGAACTTAGCAGTTCAGACGGTTTTCTTCGTGATGGTCGTCAACACTGGTCACACTACCGTCAGCCAATTGAGCTTTTAGAGCGTGTTGAAGTGCTTAAAGGTCCATCAGGTCTGCTATACGGTAAATCTGAGCCGGGTGGTTTGGTAAACATGGTTTCGAAAAAACCAACAACTCAAACACAAGCAAGTTTGAGTCAAGATCTAGGTTCGAATGATCACTCACGCACTGTGCTTGATGTGAGTGGCGCGCTAAATGATGCAGAGACACTGCGAGCGCGCGCAATTTTTGCCAAAGAAAGCTACGGCTCTTGGCGCAGGTACGGTGATGGCACTGAGCCTAAAACAGATCGTACGGTAGCTGGCCTAGTGGTTGAGTACGATATCACCGACAACTTTATGGTATCGGCTCATTACGATCGCACGAAAGACGACGGTAGCGTGGACTCTGGCGCATACATTGTTGATGGCAAAGCGGTTCGCGGTGATAAGTACATTTGGGATGCGCAGTGGTCTGAAATTGATAACGAAGTAGAAAACTACGGTGTCGATATTAATGCGCAAGTCACGGATAACGTGAACGTAAAAGCAGGTTACAACCGCCAAGACTTTAAGCGTTTTGATGTAGAGTCTTACCCTAAGTTTGATCAGTATGAAGATTTAAATACGATTAAGCATCGAGGCAACGATCGCTCCGATAATTGGGTATTTGATACTGCATATATAGATGTGACGACGGACTTTACTTTGTTCGGTACGGAAAACACGTTGTTAGTGGGCGCTAACTACTTAGATTACAGTTATGATCGCTTTATGGCATTTCATAATGAGGCGAGTATTGCGCCAGGAGAAACGGTGCCTAAGCCTAGCTATAGTAGTTCGAGGAAATCACCAACAGCTGAGTACGATACTTGGGGTATCTACGCGCAAAATATGATGACGATTAATGATTACTGGCAAGTGCTTGCAGGTGTTCGTTATGACGAAAAGCGTGATGATGAACTGACCGAAAACCAAGTTTCTCCAAAGTTAGGTGTGATATTCCACCCATCGACGAATGGCTCGGTTTACGTTCAGTATTCTGAAAGCTTCATGCCTCAAGGTGAAGTCAGCAACGGTAGTCGTACCTACATCAATGAAGGTGAGAAACTCGACGCTGAGCGTGGTATTTCTTATGAAATCGGTACGAAGTGGGAACTGTTTGATCAGCGTTTATTTGTATCTGGTGCTGTGTTTGATATCACGTTAGAGAACATCTCGCTGGATGTTGAAAGCGGCAAAGACGCGGGCGGCAATCTCCTACACAAGAAAACGCAAGGTGGTGAGCAAGTTCACAAAGGCGCTGAGTTAATGGCTCAAGGTTTTGTGACCCCAGAGTTGTCGTTAACCGCTTCTGCAATGTATTTGGATGCAGAGCTTAAGAAGGCAGAAAGATATGAAGGTAACCGCCCTGTAGACGTGCCAGAGTTCTCGGCAAGTCTATGGTCTAGCTACAAGGTTCAAGACAACACTAACTTAAACCTTGGTTTGATTTATGAAGGTGATCGCTACGGTGATGCAAAGAACACCTTCAAGAAAGATGGCTACGCTCGCGTTGATATGGGCGTGTCATACAAACATAAGTACGATGAAAACTTGGATATTATTGCTCGATTCAATGTCGAGAATTTATTCGATACCGACTACTTCGCAGGTGGTGGTAGCACGAATGGCGAGCAAAAAGGTGCGAGTGGGGTTGTGGTTGGAGAAGGCCGCAACTACATGGCAACAATCCAGTTCAAGTACTGATAACAATTTGATTATTAAAGGGGAAGGGTAGTCTTCCCCTTTGGTCGTTTTTGGAACACAGAAATATAACTCGTATGAATCTAATGAAATCAAGTATCGCTCTGTTGATATCATCGGTTTTGATTCCCGCTCACGCGGCGAACTTAAACGATGCACAAGCTGTGCAGAGTAAAACAAACCAGTCGTCGGCGGTAAGCCAAAAACGTATTGATGCAAGCGCAGAAAAATCACTTACTCTAGAAGCTGAAATTGAGCAGCTGCAAGAGGAAGTCGGTAACTTGAAGATTTATCGCGATCATCTTGCAAGCCTTGTTGAAAGTCAAAATCAAGAAGTTGATAGCTTGAACGAGCAAATTGAGCAGATTGCTCAAACTCGTCAAGGTGTCGTGCCTTTGATGTATCACATGCTTGAGGGCTTAAAAGTGCTCGTCGCTAACGACAAGCCTATACGCAAAGCGCAACGTGAGGAGCGAATTGCAAAGCTGGATTCCATGATGACGCGTGCAGACGTTGCGGATGCAGAGAAGTTTCGTCGTATTTTAGAAGCGTACCAAATTGAAATGGATTACGGCACCAAGCTTGGCGTTTACCAAGGCAAGATTAACCTAGGTGACAATGAAGCTGTGGAGGCGGACATTCTCTATTTAGGGCGTTTGTCTTTGGTAGCGCGTAGCTTATCTGGTGACACATTTTGGAGCTGGTCACAGCAACAACAAGCATGGCAACAAGTGGGTTCTGAGCAAAAATCAGAGCTAGACAAAGCGTTCGCTATGGCGAATAAACAGATCGCGCCGAGCATGTTAACTCTACCAGTGTCGTTAACCGCTGCGGAGGGCAAATAAATGATGAAAAAATGGTTATCGGTTGCATTAATCTCGACAGCCGCATTAATGCCTTATACAACTTTTGCTAGTGATGCGTTGTTACAAAAGGCGCAGCAAGAAAATCGTCAACAGCAATCGCACAATGTCGCGCGTGAATCAGGTTTTAAGCAAACAGAGCAAGACCTACAGGCTATAAAGAATAAATTGGTGGCAGAGCGTGCTGCTCTTCAAGCAGAGGCGGACTCATTAAGTGTTACCTTCGGTGAAAATGAAGCAGAACTGGCACAGCTAGAAGAAAAGTTGCGTCTAGAAACCGGGAGCCTAGGTGAGTTATTTGGCGTCGTTCGCCAGAACGCAAAAGAGCTAGAGTCTGAGCTAAAAAGCTCAGTAACCGGTGTAGATGCAAACTCATATCAGAAAGATATCGATGCTATTGTTGCGGCTAAATCACTGCCAACGTTGACCCAACTTCAGGCGATGTGGCGCAGCATGGAAGAACAAATCAAAGCAAGCGGTGAAATGGCAAACGTCTCTTTCACACTGCTAAATGGCGAAGGTCGTGAACAAACGGTTAATGGTGTTCGTCTTGGTTCTATGGCGCTGCTGGATGAGACTGGCTACGTTAAGTGGAATGGTCAACGCGGAGACGCGGTAAACTATCTTCGTCAGCCTGAGAACGGTCCAACAGCGAATACTATTTCCTCTGGTGACATTGATGCACTTGTCATTGATCCGTCACGTGGCATTCTTCTTGAACAGCTTGCAAACTCACCGACTTTGGCTGATCGCCTAAATGCGGGTGGCGTTGTCGGCAAAATCATCCTTGGCTTATTGGCTATCGGCCTATTGATTGCGCTCGTACGTGGTGCATCACTGATGATTTCGCGCCAGAAAATCATGAAGCAACTGAAAACCCCAGCGCAGCCAGGAAACAACCCTTTGGGTCGCGTGCTTGCGGTATACCAGAAAGACAAGCATCGCAGCGTAGAAGCGTTAGAACTACGTCTTTTGGAAGCTGTTGTTGATGAGCAAACCCACCTAGAAAAAGGGTTGTCGATGCTTAAGCTTCTTGCTGCTCTAGCTCCTATGCTTGGCCTACTAGGCACGGTAACGGGTATGATCGAAACCTTCCAAGTCATCACTCAATTTGGTAATGGTGATCCGAAAGTAATGGCGGGTGGTATTTCAATGGCACTTGTGACTACCGTACTTGGCCTTGTTTCAGCCATGCCTTTGCTATTAGCGCACAACGTATTGAGCTCTCAAGCAGAAAATATTCGCAGTATCTTAGAAAAACAAGGCATCGGTTTAGTTGCAGAACAAGCTGAGCGTGATATGCCGAGTAACAAAAGTCACTCTAACACCTTAGCGGAGAACGCAGCGTAATGGAGCAGATCCTACTCAGCACATTGGGTTTGATCAGTGAGGATTGGGCCACAACCTTGATGAGCTTTATGCAGCAAGGTGGTCAAATCCTATGGTGGCTGGCCGCCGTCGTGGCGGTGTGCTGGCTGTTGGTTATGGAGCGAGTTATTTATCTCACAACGGTTTTCCCTGGGGTAAAAAAACAGCTTTGTGAGCAGTGGCAAGCAAGATCAGAGCACCACTCTTGGTACGCGCATCAAATCCGTGAAGGATGGATTGCAAAAGCGCAAATCGAACTGCGCCAAAACCTATCGACTATTAAGCTACTTGTGGCGGTTTGCCCAATGCTAGGGTTGTTAGGGACGGTGACAGGCATGATTACGGTGTTTGACGTAATGGCATCGCAAGGCAGCAGCAATCCGAAATTGATGGCTTCTGGTATCTCACTTGCTACGCTGCCAACCATGGCGGGTATGGTAGCAGCGCTTGCGGGCATGTTTATTCATGCTCGCCTTAGCAAAGTGTGTGAACGAAAAGCTATCCAGTTAGAACAATCTTTAAGGAGTCAAAAGTGAGACTCGGACGCAGACCTAACCAACAAGATGAAGCTCAAGTCGATTTAACCTCGATGCTTGATATCGTCTTCATCATGTTGATCTTCTTCATTGTGACCAGTTCGTTTGTACGTGAATCCGGTGTAGAAGTGAATCGCCCCCAGGCTTCTAATGTAGTAAGTCAAAAAGACGCGGGCATTTTTATCGCAGTAACGGCAGCGAATGATGTGTACATTGACAAACGAGTGGTTGATATTGAGCGTGTTGAGGCCTCTATTGAGCACCTGTTACTTGATCAACCTGATGCCTCGTTAGTTATCCAAGCTGACGAGCATGCTTACAATGGCACTGTCGTGAAAGTGATGGACGCTGCAAAGGCGGCGGGTGTGAAGAACATTGCATTGGCGGCGGAGAAACCTTAATGGGCAGGCTGTTACTTGCACTACCAGCATCACTGTTAATTTCTGTGAGCTTGTTTAGCTTTATGGCGTGGATGGTTGATAAAGGCAACCAGCGTGCACCAGAAGCTTCAGAAGCCGTTCGTTTTGATATGGTGATGGTAGAGAATGAAGCAGACGTGCAGCGTCGTCAACGTTCAGTGCCGGAGCAACCAGAACCACCTCAAGCGCCGGAGCCAATGGATCTGTCTCAAGCTGACACTCAAATGGAACCAATGAGTCAGATGACGCCAGTCAGTGCTTTAGGTTTAAACACAGCCCTTGAAGGCATCGCGATTAGCGCCCCAAACTTGAAGGGAACAATGGGCAACCAGCAAGCACTGCCGTTGTATCGTGTTGATCCTCGTTATCCAAGTAAGGCGCTGAAACGTAGAGTGGAAGGTTATGTCATTATGCGTTTCACGATCGATGCAACTGGACGACCAAAAGATATTGAAGTGATCGAGGCTGAGCCCGAGCGCATGTTTGAAAGGGAAGCAATCCGTGCGCTTAAAAAATGGAAGTATCAGCCAAAAGTTGAGGATGGTGTGTCAATTGAGCAGTTCGGACAAACCGCTAAAGTGGAGTTCAAGTTAGCCAAATGATGAAAAAATTCTTAATCGGTACGGTATTAAGCCTGAGTGCACTCTCAACCATTGCCAGTGAGTTAAGCCAATACACCGCAGCGAGAGTTCAACGAGCACACAACTTGGCTCAAGAGGAGAAACTAAAAGAAGCGATTTCATCTCTTGAAGCTATGGAGCTTTCTCGTGGATATGACCAAGCTTATGTCGCTCGAATGTTGGGTATTTTTTACTGGCAGAACGAGCAAACTCAAGCGGCGATTAAGCAACTTGAGTTGGCAGTCAATAGTGGTTTGCTACAAGATGAGCAAGCATGGCAAACCCGAAAAATGTTGGCTGATATACTGCTGAACGAGCAACGTTTTTCTAAGGCTTTACCTCATTACTATGCCTTGAGCAAAAACATTCCTAAAGGTCAAAAAGCGCATGAACTATGGCTGCGTATTTCCCAATCTCATTATCAACTGAGTCAGTGGCAAAAAGTGCTTTCAGCAATGGCTCGTTATGAGAAGTTTGGTCAGCCAGACAAGCTTGGCGCATTGTCGATAAAGCTTTCTGCTGAGCTAGAACTGAAAAAGTGGAAGCCGGCAATCTCGACCATCAAACGCTTAATCGTGATTGAACCTGAGCGAATTGAATGGTGGCGTCAGCTTGTTGCTCTATACCTACGGGTTGATGACAACAAACGTGCCCTAGACTCTTTGGCGTTGGCAAAACTGAAAGGGTTACAACTTAGCCAAGATGACTTAAAGCTGCTGGCACAATTGTACGCGAAACGAGGTATTCCTGAGAGAGCTGCGTTGGTGATGAACGAGCTAGAGGATGTAAACTCGAATAGTAAGCTAAAAGCTCAGCAAGCAACGTATTGGCAAATGGCAAAAGAGTGGGAAGAGTCTATTGATAGCTGGCGTATTGCAGCTCAGCTAGATAGGCAGTATTACTGGAACTATTCTCAACTGTTGGTGCAAGAAGGCCATTATAAAGATGCCATTGCCGCGCTCGATAAGGTCAGAGGTCGTAAAGCGGATGTTGCACTTATCAAAACTCGCGCTTACTACAAACTTAAGCGGTTTGACGATGCGCTCGCTAATGCCAAAAGAGCGAATGAGATTAAGCCATCGAATCAGGCAAAGAGTTGGGTTAAGTATCTATCACAGCTACGCAAAGTAGAATCGACGCAGAACTCATAGCGAACATTTTTATTAAATACCCGAGCTCAGTCTCGGGTATTTTTTGTCTAAAGTCATAAAGGCTATTTATTGTATGAGCTTTTCATAAAAAGCTAATGCATCAAATGGTCGGGAGAAAAAAGGGCTTTTCTCTATATATTCTTGATGTACCTTGCTCAGTGTTTCAAACTTTTCTCTCGATGTAGGTTCGATATGAAAAGTTAGGCTTTCAGTCGATTCTACAAGCTTTAATGTTGAGGTTCTTGAAGCGTTATTTTTTGCTATTAATAGATAATATGCTAGCTCTTGCTTCTCTTTTAATACACAAGCCTCAAAAGCTTTCTCGCTTAAAAACGGCAGAACAGGAGTTAATGCTTCTATATGCTTCTTTGAATACTCTAGGGTTTGTTTGTCAGGTGTATTCTGGTCTGCCATAGATTCGCACAGCTTTATCTTAGCACCATAATTATCGATAGATTGGCTTACGTTGTTAAACAAACTGGCTTCAAACTTTTCACTTGCGAAAGTGACACTTGAGAAAAGTGATAAGAGAATTATTCCAACATTCTTGTTCATATTTTTCCTTCTGAACTACACCATAACGTTTGGCTAGCATCAGAAAATCTTCTCTATCTAACCCTACACTAACTTCTTAGCTTACCTTTTTTATCTAGTTTATGGATAGCTTTTAAGCTTTTCATTAAATATACATAAAGGCGCATTTTGGTGGAGTCTATCCCACTTTTTAGTATTGGAAATATCATTAAATTTTGAGTCATTAAAATTGATAGGGTTATTATCTAGAGGGTAGGCAATCGGTAACTCGCATTGGGCCAAATAGCTAAAACATGTGCAAGCCAAGCTGAATTGAAAAAGTAAACAATGTAAATTAAATGCCAATACGAATGATTATCACCTAAATTATGCCCCACATTTATTGGTGATGATTGTTTCTATGTTGCTTAAAAGCAAAGGTGTTCAAACTTGGGCTCGCCGCCTACATATCTATATTTCGATGGCTCTTCTCTTAGTTACGCTGTTTTTTGCAGTAACTGGTATTACCCTCAATCGCCCCGAATTGTTTGAACGCAGTGAACCTATCATTCAACAACATACTCTGACGGTTCCGCACTCAGTTCTATTCTCACATTCAGATACCTTTCAACCTAATCGTGAAGAACTGGTAGCTTTCTTGACTAAAGAAACCGAGCTTCGCGGCACTCCCTCCGCACTAGATGTGTATACCGAAGTTGAGCAAGGTGAGTTGTTACTCGGAGAGCTTTCTATGGATTTTAAAGGCCCGGGTTATAACGCTACGGTCTTTATTGATATGACTACTGGTGCAGCAGACGTCGAAACGACGCACTACGGTATTGTTGCGCTGCTGAACGATCTACATAAAGGACGCAACAGTGGTGGGATTTGGAAGTGGTTTATCGACGTCACTGCGCTTTTGATGGTGTTTTTTGTTCTTACAGGCGTGTGCTTGTTACTGCCTAAGAAGAAGACGCTCAGAACGTCAATGCAATGGATGAGCTTTGGTACGTTACTGTCGCTCGTAATTTATTTTGTTGCTGTTCCATAACAGCTTTTTTAGAGAACACTTATGTTGAACACAGGAAGATTTTTCCGCCGTAATCACTTTTGTAAAGCCGCTTTGATCGCGGCTTTTACTCCTTTCTCTCTTTCCGCGGCGCCTCTACCAGATAACGCGAAGGTCGACTTCGAACTCGAACTTCCAAAGATAGATACCTCAATGTATGCACGCCCTTATGTGGCGGTTTGGGTTGAAAACGATCAGCGTAAACCGGTTAAAACCATTCAGTTATGGGTAGGGAAAGACGAATGGTTAAAAGATCTACGCAGCTGGTGGAGAAAAGCGGGTCGTTATGATCGTGAACTTGTTGATGCGGTGACTTCTGCAACACGTCCTGCTGGTCAATACCGCTTTGTCTGGGATGGAACCAATGACTCAGGGGAGCGTTTGGAACAAGGAAATTACACGTTGTACGTCGAAGTCGTTCGTGAACACGGTGGGCGAAACTACTTACGTCAAAAAATAACGCTAGCGGACAGTGACGTGCGCTATGAGCTTAAACCAACACAAGAGACGGGTGTCATCACCGTCAATTATCAAGTTAAGTGATTAAAGGACACAACAATGAAAACCAAAATGAAAGCAGTGGCATTGGCGAGTGTAATGGCAATGGGATTGGCTGTAACCACCACCGCACAAGCACATCCACGTTGGGTTCTGCCCTCTCACTTTACGGTTTCTAAAGAAGGCGGTGACTGGCTGACATTTGATGTTACTGCCTCTCACGGAACGTTTGTTTTTGATAAGCCTGCGGGTAGTGACCAGGCGTTTGTGGTGATGCCGGATGGCCGCTCTGAGCGTCCTAACTTTGTTGTTCGTGGCAAGCGTCGCTCTATGTTTGATTTCTTTTTTACAGAAGAAGGCACGCACAAAGTTGCGATTAATAATCAGCCGAGCTACTACACACAATACAAAGCGGGCCGTCGTGATACGGTGAAATGGGCGCGAGCAAGCAAAGCTGAGCGTGGTGATGTGCTTCCCGAGCAAGCGCGTGATGTGGTTACTCAACTAAGTTACACCCGAGCAGAAAGCTACATTACGGTTGGTATGCCAACGGACAAAGCGTTGGAGATTGAAGGCAAAATGCTAGAGATGAAACCGATCACGCATCCATCGGACATCATTGAAGGTGAGCCTGTGACTTTCCAGTTTTTCTTTAACGGAGAGCCACAAGAGGGCGTTACTGCTGAGATTACACGTGAAGGGACCATGTACCGAAACCATCAAGAACAAATCGATGTGGTGAGCGATAAAGATGGCAAAGTGATTTTCACGCCAGAAGTCGCCGGGCGCTACTTAATGAAAGCGAACTACAAAGGTGAATTGAAAGATAATCCATTGGCGGATAAAGCGAGTGCCAATGTTCACCTAACGTTTGAAACTCAACTTAACTAATCGAATTAGGCTCAGCAATTGCTGGGCCATTTTGGAATTATCATGAATAACACTTCTCTTCTAAAAGCGGTTTTGCTTTTTTCTGGATTTGCGTCCTTTCACGCTGCTGCACATTTTCCTCTGATGAGCTGTCACTTGGCGCAAGATAAAGTGATTTGTGAAGCGGGCTACTCGGATGGATCCACAGCGGTCGACTACGATGTCGAAATGTACGATTACGACGACAATCTGATCGCCAAAGAAAAAACAGATAAGCGTTCCATCGCAGAATTTACTCACCCTGAAACAGATTTCTATTTGGTATTTGATGCCGGACATGAAAGCCCGGTGGAAGTGGATATCGTTGAGCTGAAAGAGAAATGAGTGTACAGAAAGTTCGCCCTGATGATGGTAACCGAGAAGGAAAGTGGGTCGCACTGACAATCGCAGCAATTCTCAGTTCAGCAGCCATACTTATGCCCTACCATCAGGTCGCGACTGAAAAGCCAGACATGCAGTCTCATCAAGTGTTAATCACGGATTTACATCAAAATGAGTTGAGGTTGATCGCTGAACTTAAGCTCGCTCATGAAGAGATTCGTGATTTGCAGTTAGATACCGGAACTTGGCCTGAGATCTCTGATATGGAGGCGCTTTGGATTGCTCCTTTCGTGAAAGACCAAAATTGGAAGCGTAAAGGTTCTCATCAGTGGCAACGAATTGATGACGGTGTCTACATTGGCGTGAAGACCAGTGCCCAAGGCTCTGCTTCCATGCTGTTGGATAGCCGCAGTTCTCAAGCTGATATTTGGTTTAATGATTCTAGCCGTTCGTTAAATGTGGAGGGACTAAGCGAGCTAGCAAAACGCCACGATTTCGGTTGGAAACAAATCGTTGTGTCAGGCTCTTCCTCTCACTCTCACGCCCATTAAGACAACATAATTGATAAGTACTATGATCAAACGCTCTCTTTTACGTCGTATTCTTACAGCCACCGCGTTATTGACGGTGTCTTCTACTGGCTTTGCTGCCGAAAAACTCAGTATTGGTATTACGCTACAACCTTATTACAGCTATGTTAAAGCCGTTGTTGGTGAGAAGGCGGACATCATTCCTTTGGTTGATGCTGGTTTTAATCCTCACAACTATTTGCCACAACCTAATGATCTTAAGCGCTTAAATGAAATGGACGTAATAGTGATCAATGGTATTGGTCATGACGATTTTGCACTGAAAGTGATCAAGGCTTCTCAGCGTGATGATCTCGTGGTTATCGAAGCGAACAAAGAAGTGCCTTTATTGCCCGCTATGGGGCAGTCTGTTGGTCAAGGAGCAGTGAACCCTCACACCTTTGTCGGTCTATCAACAACCATTCAAAAGGTTTACACCATCGCGAGTGAGCTAAGCCAATTGGACCCAGACAATGCTACGTTCTATCGCCAAAATGCTCGTAAATACGCGAAAACATTTCGCCTGATGAAGCGTGATGCAATGTTGTCTCTTGGTGAGTTGGACACGGCTGGTATGAAGGTGGCGACAACCCACAATGCTTACGGATATATCCTTCAGGAGTTTGGTGTTGACGTTGCCGCTGTCATTGAGCCTGCTCATGGCGTTGAACCAAGTGCAAGTCAGCTACAGGAAACGATAGAGAAAATTCGTGAATCGGGCATTGATGTTCTGTTTTATGAGCTCAATATGCCGAATCGCTTTGTTGATACCATCGAAGAGGCGACTGGGGTGCAGCTTTATCGCTTTTCTCACATGACTCACGGTGAGTATGAGGCTGATAAAGTCGAGGTTGAGATGCGAGATAATGTGGAAACACTAATCGAAGCCATGAAATTTGTGGCGAGTAAGCGAGCAGGGGAAAAGGCGTAATGACTGGACCTTCCGTTTCCTTAAGTAACGTGGGCCTAAAATACGCCGACAATATCATTTTGCAGAACATCAGCGCCGAATTCGAGAACGCGAAATGTCACGTGATTATGGGACCGAACGGCGGTGGTAAAACCTCTTTGCTTCGTTCGGTACTTGGACTCACGCCATTTTCGGGAAACATAGCGCTCAATTGGCCAGAACCATCAGCTGCATCGGGGAAGATAGGGTATGTGCCACAAAAAGCGATGTTTGAAGCAAGCCTCCCGTTAACCGTGATGGATTTTGTACTGCTTAACCAAACTCGTATCCCTCTATTTTGGCGACGTAAAACGAAACAAACTCAACATGCCCTGGCCCAGCTGGATCGCGTGGGTATGGCAACGCGTAGCGACCGTCGTATGGGGCAACTCTCTGGCGGTGAGCAACAGCGTGTTTTGTTTGCGCAAGCTTTACTGGATGAGCCCAATTTATTGGTTTTAGACGAACCTACAACTGGCATGGATGAGCAAGGTGTTCGATATCTTGAAGGTTTGATTCATGAAGTCGTTGGAGAAGGCAAAACGGTGCTGGCAGTACATCATGACGTGACCGCAGTGCGCCGTTTAGATGCGCAGGTCCATGTCGTAAATCGTCAAATTGTGGCGTCAGGTCACCATTCAGATGTGCTAAGCCC
This sequence comes from Vibrio sp. 2CM40D, assembly GCF_023161825.1. Lineage (NCBI taxonomy): Bacteria > Pseudomonadati > Pseudomonadota > Gammaproteobacteria > Vibrionales > Vibrionaceae > Vibrio > Vibrio sp. 2CM40D. The sequence goes on from NZ_JALNTL010000003.1 coordinate 20,374, forward strand.
TGATCGTATAGAAACATTATTTAAGCACTACACAGCAAAAGTGGAGGCTGCATAATGGATTGGTTGCGAGAGTTAGCGGTTAGCGGCGTTGAAGCTGGATGGTTAAGCGATAGCTTTTCTTATGCTTTCATGGTGAACGCAATTGTGGCAGCGCTGATATTAGGGCCATTACTTGGTGGTCTTGGTACATTAGTCATCGCCAAGCGACTGGCTTTTTTCTCTGAAGCGGTTGGGCATGCTGCGCTTACCGGAATCGCGATTGGTGTGTTGCTCGGTGAGCCGCCAGAGAATCCGATCATCGGATTGTTTAGCTTTTGTATGATTTTTGCGCTGTTGCTTCACTTTGTTCGTAATCGTACGAATGTACCTTACGACACACTGGTTGGGGTTTTTCTTGCACTAGCGTTAGCGGTTGGTGCTGCGCTGTTAATGTACGTTGCTCGCAAGATCAACATTCACATGTTGGAGAACGTGTTGTTTGGCTCGATCTTGACTGTGACGGACAACGATATCCTTATTTTAGCGATCAGTTGTTTGATCATATTACTGCTTCTTATTCCAACGTTTAACCGCATTTTGCTGACTTGTATTAGCCCGGATATTGCACGTGTACGCGGCTTTAATACCAGCTTTTATGATTACTTATTTGTCATGATGATCACCTTGGTCACCATCGCCGCGGTAAAGATTATTGGCGCTGTATTGGTTGGTGCATTGCTACTGATTCCTGGTGCAACGGCTCGGTTATTGACTAAACGCATGGGCAGTTTTGTTCTCCTTTCTTCTTTATTGGCAACCATTGCGTGTTTAGTAGGAACCATACTGCCGATGGAGCTTGAGCTACCAGTGCCATCAGGCGCATCCATCATCATTGTTTCTGCGGCATTTTTCCTAACAGCAACGGTTTACCGAATTATCCAAAAAGCGTAACCCTTTTTATAAAGTAATGAACATGAAGATAAAAAAATTAGCGATAACTTTTGGTTTGGTTATAGCGACGACACTTCCATCGTTGGCAAGCGCCAAAGACATTTTAACCAGCACTCCCGTCACGTACATGTTGTCTGAGCAACTCATGAAAGGTACAGGGATAGAGACTCAGTATCTGCCTCCAAAGCGTTACGGCGTTGAGCGTCTTGAGAACTGGTTCGCAAATAAAGGTACAGAGCAAGTTAAGCAAGCGGGTCAAGCCGCGACGGTTGCTGTTACTCTTGGTGCGATTTGGAAACAAGACCCGACTTATGTTTACGCTCGACAGGGCAACATTCACTTGATTGAAATCGATGCATCGCAGGCCATTTCTCCTAGAGCTCAAGGAGTTGCAGTACTGACATTGGAAAACGGGTCAACATCGAAGTACGCATGGCTGAACCCTACAAACTTAATCCGAATGGCGGGCATTGTTGGAGAGGATCTACAACGTGTATATCCTGAACACCAAAAGGCGATTCAAACGAATCAACAGGCTCTTATGCTCAATGTGCGTGAACTGATCAACCAACAACAGGCAGAGATCTTCGATAAAGGCATCGATTCAGTGGTACTGATGAGTGAGTCATTAGAGGACTTTGCCTCTGGCAACCAATTGTTTGTGGTTGGGCGCGAATTTAAGCCGGAACTCGAGTGGACAGAAGAAGACAAATTATCTTTAAAAGCTCAGTTTGAACAAGATAAAACGCTATGGTTAGTGACGGATAAACGACCGTCGAAAACCTTGACATCGCTTATTAAACCGAGCCGCATACTGCAAATTGATGTTATTGACCGCTGGGGCAGTAAGGGTATCAAAACTGAGAAGCCACTCGCACGTTGGGAGATGTGACACGTAAAAAGCCACAGATTTTATGATGGGGAATGAAAAGTTCCCTATTTTTTTGTGACTCAGTTCAAAATGTGAGCATTAATACCACTGGTTGCATAAGAAAGTGTTTGTTTCATTTCTATTTCATTACTACTTTGTTATGTGTTCGTTGCGATTGATTCGGATTTAATCTGTTTCTAAGCGAACCGGTACAAACAACTATACGGATGTTAACAATGAAAATGAAAACTCTAGCCGTTGCAGTGGCGGCACTAGCATGTGGTTCACAGGCCTTCGCAGCAGAAGTTTACAACAGCGATGGTACATCTTTATCGATCGGCGGTCACGTTTCAGTTGGCGTGGGTGAGTATTTCGAAGAAGATGTAAAAGTTCACCAAGTGTCTCCACGTATTAACGTTGCGGGTAAGAAAGACATTGGCAACGGTATTACTATCGACGCTAAAGGTGAATGGGCGCTTAACTACCTAAACGGTGGCGAGCAATCGTTCAAAACTCGTCTAGGTTACATCGGTGCTACTCATGAGCAGTTTGGCCGTTTAGTAGCAGGTACTCAATGGTCACCTTACTACGATGTCGCTGGCGTTGCGGATCTACCAATCGCGTTTGCGAACGACTTTTTGTACGACAACCACGGCAACCTAGGCTCAGCTCGTGCTGATAAAATGCTTAGCTACCGTAAAGGTTTTGAATTTGGTGAAGGTTTTGCTTTCAACCTAGGTCTAGGTTGGCAAGGTGAGCAAACTTCAGATGCAACAACATACGAGCAACGTGGTCAAGTTGCATTGAGCGGTTCTGTAGCTGGCTTTGGTCTAGGCTACGTATACAGCGGTGGTGATGTTAAAAACGCGACTCTAGGTACTAAGAACGCTGAATCACACCTATTCTCTGTAAACTACGGTCAGTACGGTTCAGGTCTATACGCAGCAGTAGTATACGGTATGAACGAGTACTTCTACCAAATGCGTAAAGACACTTCTCAACTTGAAGCTCTTTTGGCATACGGCGTAAACGATTGGACATTCAGCGTTAACTACGAAGGCGTAGAAGACGAAGAAGACAATAAGACAGTTTCAAGCGAAACTGCGCTACAAGCAGAGTACGCTGTAACTCCTGCTTTCGTAACGTTTGCAGCTTACCAGTTTGATCTAGGTAACGACTACAACAATGAAGAGAACGACTACTGGACTCTAGGTGCTCGTTACTACTTCTAGTAAATAGGCCAGTTTCTACTGCCTAAACACATTTATTGTGTTAACGCCTACTCGTTGTGAGTAGGCGTTTTTCTTTCTGCTATCCTTTGGCTATAAGAGACGCTAGTCATTCTGTGCTTAGGTAACCCCACTCTTTGTTTAGAGAGTGCGTCTATAAAAAATGCCCGCAACTTGCGGGCATTTTTGTTGTTAGAAGAGATGCAGTTCTATTAATACGCTTATTTTTTATCGAGTAAATCGAGGAAGAAGGCATACTCTAGCGCATCTTCTTTTAAGCGTTTAAATCGACCAGATGCGCCGCCGTGTCCGGCTTCCATATCGGTTTTGAACAACAAGACGTTATCGTCTGTCTTCATTTCACGAAGTTTGGCGACCCACTTCATTGGTTCAAAGTACTGTACTTGAGAGTCGTGCAAGCCAGTCGTTACCAACATGTTCGGGTAGTTTTGCGCCTTGATGTTGTCGTAAGGCGAGTAACTCAACATATAGTCATAGTATGTTTTGTTATTTGGGTTACCCCATTCATCATACTCGTTGGTGGTCAATGGAATTGATTCATCGAGCATAGTGGTTACCACGTCCACAAACGGAACATGAGCGCCGATACCGCGATACAGTTCTGGTGCTTGGTTGATGATAGCCCCCATTAAGAGGCCTCCTGCAGAGCCACCAACAGCGAAGACTTTATCTTTCGCGCCATAGCCTTGTTCAACCAAACCTTTAGTCACATCAATAAAGTCGTTGAATGTGTTTTGCTTGGTTAGTTTTTTACCGTCTTCATACCAAGGGCGGCCAAGCATTTCAGATCCACGAATATGAGCAATGGCGTAAACAAAGCCGCGATCCAATAGACTCAAACGTGTCGAGCGGAAAGTTGGCTCAATGGTTGCGCCATAAGATCCATAACCATATTGGTAGAGTGGATTCGTACCATCTTTCTTAAATAAGTCTTTACGATACACCAAAGAAACGGGTACTTCTTTACCGTCACGGGCTGTGACCATGATGCGTTCTGATTGGTAATTGTCAGGATTAAAATCACCAAGTACAGGTGTTTGCTTCATGATTTCTGACCCGCCCGTTTTTAGATCGAAATCGTAGTAGGTTCCTGGAGTGGTTAAACTGCTGTAATAAATACGAACTTTCTCGTTATCCAGCTCTAGGTTACCTGTCAAATAGGCAGCAAACGCATCGTCATTAAATGTGAGGGGGAATTCTTTTCCTGTTGAAAGCTGACGTACAGTGACGCTTGCTAGGCCGTTAGAGCGCTGCTCATAGACGATGTGATCATCGAATAACTCGAAGTCGACAAGTTGAGTATTGTCGTCTGCGGCAATCACATCTTGCCATTTAGAGCGGTCATGCATGTCATTTTGATGAACTTTCATCAAACGGAAGTTGACGGCTTGATAGTTAGTATAAATGTAGTACCAATCGCCTAGCTTAGAAATACTGTATTCAATGCCATCTTCGCGAGGATAGAACGGTTTCGCCTTTGCTTTAGGGTTGTTCGCATCAATGATAGAGACCCCACTGGTTTCTGTACTCGAATGCCAGATATAAATATCTTCGCCATCTTTGCTTTTGCTTAGTGAGGTGTAATAGGCGCTGTCGGTTTCCTCAAAAATCAGCTCATCGTTGCTTTGTGGTGTGCCCAATACATGACGATAAACTTGGTAGCCCAATAAGGTCTGAGGATCTTTTTTGATGTAGTAAAAGGCGTTGTTATCGTTCTGCCATGCGACAGCGCTTGAGGCCCCTTCGATTTCATCTTGTAGGTAATTGCCTGTTGTCAGGTCTTTGATCTTAAGGGTGTACACGCGGCGGCTTAATGTGTCTTCGCCATACGCCAATAAGTTTTCATTCGGACTAACGTATAGGCCGCCGATACTGAAAAATTCATGTTCTTTTGCTAGTTCATTGACATCTAAAATGATTTGTTTGTCTTTGCCTGCAAAGTCTTTAGCTCGCAAATGGACTTCGTACTCGTTATCTCCGGTCACTTCACTGGAGTAGAAGTAGTTGCCTTTACGAACCGGTACTGAGTTGTCGTCTTTTGCGACGCGCCCTTTAATTTCTTCAAATAGCGTATCTTGAAGTGTTTCAGTGTGCTTTAGAACGGTTTCTGCGTACTGATTTTCTTTCTCTAGGTGCTGTAAAATTTCAGGGTCTTTACGTTCGTCGTCACGCATCCAGTAGTAGTTATCAACGCGGGTATCGCCATGAATAGTCATCGCGTGAGGGACTTTTTTCGCAACCGGAGCTTGAGTTTGTTGAGCAACGATCTGTGTTTGGGAGTATTGAGTCATGCTGGGGATTCCTTGATTGCTGCATCCGGCGACAAGCGCGACCGAGACGGCCAACGTAGTTAAAGTGAAACGCATCTGATTTTATCCTTATTGTACACCCAAGTGGCCTCATCCTGAGGGCTGGGCTTTCATTTTGTTAGTGGTTTTCAGTTGTCCATTCTTTGTTATGGGGTATACCGAAAAAGTGAGAATCCTCAATATTTCCGAGTTGGATACTCAATTTGAAGGGAGCTGAAAACACATTGTGTAAGCAGCTGTTATTTTTAACAAATATCAATTCGAAAGTTAAATCATTCTCATCGGGAAATCGATATAGTGTGATATGAAAAAAGGGACACACTTGTTGAGTGTGTCCCTTTTGGATTTTGAAAGTAAGCTGATAATGATCAGATAACTTGCGGTACTTCGTTTGAGTGATTGTGTGCTCGATTCACCCACATTAACCCAAGCATTGCAATTACCGACATTGCCATCATCAAAATGCCCAAAGGCATCTGGTTATGCGCTGGAAATAGTGACGCGAGCAAAGTTGCGACACCTGCCCCCAAGTTTTGCATGCCACCCAATGTCGCGCCTGCTGTTCCTGCATGGTATGGGAATGGCGCAATCGCTCCAGTTGTTGCTGCTGGGAAGAGAATACCCGCACCCAAAAAGTACACGGTTGCGCCTCCAACCAGCGTTAACGCCGTGGTCAAACCAAACAAGCCTGGGATGAGCACAATAGCAGAGCCCACAAAAATAGAGACCAAGCCTACGTTTAAAGCACGACGCTCAGAGCGACGTCTTGCGATGTAGCTAGATAAGCCCGCACCCACCAAGTAACCTGGGATCGGCAATATAAACAGCAAACTTACCGTTGTTGCAGGTAATTCTAATACCCCACCTAACAACACCCCAGCCGCTGCTTCGAATACACCCACACCAGCGAATGTTGCAACCAGGCAAATCAAAAAGCCTTGAAAGCGACGGTCAGACAAAACGTGTTTGTAGCTTTTGGCTACTGGTTCGAATTTGCGTTTCTCTTTTGGTAGCGTCTCCATCATGCTTGTCATCATAGTGATCACAACCGCGATAGCAAATAGCGCTAAGAACAAGTAGCTCGACCGCCATCCGAAAGCTTCTGTTAGGTAGCCGCCTAATACTGGTGCCATTAATGGTGAGAAAATCACACACATGCTAATTAAGCTGTTTGCTCTGTGTAGATCAGAGCCTTCAAAGCAATCGCGAGTCAGAGTGCGTGACATCGCACCGCCGCAGCCAATACCTAAGCCTTGGATAAAGCTACCAATCAAGAACCATTCAAATTGATGTGCAAATAATGCTACCAGTGTACCCGCGATGTAGATAAGCAGCCCGACGATGATGATCGGTTTGCGTCCCAAGCGGTCCGATAGTGTGCCATACGCAAATTGCGACAAGCCATATGGGATTAGGTAACAAGCCATCACAGCTTGAAGTGATGACGCAGATACCAAAAACTCGCCCGCCATATGACCGATTGAAGGCACGTACATTGTCTGGGTCATTTGACCCACGGCAGTCAATATAGCGATTAAAAAGGTAAGTTTCGCTAATGGAAACGAAGCAGACATTTGCGTATCTCTCCAAAAAATTTAAGACGTAAAAACCCTTAGCGCTCTTTTACAGAGTGCCGACTGAATTCTTGTGTTGCGGGGGTATTTGCGCGAGATAATAGTGCTTGCTTGTATAATTAGCAATCGAAAAGTGTGAAGTTGAGCAAGATAAAAATCTATGATTTCAATTAGAAAAACTAATCCGATTTTGTTTTCAAAAAGCGGTGCATTTCTTTGTCTAATTACGTTAAATCTTTTACTTTTCGTGAATAGAATGAGTCTTATAGATAACTGGTTTTAATGGTTAAAGTGCAAAAATAAAGCGTCTGCTCGGTTGAGCTGAGCTCAAGATGAAACGAGTGAATAAAAGGTAGAGGAAAGCATCAGAAAGAAAAGGGAGCCGAAGCTCCCTTAGAAATGATTATGTCTATTCGCGCTCAGATGCGTATGCGTAAAGCATTTCTAGTGCGATGGTTGCTCCCGCTAGTGCGGTAACATCACTGTGGTCGTATGGAGGCGATACTTCGACAACATCCATACCCACGATATTCATGCCGGCTAAACCACGAATAATTTTCAGCGCTTTGTCTGAGTTCAAGCCACCACAAACTGGTGTACCAGTTCCCGGTGCGAAGGCCGGGTCTAAGCAGTCGATGTCAAAAGTGACATATATTGGCTTGTCTGCGACGGTGCGACGAATTTCTTCTAGGATCTCGTTCACCGACATGTCATTCGCTTGCATCGCATTAATCACATTGAAGCCGTGATCTTGCTGTTTGTACTCCGTACGAATGCCGATTTGTATTGAGTTCTTCGCTGAGATCAAACCTTCTTTCGGCGCATGGTAGAACATCGTACCGTGGTCGTATGAACTGCCATTTGCATAGGTGTCCGTATGAGCATCAAAGTGAATCAACGCCATTTGGCCATGATGCTTCGCATAGGCACGCAGGATAGGTAGCGTAATGAAGTGGTCACCGCCCAATCCCAACATGGTTTTACCACTTTTTAGAATTTCACTGGTTGCCGCTTCAAGGCGGTAAGTAAAATCTTCCGCATCACCGCAATCGAACACGAGATCACCTGCGTCGATCACTTTCAGTTTATCCAATACGTTGAAGCTCCAAGGGAACTTCTTACCTTCCCATGCCAAGTTGACTGAGGCACGGCGAATTGCATCTGGACCCATACGCGCACCTGGACGACCAGATGTTGCCATGTCCAGAGGGACTCCCAACACCACAACGTCTGCGTCTGCCGATACCGGGTTACGAATGTACGGCAGACGTAAAAACGACATAGAGTTGGAGTAAAGCGAATAATCAGTTTTAGTAAACAAATCATTCATATCAGAAGTCCTCTAAATAGGTGTATCCTGCTAGACCTTGTTCTAGTTCTGCTAGGATTTGTGCTTGTTCATTGGCTTCAACTCGCTGTGAAACCAATTGTTTATAATTGTCACGAATCGCATCCACGTCGATATGAACGTAGCGCATCATGTCTTCTACACTATCACCTTCGTTGATGTAACTGATCTCAAATTGACCGTGTTCATCAACATTGACTACAGCACTGTGGGTATCACCAAATAGGTTGTGCATGTCACCAAGGATTTCTTGGTATGCGCCTACTAGGAAAAAGCCCATTAAGTACGGTTTGTCTTTGCTCCAAGCTGGTACAGGTAGCGTGCTCTCGATGCCTTGACCATCAACGTAGTGATCGATCGCGCCATCAGAGTCACATGTGATGTCCAACATCACTGCACGACGCTCTTCCGCCTCGCCCAGACCAGAAAGTGGCAGAACAGGGAACACCTGATCAATACCCCAAGCATCTGGTAGAGATTGGAAGAGAGAGAAGTTCACGAAGAACTTATCCGCAAGACGTTCGCTCAACTCGTCCAGAATCGGACGGTGGAAGCGATTCTTAGTGCTCATCTTGCGGCTTAATTCGAAGTAAATGCGCAGTGACAATTGTTCTGCCCACGCACGTTGTTCCAAGTTAAGCACGCCTGTAGCAAATTGAGAGTGCACTTCTGCCAAATCACTTTGGGTATCATTGTAAATCTCAATTAACGCACGAGCGTCTGTACCATCTTGTAAGTTTTCCCAGTTTCGCCACATGTTTTGTAGCAACAGCGGAGCGTCCTCATCAAGCTCATGTACTTCTTCCGGTAGGTACGACTCGGTACCAATTACGTTAGAAATCAATACAGCGTGGTGCGCTGTTAGCGAGCGACCCGATTCCGAAATGATCACTGGCATTGGTTGTTCGTATTGCAGACACACATCGCCCACAGTGTTGACGATATTACGTGCGTATTCTGCAAGTCCGTAGTTCATCGAATTCGATGATTGGCTGCGTGTGCCGTCATAATCCACTGCCAAGCCGCCGCCCACATCGAAGTACTCGATGTTTGCACCGAGTGCGCGTAGTTCGCAGTAGAAACGTGCAGACTCGTTCACACCATTGCGTACATCACGGATGTTTGCCATCTGTGAACCAAGGTGGAAGTGAACCAGTTGCATCGCGTCTAGGTTGCCTTCGCGTTTAAGACGTTCAATAACGCTAAGCACTTGCGATGCTGATAAACCAAACTTCGATTTTTCACCGCCACTTGCTTGCCATTTCCCTGCGCCTTGAGAGGCGAGGCGAATGCGTAAACCAAGGCGCGGTTTTACGCCCAAACTTTTCGCTTCTTCTAGTACCAGATCCAGCTCAGAAAGCTTCTCTAATACGATGAATACCTTGTGACCCAGCTTTTCACCGATCAGTGCAAGACGCACATACTCACGGTCTTTGTAGCCATTACACACGATCACGGAGCTACCTTGTTGAGCCAATGCAAGTACCGCCAACAATTCTGGCTTGCTACCCGCTTCAAGACCAAGCTGCTTGGTTTCTAGTTGAGCTTGGCTCGCTAGAATTTCATCCACCACTTCACGTTGTTGGTTTACTTTAATTGGGTACACCAACAAGTATTTGTTTGGATATTGGTATTCTTCAATTGCTTGGTTGAATGCGTGGCAAATACCATGCACACGTTGGTGCACGATTTGCGGGAAGCGTACTAATACAGGCAGATTTAACTGCTTCGCTTCTAGCTCATTTACAATAGCGCTGAAAGGGATTTGATGTGCACGATCACTACGTGGTGATACATATACTTCGCCTTGGTCATCAATGCCGTAGAAACCTTGGCTCCAGTAGTGAACGTTGTAGTCCGCGCGGATGCGGTCTAATTTAGTTGCTTTTTCCAACTCGATTCTCACAAAAATGTACTTAACTCCTTAATTAATTAGAAGGAAAAGTACAAAAAAGCAAATCATGAGGTATTTACCTCATACCCTGACACGAACTCCGTGTGCGCGCATTAACGGATAAAAGGGCCCTTGAGTCTAATGATTAAAATCTATCATCTCGATTATGATTTGTTGTCGTCGCTACGTGTGAATATTTGTTTACCGAAGCGTCCATTCTGCTGTTATAGTTGGTCTGACCAGTAAGGATTCGGTCATGAAGCATCTCACTAAAATAAGGACATATTTTGCAGCTGCACAGAATTCAGGGGTACATTCAGACCATGTATCTCGCCGAATATCCCGATAAATTATTGTTGCTTGATGGTGCCAGTCGAGCAGACATTCCTCATCTTAAAGACTTTATTGAACATCAACTCCATCGTCCTTTTTCTGACCTAAAGTTGGTTGTTGTGACCCACATGCATCCAGACCATGCTGGTGGTGCGCACAAACTACGTGATTTAACAGGATGTAAGCTATTGGCCGCAAAGCGAGAGAGCCAGTGGTATAGCGGTGTAGACGGTTGGCTAATGCATTTGACCGATTTAATGTTAGCACGCTGGATGGCGAATCGGATGCGTAAACCAAAGCAAAACCTTTGGTATTCCCGCAAGTTAAATCCAGATATTGAACTTATTGATGGAGAGTTTATTCCTGGATTTGATGATTGGCAGGTGCTAGAAACGCTTGGGCATACCGACCGAGATCTGTCGGTTTATCATTCTGAACAAGATGTGCTGTATGTGGCGGATTTAATGGTGCAGGTGAAAAAGCATCTGATTGCGCCGTTTCCCATATTTCATCCGAATCAATATCGGCAATCATTAAAGCGTGTGTTTGAGATGAATCCGCAATGTTTGCTTCTGGCACATGGGGGAGAGGTGACTTTGGATGAAAAAGCGTATCAGCACATTTTGAATACAGCGCCGACTAAGCCAATGACGCACTGGCGAGTGACAAAAGTTAAAGCGAAGGGATTGTTGTTTGCGTTATTTCGTAGGAAGTAGGCTAAGATAAAGCCAGACGAGTGATGCTCAACAAAAACGTTCGATCACTCATCTGAAGCTACGGGGTTAAGATGCCAATAAGTGAGATTGGCTAGGATCAACGAGCACTTTGTCTGCCATACCCTGACGACCTAACAACATCATGTAAGTCATTTTTTCACGGTTAGTCAACGTAATGTCGATTGGCCATTGTTGGTCGCCCATACGCAGCATCGTTGTGATCACGCAGCGGTGCTCAAAAGTACCGTTAGAAGATTTAACCTTACGGTTTGCTTTTAGTTTCGCTGTGCAGCGAACCACTTGTTCTAAATGGTATACATCTGGGTGCAAATCGAATGCAACATAAGACTGACCATCTTTTTCAAAGCAATCAATATTGTCTACATGTAATGAAGAGGTTTGAGCGCCTGTATCAATACGCGCTTCAAGGTGAGTAATCCCTAACTCTGGCAAGCAAATAGCTTCGGCATTCCCAATGATCATTTTCTGATTCATAGTGTCATCCTAGCGACGAGTAACAAGAGAGCCGGTTTTTGGCTCTCTTGTGCGTTAAACAAAAATCAACCTTTACCGCGAGTACGGTTTGAATTTGGCTTAGCGTTTTTCTCGATAAAATCGAAGATCATACCTGCAATGTTTTTACCAGTTGCTAGTTCGATGCCTTCTAGACCAGGGGAAGAGTTCACTTCCATTACCACTGGGCCATTTTTAGATTGAAGGATATCCACACCACAAAGGTTCAAGCCCATCACTTTCGCTGCATTTACAGCGGTCGCACGCTCTTCTTTGCTCAAACGCACGAGTTGTGCAGAGCCACCACGGTGAAGGTTAGAACGGAACTCGCCTTCTTTTGCTTGGCGCTTCATTGCGGCAATCACCTTATTACCGACAACAAAACAACGGATGTCCGCGCCTTTTGCTTCTTCGATAAATTCTTGCACCATGATGTTAGCTTTCAAACCCATGAAAGCTTCAATCACGCTTTCTGCCGCTTTATTTGTTTCAGCAAGTACAACACCAATGCCTTGAGTGCCTTCTAGCAATTTAATCACTAGAGGTGCGCCACCAACGTTTTTGATCACGTCCTGAATGTTGTCAGGATGGTGAGCAAAGCCAGTGCGTGGCAAACCGATGCCTTTACGTGATAGCAGTTGTAATGAGCGCAACTTGTCACGAGAGCGGCTGATCGCGACAGATTCGTTGACACAAAATGTACCCATCATTTCAAACTGACGTACAACAGCAGTGCCGTAAAACGTAATAGATGCCCCAATACGTGGAATAACAGCATCGTATTGCGGTAATTCTTCACCCTTGTAGCGGATCTTAGGGTTGTTGCTCGTAATGTCCATATAACAGTGAAGCGTGTCGATCACATCGATTTGATGCCCACGTTCTTCACCCGCCTGTTTTAGGCGCATGGTTGAATATAAATTCTCATTACGAGAGAGAATAGCAATACGCATGGCAATTCCTTAGTAAGTCAGTACCAAATTAAAATATAAGTATAGAGCATAGAATGCAGTAGGCAGGTGATCATGTTATGACATAACCTACTTACTTCAACGATTTAGAATTGTGGTTGAACAACCACGTCGTCAGAGGTGCGCACCTTAGGGCGTTTTTTTGTGAGATGAAAACGAAAAAGCATCGTCGACACGACAAAAATATTTTATCGAACGCTCACGCCTTGCGGTATGAGACTGTCAAGGGTGAGATAAATAAAATTGAGCAAAAATTTCATCGCTTTGTCACGAATTATCGCTTAAAAAAGCGGCCAATTTGACCGCTGTTTTTAGCTGTTTTGATAGTGACTTAAAAAAAGTTCCGCCGTTTGGGTAGCTAACAGCCTAGATTCTTCATTCGACAAAGAGGGGCGAATTCCCATTAACTGCGGCCAGAATGCACTGCCTTTAAGTAAGTTGTGCAATTGAGTGCTTGCTATATGTACATCATCAATTTGCAAAGCGCCACTGTTCGATTTCTCAGTAAGCCAGCGGTACAGGGCGGTTTCCTGTTTCGACATTTGTTCTGCTTGTTCTTTGAGATCTTCCGGCTTAAATAAGAAGTGCCCAAATGCCACTTTTGCCAGCTCAATATAGTTTGGTTCCGTTACCACAATGATCTCGCTGTAGAGTAATTCAATCAATTGATCTTTGAGTGGCAGAGTGGCCAAGCGTTTAATATCGCTTTCCATCATTGACGAACGCCAAAGCTCAGTCAGCAACTCCGTCACGATCGCTTCCTTAGAAGGGAAGTGATTATATACCGTGCGCTTAGAGACTTGTGCGATTGCAGAGAGCTTATCCATGCTGGTGTTTTGCACCCCAAACTCTTGGAACGCTTGCCTTGCCGCGCACAAGATGGCTTCTCTTTTGGTTTCGCTACGACTTTTTCTTTTTACATTCATAAGCTTGCTAAGTTAAGAAGATCATTTCTTGATCTATTTTACACTAAGTAGTTTACTTTTGATAATTAGAATGTAAACTGCACCGTGTAGTTTACTTTTGTTCGGGTTAACTTTTTATGAAAAAAACTTTGCTAGCCACAGTAGGAGCGTTCGCGATGGGTACATCAATGATTTCTTGTTCTAATGTTGATACTGAAAAAGCGCCAACATACCCGGACAAATTTGCAAATACAGAGTTGGAATACAAAAGCGGTTTGGGCGACATGTTCGAAATCATGAAAGCGTATTTTACGACTGAGCGCCTTAACCCAACACCAACGATTGAAATTCCAGTGCATGCGATCACAGCGCGGCAACTGTTAGAAGAGCAAGATGACGTCATCTATCGTCTGGGTCACTCAAGCGTATTAATGAAGCTCGATGGAAAACTGGTGATGACCGACCCTGTATTCAGTGATCGCGCGTCTCCTGTACAATGGGCAGGGCCAAAACGCTTTCACCAAACCCCCATCACGATAGAAGATTTGCCAACTATCGATGTGGTGGTGATCAGTCATGACCATTACGATCACCTAGATAAAGCTTCTATTAAAGTGCTAGGCGACAAGGTGGGCACTTTCTTGGTGCCGTTAAAAGTTGGCCAATTACTGGTGAATTGGGGTGTGCCGAAGGAGAAAGTGATCGAGCTAGATTGGTGGGAGTCACATTCTGTCGACGGCATTGAATATACATTGACTCCGACTCAGCATTTCTCTGGTCGAGGTTTGACAGACCGCGATACGACGCTGTGGGGCAGTTGGGTTATTAATGCACAACAACACAAAGTGTTCTTCAGTGGTGACTCTGGTTACTTCAATGGCTTTAAAGAGATTGGCGAAAAGTACGGTCCGTTTGACTTCACCATGATTGAAACAGGTGCGTACAATGAACTCTGGTCAGACATTCACATGTTCCCAGAGCAAAGCGTTCAAGCACACATTGATGTGCAGGGCAAAGTGATGATGCCGATCCATAACAGCACGTTTGATTTATCAATGCACGATTGGAATGAGCCAATGCAACGCGCGTTAGACATCAGTGAAGAGCGCGGTGTAACGTTGGTGAGCCCTGAGATTGGTCAACGCTTGGCGATTGCGGAGCCTCAGCCTGCTAAGGCATGGTGGCAATAATTGCTGAGCTAAACAGCCAAACACCAGAATAGTTAAGTCACTTATCAGTAGTTACTATTAGTAGTTACGTGGTCAGGGATAAGGATAAAGGTGCGATGAAAGCAAAGTGGACGTTGTTACTTACATTAAGCATTCTGCCTACCTTTGCACTAGCAGGGGTAGAGCAAGATATCTCGACGTTGATAAAACGAGTTGAGCAATCCTCTTGCACCTTTATCCGCAACGGCAAGGCGTACACTAATCAAGAAGCGGCAGAACACATGCGCAATAAATGGGATTACGCCAAAGATGACGTTGATTCCGTGGATGTGTTTATAAAAGAAGTTGCGTCGAAAAGTTGGTTATCTGGCAAACCATATTGGGTGGATTGCCAAGAGGAACGCATTACCAGCGAAGAGTGGCTAACATCATTGATGCGCACCACCAATCACATCCAATAACACTTCTTTGATGGTCTGATAGCGCAGAGGTAGAGCACGACTGCGCTTACGAACTAGAAATAGCTCTTCACATACAGTGTTTTTCAATTGAGCAATGTGTAACGTGTCTTTTAGCGGAAAATTGTCGACCGCACTTTGAGGCAGCACGGTGAAGCCAAGTCCTTTGCTGACAGGTAGCAAAATTTGGCTCAATTGATTTACGTAGCCGGATAATGGTAAATCGCTCATCTTAATTTCTTGGAGCTGTGGTTCTTCACACTGGTCAAAAAACAGCGTCATGTAATGCTCGGCATCAGGGTGGCTAATGACACCACAGTCATGCAAGAGTTGTGGCGTTATCTGCTTATTTTGATAATGCTTTGGCAGAACCAAGCACAACCTCTCTTTACCAATTCGCTCACTGTGAAACAGACCTTTGTTGGGAACATCAGTCACGATACCAATATCGATGTGCCCTTGCGTTATGGCGTTGAGAATAGATTGATTTGGCGCGGCTTCTAAATGTAACGATAAGCTCGGGTGCTGTTTTTGCTTCTCCAAAATGGGCCCATACAACATTAACGCCATTGCACCAGAACAAGCCAGTTTACAGTGGCCTGAAAACGCATCATCAAAACTGAGCTCTTCGAGCAGCTTCTTCTCTCTATCTTCTAACTCGAGCGCATATGCGTAGACAACCCTGCCTTGTTCGGTTAATTCGAAGCTTTTGTTTTCGCGCTTGATCAAGGTATGCTGACAACTTTGCTCTAATTTTTTGATGTGTTGGCTGACGCCAGGCTGAGTCATAAAAAGTTTTTCTGCCGTTTGCGTAAAATGACCGACTTCAATCAATGTCTTAAATGTATGTAACCAAACAGGATTAAGCATAGTGTGTGATTTTCTGAGAGCTTTGTTGGGAGACGTAAAGAAAATGATAGCACGGTGTTTTATGAAAACAGAGAAGACTTAAACGATAAAGATGAATCGCTATCAATACATTACAGACAAAATAAAACCCCGCCTGGTTTCCCAGACGGGGCTTATTCTTTTTCGCAGCAATCCAGCTACTAATAGGTGCTCCCTGCATCTATCCTTGATTGTGGCTAAGTCCTTTAACCGAGTTCCTTGTTCATCGCCTTCCTAGCGGTGTCCATTCTTGCCTATCATCCTGACGGGCGAACTCTATCCTAGAGCTTAACTACATCCTTGCTGACAACTCATCCTAAGCTATCAAATCTTCATCCTGAAGATACCCAATCCTTTAGGCTTTTTTCCTGTTCCCGCCAACATCCTGTCGACAAATTGAGTATTGATGTTTTGCTGATTTGACTCAATTAACTTTTCTAAATTATTTTTACTTATTATTTTAAGTGAATTTAAATATTACTTTTAAATCATATATTTAATGTTTTTTCTGGCATTGCTCTTAGAGGTGATTAATCTATTTGCTTACAACTCTTGTAAGAGATCTCGCACAAGTTTGGTGGTGAATGTATTAATGTGCGCTTTTTGTTCCGAGTTCTGTGGATTGAACTGGATCACAATGCGTTAAAAGGGAGACGATAAAGATGAAAGTGAATTGATCTTGAGTAGAGATTTGTTTGAAAAGAAATAAAAATTCTTGCGGTTTTTATAAACAGTATGGTAAATCTGAAATACCCACCTTGTTAATCCTTATTAAGATTCAATGACAGTATAAGTAGGGAACTTGATTGCCATTTTTCTGTCATATCTGGTGAGTAAGTTAACTGTGTCAGATAGATAATATGCCGTTTGCCAGTAAAAACAGGCTGCAAGAAATCGGTAATTATCATTATGTTGTGAAATTGGTCACGGTTAAATGATTGATTCCCTTATAGATTGAAGGGGATACGACCTTAGACAATAAGCTCCATGAGGAGCGTTACTTATATAAGATGAGGGACTTTACTATGAAAAAGACTAGAAGAGCTCAGCTACATCGTGTGCGTATTCAATACTGGAAAGACACGAAAGACGCACCAGCTAAAAAATCATAGTTAATTATACCTAAAGGCACGAGCTGGCTGTGGAACGCAGTTTCCCGTTGATTGCCAGCTCAAAAACGCCACAATCACTCCGCGCAACTTCCCAAGCACCCTATTTTTAATATCGCATTCTTCCAAAAATAAAAAAGCCAGTCTTAAGACCAGCTTTCTCTACCATTTATCGAGCTCTGCGTATTACAGGTTGCCCTTTAGTTACAGGTAGTTGGCGTCAACTAGTTCGCCCGCTTGCGCGCTTTTCACTTCTGGGCGTGCTTCTAACCATTTGATAACTTGCGCTTTCTGTTCTTCAGTCGCACTGCCGTAACGGTCAGTAGAACATAGGAAGCCTTCAAACAGTTCTAGACCACCGCCACCGAAGCAAAGACCAAGCTCGTCAATGTAGTCGATAAAGTCATCAACGAATGCATCGTAACGGTCGAAGTCGTTAATGTCTGTTTCACAGCTGATCTCGAAACCTAGGATTGCGAACTCACCTAAGAACAGCTTTTTACGGATACGACGGCTCTTGTTATCGATCTTGTCTAATTTCATGATTATCTCTCGTAGATGATTTGATTTCGTACACCTTATACCTTCTATCACACTTTAGCCCAAGTAAAATCAGAATGAAGCGATACAGTTGGTGATTATGTAACCAGAATTTAATTGCTTCGTTAGCTGTGTTGGTTGGTTTGCAGTATTGTTGAAACACAAGTTTCATATGTTTTAAGCACTTTTGTCATTTTTCTTATCCAAACTTCTTGCCGTTCAACTAATCACTTATTTATTAATTAAACTATAAGATCGGGAAAGTAAAAATGAGCAAGGAAACCTTTGACGCGACGCGTTATAACCAAAGTGAAAACAAACCATTTGAAGAAGTATTAGAAGCGAGCCTATCTCGACGCAGCATTCTGAAAGGTGGTTTAGGTATCAGTGCGATGACAGCGTTTGGTGCTTTCGGATTGGCTGGTTGTAACTCGTCTGACTCAGGGAGTACAGTAAGCAGTGGTTCGGGCGCATCTAAAGCCGTTCTTAACTTTGAATCTATCCCTGGCTCACTCACTGACGCAGTTTCAATTCCACAAGGCTACACCGCACAAGTACTAGTACCTTGGGGAACACCACTTAATGCACAAGGCAGCGCATGGCAAAATGATGGTACCAACACCAGTACCGATCAGTTAAATGCGCTAGGCATGCACCATGACGGCATGCATTTTTTCCCATTGAACGATAGCACTACAGATGGCTTGCTATGTATTAACCACGAGTACATCGACACATCAGCACTGCATCCAAACGGTCCGACGGTTGAAAATGGCGTACGTACCATTGTAGATGAAGTGCGCAAAG
Source organism: Vibrio sp. 2CM40D (assembly GCF_023161825.1). Lineage (NCBI taxonomy): Bacteria > Pseudomonadati > Pseudomonadota > Gammaproteobacteria > Vibrionales > Vibrionaceae > Vibrio > Vibrio sp. 2CM40D. The sequence continues at coordinate 38,959 of NZ_JALNTL010000003.1, forward strand.
AGATTAACGCGCACGGTGTATCAGTGGTTCGCATTCAACTGGAAGATAACATGTGGAAGTTGGTTGATACCGACCCACTAAACCGTCGTTATACTGGTGCGACAGTCATGGATTTGTCTGGCCCGGTAGCCCACACATCTTTAACTGTCACTCGTTTCTCACCAGATGGCAGCCAAGCGCGTGGTACGTTAAACAACTGTGGCAACGGCTACACGCCGTGGGGCACTTACTTAACGTGTGAAGAGAACTGGCCTGGTTACTTTGTTAACGCCGGGACTCGTACAGAAGAGCAAGATCGCATTGGTGTTGATGACCAAAGCACACGCTACTTGTGGGAGACATTAGCAGGTAATGCAGAAGAGCGTCTTGATGAGTTCTCTCGCTTTAATGTGGCTCCAACAGGAGCAAGTGCGATGGATGATTACCGTAATGAAGCCAATGGTCACGGTTACATTGTCGAGATTGACCCTTACACGCAAAACTCACGTGCGAAGAAACGTACTGCGCTAGGTCGTTTCCGTCACGAGGGCTGTACTTTCGGTAAGCTTGAAGAAGGCAAACCAGTGGTATTTTATTCTGGTCACGATTCTCGCTTTGAATACCTATACAAATTTGAATCTGCGGCAGCGTGGGATCCAGCAGATGCTAACCCTGATAACCGCTTGGCGATGGGTGACAAGTACATGGACGAAGGCACACTGTATGTGGCGCGCTTCAATGAAGACAGCACAGGTACTTGGTTACCATTAACGCTTGATAGCGTAACAACCGCTGGTGGTACGTTAGCGGATCACTTTAACTCACTGGCTGAAATTATCATCAATACTGCTGGCGCGGCGGATTTAGTTGGGGCAACACCAATGGATCGACCTGAGTGGTGTACGGTTGATCCATTCACGGGTTCAGTATATTTAACATTGACGAACAATACGCGCCGTACAGATGAAACCAATCCTGCGAATCCACGTTTGAATAATAAGTTTGGTCATGTTATTCGTTGGGATGAAGGTGCTTCAGCAACTGACTTTACTTGGGATATCTTCGTGTTTGGCTCTCCGGCAAACGGTGATGCGGACACTAACCGTTCGAGCTTGACCGAGCTTAACCAGTTTGCGAGCCCAGACGGCTTAGCGTTTGATCCTCGCGGCATTCTGTGGATTCAAACGGACAACGGCGCAGATGAAGTGACGTCTTACACCAATGACCAAATGCTTGCGGTTGTACCTTCTAAGCTGACGGATGAAAACGGCACACAAGAAGTGATCGGTGCAGAAAACCAAGCTGAGTTGAAACGTTTCTTTGTTGGCCCTAACGGCTGTGAAGTTACGGGCTTTACCATTAGCCCAGATTACAAGTCTCTGTTCGTGAACATTCAGCACCCAGGCAACTGGCCTTACAGCGACAATGCAGCAGAAGAAACACCTGCGGGGATGACACTGCGTCCACGTGCAGCAACGGTGGTTATTCGCCGTGAAGACGGTGGTGAAATTGGTGTTTAACCAATAGGTCATACGACTGAATATCGGGAATAAGAAAAGCCCTGCGTTTGCAGGGCTTTGTTTTTTCTATCTAAATACACATGCACTTTGTATCTAGGCTTGTATCTAGATAATAAGCTTAGTTTTTCAGCGAGCCGCCCGCAGTGCGAATCACATCTTGATACCAGAAGAAGCTCTTCTTACGTTTACGTTCTAACGTACCTTGACCATCGTTGTGGCGATCAACGTAGATGTAACCGTAACGTTTGCTCATTTCAGCAGTTGAGTTCGCGACCAAATCGATTGGCCCCCAACTGGTGAAGCCCATCAGCTCAACGCCATCCAAAATTGCTTCATGTGCTTGTACAAGATGGTCGTTCAAGTAAGCGATGCGGTAATCATCTTGAATCTCACCGTTTTCGTCGATTTCATCACGTGCACCTAAGCCGTTTTCTACGACGAACAGTGGTTTTTGGTAGCGATCGTGAAGGAAGTTCAGCAGAACGCGCAGGCCTTTTGGATCGATCAGCCAGCCCCATTGGCTCTTCTCAAGATATGGGTTTGGTACGCTATCGACAATGTTACCCACTTCTTTCTGTTTCGGATCCGCACTTGCACAGCCACTTGCGTAGTAGCTGAATGAGATGAAATCGACACTTGCCGATGCGATCTCTTCTAAGTCGCCTGCTTCCATCTGAATTTCAATGCCATTTTCACTGAAGTAACGCTTCATGTAGCCAGGGTACTGACCACGTGTTTGCACATCACCGAAGAACAACCACTTGTTGTTTTCGTGCATGGCAGCAAGCACGTCATCAGGGTTACAAGTGTACGGGTAGTTGATTGCGCCAAGCAGCATGTTACCAATCTTGCCGTTTGGTACGATTTGCTGACACAGTTTTACCGCTTTTGCGTTTGCGACTAGCTGGTGGTGAATCGCTTGGTAAATCTCTTGTTCACTGGCGTCTTCTTGCAAACCAACACCAGTAAATGGTGCGTGCAGTGACATGTTGATTTCGTTGAACGTTAACCACAGCTTCACTTTGTCTTTGTAGCGTTCCAGCACAGTGCGAGCATAACGCTCGAAGAATTCGATGACGCGACGATCGCCCCAGCCGCCATAGTTTTCAACCAGTGCGTAAGGCATTTCGTAGTGAGATAAGGTCACGAAAGGTTGGATGTTATGCTTGGCAAGTTCGTCAAAGATTTTATCGTAGAACGCCAAACCTTCTTCGTTAGGTTCTAGCTCGTCTCCGTTCGGGAAGATGCGGCTCCACGCTAAAGACAGGCGCAGACAGTTAAAGCCCATCTCTTTAAACAGCGCAATGTCTTCTGGGTAGCGATTGTAGAAGTCGATCGCCACGTCTTTTATACCCGGCGTACGTTCTTCACGGGTTTGATGCGGACTCAAAATACCGTTTGGCAGCATGTCTGATGTCGATAACCCTTTCCCCCCCCAGGTTGTACGACCCTTCTACTTGGTTTGCAGCAATGGCACCGCCCCAAAGAAAATGTTCAGGAAACTTAATCATGTTTCTCACTCTTTATCGTTCGGAAGTTATTCGTTTATTTGCTTGAGAATAGTGTAGGTCAAGGAGGGATTCTTGTATCGAGATCGTGTTTTTCTCAAACAGCGGGGATGCCTAGTTCTAATGATGATTTTGTAATCAATATAAACTTAAGCTGATTTGAACAATAAAGTGAAAGTCAGCCCATTTTGTTCATTCTTTTGCACGGTAATTTGTCCGTTCATATCACGCATATTGTTGGCCGTAATCGCTAAACCCAGCCCTAGCCCCTCACCAATTTTCTTTGAGGTTTGGAAGGGTTCAAACATCGATTCGAGCATCTCATCCGACACGCCGCAGCCATTGTCACTCACCGTTAGTTCTACCTGATTTGCCGTTGGGTTGACGATCAAGTTGAGCTGAGGGTTGGTGGTGTTGTTCATTGCGTCTAGCGCATTCGAGACAAGATTACCGAGCACCTGAAGCAATCGTTGTTCTTCGCCCATGATGTTAGGTAAGTCATGAGGAACTCGAACACGCACATCCACCTTGTCTAATTGGGATTGATAAACGCGTAAGGTCTCTTCGAGTGCGGAGGTAAGAGAAATCGCCTGTAGGCTTTCTGGTTTGTTGTAGGCGAACGTCTTTAACTGACTAGTCATGCTTGCCATGCGATCAATGAGCTTTTGCACCAAAACATTGTTGGCTTTCATCATCTCGGTTTCACCGCGTTCCGCTAGTAGCTCGTTCGTGGTGAGCAGGGTGCGCAAGCCCGTCAGTGGCTGATTGAGCTCATGAGTAATCGCGCTCGACATGCGACCCAAAGCGGCCATTTTGCTCGATTCAATTAATTGGCTTTGTGCTTCTTTTAGCGCTTGAGTACGCTCTTCTACCCGTTGCGCCAGTTCTTGGTTGACCTGTTGCAGTGATTGCTCGGCTTTTTTCCGCTTGCTGATGTCGATGATAGTCGCAAGGAAATACTGCTCGCCATGCCAAGAGAAACTGGTCAGTGAGAACAAGACAGGGAAGACGCTACCGTCACTGCGTCTGGCAATGGTTTCGACCGTACTGATCTCTGCGAGCTCTTTATGTTTAGGTAAATCCTTAAGCAACTTGAGTGTGGTGGAATTGGGATTGCCAGCGTCGAATAACTCCCAAGCAAAAGCGTGTCGATTGACGCTTTCTGGCAAACAGAACAAGCGCTTCGCCATTGGGTTGAGATCGAACAGTTGACCTTGTTCATCAATCAATAGCAAACCTACGTGGGTCTTATTGATCATCTGTTTCAAGCGGCGTTGGGACTCTTCCAACAGGGCTTGAATTCTTTGTTGGTTAATGTGTTTTTGGCGGCGTTGTAGACCAATGATGACGAGTAATACAACCAATAAGAGCAGCGCTGCTACGCTCCAACCAATCACATTGATGGTTTGTTGAATCGGCTTAGAAGGGGTGAGGTAGCTGACGTACCAATTCAAATCATCCAATTTAACGGTGTGCGCAAAATAGTGTTGCTGGTTGAGCGTCCACACACTGATATTGGTGTTGTCGTATAAGCGCTGCGTTTCTAACTGAACGGTGTTGCTCGGTTCGTTAAACCAGTCAGCGTTATAGAGCGAGCTGCTTGATAGGAAAAAGCGTTGCTGGCGATTTTGCAACGTAATGATGTCTTGGCTAGTAATGGTCTGTTCGGTTAATAGGCTAAGGTTGATTTGCACCACCACAATGCCTGCAATATCTAAACCGTCGTAGATAGGGGCTGCAAGATAATACAACGGGCTCGAACCTTTGGTTTTGTTTACTAAGGAAACACCGCCGCCTTGATTGTGAATTTGTTCCACAATCGCTTTTCGGTCAGACAGGCTAAAGCGCTCTTCGATTAAACTCGAGACCAATACTTCGCCGGAGTTAGATAGGATTAGCCAGCCTTCCGTATTGGCGGCTTTATCTAGTTGAGTTAGTTGGGTTTGCAACGGTTCGTAATAAGTCAGATTCCCTTTCACAAAAGCGATGGTTTCTGGGTTATTGGTGACGAGGTAAGGCAGATGGTAGAAGCGTTTAAGTGCACGGCGAACTTCACCAATATAGTCGAGCAGTTTTTGTTGAGCTTCGGTTTGAGTTTGTACACTCAACCACTGACGGGCAACTTCTCTACTGGCGCTATAACAAGACAACATCAGCACTGCCGCAATTGCGACCACAAGCCATGTTTTGCCATTCCTTTTGCGCTGCATACCGACTCCATTCAGCTAGTGTGTTCTCACCAACAGTCATTAAAGAGTGCGCCTAACTGGTTGGATGTTAAAGACTTGTAAGCAAGAAGTGAGATCTAGCTCCTTTTCTCCTCAGTGGTTTTTGCTACCGTTAATAAAGAGCGATTTCTTTCCCACCCCATAAAGCAGGCAGTAACTCATGGCTTTTGATGACACCCCTAAAATTGCACTTATCGAAGACGATGACATTGTTCGTCAGGCTACCAGCCAATGGCTGCAACTGGCGGGGTTTGATGTGACCGCATTCAGTTTAGGCGAAGAGGGCAAAGCGGCCATTCTTAGCCAAGAATTTGATGCGATTGTCAGTGATGTTCGCCTGCCAGACACCGATGGTTTGTCGATACTAGAAAGCCTGATTGCCAATCACATTCCAATGCCGGTTATCTTGATCACCGGACATGGTGACGTTGATATGGCGGTAGGCGCATTACAAAACGGTGCGTTCGATTTTATCGAGAAACCTTTCCAACCGGAGCGCTTATCCCAACGAGTGACCGAAGCGGTAGAAAGCTATCGCGCGCAAACGTCTACTCAAGATCGCCAAGAGTACCTATCTAGCGTTAGCGGCTTAGAAGAAGTGTTGATTGGGCGAAGCCGAGTGATGCAACAGCTTAGAGAACAAGTTGCCAAGTTAGCGCGCATTGATACCAATGTGATCATTTACGGTGAAACGGGTTGTGGTAAGGAGCTGGTGGCGACCAGTTTGCACAATGAAAGCCAACGTAGAACCCATCATTTTGTGCCAATCAACTGTGGCGCAATTCCTGAGAACCTGTTTGAAAGTGAGCTGTTTGGACACGAAGCTGGAGCATTTACTGGAGCGGGTAAAAAGCGCATTGGTAAATTGGAATACGCGGATAAAGGCACCTTATTCTTTGATGAAATCGAGAGTATGCCGCTGTCTATGCAGGTGAAAGTGTTGCGTTCATTACAGGAACATACAGTTGAGCGCGTTGGAGGCAATCAACAGATCTCAGTTGATTTGAGAGTGATCGCCGCCGCGAAAGAAGATCTCAATGATCATGATGAGTTTCGTCAGGATTTGTACTATCGCCTCAATGTCGCGCAGATCTATTTGCCACCACTACGTGAGCGAGAAGAAGACGCGTTGATCTTGTTCGAACACTTTGCCCTGAAAAGTAACCCTGAGAGTCGTCCGCTTAGTGAAGCCGATAGAAAAGCCATTCTTGCTTACGCTTGGCCCGGTAACGTGCGTGAGCTAAGGAATGTCGCGATGCGTTTTGCACTGGATGAAACCGTCTCCGTGATGGAAATTCTCTCCAGTCGACCATCTTCTACAACCGAAGAGACACAAGCAGGCGTTCCATTGGCGATTCAGCTACACAACTTTGAACGTAAAGTGCTGCATGACTCGCTAGTTCGACATCAAGGACGAATTACGGATGTGATGGTCGAGCTAGATTTACCGCGCCGAACCCTCAACCAAAAGATGCAGAAGTTTGGTTTAAATCGCTCTGACTATACATAGAAAAAACGGCTTCTGAGGAAGCCGTTTTTTGTTGAAGTACTTATTTGTTAAGGTACTTGCCAATCTAGGCTTGGTTTGCCAACTCGGTGTGTTGTTGGTTTGCCTTGCGGGTAAAGACGACCCCCACAATCACCATGACAATCGTCGGAACAATCCAGCTTGCAAAGTAGTGGTACAGCGGCATGTTGCTGTCTAACCATTGGTTTGCGGCTTCTGGCATGTAACCTAGGATGTGCAGCGCATCAACACAACCAAACGTTAGAGCAGTGAACGCCGTCGCGACGACCATGATTTGCGACATCTTGTTGCGCACTGGTGCCATGATCATCAATGCAATCGCTACTGGGTGAAGCGCCACAACCGCTGGCAATGTGATAGCCAATAGTTGCTCCAGACCTACGTTGGCGATCAAACCTGCCAATACCATGGTCGTGATCACGCAGCCTTTGTAGTTCACTTTGCTGAAAGTGTTGTCGTAAAACTCACTGCCTGCTGTGGTTACGCCGATAGCAGTAGTCAAACACGCCAATACCATCACGGCACCAAGTAATAGTGAACCAAATGCGCCGAAGTGGCTGAAGGTGAACGCCGTTAAAATGTCGCCACCATTGCTGAACTCAGAACCCAAGTATGAGCTTGTTGAGCCAATGTAAGCCAATGAGATGTAAACAAACGCCATGGCAACCGCGTACATCAAAGCTGCGATTAGCGTGTATTTTGCGGTGGCTTTCGGACAATCCACACCCATGCTACGAATCGCGCGGAAGATAATCCAACCAAAACCGATAGAACCTAGCGCATCCATCGTCATGTAGCCTTGGGTCAAGCCTTCAGCAAATGCGCCAGATACGTATGGTCCCGTTGCGGCAGTTAGCTCTCCTGCAGGAGAAACCAAAGCAGTCACAGACATGATGATTAAGATAGCCATTAATGCAGGCGTTAAGATCTTGCCTAGGTTGTCGACCAATTTACCCGGATATAGGGCAAATAGAATGGTGATAGCACAGAAGGCAATAGTGAAAGGCACCAAAGCGGCATCACCAAACATTGGTGCAAAGCTAAATTGGTAAGCGACGGTAATCGCACGTGGGATTACGAACGCAGGGCCAATCACGATAAATACCATTACCCAAAAACTGGTCGCCAAAGGTTTAGGTAGGGCAGCGGTTAATTTGTCTGAACCGTTTACGATAGCCACCATCACCAGTGCCATCGCAGGCAGACCTACGCCCGTTAAGAGGAAGCCAGACATCCCGCTCAGAAAATTTTCACCTGCTTGGTAACCCAAAAATGGAGGGAAGATCAGGTTACCCGCGCCTAAGTACATGGCGAAAGTCATGAAGCCCAAAGCGGCGATATTGCGTGCGCTTAACATTGTTATTCCTCTTATGTTTCGCTTGGAAGAAACTGAAAGGAATGGGAGGAGTATGTGGTGTTCCCGTCAGCTTCTTCTCAAGCTGACAGAAAGTTTAGATATAGCCTGTCAGCTCTGAATCAGTTTCAGAGAGAGCAGGAGGATCGCAGCAGCAACGCCAGATGGGCGTTTTAAAGCGAATTGTAATTGCGCAGTTGCTGACATGGGTGATCCTTAATGGCGAAAAAATACCAAGGAATACGTTTGCCTTGGCGTGTTGTTACCCTAACGAACATAGGGCTATCGGCACAACCCCGAAGTAGAAAATAAGTTGATACGGTCAATGTTTGTTTCTGAACTGGTGGATCGAACTGCTTTTTAAATTCAAAATTAGAATAAATGACTTTTCATTTCTGTAACATGGCTTGTTTTGCTGTATTTTTGTGCTATTTGTAGTCGTTTAGGCTATAAACCTCCGCTGATAAAGTGAGCAGTTTAGAATGATGCGCTTTTTCTTCTTATTGTTAAGACGCTCATTAGTTGCAGTTCAATCCAAAATTGCATCGGCAAAATATTGCTTATTAGTGAATCATGCATTTATTTTGTCTTGATCACATTTTATTAACCTTTTGCGATCTAGGCGTGCAACCTTCTTCTCTTCAATGAGCAAGATCTTGCTCATTACTTTGCTATCAAATCAGCATGATTTTGCTCATTTTTGATGTCTTTCAGCACTTAGTTCAATAAATACAAAGGGTTAAAAGTTGGCATTTCAATTGCTCTAGGGAATGTGTTGTTAATAAAGATTTAACATGATGTAAATCCCCAATCATGAAACGACTACACGGAGAGTAATAATGAAAATGAATAAGCTGGTAAAAGCTTTGGCTGTCGCTGTAACTTCTTTTGGTATTGCTGCTAACGCTGCGGCAGAGGACCGTAGCTATATTCTTGCAACGGCATCGACAGGTGGTACTTACTACCCTGTGGGCGTAGCGTTGGCGACGTTAAGCAAAGTGAAATTGGCACCAAAGCACCACTTCTCCCTTTCTGCAATCAGCTCTGCGGGCTCTGGTGAAAACGTCAAACTGCTGAACGAAAACGAAGCACAGTTCGCGATTCTACAAGGTCTTTACGGTGCATGGGCTTGGTCTGGCGAAGGTCCTTATGAGAAAAGCGGTCGCCAAGAACAACTGCGTTCAGTCTCTATGCTGTGGCAAAACGTTGAGCACTTTATTGTTCGTTCTGACTTAGCAAAAACGGGCACAGTGATTGACCTGAACAACCTAGATGGCAAGAAGTTTTCTATCGGTAAGAAGAACTCAGGTACAGAGAACTCTGGTCGCCAAATCATGAAAGGTCTGAAGGTAGACCCTGATAAATTCAATCTTGCTTACATGGGTTACGGCGGCAGTGCGAGCGCACTTCAAAACGGCACCATTGACGGCATGAACACGCCTGCGGGTGTACCTGTTGGTGCGGTCACTCAAGCTTTTGCTGCGCTGGGTAAAGACATTTCGATTCTTTCGTTTACTGACGAGCAAATCAAAGAGGCGAACGGCAACTACAACCTATGGACGAAGTACGAAATTCCTGCGAACACGTATCCAGGTCTAGATAAGCCGATCACTACCATTGCACAGCCAAACTTCTTGGCAGTTCGTGAAGATATCTCGGAAGAAGACGTTTACCAGCTAACCAAAGCAATTTACGAGAACCTGCCGTTCTTACAAGGTATCCACAAAGCAACAAAAGCAATGGCGATTGAGAAAGCGATTGCTGGCTTGCCAGTGCCTCTTCACCCAGGCGCGGCGCGTTACTACAAAGAAATGGGCATCGAAATCCCATCAGACCTAATGGCGAAATAACGCCTACTTGGCCCCGAGTTTTGGCTCGGGGCATTTTATCCCTACCGATTTCAAAGATGGAAAAAGCCGCCAGAGCTTGGAGTATGAGATGAGCGACTCAATAGAAAAGGAATTGCAGAAGTTTGAGCTGCCCACGCGCACTGATTTTCCGTGGGTAACCACCACAATTACAGTGTTTGGCGTGGTGTTGTCTGCTTTGCACATTTGGTTTAATACCTTATCGACGTTACCAGAGTTATGGATTTCCGCGACCCACTTTGCTGGCTTTGCGGTGATTTGTGCGCTTTGGTATCCGGCTCATATCTCTCTCAAGCAGAGTAAGATTGCACTCGGCATCGATGTGTTGATTGCCATGGGCGCGGTCGCGTGTTTGCTCTACATTCCCTATGCCGAAGATGCGCTCTACGAACGTGGTGTGAAGTTCGTGACCAGCGATTGGGTCTTCGCCATCATGGCAATCCTGATTGTGATTGAGCTTATCCGACGCACCATGGGTTGGTTTATTCCAGTGCTGATTGTGGTGTGTCTGAGCTACGTTGTGCTTTGGGGTAAGTGGGCGACAGGTATTTTCCACTTCCCGGGTTTGAGCATGGAAACCTTGCTCTACCGTAGCTTCTATTCTTCTGAGGGCATGTTTGGCTCTATCTCGCGCATCAGTTGGACTTTCGTATTCATGTTCATTCTGTTTGGTGCGTTTCTTGTGCGCTCTGGTGTCGGTGATTACATCATCAATGTGGCACGTGCTGCGGCTGGCAAAATCATTGGTGGTCCGGGTTTTATCGCAGTGATTGGCTCCGGTTTGATGGGTTCAGTATCGGGCTCTAGTGTGGCAAATACGGTTTCAACCGGTGTTATCAGTATTCCTTTAATGCAAAAAGCAGGTTTCCCTTCGCGCTTTGCGGCGGGTGTTGAAGCTGCAGCGTCAACAGGTGGTCAGTTGATGCCACCAGTGATGGGGGCGGGTGCTTTCATCATGGCGTCTTACACGCAAATTCCTTATGTTGATATCATTGCGGTTTCTTTCATTCCTGCTCTTATCTATTTCTTGTCTGTTGCGTTCTTTGTGCGTATCGAAGCCAAACGCAGCGGCGTTCAAAAAATCACGACCAGCGATGAATCTCTATTAAAAGTGTTGATCAGCGGTTGGCACAATCTTATCCCACTGGCGGTATTGGTTACTTTGTTGGTTCAAGGTTTTACACCGACTTACGCTGCGGGCTTGTCGATCATCTCAGTGGTGGTGGCGTCTTGGTTCTCGAAAGATCATAAGATGGGACCAAAAGCGATCATCGAAGCACTTTCGCAAGGCGCGAAAAACATGGCGACAACCGCGGTATTGCTGGTGGGTATTGGTTTGGTGATCAACGTGATCAGTACAACAGGCATCGGCAACACGTTCTCATTGATGATCGATGGTTGGGCGAATGGTGACTTGTTCATCATGATCGTTTTGATTGCACTCGCTTCTCTTGTTTTGGGTATGGGTTTACCTGTAACAGCGGCGTATATTGTATTGGGCACACTGTCTGCCCCTGCGCTTTACAAGTTGATTGCAGAAAACCAATTGCTTGAATTGATGGTATCGGGTCAATTGCCTGAACAAGCAAAAGCCATCTTTATGTTGGCGGCGCCAGAAAAGCTGGAACTGCTTAATGCACCAATGGCGTTGGAAACGGCGAAAGAAATGGTGGCGCTAGTGCCTGCGGACTTTATGGAAACCCTACTAGAACAAAGTTTGGGTATGGAAGCGGTAGGCTTGGCATTGCTGGCTGCTCATCTCATCATCTTCTGGTTATCGCAAGACAGTAACGTTACGCCCCCAGTGTGTTTGACCGCATTCGCTGCGGCAACCATCGCGAAAACACCGCCAATGCGCACTGGTTTGATGGCATGGAAAATCGCCAAAGGTTTGTATCTTGTACCGCTACTTATTGCCTATACAGGCTTGGTCAGTTGGGATGTGACGTCGGTAATTACCGTAGGCTTCTTTGCCATCATCGGTACCTATGCATTGATTGGTGCGATTGAAGGCTACTTGGAAGGTCCTCTAAACATTCTGACGCGTCTCTTGTTGGTAGTGGTGGGTACATTGCTAGTTTGGCACGATATCCCAATGTTGGTTCGTGTGGCAAGCTGCGCGGTATTTGTCGCGGTGTTCATTTACAGTGGTCGCAAGTTCAAATTGCAACAATCTCAACTATCGGTTTTATAAGAGGTCGTATGAAATCAGTCTATGACTACATCATTGTTGGTGGCGGTATCGTTGGTGTGTCGACAGCATGGCAACTACAGCAACGTCATCCAGACAAATCCATTTTATTGGTTGAGAAAGAGTCCGGTTTTGCCCAGCACCAAACCGGACACAATAGCGGCGTGATTCATGCCGGGGTGTACTACGCACCGGGCAGCTTAAAAGCGGATTTTTGTAAGCGTGGGGTAGAGCGAACCATTTCGTTCTGCGCCGAGCACGATATTCCGGTGGAGAACTGTGGCAAGTTACTGGTTGCGACCAATGAGCAAGAAGTCGAACGCATGAATGCCCTCTATGAGCGCTGCCATGTCAACGGCATCGACGTAAAGCTACTCGATGAAGTTCAACTTAAACTGGCTGAACCAAACATCACGGGATTGGGCGCGATTTATGTCAAAACCACCAGTATTGTGGACTATCGTTTGGTCACTGAGCAGATGGCGGAAGAGTTCAAAAAGCTCGGCGGTCAAATCAGCTTGAGAACCAAAATGGTGGCTGCCGAAGAGAAGGACGAAGAAGTTCAACTGACCTGTATTTCAGACGGTCAAACCATGCAGCTCAATGCTAAGTTCTTGGTTACTTGCAGCGGCTTGATGGCGGATCGCATGACGAAGATGATGTCTATTCCGACCGATTTCCAAATCATCCCTTATCGTGGTGAATACTACCGCTTAGATAGCAAACACGACCAAGTGGTGAATCATCTTATTTATCCAATTCCCGACCCTGACTTGCCATTCTTGGGCGTCCACCTGACTCGCATGATTGATGGCAGTGTGACCGTAGGTCCAAATGCGGTGCAAGGCTGGAAGCGAGAAGGGTACGACAAGGTTAACTTCAGCTTGCAAGATACCATGCAAATGCTGAGCTTCTCCGGTTTCTGGAAGGTGACACAAAAGCATCTAAAAACCGGATTGGATGAGTTTAAGAACTCGTGGTGGAAGCCGGGCTATCTCAAGCTGGTCAATAAATACTGCCCAAGCATCAAGGTAGACGATCTCAAACCATATCCTGCGGGTATTCGTGCGCAAGCGGTGTTATCCGACGGAACCTTGGTTCATGACTTCTTGTTTGCCGAAAGCGCCAGAAGCCTGCACGTTTGCAACGCCCCCTCTCCAGCAGCGACATCTGCAATGCCTATTGGAGAGTACATTTGCGATAAAGTAAATGAGAAGATAGAGGCGAAAACCGAGACGGTTTAACAGTAAAAAGCCATGTTAAAATATATGAGCGAAAAGAATGCTTTTCTAGAATATTGACTGGTATGTTATTTGCCGCACAATAATGTAATTAGTATGTAAGAAATGGTTTTAAAATGTCGTAATACAATGTCAACTTCAAATTTTATAGGTGATTTTTTGTTCTTTCAGTTTTAATCTTCATCAGATGGAGGGACTATGATTACAAAACAGCACCTTAGAAAAGTATGGAAGAATGAAACTAAAGTTTCAGAAGACTATTTAGTGATTATAAGCAAAGAACTTTCTATGAAGATCTCTGAATGTAAGTTAGACAGTGAACTGAGACTGTCACACTTTGTCGCTCAATTAGCAAAAGAGGTTGGTCCTGGAATGAGAATGGAGGAAAACCTGAATTATTCAGTTCAAGGATTGAAAAGCACTTTCAGAGTCTATCGGAATAGGCCGGCGTTAGCTGAAAAGCACGGGAGAAAAAATGCCATCAATCAAAAAGCAAACCAAGAAGCGATAGCAAATAATGCCTATGCCATGAAAATAGGCAATGGTGATGCAACTACCGGAGATGGATGGAAATATCGCGGTAGAGGAATGATACAGTTAACAGGGAAAGGAAACTATTTAGCGACAGAAAGCATACACGCAAATATTTGGAACGAAAATACGAGTTTCTCTTCTTCGCCTCAGTTAGTTGCTCAACCTAAATATGCCATCAGGACTGCTATGATTTTTTGGCTGAAGAATAAGCTATATTTAAAAGCCGATAAGGGAGCATCTAGAACGGTGACTGATAGTATTACTAGGGTTATTAATAAAAATACAGATTCATATGGACAACGACATGAGATATTTACCGAACTGTATAAAAAAGGCATTTTCAAAGAAATTTTTAAGTAGGGCTTTTGGAGCTTGTTTGATAGTACATTACCCTGCATTTTCCTTTCAGTTAACTAGTGTCGACGATGGTTATTTGCTGACTGATAATAAGTTTGAATCGGATTATATGGTATATACTCCGGGCGCGAAGGAAGCGGAAATTACTGATGCATATGACTTCACTTGTGTTGGTAGCAAAATCGAAGTGGTTAAAATTAGAAGTGAAATTAACAATGCCGTGACTCATGGAGAGCAGCTCCAATATTACTTTTTTCTTGTTACTGAGAATAAAGCTTACTGGCCACTTAGAATTGTTGAATCTTTCCAGACCGTGGACAAAGATTCCCAGGAATTAGTGTCAGAACATTTACCTTTCACAAAAAATGATGACCTTGGGTTAGCTTGTGATTTAGTTAGGCCTCAGGTTGAAAGCTATTACTTTTCCCAAGCTTTTGAAGCGATACCTAAACATACCAACAATAAAGGCGACTGAATCAGTCGACTTTATTGTGTCGTAAAGTTGTAGTGTCTATTGCTATTTAGGGCAGAGTTCCCCTTTCTTGGCGTGTCTTTCTATCATGTAATCGCCTCGGGCACTGTGCAATACAATTGCATTCCAGACCTGACCATCTTGCAACTCGAACTCAAACGCATAATGGGTGCCGCCGACCATTTTGGTTCTCACCTCATGAATTGCTTTCAATTTATCATCGGCATTCATTTGATAAAGCACCATGTTGAGTGAGCGTCTGGCGTCAGGAGTTGCCTCAGCAAGTTGCCAACGGCCCTGCTCGTTTGTTGCGGAGCAAATAGACCGCATTTTACTTTTCATGGCGGATGACATCTGCTTGTCTACGGCCAAAGCATTTGGTGAAAACAGTGGAACCGTCAAAGGAATCAAAGTTACCAGAAACCGCTTTAAGGTCATAAAAACACTCCGTTGTTTTACTCTTGCTTGAGTATAGACCTCAATGGCTTCAGATGTGGTGCAGTAGACTCTGGGCCTACAATATCGCAGTTCGTATCAACGAACTGATGATAAACAAGGCGACCACGCTTACCAGCCAAATGCCAATGAACCACAAAATGGGTTTTAGTTTCATCAGTGATATCCTTCTCCACGTTTAATCTTGCCGCGGAAAACCCAGTACGAATAAGCCGTGTAGGCTATGATCAGAGGAAGTAATACCACCGCACCGGCAAGTAAAAATGCCAAACTCTTATCTGGCGCGGCGACGTCTTGATAAGTGAGTGCGAATGGGACCAAGTAAGGGAATGTACTGACACCGAAACCCATCGCGGACAAAAGAAACAGGCCGATCGCAAGAACGTAGGCTCGGACGGCTTTGTGATCGAGTAAGGCTTTGAATAGCTGCCAAATAAGTGCCGCAGCAATAATTGGTAAAATGAAAAACAGTAGCGAGTTTGGTAATGAGAACCAACGTTCAAAGACGATATTTTGGCTCAATGGCAGCCACAAACTGGCGATGAATATACAGGCTACCATCGCTAGTCCCCATCGTCGCGCGACCACGTAATAGCGCCCCATCAGCTCTTCTGGAAGCTTGATTAATAACCAGCATGAACCGAGCAGAATATAAGCACAAACAAGCGCCAGGCCACAAAATACGCTAAATGGTGAAAGCCAATCAAACCATCCACCTGCGTATGCTCGTTCACTAACCTCTATACCTTGGAGCAGGGTTCCGAGCATAATGCCTTGCATCAATGCCGCGGTGAGTGAACCAATGAAAAAAGCGCTATCCCATAAAAACTTTCCGCGTTGTGTTCGGAAGCGATACTCAAAAGAAACCCCGCGCAGAATTAACCCGAGCAGCATTAAAATCAGGGGAGCATAGAGTGCTGGCATAATGACCGCGTAGGCGAGGGGGAACACGGCAAAAAGCCCACCTCCGCCAAGAACTAGCCAAGTTTCATTCCCATCCCAAACAGGAGCGATGCTGTTCATCATCATGTCGCGCTCTTCATCATCATTAGCGCTGAGGAATAGGATACCAATACCGAGATCAAAGCCATCTAACACGACATAAATCAGAACAGCGAGCCCAATCAAAGCGTACCAAATTAATGCGTAATCCATGAGTAAGCTCCTAGGTTAGATGGTTAGAATGTGTGATGGCATCGGTTTTCGTGCCATCAGGAAGTCGGCTATCTAGACCTTCTTCATATCGAGTTGGAGACTTGCGCATCAAACGTAGGAGATAGAAGAAGCCAGCTCCAAAAACCACAAAGTAAACCACGATGAACGCCGTCAGGGAGACGCTCACCGCGGCGGCATCAATAGGCGATGCCGAATTGGCTGTGGTTAAAAGACCGTATACGGTGTAAGGCTGTCGACCGACTTCGGTAGTTATCCAGCCTGCTAAAACTGCAATGAACCCCGCTGGGGCAAACAGCACACAAATACGTTGAAGTGCCCTCGAATCAAAAAGTTTGCGACGTTTTCTTAGCCAAAGGCTCCACAAACCAATAACAAGCATGCCAAAACCAAGCGCGACCATTACTCGGAAAGACCAGAAAACGATAGAGACAGGAGGGTGTTCCTCCTCTGGAAAAGCATCTAATCCCTTCACTTCACCGTTGAGGTCATGAGTTAAAATCAAACTACCGAGTTTGGGGATTTCCAGTGCGTATTCCATGCGTTTTTCTTCATCGTTAGGGATACCGAAGAGGATCAATGGCGCGCCTTGGTGAGACTCATAGTGCCCTTCCATCGCGGCAACTTTGGCGGGTTGATGTTCAAGGGTGTTTAATCCATGCATGTCTCCAGCAACGATTTGAATTGGTGTCACGATGGCAGCCATCCACATTGCCATCGAGAACATAATTCTGGCTAGAGGGTTATGGTTTGCTTTTAGCAAGTGATAAGCGGCAACGCCGGCTACAACAAAGGCAGTAGTAAGGTAAGCGGCGAGCAACATATGAACGAGCCGGTAAGGGAAGGAAGGGTTGAAGACAATCGCCCACCAGTCTTCTGGGATAAACTGTCCGGCTTCGTTGATACTATAGCCCGCTGGTGTTTGCATCCAACTATTAACCGAAAGTATCCAAAACGCAGACAAAAACGTCCCGAATGCAACAATACAAGTCGCGGCGAAGTGAAGCTTCTTACCTACCTTATCCATACCGAAAAGCATCACGCCTAAAAACCCAGCTTCGAGGAAAAACGCAGTAAAAACTTCATAACCCATTAGCGGGCCTAGGATTGGGCCTGTTTTGTCGGCAAACACGCTCCAGTTAGTACCGAATTGATAGCTCAACACGATGCCACTCACCACACCCATACCAAAACTGATGGCAAAGATTTTGAGCCAGTACTTATAGATTTGCATGTACTGTTTGTTGCCCGTTTTTAAGTACAAGCCCTCTAATACAGCGAGATAACTTGCCAAACCAATCGTAAACGCTGGAAAAATAATGTGGAAAGAGACAGTAAAGGCAAATTGGAATCTAGCTAGGTCAATGGCGAGTGTGTCCATGAGCGGTCCCTTTTTCGTTGGATAAACTGTTCGCCGGATTTAAAGAGGAGACAGAAGAGTGGCGAACAAGGTGAAATACGAAGAAGGAAGACGAAGAGATTAAAAAACGATCGCTTTTTACACATGTGCGTACCATCTTTTAGATAAAGGAGGAGTGTTATGAGCCTTAAAGATTACTTTGAAAAAGCGACACCTAAGTTTGGTCCAGGTGGGAAGTATCACAAGTTCTACCCACTTTTCGAAGCTGTCGAAACCATTTTTTACACGCCTGGTAAGGTAAACCAGGGCATGACTCACGTTCGAGATAGCATCGATTTAAAACGTATTATGATCATGGTGTGGTTGGCGGTCTTCCCTGCCATGTTCTGGGGTATGTACAACATAGGCCAGCAAGCGAGTGATGCCTTGTTGTATGGAATGGATCAAGCCTCAGCTCAGCAAGCGCTTGTTTCTTCATGGCAACTGAGTTGGGTATGGGGCTCGTTAGATGCGGTTTCACAAGCGGGGTGGGGAAGTAAAATGTGGCTTGGTGCTACTTACTTTCTCCCGGTTTATGCGACGGTGTTTATCGTTGGTGGTTTCTGGGAAGTTCTGTTTGCTATTGTGCGAAAGCATGAGGTAAATGAAGGTTTTTTTGTCAGCTCTATACTCTTTGCGCTGATCCTTCCCCCGACAATTCCACTATGGCAAGCGGCTTTAGGTATCACTTTCGGTATTGTTGTGGCGAAGGAGATTTTCGGTGGTACTGGACGAAACTTCCTAAATCCAGCTTTAGCAGGGCGAGCGTTCTTATACTTTGCCTATCCTGCCAACATGTCCGGTGGTGCTGTGTGGGTCGCGGCTGATGGTTACTCTGGCGCTACTCCACTTAGTCAATGGTATGAAGGCGGGCAAAGTGCTTTGATAAATAATATGACAGGACAAACAATTTCATGGGGAGATGCTTTTGTTGGTAATTTACCAGGCTCGATGGGTGAAGTCTCCACGTTGTTGATCGCACTAACAGGCTTGGTTCTCATCTTTATGAAGATTGCATCGTGGAGAATTGTTGCGGGCGTGTTGGTCGGTTTAATCGGAGCTTCATTACTATTGAATGCGATCGGTTCAGACTCTAACCCCATGTTCTCCATGCCGTTCTACTGGCACTTCGTGATTGGTGGGGTTGCGTTTGGTACCTTCTTTATGGCGACAGACCCTGTCTCGGCAGCTTTTACCAATAACGGGAAATGGGCATACGGACTATTAATCGGTGTGATGACGATTTTTATCCGAGTGCTGAACCCGGCTTATCCAGAAGGCATCATGTTAGCGATTCTATTTGCTAACTTATTCGCGCCACTTTTCGATTACTTAGTCAAAGAAAGTAATATCAAACGCAGAATGAAAAGGGCGAGACCTTCTTAAAATGAGGGTGACCTCACTGAAAATTGATTGAAAACTACACTATATTGAAAAGGTCAGAGACATGGGGTTTCTGACTTTTTATTTTTATCAGGAGGACGAAGACGATGAGAATAAAGGATATTCTCGATAGCCGTTTGGTGCTGTCGTTCTGGTATAACCTAGACTACTGCTTGTCTCTTCTTAGTAAAATCTCTTCTCGTTGATTTCCTCAATGCAATTGCATGAAAAGCATTCTATCTATTTGTTTTTTAGTCTTACGTGAAACTGCGTAGGGCAATGCGTATAAGGAAATTAACAATGAAACGTATTCCAGAACCTTTCCGTATCAAAATGGTTGAGCCAATCAAAATGACGACTTTGGCAGACCGTGAAGTCGCGTTAAAAGAAGCGGGCTATAATCCATTTCTTCTTCGTAGTGATGATGTTTATATCGATTTGCTGACTGACTCTGGCACTGGTGCCATGAGTGATAATCAGTGGGCTGGCATCATGATGGGGGATGAATCCTATGCGGGGAGTCGAAATTACTACAACCTGTGTGATGCAGTGGAGCACTTCTTCGGTTATAAGCTCACCGTGCCTGCACACCAAGGGCGTGGTGCCGAGCAAATTTTGTTCCCCGCTTTGATTGAGCGTATGCGTCAGGTGCGTGGTGGCGAAACGCCAGTATTTATCTCGAACTACCATTTTGATACCACAGCGGGTCACATTGAACTCAATGGCGGTAAAGCGATTAACGTGGTAACGGAAGAAGCATTCGACACCACTACGCCTTATGATTGGAAGGGCAATTTTGATATCGATAAGCTGGTGGCAACAATTGAAGCGCACGGTTCGCATAACATCTGTGCAATTATCACCACGATTACTTGTAATAGCTCCGGTGGTCAGCCTGTGTCGATGGAAAACATGCGCAGTGTGTACGAGATTGCAACCAAGTACGATATTCCAGTGGTGATTGACTCGGCTCGTTACTGTGAGAACGCCTACTTTATCAAGCAGCGTGAAGCGGGTTACGAGAATAAATCGATTCTGGAAATCATCCGTGAGATGTACCAGTACGGTGATATGCTCACCATGTCAGCTAAGAAAGACCCGATGGTAAACATTGGTGGCATGTGTTGTATTCGTGATCATAAGGAGTTGTTCCAGGCGGTGCAGACGCGCTGCGTACCCATGGAAGGATTTGTAACATACGGCGGCATGGCTGGGCGTGATATGGAAGCGCTCGCTCGCGGTTTGTATGAAGCCGCGGATGAGGATTTTCTTCACTATAGAATTAGCCAAGTTCAATACTTAGGTGAGCGCTTACGTGAATGCGGTATTCCGATTCAATACCCAACGGGTGGTCATGCGGTTTTTGTGGATGCCGCTAAGATTTTGCCACATATTCCAGCGGATCAGTTTCCTGCGCAGGTATTGTGTAATGCTTTGTACTTGGAAGCGGGTATTCGAGCAGTAGAGATAGGATCGTTGCTGCTTGGTCGAGATCCGGAAACGGGTAAACAAAAAGCGTCAGAGCTTGAGTTGATGCGTTTGACCATTCCACGTCGTGTCTACACAAACGATCATATGGATTACATTGCGGATGCGATTATCGAACTGAAAAATCGTGCACATGAGTTAAAAGGGCTCACTTTCGAGTACGAGCCACCAGTGCTGCGCCACTTTACTGCTCGATTTAAAGAGATCGATTAACTCAAGTTTAAATCTAGATAAGCAAAAGGCCGCGAGTTTCACGGCCTTTTTCGATTCGTTTATTTCTTAGCGTTACAGTTACGCTAACTCTAATGTGATGCGAACGAACTGGTCGTCTTGATACTGCACTTCATAATTGAAGGTACCACTGGCGTAAATGCTGCCAAGGAAAAGTGAGCGTTGACTCATTGGTCCGCGGAACAGCATCGAAATAGGAGCGATTAGGGCGTTATTATCATCGAAGTGCTGATTTAAGTTCTCAGAAAGCACACACAGCAAACAGCCGTGTTGGTCGTGAGATAAGTCGACGTCTTCCGGTCGCGATAATAACACGGTAGTCCCCAGTTTCTTCTCAATCTCGTTGATCAGCAGCAAGTAGCTATCTAGATCGGGTTGAGGATTTCTGGGTTTGTCTGCACCGACGCAGCGCTCGAGTAATTCTTCCAGATTTCCGTTCTCACCTTTTGCCTGCTGAGTCAAAGACTTTAACGGCTTTTTAATCAGCTTATAGCGATTACTCTTCAGTTTTGGTTTCAGCCATTTCTGAAGTAAGTCATTACGTTCTTTAAGGGAGAGGCCATGCGAGGACGCGTGAATTTTAAAGTGCAGGTGTAATAAAGCGTGAACCGCAAGCTCACTCAGAAGTTGGTTAGCATCTGTAGACTGTCTTGCCTGCTTAGAACTTTGCATTACACTCGAACAAAATTAGGGAAGAAGGATAATGGTGCCGAGAGAGGGACTCGAACCCTCACACCAAAGGCACTAGCACCTCATGCTAGCGTGTCTACCAATTTCACCATCTCGGCATCATGATGCTCTGAATACTCAGAGGCCTCGAAAGAAGCAACGCGAATTATAACCAAAATCCACCTGTTGGCGAGAGCAAAATGACGAATTTTGGCTCTTTCGAGTTTGATTGCGTATTTATTGGTCACTTTTATGTTTTTTACCATCAACGCCTATCCTTATGCCCTTGCTTTTATTAATGGTATGACGACAAAAGAGTACTTTTGCCTAAATTTTGAACGCTTGAACGTTTGCGTAAATAAATGTGATGAATATCTCTTTTTGTTGGCTATACTTGCGTCCCGTTTAAGCGGGAATTAGGGTTTAGTTGTTCAGGACCCTTACCCATACAAGCCGTCACATGGAGCAGGCCAAGCAACATGCTCGCCAGCAGTGAATGACCCCACGGACCGGACCAGCTACGTTCAATTGCTTGTATAAGGTAAAAATAAGATGTCGAACTATTCGTTCTGTCTACATTCTGGATCTAAAAGTGAGTTATCACTCGCTGCGTTGTCCCTTTCTTCTGCCAATTCCTTTGGCTCTTTTTTCTTTTTCAACGTTTAGTAGGTCCAGCTCATGAGTGTTCTATTTAGTCTATTTGGTATTGTTGCACTGCTAGGTTGTGCTTTCCTACTTTCTGAGGGTCGTTCTTCCATTAATTGGAAAACTGTATCTCGCGCCTTGATGCTACAAATGGGGTTTGCTGCTTTGGTGCTCTATTTCCCGTTGGGTCAAGCGGCGCTGGCGAGTTTAAGTAATGGTGTCGCGGGGCTACTCAGCTTTGCTGATGAAGGGATTAAATTCCTCTTTGGTGACCTCGCTTCTTCTGGCTTTATCTTCGCTATCCGTGTCCTTCCTATCATCATCTTCTTCAGTGCTCTTATCTCCGCCCTTTACTATTTGGGCATTATGCAAAAAGTGATTCAATTTATTGGCGGCGCTATCCAGAAGTTCTTGGGTACGAGTAAAGCAGAGTCTTTGGTTGCAACAGGGAACATTTTCTTATCTCAAGGCGAGTCACCACTTCTTATTCGTCCATTTCTTTCTAACATGACTCGCTCTGAACTGTTTGCCGTGATGGCTGGTGGTATGGCTTCAGTGGCGGGCAGTGTGCTTGGTGGTTATGCTGGTTTGGGTGTCGACCTCAAATACTTGATCGCGGCAAGCTTTATGGCAGCACCAGGTAGTTTGATGATGGCAAAAATCATCGTTCCTGAGCGTCAAACGCCAAGCGATTACAACAATATTGAGCTAGATAAATCAGAAGAAAGTAACGTTATTGATGCGCTAGCAAGCGGTGCCATGGGCGGTATGAAAGTTGCCGTTGCTGTTGGTACCATGCTTATCGCTTTCGTGAGTGTTATCGCGATGGTGAACACGGGGCTAGAAAACTTGGGCGAGATACTTGGTTTCTCTGGCGTAACGCTACAAGCGATTTTTGGTTATTTGTTTGCACCTCTCGCATGGTTGATTGGTGTGCCAAGCCACGAAATTCTAGCTGCGGGTTCATACATTGGTCAGAAAGTGGTGATGAATGAGTTTGTTGCGTTTATCGATTTTGTGCAGCACAAAGCGACACTGTCTGAGCATACTCAAATTATTATCACTTTTGCGTTGTGTGGTTTTGCGAACATTGGCTCAATTGCGATTCAGTTGGGTTCTATCGGCGTGATGGCACCTGAGCGCCGCAAAGATGTTGCAAGTCTAGGCCTAAAAGCGGTTGCTGCTGGTACACTCGCTAACCTGATGAGTGCGTGCTTAGCGGGCATTTTTATCTCTCTCTAATTTAGATTGAAGATACACACTAAAAACCCGCCTAAATGGCGGGTTTTGTTATTTCTAAGGCTTGGGCATTAAGCCGTAAGGTATCGATTTAAAAGCCTCTGGGTGCTCTTGATAAGTTGGCGCTTTATGTACCCCTTTCCAATCGAGCAGCATGATGGCTAGCACGTTACGGTGTTCGCCGTACTTGAGATCAAAGTTACCGTCGACCGACGGAATCATCCCTTTTTCTGCGTTGATTGCGTGACGAATGGCTTGGCGGGTTTTCTTTACGACCGGATCATGGTCCAAGCCTGCTAACAAAAACGAAATGCCGACTTCCGCAATCACGTCTTCTTTGGCGCGCAGTAGGATAGTGTCGATGTTGTTGCGAAAGTAATCATAAATCCATTGGTGTTTCTTCTCGCTTACTCGCTCCTGATAATACTTTGAATCGGCAAAGATGATGTGCGTCATACCATAGAGTTTGTTCCAATACTGCTGAGCTGAAAGCATCTTATCTTTATCGTCGGGGTAGGTGTTCCGGAAGGTTTGAGTGAATTCCTCGACCACATCTTGCTCTCCTAGCTGACGAAGCCAGTAGACTTGGTTTGCAAGCTGAGCTGCCCATGCCTCTATCATCTCTTTGTCCGTAACGTAACGCGAGAAATCGTAGCGCCTAATAATTTTTCTCAGCGTTTTGTCTTGTTTATGTTGTAGGCCATATTCGTTTGCTCTTGCCATTGCGCCAAGCAAATCCACACCAAGATAAAGGTACTCAGGATGGTGTTTAGTCACGGTATAGCGTCGCTGACCTCGTTCGGTTTCTTTCTCTTGATACGTGGTCAGCCTTTGAGATGAATAGAGAATGATGTCTTCTGGTTCAACGACTTCATTAGCAAATTGGTTTAACCGGCTGGCTACTTGTGCCATGTCGGTCCAAATGGCAGCGTGATATTTCTCATCTAATGTTTGGCGGTACATGCGTAAGCCAAAATGGCCCTCTTTAAACGCCGGGAAAGTGAACAGTTCCTGTTCGTAGGTACTACGAATCAACTGCGCTGATTGAGTATTATCGAGAAGCGGTACCTCTTCCTGTGATGCCTGAGCTGCAAAGGTAAGTGAGCAAGAGAGTAAGACCGCTAAGCTAAGAGGTTTAATACGCATAAATCCATTCCCTATGAAGTCCTGAACCTAAACCTACCATCAATATTAATTGAGAATGTAAAAGCTGAGTCAATAGTTAAAAATTTGCCTAAAAGTCAGGTTGATACGTTCATCTTTGGTTTTCGCGGTTTTTGGTACGCAGTGCTTCCAGTGATGCTGTAGCTCGCCAGCCATAATCAGTAAGGAGCCGTGAGAAAGCTCATATTCAATCTCAGTTTTACAATGTAAATTTCTAAGCAAAAATCGACGTGTTTCACCTAAGTTCAAAGATGCGATAACAGGGTTTCTACCTAACTCTGGTTCATTATCTTGGTGCCAGCCCATTGAGTCTTGACCGTGTCGATATAAGTTAGCGAGAACAGAATTAAAAGTGACATCAGCAACTGATTCACAACGCACTTTGAGCTGAGTTAACTCAGGAGTCCAAGGGTGAGGCTGCATGGTTAAGCCTGAGTAAGTATATGCTGCATCACCGTGCCACGCTTGTAAGCGAGGTTGAAGTACTGACTTGCCGAACATAGTAATGTGTTCTTGGTGCCATGGCAGTGTCTTTCGAAGTTGGTCAAAGTAATTATCCGCCTCAAGATGGTTAAGAAAATGAGGATCATAATAAAGTTTTCCTCTTTCTACTTCTTGCCATAGATCGCCGCCAAATAAATCGCCTTGTTGATGCATCATCTCACACCTAAAACATAAAAGTTGTCAATCACTGTTACCTTTCTGATTATGATTGGTTATTCTTGTGATAATAAGAATTTTAACAATAAATAAAAAATCTCGTAGTTGTATACGAGTTGTGGGGAGAAAATGCGTTATTTACCCAGAAAGCGATGCTATTTTGCATTGTTCTTCCTCACCTTTTTCGCTTTGTGTATTGGGGTTATTGAGCTGTTAAATCGAAACCAGCAAGAGCTTCACAAAGAGCGAGTTCAAGTTGAGGCCAAAGAACAACTTTCCATTCTCCGTTCCAATTTGGAAGCGGTACTTATGGCGGATATCTACAAAGCCAGTACTTTAGCGACACTCATTACGTTACTTCCTAAAAATCAAGAAGAAGAATTGAGTATCGCCGCTCACCGAATCCTAAATAAAAGTAAACATATTACAATCATCGGTATCGCGAAAAATGATGTAATTAGTCATGTATTTCCACGCCAAGGTAATGAGCGCCTAATCGGCCTTGATTACCGCGCAGTGCCACAGCAGTGGGTACAGGTGCAAAAAGCCAAGGATGTACAAGAAATTTTCATCGCAGGGCCAGTGACTTTGATTCAAGGTGGCCGAGGTTTGATCGTGCGTGTGCCTGTTTTTCTTGATCCTCCAATGAATCAGGACTACTGGGGAGTGATCAGTGCGGTGATTGATTTCGATGCTCTGATGAGAGAAACCGGCGTAATTGATTTCTCGTATCGTTACCCTTTAATGATCCGTGGTTACGATAGCGGTGGCTCATTTGGTGATGCTTTCTTTGGCGCGCAAAGTGTAAATAGCATGGTATATGCAAAAGAGATGGTTCATTTTCCTTATGGTGGGTGGAGTATGGTGGTTTTCTCTGGAGGTAAAGCTGATCGCCAAATCTCTTGGCATCAGTTGCATTTAGCTAGAGTAATCGGCTATCCCATTATATTCGCACTTAGCCTCGCGCTGTTCGCCATTTATCGACTGTATACCATTGCAGATGACAGAGCTTTACACGATGAACTCACGAATTTACCAAACCGTCGCTATTTTATGAAGTTTTACAAGCAGCAGTTTGAAATAGCGAAACGTTATAAAAAGCGTTATAGCTTCGCCTTAATTAATATTGACCTAGATAGGTTTAAACACATTAACGATACCTATGGTCACGACGCAGGTGACAAAGTTTTAATCGCTACGGCTGAAAGGGTAAAAAGCTCTCTGCGTAAATCAGACATCGTGGCCAGAATGGGCGGTGATGAGTTCTTAGTTGTAGTTCATCACCCAGGAACGGAAGAAAATGTTCAGTCTCTTCTACAAAAACTTCGATTAGCGCTATGCTCTACGCCCGTCATTTACGATGAAACGCTTATCTATTTGAAAGCCAGTATTGGGTACGCGATATTTGACCCGCAAATGTCATCTCCTGAGCAAATGATGAAAATAGCCGATGAGAGAATGTATCAACAAAAGCATGGCGGATGAGCCTGAACCCAGTTTCAATAAGGGGTTAGAAGAATGGTAAAGTTGGGAGTCCGAAATCTCATCATCATTGAGGTGCAAGAATATGTGACTTCATATGTTCACAGACACTTTGCTGAGAGAGTCGTTATTAGCAGTGCATTAAGTGGCATATTTGCATAACTTTGCATTTTGCAAATGCAGTTTGCGAAATTAATGGTTAATAAAGCAACGATATGCATCTGGATCTACTAAAAAACGGCTTTTTTAAAGTTGGCACGCATCGTGCTTTACTTAGAGTGACCCTTATTAAGCCGAGGGTCACCTAGCCAACTGACGTTGTTAGTGAATACAAATTGTTCACAAGTATATACCGCCAATCACGTTTATTGTGATTGGCGTTTTTTCTTTCTAAAGACCGATGATATTCACGTCGTTGCCCGTCTCATCAGCTTCTCCGCACTTGCTGTAACAACTAGGTTGTCTTGGACAAACCGCCCCTCTGGAGCAGATTAACCTTGCTTGGGTTTGAATCCCGCGCTCTATCCAGTTGATGTTTAATATCTTAGCGATAGTCGTTAAGTCTTTTTTGATGTGGGGAGGAATAACACTACTTCCGCCGGAAGCGACACAAAGGGACTTAAGTTCTTCCGCTATGGAAACGGCATCGCCACCTTGTGCAGAAATGGCAGGGTTAAGATCAATACCGGCACATAGCACGCGATTATTCCCCGCAGGATCAAATACGTTGACCGATTCGCAGCAGTAGATACGTGGCTCGTCACCAACATTTAAAATCGAAATTTGCGCTGAACTTGTATCCAAAGGCTGGGAAAGGCGTCGGAATACCGCCCAGTGCTGGCAAGGGTCGTTTACTTTGCGCATGTTGCCCCAAGGCAATGGAATACCATTTCCTCGATACACTGCTTTTAACTTGCCGGGGCCATAGGCATCAAAATAGTGCCAATGCGGGTAAGGCGAGACCACCGTCATGCGACGCATTGCAACGGAAGGAGAAACCCCCGCCTTTTTGTGAACATCAATCTCGTAACCAGAACGGTCAAGCAACTGACGAAAGGGTACTTTGGGGCAGAGTAGGGCACCGGCAAAGAAGCTGGACTCAAAATCACGCCAAGCTTGCAGGATATCTTGCGAATTGAGTTCAGAGTTCGACACAGGGCTGTCCATTTGCTCCCAATTGTTTTGATGCCCGATAGATAAAACGTTATTCATTGCATCGCTGCTATGGAGCACTCGATGACCAATATATACCGCCAAGTCATACTTCAATCGGGTTGGATAGTCACGCATTCGTTTATTGAGATAAATAGTCCCAGGTGGCTCCATGAAAGACGTAATCAACTGTTTGGCGCTGACGCCCAGTTCATCAATCACATCTTGTGGCGCTCGATCTACCCAGCGGATATCCAATCCCATACTCTTTGCAATGTCTACGAGATCTTCTACAGATAGATTCAGCCGCTTCAAGCCGACCTCTTCGGCGGCGCGCTCTAAATCAGGAAAATGGTTTTGATGGTTTTCTTGGTGTGCTCGAATCAAGAGATGAGCAAACTGACGCCCCGTGATACCTGTTTGGGAGAGCATTTCTGGTATCGCGATTTGAAGAATATCATTGGAGAACAGAAAGCTCGGCTCCAACGCCATGCCACTAATCCCGCCACGATTTCCTTTGTTGGGTGTGATGGCTTCTAATTCGGGTTCATCATCTAAAAACCAAGCAGGATCTTTTTGAAAAACTTCCGCGATCACTTCGAGCATATCGATACTCGGTACGCGTTTTCCGCGCTCAATCATTGAAAGGTAAGAAACCGACGGAGCGTACTCTGGATTAATTCTTACACAACGGGCAGACAAATCTTCCATCGTTAAATGGTTGTTTTTTCTTAGGTTACGAATTTTCGTACCAAGAAAATGAGACTGACGAATAAGGCTTTTTGACACAGACATTTTGTAAAATTCACATTGTAAAATTTTTGTTGTGAAATTGTAGTCAATATTTCGCTAGTCTACATAATGAGCAGGCAAGGAAATTAACCATCCACTTCACAGAATTGCCTGAAACTTAAATAAAGGATTTAAGTTTTTACTCTAGGACGAGTTTTTAAGTGCGAGGATATGACGATGAATATGCTGAACTTCGATAAAAAAGAGATGCAACAACAACAACGCCCATTTATCGCTGAAGCCGTATTTGCCGTCGAAGCGGTAAGTGCTGAGCAGCAGAGTGAGAAACAAGTAAAAGCGAAGCAACTACTAGACCGCATGTTTCCATTGGAGAATGGGTCGCACCAAGATGTATCAAGTTACGTGATTGATTACCGCCATGTTTTGGCTTATTTCAAAGACGGTACACACAGCGGCCTGAAAAGCCCAAAACACTTCGTGGCGTACACTGGTGAAAAGGAAGATCCAAAATCGATTTTGTTTAAAGATGATTCGGGTAATCATGTAGAAGTGCTGTTTGGCTGTCACAAAGGTACTGGTTGCGTGGAATTAGTGGACATTGACGATATTCAATTGGAAACTCGCACGACGTTTCATCCTGAACTAACTGGCAATGCACCAACCGCGATGCGCCATTGGATAAGTCTAATCAAAGGCGACAAAAAAGGTAAGCCGATGGCATGCAGTGAAGATAAAGAATATACCGCAAAAAATGGTGACGACTACATTCTAAGTTACTGTTACAGCGTCGATTAAGATACTCATGATTGGATACAAAAACCCCGCACTTTACGTCGCGGGGTTTTCTTTTTCATCGTAAAAGTCGTTTTCGCTTAGTCAGTTTATTTAAATTGGCATCACGCGGTTACGACCGAGTTGTTTTGCTTCATAAAGCTGTTTATCGGCTTTATTGATTAAGGCTTCAGGCGTATCACCCGGCTCAAATTCTGCTACCCCAAAAGAAGCGGTAATGCTGTGAACTTGTGTGCCTGAGCGCTTATCTCTGATACGCAGTTTTTCTATCATCCGGCGTAGTGTGTCTGCATATTGGCGAGCAATTCGCAGAGATTTGTTAGGTACAATTAACGCGAATTCTTCACCACCAAAACGGTACGCACATATCCCATCTCGACAGCTTTGTTGTAGCCGGCGGGCAATGGCTTTTAACACTGTATCGCCAAAAAGGTGCCCGTAATTGTCGTTAAATGATTTGAAATGATCGATATCAAGCATGATTAAGGTCATTGCCTGATTTGATGCGATAAGTGAAGAGAGATCTTTGTCAAATGCTCGGCGGTTGTATAGGTTTGACAAACCATCGAACAACGCATCTTGCTGTACTTCAGCCAGTTGGTTTTTGAGGCGAGAAATTTCTTCACTCGCGTTAGTCAATTGGCTATTCAAAAACTTTGTTGAGTGACGAATTTCGTGTGACTCTGCGACAAGTTGACGAATCACCACCATCACTTCTTCAATGCTTAGGCTATTGTCCTCAACTTTTTCCAGTTTATTAAAGCTTTTGTCTACCATCTCAGAAAAGGAGGAAGTATCTGAAATCGTATCGCTCATTGAACTGGATACTTCATGTAGCAGAACTTCTACATTGGTTCTAAGATCTTCAAGGCTGGTTTCTGCTTTGCTGGCCACATAGTTGTTGTAAAGCTGTTTATTGGTTGCTGGCGGGCAAATACCGTAGTTTTCTAACACCGTGTCTAACTCAAAGTTGAGTTCTGGAATGGTCTTGTCAACGTAGGTATACCAAAGCGCGTAGTTGGCTGGCGTGGCAGCAACATGGTTTTTGATCATCAGTGGGACCGCTTTTTTTAAATTAGCGGTTGATTTCTTAAACTCGTCGGTCATTTCTGCGATGGTACTAGCAAAATGGGATTGGGCTTAGATTAACGGATATTAACTAATGTCGCTTTAATTTTTATCACTTTTGCATGGTTTATATAGAAAATGAGTGATTAAGATCGTGATCAATACCGTTGGATTCAAATTTTATAAAATATCAGTATGAAACATGTACAGGAATTTGGTGGTATTGCGTGTTTTGAGATATCCAGCAAATGGATTCCGTGTGAACGTTAGTAACCTAATGATCGTCAAACTCTCGTTTTCGTATAAAAGCAAGTAAATCAAAAGGCTTAACGTCAGGGTCTCCGTGAAAAGAACTCGTAGACGAAGAATTAACATCTGAGGGTGCGAATTGAAAAAGAAAATAGGACTTTATTGGTTCACGAACGACTTGCGATTGCACGACAACCCACTGTTGAAAAGCGCCAGTGTAGAAATGGACGAGTTAATTTGCTTGTATTGCTACCCTTCAATGACGCCTTACTTGCATCACTTTGCGCAGGAAGCCTCTTTCGGGCGCGCGAAATTGCAGTTTCTCGACTCATCGCTTAGTGAACTCAATCAATCTTTGAATCACCTTGGTCAGCGATTATGGGCGGTTGAACTAACGCCCGATCAAGCAATCAAGTATGCTGTTAATCGCTTCGGCGTCACACATATATATGCTGACGCCTTTCCCGGTTCGGATGAGCAACAAGCGTTAGATCGCGCAGTTGAAGGCGCGTCTCATGTAAAAATAAAACAGCAAGCAATCCGGACCCTGTTAAGGGAAGAACAACTGCCATTTGACTTGAGCAATCTGCCTACCACTTTCACGCAGTTTAGAAAGCAAGTTGAAGGTTTAGACATCTCTCGGCCCCACGAGAGTGTCCGTTCGTTACCTCCAATTCCCTTAGGTGTGAATCTTCCTTCCGTTACTGCATATTACTTTGACACAAAAGCTGCGTTTCATGGTGGAGAAAGCCGCGGGCTTGAACATTGTCGCCAGTATTTTGCTTCCACACTAGCCAGTGAATACAAACAAACACGCAATGGTTTAGATGGCATGGATTACTCCACCAAGTTCTCTCCTTGGCTAGCTCATGGGTGCGTTTCTCCGAAAACTATTTATGCCATGTTGAAACGTTATGAAGCCGCGAATGGCGCAAATGATTCAACCTATTGGATTTACTTCGAACTGCTTTGGCGTGAATACTTTTATTGGTATGCCCGTCGATACAAGCGGCAGCTGTTCCGATTCGGTGGCATCCAAAATCAAGCACCACTCACCAGCTTTTATGCGCACCGTTTTCAACAATGGAAGAAAGGTGAAACGCCATTTCCTATCGTGAACGCGTGTATGCACCAGCTTAATGAAACCGGTTATATGTCGAATCGTGGCAGACAGTTAGTCGCCAGTTGTTTAGTGCATGAGCTTGGCCTCGATTGGCGTTATGGCGCGGCGTACTTTGAGTCACAACTGGTTGATTACGATGTGGCATCAAACTGGGGAAATTGGCAATACCTAGCGGGCGTTGGTGCTGATCCGCGTGGTTCACGACAATTCAACCTCGAAAAGCAAACCGAAATGTACGACCCGCACATGGAGTTCATCGATAGGTGGCAAGGTCGTTGTCCTGGCGCGCATTTGGATAGTGTAGACATGGTCGATTGGCCGATTGTGATGGGCAGCAGTGACAAAGCTTCGTCATCGGAGAAACCGTAATGCAATTTGAAACCGTACGATTGATCTTGGGCGATCAACTTAACAGTGAGCACTCTTGGTTTCAGCAACCGGATGAGCAAGTGCTTTACCTGATTGCGGAGCTCAAGCAAGAGAATACTTACGTCACGCATCATATTCAGAAAGTGTGTGCGTTCTTTTCCGCAATGGAACAGTTTGCGAAAGAGCGTCAGAGTGAAGGTCACCAAGTTCTGCACCTCACGTTGGATGACACACAATCCTTCGACGATCTTGAGCAAGTCTTGCAACACTACGCGAGTGAAGTTGGTGCAAGTAAGTTTGAATATCAACGCCCGGATGAATACCGTCTTCTGGAGCAGTTAGCCAAACTAAAGCTTGATGGGGTCGTGACGCGTTGTGTCGACTCGGAACATTTTTTGTTGCCGTTTGAGGAAATAGAATCGCAGTTTCCTCAAGGTAAACACATCATGATGGAGCACTTTTACCGCCGTATGCGCAAGCGCTTCGACATCTTGATGCAAGACGGAAAGCCCGTCGGCGGAAAATGGAATTACGATGCCAATAATCGTAACAAGCTCAAAGCCAAAGACATTGAACAACTGCCACAACCTTTGATGTTCAGTACTGACATCCACGGCATTATTGAGCGGCTGGCACGACATGACATCAAAACCATCGGAAATCTCGAAGGGGACTTGTTGTGGCCGATTAATCGCGCGCAAAGCCTCTCTTTACTCGCGCATTTCTGCCAAGTCTGTCTGCCGTTATTCGGACGTTTTCAAGATGCCATGACAGGCCAGCACGACGCTAAGTGGAGCTTGTATCACAGCCGAATTTCATTCTCGCTTAACAGCAAATTACTGCACCCGAGAGAAGTCATTGATGCTTCACTCAAGGCATTTCATTCCAACGCGGACATCGACATTTCTCAAGTTGAAGGGTTTATTCGCCAAATCTTAGGATGGCGAGAGTACATTCGAGGGGTCTATTGGGCGAACATGCCTCATTACCCGAAAAACAACGAATTGGGCGCAGAAAGAAAGCTGCCAGATTTCTTCTGGAATGGTGAAACTAAAATGGCTTGTATGCGCAATGCGATTGGGCAGTCCCTCGATTACGCCTACGCACACCACATCCAACGATTGATGGTCACTGGTAACTTTTGCTTGCTAACCGAGATCGACCCAGATCAAGTGGATGAGTGGTATCTCGGTATCTATGTTGATGCGATTGAATGGGTCGAAATGCCGAACACACGTGGCATGGCATTGTTTGCGGATGGCGGCATTGTTGGCACCAAACCTTACGCGGCGAGTGGTTCTTACATCAACAAAATGAGCGACTACTGTAAGGGTTGCCATTACGACAATAAGGCGAGGAGTGGGGAAGGATCGTGTCCGTTTAACAGCCTTTATTGGCGCTTTATGAACAAACACGACAAGCGCCTCGCAGCCAATCCACGAATCGGGATGATTTTCCGCTCTTGGGACAACATGGAAGAACAACAACGCCAAGCGATTCTTGATACCGCAGAGCACTACATAGAAAACGTGGAGAACTTGTGATGGAAATACTCATCGTCGGTGGCAATGGTGGAATTGGTTTGGCGATGGTGAGAGAAGCCGCAGCTCGGTTTCCTCAAGCTCGCGTGCATGCCACTTATCGTAAGCAGCAACCAGATTGGCAACACCCAAATGTCGTTTGGCATCAAGTGGATGTATCGCAAGACGAGCAGGTAAAAGCGTTCAGTGAGCAGATTGAACACGTCGATTGGTTGGTGAACTGTGTTGGTATGTTGCACACCCAAGAGAAAGGTCCTGAGAAGAATCTTAGCTCGCTCGACGCAGACTTCTTTCAGCAAACCATCACGGTTAATACTTTGCCAAGTTTGCTGTTGGCGAAATACTTCACGCCCAAGCTAAAGCGCAGTACTGCACCCAAGTTTGCGACCATTTCGGCCAAAGTTGGCAGCATTAGCGATAATCAGTTAGGTGGTTGGTACAGCTATCGAGCATCGAAAGCCGCATTAAACATGTTCCTAAAAACCATGTCGATCGAATGGCAAAGAGTGGTCAAACATGGCACGGTGCTTTCACTTCACCCTGGCACCACAGATACCGCTTTGTCGGCACCTTTTCAAACCAATGTCCCAGAGGGAAAGTTGTTCACGCCAGAGCGAGTTGCTAAGGATTTATTAGGCTTGATAGAAAAAGCAACCCCGCAAGATAGCGGGGCGTTTTGGGCTTATGATGGGACGTTATTACCTTGGTAAGAGAACGCGTACAAACGTTAATACAAATGAAATAACATACTCCAGAGAGGGTCGGAGTGACCTACGTTTTCGTTGATTTATTTCTTCGGCAACGCTCAGAACAATA
The DNA here is from genome assembly GCF_023161825.1 of Vibrio sp. 2CM40D. Classification (NCBI taxonomy): domain Bacteria; kingdom Pseudomonadati; phylum Pseudomonadota; class Gammaproteobacteria; order Vibrionales; family Vibrionaceae; genus Vibrio; species Vibrio sp. 2CM40D. The sequence goes on from NZ_JALNTL010000003.1 coordinate 73,591, forward strand.
AACGATTTCCTCCCAATTTCGCGCCCACTTCTTTCTCCAAGAAAATGGGCGCTGACAGACCGGACAGACTTTCATGGGAAGGTTGGATTTAAAACCTTTCATCGCGCTGAATGTTCACTCCTAATTTGGTTAAAACTACTTATCAAATAGGTACAGGTAATCGCCGTAGCCTAAACTCGCCATCTTGTTCACAGGTACAAATTTCATCGCAGCAGAGTTCATACAATAGCGTAATCCCGTCGGCTTCGGACCATCTTTAAACACATGACCTAGGTGTGAATCACCAAACTTACTGCGGATCTCCGTTCTAGGGTAGAGCAGTTTATAATCGGTTTTCTCCACGATGTAACCCGGGTTAATTGGTCGAGTAAAGCTTGGCCAACCTGTGCCAGATTTGTATTTATCAGTAGAAGAAAATAGCGGTTCACCGGTCACAATATCCACATAAATTCCCGCTTCTTTGTTGTCCCAGTATTCATTATCAAACGGACGCTCCGTGCCTTCTTCTTGCGTCACGTAATACTGTAGCTCTGTTAAGTTTGATTTGATTTCAGACTGAGCAGGTTTACTGTACGCTTTCACTTTCGAAAGCAGCTTTTTTTCTTCAATCAACTGTCGAAGTGTTTTAGGACTTTCTTTTCGATCTTCACCAAATACTTCGTCGAGATATTTATCGCGACCTGATGCGTAGCGGTAGTATTTGTACTTCAAGCTACTCTTCTTGTAGTAATCCTGATGGTACGACTCCGCAGGGTAAAACTTTTCAAACTCGATCAGCTCTGTTTTCAACGGTTTTGGATAGATCATCGCCTTGTCGATTTCCATCATAAACTGCTTAGCAATCTGCTTTTGCTCCGCATTATGGTAGAAGATCGCTGGACGGTATTGAGGACCACGGTCAACAAATGAACCTTTATCGTCGGTAGGGTCGATATGACGGAAGAAGTAGTCCAGCACTTGCTCGTAGTTCACGACAGCAGGATCGTACTTCACCTCAATCACTTCAATATGACCAGATTTACCAGAAGAGACTTGGCGGTAAGTCGGGTTTTCAATATGACCACCTGAATAACCTGATACAACATCGATTACGCCGGGCAGTTGCTCTAAATCCGATTCTGTACACCAGAAACAACCGCCAGCTAGCGTTGCGATTCTTGTATTCTCTGAAGCCTTCAGCTTATCCATCGTATCGGCGGTACCTGTTTTACTCAATAGTAGAAACAAGACTGGAAGTGCGAAGGAGAAACCGGCCAATAACTTAGACATATTCTTCATAGCTACCTCATCGTTATTTTTGTAGAAAGTGTTACTTAAATAAAAAGTGTTACGTATAGAGAAAGGTAACCGAGCGAAAAAATTACAGTAATGTTGAAAATTCCGTTGCCCTTTTATGCGATAGAGCTAAAGTATCGACAAGAAACACACCGCTAGTAAGGGCAACGATGCCTTGAATAAGCGATGCTAAATGAGGTAAATCATGCAAGCTGAAGTTAAATGGATAGAAGATTTTAAATTCCTTGGGCAATCTCAGTCGGGCCACTCCGTAGTGATGGATGGCAATGGTGGTGCAACCGCACCAAGCCCAATGGAAATTGGCGGGTAGAGCCAAGAATTAACATTTCGACAAGAAGTGAAAAGTAGGGCAAAGCAATATTCTCACTCATCACATTGATAATAAATGATTTTAAGCGTATTCATTGGTTTTTAATAACTTGAGATAAATGTCTACTATCGCGTAATCTGGCTCAGGAACTAACTTATTTTGAAACAACCTTTATAGCCAGATCTTCAGCTTCATCTAACAAGTTTTTGAATCTTTTGTGTCTTCCGTTTCATGAAGGATTTCAGACAACTCAGCAAGTCTTAAATAATCTTTATCTCGTGGGTCGTATAGTGGCAGTTCAAGATCTTTGAAAATATTGCCGACTTTTATACTGATAGTATGGCTTTCAATATAGCTTTTAACTATTGAACAGTTAAGTAACCCAAACATGAAATGTGCTTCATTTTAATTGTCAAAATCTACAAAATAGACTTTTTGATCAAGAACATAAGATCTATCTCCAACTAACGAAACATTCATTGTTGAACATACTGCTGCTTGAAAGTTTTTTCGTTGTTCAGGGGAGAGGGACAGTGACCGTTACCGGAAAATGTCTCAGATATAGAATCACGATGAGCAGACTGTAATTAGGGGTAGATACACCGCGCGATTTGAACAAAAAAGTTTATAAAGCTTCTACATACTTATTGTCAACTTCGCAATTTTCACTTAGTAAATATCTGATTTTCCATGAATCAGTAGCAGCTATAATGCAATCGATTGATTAATGATGTAAAGTGTAAATACTTCAACTTTTAAGGCCTTTGCAATGTTACTAAAGAAGCTTCTTACTCATGATGAGTCTCCATCTATAGAATTTAAATCTTATTGGTATTGGGGGAGTAACGATAGTAGAAAATTGCAAAAAGGTTGGGGGGAATTACAGAAGGACCTTGTAGCTTTGTTGAACACAAAAACTCAAGAGAACTTTAAGTATCTCATAGCTGGTTTCGATGAAAAAACTAAAAAGTACAATGATTTTCACGTTGATGCTGGCGGGAATGAGATCGATGAACTTCGAGATCCTGAAAGCTTTTTAGAAGATCTTATATCAAAATTAAGACGAAACTTTAGAGCCAAGTTTAAAGATACTTATAGAGATTTGAATCTGTTAGATCTTAAAAATTACATTGAGTTTGATATCCAGGAGATAGATGGATATAAGCTTCTTATTGTTAAAGTCTCGAAAACTCCATTTGTACTTGAATTGACGAAAGTTCTTCCTGCGAATGAAGCTTATAAAGCTGGCAATATCTTGATTAGAAAACTACGAAAAAATAGTAATGATCCTGAAAATGTCGTAGCTAATGCAGAAGATATGGAAGAGTTAATCGCACAGTGTAAGAACTCTAATGAGATATCAACCAGTGAGCGAAAGTATACAGTTTCGAAACTGGTTGAGTGTTTTAAATCTGTTCAGTCTCCTAAATCTATAGTTGTTGACTTAAATGAAGATAATGCAAATAAATATGAACATTACAGCCTAACGGGAGGCGTGTTAGATTATCCAATTCATATAGTATATTTTAATAAGTACACAGTTCAAACAAGAGCGGTTAGCTCTATTTCGCATTCTAACTCTATTGATAAAAAGTCTAAAGTTTATCTTGTTACTGACAACAAAAACCGAGCTGGTAATAATTTTAATGAGTCAAAAATTAAAAATGAATTCCTTGAAGTAGGTATCAAGGCGCAGGTCTATACCATTGAACAGTTCTCTTTAAAACATATTTATGACAATGCATTTAATAGTGACATTCTACATGATGGTGATTTCTCAATATCTGACTATATTACTCCCAAAACGACAGGTAGTGATAAAGATGCAGATGTTTTGATATCTGAATGGATCGATATAGAAGATTCACCATTAATGACGATTAAAGGCATTGGTGGAATAGGAAAGACTACAGTTGTAAAACACTACTTGGATCAAGTTTATAAAAGATATAAAGAAGTAAATATCATATTTATTAGTTCTCATGAAATAATCAATACTCTAAGTAAGAATGAAGAAATAAATGATATATATGATTTCTACAAAGCATTTATTTCAGAGGAAGACTCAGAGCTTGAATACTTGGATAAGCGTATATTTGAACTTACGATTGACCACGGGAATTTGATATTTGTTATCGATGGGATTGACGAGGTACTTGCAAAGTTAGGCAATAAATTTGATATCAATAGGTTAATATCTTCTATATTCAGTGAATATACAAGCACGTTAGCAAAAGCCAAGGTTATTCTTACATGTCGAGAGGAATTTTGGTCAGCTGGTGATTTCGAAGATAAAATTTACTCTTTAACATTGTCTCCTTTTACTAAAGAATTAGCTACTGAGTATTTTAATCGTAAATTCGATAATCACCAATCCAAAGTCAAAAAGGCTCTGAAACTTGCCGAACAGTTTGCATTAGACAAAGAAACTAATCAATATATACCTTATATCCTTGATATGGTGAAGGAAAATCTTCTGGAGGAGTCTTGTGAGGGTGTGCCAAACTCTTCTTTTATAGTTGAGAAACTTACAAATGACTATTTAATTGGGAAAGTTTGTGATCGAGAGGTATTCAAACTTGGTCACAATGATATTGATGAGCAAATTAAGTTTTTTATCAATCTTTCAGTTGTATATGAAGGAGAAGCTGTAATTGATGGATTTGTGAAAAATGAAACTATTTCACAAAAACAGGCGGATATATATAAAGCTCATCCTTTATTAAGCTATGACGGTGACCGTTTAATCTCTTTTCGATATGATTTCTTTTTGGAATATTTTAAAACTATATATGTATATAAACTGCTTCTGGATGATATTGAGTTTCATAACCTCAATGAGAGTGACAAGAGAATCTTAACACAAGTGTTATCTATTGGCTTACCAAGCGTAACTAATATCTTGGAAAGAGTCGATAATACTGAAAGTATGGCATCGAAATTAAAAGAGGCATTATTTCTATTTGTTGCAGATGAAGCTAATAGTTCTTATGTAGATAAGAAACTTTCTTCTGCAATTTTATATTTCATTTTTTGTATTTACCCTGATAAAGATAAGTCAGAAAAGATGAATGTCGTGAATGAGCTTTACGGCATGGATGGTGTTATTAAAAACCTTTCTTTGATTAATTTTTATTCATCAAAGCTCTTGAAAGTAGTATTTGATTTCTCCGGGTACGAATTACAGCGATCTTATATAGAAAACTACCCAGACTTCAGCAGGTGTACGTTCGATGACAATACTATTTTTAAATCTACAGTTCTGAAAAAGCCATTATGTAGTGAAAGTAAAGTGAACTTTCGAAGAAAACATTTCTCAAGTTGTTGCGATACAAATGATATTGAACATATCTTGGAAGAGTTAGAAGATTCCGAACTTGGAGAAGAGCAAGTATTAGAAAAAGGGATTAAAAAGTGTCTTACGCATTTTTGGTCAAATGGAAAGTTCAGAACTAAGACTGCAGATTTTATCAATAGGAAAATGAATAAATCTCATGACATTTTGACGAAGTTAGTGGCTGTCGGTGTTGTTGTTGAAACAAAAAAAACAACTTCTGACAAACGCATGGAAAAGTGTTTTGAGATAGCAAAAGAGTTCAGAAACGATCTGTCAAAAATAATGGAACAAAATTCGACAAACTCAGTTTTTAGAAGTGTCTTAAATGATATAAAATCATTATAATCTCTAATGTTAATATATCTTTTAAATAAGGCTGTACTTTAAAAGCACAGCCATTATTTTTTAATTTCTTATTTTGGGATAAAATACTAATAATCAAATCGACGGTTGGTTGATTTTTAGCGTATATTAATTTTTAATACTGATTGGGTAAAGTTTAAACGAGAATTTAAGAAATTTCATGACCACATCGCCCACAAACAGTAAGTCTACCAACTTTCTTCGGTTTTCCTATGTTCATGCATTTTCTGCATATCAAGGTTCCACCCAATGACTTGGCAGAAGAGGGGATTTGGGAAAGATGTTTACTTCTATGAGCCTTCTCTTTGTAATGATTTGGAGTCTGAAAGTGAGAGTATGATCGTGCAAGTTTATCCAGTCGTTTCTGTTCTTCTCGTTCTTGTCTCAGTGCTTCTTGTTTAGCTCTCTTTCTTGCTTCTTGTTCGAGGTGTTGCCTACGCTTTTCGTCGTTTATATTGTTGATGATTTCTGCTCTGAGAGCATCAGTATCGACAAAATATGTTTTCTTATTTAACTCATCAAAGTTGAGCATTGAGAAGTCAACGAGTTCATGAACCCACTTATGAGAAATGTTTAAGTCTTCGGTCATAAATGGTTGACGGTAATAGCATTTTAAAACAAGTTTGCCGTTCAAATCTGACTCATGTTTTGCTTCGTTATCCAATACAAAAACATTGGCTTTGTTGGCATAAGCAATATCAAGAGTCGTAAACTTCTCTGCGTCAAAGTCAAGGAACACCCACGTAATATAGGCATCATTTTCTTTGTAAAACTGCTCACGGCTAATAATGACATCGAGAAAGGTTGTTGATACTTGAAGCTCAAAAACTACCTCACGAGAGTCTTTGGATAACGTTGCTGAGATATCAGGTCTACGCCAGCGTTTGGCTATACCAGTTGGATGTTTTTCTCTGAACGTCTTTTCAACATGAATATCATTATGGAACAGACTATCCGCTCTAAGGTATTGAGCTATAGTTTCTTTTCCTTCCCTATGAAGCCGACCTTCCTTTTGACCGTTATACTTGATAGCGAGGATTTCCTCTGCTGTGAGATTGGTTGTGGTCTTTACGGGACAGTCTTCAGAATCTTTTACATGAGCAAAGTATTTGGTTCTTTGTGGTGTGCCTTTAAGTAGCACTGGTTGGAAGCAAGTACTGCAGAGAGCGATTGGAGAAGTCTTACGGTTCTTTGCAATTTTTGTTCTTAATTCAAAAAGTACTTTTTCATCTGAATTATCTAAGAACTCATTTGTATCAATAACTTCGTTTTCTTCTGTCATGAAAACATAAGTCATGTTTCTCATACTCAATACCCCCACAGACTGTGACTACAAATTCATTATGCAACAAAGGGATACTGTCTAAATGAACATGATTTGATTTTGTGATGCATCACCACATAGCAAAAGAATTTTCGCTGCCCAGTTATCTTCCAAGTTTGCTGAAAAGGTGCACAATGTATATGTCTTATTGGTTTATAACGAGAACAGTAAAGGAGTAGTTCAGTGCGTAAGGTGCAATACTACATCCCTATATTTTTTATAATCAATGGCAAGAAGATCTGTTATCTGATTGAATATCATAGGTGTGTAGAGCTTCGTTCATTATCGAAAAATAATAGAAATTAGCCACCTCTGGTTAATTTAAAGAAGTCATGAATTTGCTTCTAATGTTAAAATGATAACTATCATTATGTGTTGTAGGTTCAGGCAAGATGAAAGCAGAAGTAACGTGGATTGAAGATCTAAAATTCATTGGTAAAGTTGATAAAACAAGAAATTACCTTTGGCGCAGGCGATAGTACAATTGTTTCATCAATGGAGATCGTTACTCTTTAGTAATTTAACATAGGCTTGTTAATGTTGTATTTCAAAAAGTGATTGCAGTTACAGTAAGATCATCGTTTATCTAATCGTGCTACTCAGATTTTTCTAAGTAGCACTCTACCGTAATCAGAACTCAAGCGTATGAGAGCCTTTTTCATAAAAAGGACCTACACACATTGTTGTACCTTCTAATTCGCTGGCGATCATAGAAGTGGTATATATCAACTGGAAGTCATTTTTGATGGTATTACATACCTCGACCATTTGGCGTTGAAAGTTCTGACTTCGCTCAACAACCATTCCTTTATCCTCTATATTATCCATGAGGATTAGGTTAGGAAAGCGAGAGTAAGAATCATCGGCAGATTGAGAGAATATGGAGAATCTTATACTGTTCTTCAGCACTACCATTGAACTTGCAGAAAATTTGTTTCTTCCATTCACATACATTTTGTCTTTAGAAAAATCAAAAACGATGTCATCTGGATCATCAAAAGCACCTTCGTAGCCACCGTCAGCTTTTAGTAACTCTTTGGCCTTTGATTCAATACCCTCATAAACAGAGACATATCTTTGCTCTTGCCGAGCCGATATCGTATCTAATTTTTCTTGAAGCTCATTGATCTTATTCTGTGCTAATACTTTTTTACGTTGTAGGTTATCTACATTAGATACTTGTTCTCGCTTCTCTTCTAATGAAATGACTTGGCTTTGTTTAAAGCCTATTTCGGTTGATATTTTAAGGAGTTCTGCCTCTTTTTCATCAGTTGATGAGTTTATTTCTTTTAACTCTGATTTTAGTGCATTTAGTTCTTGTTTTATTAAAGGAGTTTGAGAGTCAATTGTTAATAAATCATCCTCAAAGCTTTTAATTAACTTTTTACTTTCACTGATTTGAAAGTTGAGTTCATTAAGTAGTTGTGAATATGCAAAGTCTTTTTCTGAATTATGTTTTGGTGATTTGCAAAGACCACAATTATCACTACCTGCACTTTCCAATGGTTCAAGGCAGGAAGGACAGTATTTAAAAGTGATAGTACCAAGGGAGTTATATGTTACCTGAGACTCGCCAAGAGCCGATTTACGTTGTTCCAATGAGCGAAGGAATAGCGTTGTTTCATTAAGCTCTACTTGTGTTTCCAATCTATTAGCTGAATATTTACTCAATTTATTCGATAGTTCTTCAATTTTAGATACAAGCTCTCTAATTCGTTTGGATGTGTCTATCGAAACCTCGGCTGATGGTGTGCTCTTTATTTCTAAGCGTTTATTTTCTAAATCGACAATGTTTTGTTTTACCGCTTCAATATCGCTATTTAGCGACGATAAGTTAACTAAGTTCTCTTTATGACCAAACATTCTATAAATGGAATTTAACTCGGCATTGAATTTTTCAAATTCTCTGTTTGCTTCAATTAATTCCTGTCTTAAGTTATATGCGTCAAGAGTATCAATGCCTAAAAGATATTCACCAATAGCTCTTCGAATCGTCAAATTGTCAAACTTAGTGTCTTCTTTTAAAAGCTTTTGTGGAGCAGAAAGTTGGTCAACGTAGATTAATCGAAGAATCTGATGCATGGTTAAATTTTTACTGTCATCAGTTTGATGGCGAGGCATATTTAACAATTCAAACATGTGCTGAGAGAAGCTATGTGTGTCGCCGCTTCTACGCATTCCGTATCTGGTCCAACGTTCATGGTCTTTAAGAGCAGATGCCATTTCTCCATCAAAGAACAGTACCTTTTCTTGACCTGTAGGGGTTATATCTCTTTTTAAGGTCACAATATGACCATTAACAGTTACTTCCAGTGCAACCCAATCACATTGTATTTGATGTTCAGTCCATTCTGTAATTTCAGCGCCAAGTCCATAATTGAGCAAATCCATAATCGTAGATTTACCTGTGCCATTTTTCCCTCTAATAATATTGACGCCAAGGTGAAACTTTTGATCGTAGACAATTTTCCCAGAACCATGTACCACTAATCTATTTATAAATAGCTTTGATAAACTCATGATTTCTCCAAATCATATCTAAATTCCATAAGTCCTGAACGAGCTTTCAATCCTTTTTTTCCATTGAATGAAATATCAGGAAGGTGATTTATTATGGCCTTGAACCAACATTCATCGGATAACTTTGAATTGTTAATTGAATCTTTTAAGGATTTTGGTATGTTTGCGCTATTAATCTTTAACTGACCATCTGTGAAAGATTTTTTATCCAGTAACCCTTTTGCGATCAGGTTTTGAATACAAATTGACTGGAAGTTTTCCAACTCAAACATTACTCTCTTTGTGTTTTTTATCGCTTCAAAAGGTTCTTTGATTTTATTGAAAGCTTCTCGATATGAACGTAATTCATTGGGTAATGGTTTTATCATCTTTAATAGGTGAGGGAAAAGTGTATAAAAATCCATGACACGATATGTTTCGATGTTGATTGAGTCTTTCTCGGATAATTCCAATATTAATATTAATCGATATAAACAGTGGTTTATATCTTGAGCTGGATGATACATTAACATTGCTTGCTCCACTGAATATGACACTTTCCAGTCAGGAAGTAGAGCATACCACTAACTAAATCGGTTGTTATTAGCGTATCATATCTCACAATTGCTTTGTGTATTGGTTCTACCAATTCATCAAATATAGTCTGATCTATTTGGTTTGTAGCAGCGTTGTTCTCTATTAATGGAGCTATTTTTGAGTGCCAAATAGTGCTAATAGCAGAAAGAATTTGTATGTAAACGTGTTGTTCGGATAAAGACATCTGATTTTTAGCAACTCTCCGTTCGAAGCGACTTTTGAGTAGAACAGCGCGGTCTTTCAATTCTTTTCGTCCGCCATTATCAAGTTTCTTCTCAAGACCGATAACTTCACGAGAAGGAAAATCCGTGATGTAATCAGCTAAATCCTCAATAATTGCAACAGATTCAGTACAATCGCCTAAGTTAGTTTTGATTTGCTCAATAGCTTGCTCCAACGATGTAAGTTGAACAAAAATATTATTGCCATTGTGTTGAGCTTCATTTTCATAAGTGACACTAATCGATTGAGCCATAATTAGAACTTATTGTCTCCGTTGTGATTAGCATTGTCTCTGTATGTGACAATTACCTCTTTCTTGGTCGGACTCGTAGTGTTGTTTGGTTCATTTACTGAACTTGAACGATTCAATAGAGCAATTATCATTAAAATAAAGAATATAGCTACAAGTGCTATGATTATGAAGAAAACTCTGTCCGAACCGAGTAAAGATATAATTTGCTCACTAAAGAAGTGTCGCATTAACAGGGCGAATAACAACCCTACTAAACCAACAGCTCCAGTGACTTTGATTATTCCTTCCCATTCTTTGATCATAGATGCGACACCCTGATTTTTTCAGCAATGATGCACTAAGTTGCATTTATTTTCCAGAATCTTGCTCAAGTTTGCCAAAGTTCATACAAGCTTTCCTGCTCGATTTGTTGCTCAATGCCAGACGCGGTTTAGTAGCAATCTGCTACCGATTTGTTCAATAGGCTTTCCTTTCTAAGTTTCAATAGTAGTTACACGTCTTCTTACTACCAAACATGAAAAGCTATTCCTCGGTATGGCTTTTTCTTATCTGTCATATACGGATATAATCAGATTGTTAAAAAATGCATTTTATCGAGATTATTGAGTTATGAAAGCAGAAGTTAAGTGGATTGAAGATTTAAAATTTGTTGGTAAAACAGATAAAAATCAAGAGATTATAATGGCAAGTGGTGACAGTACTTATTTCTCACCAATGGAAATGGTACTAATGGCTGCTGGTGGCTGTAGCTCTGTCGATGTTGTTGATGGTTTGAAAACAGCAGGCCAAAAGGTTTCGTCAGTTAATGCCAAGCTAACCACAGAGCGTCGTGAAACCGCGCCGCGTATCTTTACGCAAGTGAATATCCACTTTGAAGTGTCAGGTGACGAGCTTGACCCAGAAGTCGTAGCAAAAGTGGCGGCTGACTCGCTAGAAAAATACTGCTCGGTTTGCTTAATGCTAGGTGAAGGTGTTGAGATGACCCACAGCTGGGAAATTGTGTAAGCCGACAGACTCCACAAAATATAAAAACAGGAAAGAGAAAAGTCCGGGCTTTTCTCTTTTTTTATTTCGCAGTTCACGTACGTTGTGAAGAATCTGAAAGCAGTAATTGCAGGTTGTAGGAGTCTTCCAGTGACAGAACTAGAAAAAATGATGTCTGGCCAGGTCTTTGATGGCATGGACAAAGAAATTGACGCCATTAGAAGCCATGCTCTTCAAGCACTTAGAGCGCTCAATAATAACACCGACGAAAGTCAGCGCGACGAATTGCAAAAGCAGCTATTTGGCAAGGTAGGCCGTTGTATTGTCCAGGCCCCTTTTCATTGTGAATTTGGTAAGACCATCGAAATAGGTGAAGAAACCTTTATCAACATGAACGTGGTCATGCTCGATGGTGCCAAAATTACCATCGGGAACCACGTGCTCATTGGACCGAGCGTGCAATTTTATACCGCTTCTCATTCTGTTGATTACCGCAGTCGCCGACGTTGGGAAACGTTTTGTAAACCCATCACGATTGAAGATGATGTGTGGATTGGCGGTAACTCCGTTATTAACCAAGGTGTAACAGTTGGCGCTCGCTCGGTGATTGCAGCGAACTCGGTAGTCAACCATGATGTGCCGCCAGATTGTCTATACGGAGGCACGCCAGCTAAGTTGATTCGTCGTCTCAACGAAGAAGAGTAAGAATCGATAGTGATGGCATGATGACTCGCTTTACGGGCGTAAGAGAATCATGCCATCAGAAAGGGATAATTCGTCAAGGAGTCCAAGATGTCGAACAAGACAGAAGTCCTCATGTGCCCTACATGTGGGGTAGAAACGCATCATGTCGTGGTGTTAGTTAGAAAGAAAAGTGGCTATGAAGGCGATAAAAATCGCAACAAGAAAGAGTTCATCGCTGGCTTTCTCAAAAGTGTAGTGTTCGGCGCCTTCCTTGCTTCTATGGATGAATTTGAACGTCACTTGATCTGCGAAAACTGTGGTCATAAAACCATTCAACAGTAACTGATAGTCTTTCTTTCTCTGCATAAGTTCATAAGTGCGGTTTGAAGCACTGGTTATTCAAATCGCATTATCCTCTTTTAGTGCTTTTGCTCTTCTTATGTTCCTCTCTCAAAAGTGAGTCACATCAGTACGCATTTTAACCGCTTGGATGCAGGTAACTCACTGCTATGTATAATAAATTTTGGTGGGAAATACGTGTTTCAGCTCGATGTTTAACCTCTGTTCTATCGACACGTTTTGAGTCAGTAAACACTTAAATTTCGTTTACTTTATGTTGTACGCAGTTCAATTGTGTGAAACTGGTCACATTAATGTTTAATTTATGAAAAAATAATTAATGAATAGTAATTCACAAATATGCTGACCGTATGTGCTATTTAGTTTTGACTTATCTTTTGAATATTCACTTGGTGAATGTTTTGTTGTTTTTAGATTGACTGAAAGTTTGGTTTTCTATTCAAACTTGTGAAAGGTTGAATCGATATATTAGAAAACATGAATTTGATCTTGTTTCTATCTTTTGTTTTAAATGCGAAATTCATTATTAACAACGGATGGTTTTGATGATTTCTCTTATGTGTATCCCACCAATTTTAGAAATTGAAAATTAAACTTTCTCAATACAATAACGACTAAAATTAAACGGAATGATGTTCTTATATTTTTATTGTATTTTAACTTATACATTTTGACTCATTCATTTTAACTGTTTTTGTTGATTTTAAATTGTTGATAATAATTGTCTTTTAACTTTTTTTAATGGCGTTGCTTTGCTGCTTCTTTAATGTTGTGGTGAGTGGCTTTGTTTATAAAAAGTCATTTTAAAGTGCGTTTTTAAGCAAAGTAGAACGCGACAATACTCAGATAAATAGTATTAAAAAATTAAATAAGGATTTAACCATAAGAGTAATTTTATGGTTGATAGGTTTATTGGGGTTGATTATCTGAATTTTTATGGAATTTCATCCCAATAATCTGTTTGTCTTTAAGTTTATTCTAATAAACTTAATTCTCATGGAAGTTTCAAAACATGCAGCACACAACAAAGTGGATGATGACGCCGCTTGCAATGTTGTTGGGTACGCTGTTTTCAGCGCCATCATTCGCGTTGGAAACGAGTGTAATTGATAGCACCAGCACGCCTGAATCTACACAAAATGAAGGAGACACGTCCTGTATTGTTTGTAAGTTTAGTGGGGCCGTTTACCTATCTTACGATACAAACATTTACGATAAAGACGACTACCGTTCTGTCCGCAATTTCTCGTGGGGAGGCGATCTCGTTTATTCCTTTTCGAGCGACACAAAAGCCTATTTTTCTACGGGGGGCTATCGTGCCCTAGAAGATGAAGTCGGCACCTACGCGACAGATTCGGTGTTGGGCTTGCAATACACGAACCTATATCGCTTTGGAGATACAGGGAAAATCGGCGTTGCGGGTCAGCTCACCATTCCAACTTCAGAAACATCTCGTAAAGATGAACTGCACACCGCGGTTCGTTTAGATGTGCCGATCTCTTTTTCAGCTTGGAGCGTCGATTTTTCGGTTTCGCCAAGACTGAGAAAAAATTTCCACGAATACAAAACCATGGGTGGACGCTCGCTGACTGAGTGGACTTACTCGTTGTTTGCTGTTGCGGAAAAGTCGTGGGAATCGTTCGCAGTGGGGATTACGGCGTTAGGTGGTAACAGCATCAGTTATCAAGGTACGCGCAGAAGCAGTTGGCAGTATGAGGGGGCGTTGTACGGCACATACGAGTTTGATGAAAGCTGGTCATTGCTACTCGCGGCATCATCAACGGGTTTCTATCAAGATGCAGAGCGAGGCACCTTGGGCAACATCGATTTGTTGGATCAAGAGAAAGCGTCTTACATCGTGACAGTGACTTACTCCTTCTAGGAAAATAACAACAATTAAGGATATCCAAATAATGTTTAAAAAATTGACTCTGGTGTCAGCAATAACGGCCGCACTTGCAGGCTGTGGCGCAGATGATCAGGCGTATGACTATGTCGAAAGAGATGCAAAAGAAGTCGCAGTAAAAGATCTTAAAGACGGTCGTTGGTTTTACGTTCCGACGACTGGTGCCGCTCCACGCTTTGCTCTTAACCAATTCCCATTCTTGCAAGGTTCACCTCGTTACGTTGAGCTTTGTTTTACCAAAGAAGGTCTGGAAGTTCGCAGTTACGATAAAAACTACCCAGACGCACATCTAAGCAAAGATGCTAATAACTACTGCGGTGAAGAGAAATTTGTCGCAGACGACGACGGCGTTAACTTCGCGCAAGTGCTGACGATTCCGGGTGACTTTGCGGCGTATCGCTGTCAAGAAGACGCGCATGGTGATTGCACCAACAAAGAAGAAACCAACGAAGACGCAAGCCTAAACTACAAGAAGAAAACCCACTTCACTCCTCGTCCTGAAGATCTCGAAATTGCAGAATTCAATATGGAAGATCTGTATGGCATTACCGAAGGCATTGATGAAATTGGCGCACCACGATTGATCTCGTGGGACTTTGACCCTAAAAACGGTCTTCTCAATTTCGAGCTAGAGCGCACGTTCCGTATCGATTTAGATAATATTTCTGACTACATCAACTTTGCAACGAAAGCGAGCTTGGATGAAGCGCTTGTGGATGGCGCGTTTAAATCTCGGTTCTACTATTCGTTAGTGCACGAAAGTGAAGTGGCAACCGAAGGTTACCAACCGATCTTGTACCCAGTGGGTGATGAGAACGACATTGGTTTCTTCACCACGTCGACGAAAAAGCTTAACCCAGTCACGAATAAATACGACCGTGATGTGGTTTACCTCAATCGTTTCAACCCAGATCAAGGCTCTATCAAATATTACTTGAGCGACAATTTCTTTGAAGAGAAGAACAAGTTGTTCTTGGATGCAACGCTGCAATCGATCGACAAGATGAACCACGCGCTGAATGTATTTGGGGCGGATGCAGGCAAGCCTGAAATCGAGATTGTGAACAAAACCAAAGCGGCTGGTATTCACCCAGGTGATCTGCGTTACAACGTGATTAACCTGATTGACGAGCCTCTAGCGAACGGTCTGCTTGGCTATGGCCCGTCGGTTTCTAACCCGATGACGGGGGAAATCATCAAAGGCCACGTGAACCAATACGCAGGCGTTGCAAGAACGGGTGTGCCTTTCTATTGGGATAACCTGGCGCGTTTCTATAATCGTAATCAACTGGACTTAGATGGCTTAGATCCATTGCCAACCAGCAGCGAATCTGTGAAAACAGAAGTTGCGGATAGAATTGAAGCGCTTTCTACAATGGCGGCGATGGCGAGCCTGAAATCGGATGAAAACATTCATGCGCCGCTCGTTTCAAAAGAAGACATCGTTTCTGGAAAAGCAGCGACGAAGAGCCCAACTCAGCTAATGAAAAACTTCAATGATGACATGGAGTTTGAAAAGGTGGTTGAAGCTGAAGAGAACCGTTTGTCTTTCTGGGCAGAGAACAACGTTTATCCAATCGAAGCGTCGTGGGTTTCTTCAACCAACAAGGCCATGTTGGACAACTTGAAGTTGGATGACGAGCGTTACTTTGAGATCAAACTCGATGACGCAGGTAACGAAGTATCGCGTCAGCTTAAGCGTTGGAAATACCTACCAAAAGAGTTGCAAGTGAAAGCCGCAGATGCGATTACGGTTGCGACTTACAGCAATACGCTTGTTCACGAGCTTGGTCATAACATGGGTCTGCGCCATAACTTTAAAGGCTCAAATGACAAAGCGAACTACTACACGCTAGAGCAAGCGCATCAACTTGGTTTGAACAACATTCCTGCTTACAGTTCGACGATGGACTACGCACCAAGCATGTTGGATGAAACGCCAACTTGGGGTCTGTACGACATTGCGGCGTTTAAGTTCGGCTACGGCCGTAAAGTCGAGACGATTCAAGATTCTTCAGGTTCAGCTCCTGCACCTGTTGCGAAACCGGCAGACAGTGCGAGCGATGAAGACAAAGCGGCATATGCTCGTTACCTCGCTGATCAGCAAGCCTACCAACAAAGCTTTGCATACAAGTTTGGCAACAATCCAGACAACACATCGCTGATGGTGTGTTCTGAAGTGAAGGCGCTAACGGGGGACGAGAAAGGCAAATCACTCTACAACTGTGACTTTAGCCGATTCGATATCGCTGCGTTGTCTGATGATCCAGAACTGAATGCGAAAACTCGTTATGGCGCACTTTACTACCTAGATAAAGTGAATGAAATTGAGCGTAAGTCTTACGATTTCTGTACCGATGGGAACGTTTCTCTAAACAGCGACTGTAACCGTTTTGACGAAGGTACAAACCTAGAAGAAATTGTTTCTTACGAGTGGCAGAACTATCTCGATAGCTATGATCGACGCAACTTGGAGTTATATGGGACTACGGGATTATTCTCGTCCGATTATCCTGGTTACTTAGTGCGCCGTTACATGGAAATGAGCGCTATCCGTGACAAGATGGAAGATCTTGAGCGCATCGATAACCTGTACACCAATCTGGGTTACACTTCGTCAACGGATAAGCCGGGTGACTTCTTATTGCGCATTGCTTCAAACCCTCAATACTGTAGCGAAGGCAAAGCCGATAACTCATGGTTCTGTGATTATGCGAATGGGGCGAAAAAATCCGCGGCGTTCTTCCTTGATATCTTGCGCACACCAGAGCATCAATGTGTGATAGAAAATGCGGCAGGCAACCAAAAAGTGATTTCTTTTGGTCAACTGTTAGACAACAACTCACACCAAATTCCGGCTGATTACGATCTTTCAACAGCCAGCTGTTTTGATGATTTGGCAGCACGCTTTATCGAAGATTCAGATGAGGGCTATATAGCTGTTGCGGAAACTGCGAATGGACGCTTCCTAAACTCAATTGGTAGCTTTGACCCGGATTACCCTTGGTCAAATGCGGTGTCTGTGTTGGGTAACTGGCCAGACAAAGCGCTTGCGAGCCACTTCTTAGCACGTCGATTCTCGAACCGTTTTACCGATGAGGTGAGCTTTGCATCGCTGCTTGATATCCCTGGGGTGCAAGCTGAATACGAAGACATCATGGGCAACATCGTGGCAAATGATGCGTTAAATACGCCAGTTAAATTGGTGGGTAAAGACGGTAAGGAATACACCAATCTAAAAGGTGTTACCGTGAACCTACACATCACTGAGCAAATGGAGTCCCTACCACCAATGCCTCGTGGTATTGCAAGATTCCTTGATATTGGCGCAGAAGGTCGCGGACGTGTTGGCGATGTCATCTTGAGAATGGGTGTGCGCCAAATGAAGTCTTACGACTACACAGTGAAGACTCGTGGTCAATCTCAGTTTGATACGTTTACGAAGCAACAAGACCGCTACGGTATTATCGCGGGTGACAAGGTTGAGTTTGTTATCGACGGCGAGAAGTTTGTGGCAACAAAAGCAAACAAGCTGGCTTACGACTACGCAAATCAACTGGTGACGTCCAAAGGTTACGATCTAAAAACGTACCTAGATAGCTATGAGCATGCAACACTAAACAAGGTTGCAGAGAGCATCGATAGCGCTTGGGGGCCATTCCGAACAGCGATTGTCCCAGCGTTCCACGATCCTGTATTGCTGCTGGATGCGCCAATGGTCAACGCAATGAAGCGAACCATTGATGCGGATATCGCGGCAGGTGTGCTGTCGTTCAGCCAGTCTTTCATCAACTTTACGACAGCGAATGTGACTTCGGGTGATTTGGTCATCGATGCAACTTCGGGCACATTGAGCTACAAAGGTGGTAAAGCGCACGATGAGCTGAAAGCGTTCGAAGCTTACACTGATGCGATGCTTTTGATTTACAACGATCACGCCGAAGACATGATGTTCGCGGTCGACAATGTGTACGCAGGGTACATGGCGTCTTCAGATGCTGACAAAGAACTTTGGCTGAAAGATCTCAATATGATTCAAGCGTATTTGCGTGGTGATATTGGCGCTGTAGCTGGTGATTACTACAAGATGCTTGATCGCCTACCAACGGCAGTGAGTTTCCAGTAAATAACTCTTAATTCACTCATACAAAGGCCTGCAGCAATGCAGGCCTTTTTCGTCATAGGATTGATGGAATTTAGGAGTGAAAGATGATCTGTCCGTCTTCTGTCATCACAAGTGTCGCTTTGCTTTGTTCGATAAGTTGGGCAGCATAAGAAGGGGTAACGGCCTGCATATCACCTTTAGATCGAAGAGTTAAAGACTCCCACGCTTGATCTCGATATTTCCCTGCTTGGGTGTATTGAATCAGTACTTTCATAGCTTCACGCTCCGGTGTGGTTGACGTGCTACTTAAGTTAACGATCTTAGGTTGGTTGCGCATCTGTTAAAAATGAAACATTAGTTTAACTAAATGTGCCTTTCCAAATATCTCGCATTGAGCAGAGCAATGTAGAATCCTTGTGATGGAAGGATGAAGAACACTCAATCTTTCGATTCATACTGCGCAATATAATGTTTGAGAGATTTGGTTTCCGCACTCTGAAACTCTTCATCGTGCATACGCAGTGCTTGGATACGGTCGAGGCGGAACTGGCGATAGTCATCGCGCAATTCGCACCAGGCGACCAGCGTCCAGACTTTGCCCCAAAAGAACTGGCCTAACGGTTGGATTTTTCTCTCGGTCACCTGTCCGCTTTCATCTTGGTAATCCAAACTGACCTTAAACTGATGATCAATCGCGTGGCGCAGAAGCTGCCCTCGTTTGGCAGTCTCGGATTGGGTGTGATAATCGGGCACAATCAGCGGACAATCTTCCACTTGTTGTTTGAGCTTATCGGGCAATACCGAAAGTATTTTGGTGGACGCAGAGTGAGACGCTTCGGCGAGTTCAACATCCGACCAGGCTCGAACCATCCGCATACCCAGTTCAAGCGCCATCATCTCTTTTTCTGAGAACATCAAAGGCGGCAGATGAGAGCCAGCTTGCAACAGGTAGCCGACACCTGCTTCACCTTGAATCGGAACACCAGAACTGAGCAACGACTGAATATCGCGATAAATCGTACGTTCGCTAACTTCCATTCTTTCTGCGAGCTCTTTCGCTGTCACGGCGTAACGCTTTGCGCGCAAAAGCGTCAGTAGCTCAAACAGTCGTTCTGATTTGCTCATGATGTTCCTTATCTAGACCTACTGGTTGTTAGTGGTAGTGTGGCTGATTACTTCTCTAGCTCACTGCACATTTTTAAGTTGTGATGTTTAAGCTCGAAGCTTTCGCAGTCAATCATTGATAACAGAGGCTGAAATTCAACGGCTTGCTTAATCTGTTTTCCCGCCTGTTTTGCATCGTCCATTGAACGCCAGTAAATGATGTCTGTCCACACATCGTCCGTCGCTTCGTGACTGAGTGAGCGATACAAAAAGCCCGGCAGATTCTTCACAAACGTTTGTGACTGTTTGGCAGCAGCGATCACGTCTTGCTCTGTTGTGCCTGCGGTTAGACGAAATTGCACAGTTTCGATAACGGTTTCCATATTGTGATTCCTTATTGGTTTGGCGGATTGCCTGTTGAGTTCCAAATAAGGTTACGCGGATGGAATGTCAGAACATGTCAGTAGTGAAATCTCACTCACTTATCATCAATATGGTTATTTTTCTGGGCTGTTGTAACGATCCCAATAAGGTAAATCTGTGCCGAGTTTTTCGCTGATAAAATCGATAAAGGCTCTTACTTTCAACGGCATGTGCTTGCGCTCAGGAAAAACCGCATAAATGGCGTGTTCTGGTAGAGAATACTCTTCCATCACCGGTTTTAGATTTCCTGCGGCAAAGTCTCTCCCTGCAATAAATGTTGGCAGCTGCGCAATGCCCGAACCTCTTAACAGCAACTGGCGAATGGCTTCGCTGTTATTGACGATAAAGTTTCCTTTTGGAAGTACCTTGTATTCGCTGCCGTTGTTGATGAACATCCATTCGACGCCGCCACGGAAATAGGAGTAGCGCAGGCAGTTGTGACTGACTAAATCACTTGGTTTTTGTGGTGTGCCGAACTCCGCTAAGTAATCTGGCGAGGCACAAAGCACACTTTTACAAGGGGCGAGACGTTTTGCGATTAGATTGGAAGAGGTGAGTTCACCAATACGGATCCCCAAATCAAAACCGTCTTTAACCAAATCGACCATTTTGTCTTCGAGGTTTAAATCCACTTCAATTTTCGGGTAACGAGCGAGAAACTCGCTGATCAAAGGCGCGATATGCAGCACACCGAAAGACATCGGCACGGTAATTTTGAGCCGACCTTGTGGAGATCCTTGCAGCTCCGATACCGCGTCCACGCCTTGCTGGGCCAGATTGAGCGCTTGAGAAGCGTACTCAAAATAGCGTTCTCCTGCTTCGGTCAGGCTCAGCTTACGCGTAGTTCGATTAAGGAGACGAATGCCCAAATCGTCTTCTAGTTGGTTGATGCGTTTGCTGATCGCCGATTTCGTCAGATTCAGCTGTTTGGCCGCAAGGGAAAAGCTGCCGCATTCGACAACAGCAACAAAAACGGGCAGGGAGGCAATCGCGTTCACATCAATCTCCTATTATCGTGAAGCATTTATTGTTGAGCACAAGGATACAATTAATTTCCAATTATAGAGATTATCTTCAAGAAGAAAACAATCTAGACTATGCACCAGTATTACGACCTTGATTTTGGGAAGAAGAAAATGAAGTACGATTGGATCCTGTTTGACGCTGACGAAACCTTATTCCACTTTGATGCTTTCAAAGGTTTGCAGCTTATGTTTTCTCGCAAAGGCGTAGATTTTACTGAACAAGATTTTGCTCATTACCAAACCGTAAACAAACCGCTTTGGGTGGATTACCAAGACGGCAAAGTAACGGCAGATGAGCTAAAACATAAGCGTTTTACCGAGTGGGCTGAGAAGTTGAATACCACAACAGCAGATCTCAATAGCGCATTTTTAGAAGCAATGGCCGATATTTGCAGCTTGTTGCCAGGTGCAAAAGAGCTGATGGAAGCGCTGCAAGGCAAAGCTAAAATGGGCATCATCACCAACGGTTTTACAGAGTTGCAAGCGATTCGCCTTGAGCGTACAGGGATGACTGAGTACTTCGATAAAGTAGTGATCTCTGAACAAGTGGGCGTAGCAAAACCGGACTTAGGTATTTTTGAATACGCGATGCAGCAAATGGGCAACCCATGCAAAACGCGCGTACTGATGGTGGGTGACAACCTGCATTCCGATATTCTGGGTGGTAATAATTTTGGTATTGAAACTTGCTGGTTAAATACCACAGGCGCAAGCGTCGATGAGCGTATCGCACCAAATTACACCGTTGAGTCTTTGAGTGAACTAAAGAACATTTTGGTGGCGTAACCGAATCGGGTATTATTCCGCAGTAACCCTCAGAAAAATCAAGGAATAACCATGTCAGACATCAAACAGTTAGACAGCAAAGTCGTTTACCAGAATAAGTGGATGACGGTGCGTGAGGACAAAATTTTACGTCCGAGCGGCGCAGAGGGCATCTATGGTGTGGTCGACAAACCTGATTGTGCTGCGATTCTGGCTATCGATAACGGGATGATTCACTTGGTTCAGCAGTACCGTTACACCGTAGGTCAACGTTGTTGGGAGATCCCACAAGGGGCGTGGGAATCAAACCCAGATGCGGATCATCTTGAGCTTGCCAAAGGCGAGCTGCGTGAAGAAACGGGCATGCAGGCGAGCGCAATGGCGTATGTCGGCGCGCAGTTTATCGCATACGGCTTTTTGAATCAGACATGTCACGTCTACTTCGCCAGTGATTTAACGGACGTGGGCAATCAACTCGACAGT
Organism: Vibrio sp. 2CM40D; assembly: GCF_023161825.1. Taxonomy (NCBI): domain Bacteria; kingdom Pseudomonadati; phylum Pseudomonadota; class Gammaproteobacteria; order Vibrionales; family Vibrionaceae; genus Vibrio; species Vibrio sp. 2CM40D. The sequence goes on from NZ_JALNTL010000003.1 coordinate 95,631, forward strand.
GAAGAAGAGGATTTGATCACTCGCGCTTTTTCTGTTGAGGAGTTCGAACAGATGATGATCGACGGTACGATCAAAGATTGTGTCACCATCGCTGCTTATGGTTTGGCGAAGCTGAAGAAATTCATTTAGTTATTCATGACGATTTTTTTAATGAAAACAGCGGCCTAGTGCCGCTGTTTTTAGTTTGGGTGAGTTCGTTGAGCCATCGCTTACTCGTCGATTTTCTTACCTAAGATTTCCACTTGCGCTTTTTTGGTCACCCCCGCGACTTGCAGCGCAGTGCTGCCAACCGATTCATAGTTCAACTCGATTTTGTCTAACTTCGCGTTATCTTTTGTTGGTAGGCTTAAGCTTCTTGATGACATGCCTTTAGTCAGAACCCCTAAACTGTCGAACGTCTTTTCCTGACCATCTTTCATGATTACTTTAACGCTTTTCAGATCGACCGTACCTTGCGTACATTTGATTTTTATGTGGCTGAAACGAGCGTTAGCAAATGGTGACAGTGGATTGACTGTGTCGGTTTCCGATTTAAAACTGACGGTTTTATCTGCAATCTTGTCCCAATCGTTGTCTCCAGCAATCGATTGGAAAGAGGCTACAGCCGCTAAAAGACAGAGCGCGATGGTGTTGAACAGTTTCATAACTTTTCCTTACCTTAGGTTTAGATATTCTGTTTAATCAGTTCGATGACGTGTGTGACTTCGTCTTGAGTTAAAGCCCCTTCTTTCACGAATAAAATTTCACCTTGTTTATTTTGTACGATAATCGCAGAACTTTCTTGCTGCAGATCCCAAGTTGTTGCTAATACGCCATTTTTGTCTAACACCATGGAAGACCAAGAGAATGTCTTTTTGCTGTCCTCTGCCGACGATTTAACAAATGTACCGGTTCCCCAAATGGTGTCTTCTTGGTTGATCACGGTTGTGGTCTGATACTGATCTTCAGGAAAGTGAGCGGCAGTGATTGCTGACATCAGCGGCGCGTTCATCTCTTTGGCTTTACTACGACCTGCAATGGCTTGTATCACATGGACTTTGCCTAACATCTGCTGAGTTTCCCAAGGTTGATAAGCCACATCGTCTCCTTGCAGCGTCATTTCGCCATAGGTATCAATGCTGACGGAAGGGGTGGTTTGACCGACAGAAAGGTTATGAGAGAAGGCGAATGTCGGGGCGAGTGCGAGTAAGAGTGACAGAACAGATGGAGTTTTCATTGGGGGGGCCTGTAACGAAGTGAGGTTAGAGCGAATCAAAATAAGGGGCAAATACGATGCCCCTTATCGGATGTGGCGATTAGTTAGAAAGTACAACGCGCGCATTTAGCGGTTGCAGCGGACGATTGTTTTGTCCCATGACTTCCATCAGTTTCGCGGCTTGATCTTTGGATAAGGTTTGAGTGTCTTTAAGCACAAACCAGCGCACACCTTCTGAACATGGCGGTGTGGTTAAAGAGCCGTTAAATCGATAGTGGTTTGCAGTTTTTGGCAGTAAGTCGTTAATCTCAAACGTATCTTTGAAGAACGTGGTTTGATTCTCTTGTGGGATTGCGTTGATCAGTTTAGACAGTGCTGCGTTTTGATCGCCAGCATCAAACATCACCGAAATTACCGCCAACTCGCCGTCTGCGTTGGCGTGCACAAAGTGCGCTTCAAGTGGATATTGGCGGCCTTTGATTTGGTTTTCTGAAGGTGTGTGGAAATGGAACTGTTGCAGCTCGAACGTCTCGCCATCGATGGTGAAGCTGTTACGTCCGTTCACTTGCGCTTGCAGCGTATGACCATTGTTGGTTAAACCAATGACCTGACCAGTGTACGAAAGGTTCAGTGCTTCCAGTTTTGCGTCGGCTGGGTTGTCGATGTTGATTGGGCTTTGGTTTTTCGTGGTTGCGCAGTCTTTGGCGATTTCTCCCCAGTGTTCTGGCCCGTGTTTGTCATTGCCATAGCCCCATTCCGAAGCCTGAGCCGCGCCTAGAGTGAGAAGTGAGAGTGAAAAAGCAAGTAGTGTTTTGTTCATAATAATGTCTCTGTTCGGTCGCCTTGATAAGCGTTGTTACAAGGCAATGACCTAGAGGTTTGATCACTGCCTGACAAATTAGAAACGGTGGCTGAGCTGGGCACCAATTAGGAACGCATTTGAATGGGTCACGCCCGTCACCATCGGTGCAGGAACACCTTCATACGCGTACTCTTCTACGTTGACATCTTCACCAATCAAGTACGTCATGCCGATGTCAACCGTGGTATCTGATGACCATTGGTAAGAGGCCCCCGCAGATAACCAGTGACGGTTCGAATCTGGAATAGAAAGCGAAGTCAGCTCATCGACAGGTGTTTTGTCGAACATGTAACCCGTGCGAAGTGTCCAACGTTCATTGGCGTACCAAGTCGCACCGATGGAGTAGTGCGCGGAGTCTTGCCACTGAAAATCTTTTAGCAACTGATCATCAGCTTTCAAGCTGTCAAATGCTGACCAACCAATCCACTGCACAGAATAGTGCAGGGCAAATTTAGGTAAGACGCGGTGATAACCGGAAAACTCCGCAATATCCGGTAGCGGCATAGCAAGCGAGTCGTACGATTCGCCCGCAAAGTGGATGTCGCCCTTGGCATCTATGTTAGGGCTGTGCTTGTAGCTTAAACCTAAGCGATGACGTTCGTTAAACTCGTACATCATGCCAATATTCGCACCAAGCCCAATGCCGCCTGCTTCCACATCAAGTGCGTTGCCTTTTACGGATCCACAGCGTTGTTCTAGTTCGTTTCCAAGTATGTTCCCACCAACGCAAACACCCACGTCCATATCGCGGTACAGCTCACCAGAGCCGTAAATCACATCAATACCACCACCGATACTAAAACGGTCGTTCACCTTGTATGCCAAGCTTGCGCCAAGGTTGACACTCGCTACGCTGGTGACACCGCCAAAAACAGGTGCGCCATAGTTTGGTTTAAACTCCATGTCGGTTCCGAAGTTGGAATATGCCGATAAGCCTAGATACCAGTCGTCGTTGATAGGGTGAATAAAGTAAAAATTGGGTACAACGGCTGGTTGACCAACGCCATCGACGTCATCAATGTCGGTCACGGTTTGAGAGAAGGACGGGGTAATGTCAACTTGAGGGGACGGAGGAAAACCACCCATACCAACATTGACATCCGCATTAATGTTAGCTCGATGATATTGCGCATTTTTAACGGTAACGTCAGGTTTGACGTAAGTGACACCGAACGATAAGGCATTTTGTTTAAACAGCGTCATCGCTGCGGCGTTGCGGCTGATTACAGACGCATTATCACCAATGACGGCATCACCAGCAAAAGCACGACCAAGACCCGTCGCAGAATGTTCGTTAATTTGAAAACCACCGGCATACGCCGTCGAGGAGGCTAACCCGATTAATAAATAAATCGGTGAAAGAGTTAATTGTCGCTGCATGTTTTTCTCATGAATTAATTAGAAGTTGTATTGCAACGAAAATCAGTAAAATAAACAAATCTGACCAGTGCATTTAAGAGTAAAACTAACAGTGTGCTGACAATAAGTAAATTTAACTTAATAAATATTTATTGTTTAATTTATTAATGCTTCATGGCGTGAATATAGTGGTTATTTTACGTGTAAATTAAATCCTGAACCTCTATTTTTATTTTTGCGGTATTACTTCTCTATTTTTATTGTACTGACTGTTCCCTAACAAATAGAGGGAAATCCAGCGATAAAGTGTCCGTGATGGAAACTCTGAGTCATTTGTATTTCCATTGCATCCCAACGTTGGTAGTTCGAATCAGCAAGAGAACTATCGTTTAAACCCACATGACACACTCCTCTCGGTCTTACCTGTGTTATGTGGGTATTTTTTATTTAACTTGCCACTTAACTCCTCTTGAAATTCAATAATTAAAAATGGCCATAATGAAATTTTGATGGATTGCATATTGAATAAGTTAAGATTTTTACTGGTTTGTTGGTATTTAAAAGTTTTGTTTATAATACTTATAACTTGAATTTCTATATTAAAAATGGTCTTTGCTATACGTATTGAATAATAAATTTTTGAAGTGACTATAATATCTCTGATTTTTCACGTTAGTGAAGTTATTCATTCAGTTTCTTGACGTTAATTTACCTATCTTTACGTCTCGTACCCTGTACGGCTAAGACAAATAGCAGTATAAAATCAAAACGATTATTTACTTCACTCCTGCTATGAAACTCAATAAAAAATGGCTCGTTTTGTGTGGCCTACTTGCTATTGGTGCTGGTGGTTATCATTATCTGCAACGTCCAGAACCCATTTCTCCTTACGCGACAGAAGTCGTTCGCAAAGGCAATATCGAAAAGGCGGTATTAGCTAACGGCATGTTGCAAGCGTCCAAATTGGTGAATGTAGGTGCGCAAGTATCTGGGCAAATTCAACGCCTCGCTGTGAACTTAGGGGATGAGATAAAACAGGGGGACTTGATTGCACAGATTGACAGCCTGACTCAGCAAAACAGCCTCAAAGAAGCCCAAGCGTCTCTTAATAGTCTCAACGCTCAGTACCAGGCTAAGCAAGCGCAGATTAAACAAGCAAACTATGAATACGTGCGCCAAAAAGGCATGTTGGCAGCGAAAGCGAGCTCACGAGCTGATTACGAGAATGCCGAAGCGACGCTCGCCATCTACAAAGCCGAGTTAGCGCAACTGGATGCCGAAATCGAGAAAGCCAAAATCAACGTCGACAATGCGCAGTTAGATCTCGGTTACACCACCATCAACGCACCGATGGATGGCACGGTGGTCTACACCGCGGTGGAAGAAGGACAAACCGTAAACGCCAATCAAACCACGCCAACGATTATCGAGTTAGCCAAGTTAGATACGATGACGGTGAAAGCCGAAATTTCGGAAGCCGATGTGATTTTTGTTCACCCAGGCCAAACGGCGCTGTTCACCATTTTAGGCAAACCGAATCAGCAGTTTAAAGGTACATTGCGCGCCATTGAGCCGGGGCCAACCATCATGGATGGCGATGACAGCGATTTGAGCATTTCAGATAGCGATGCCATTTACTACAACGCTGTATTTGACGTGAAGAACCCGCAAGGTATTTTGCGTATCGGCATGACTGCGCAAGTTTCGATTGTCCTTGAGCAATCGGAAAATACCTTGATTGTCCCTTCACAAGTGCTGCAAAAATCTGGCGGCAAAGGCAACTATACCGTACCAGTGCTTGAACAGGGCCAAGTGGTGCAAAAGCCCGTGACAGTGGGTATCAACAACAAAGTGAACGCAGAAATTCTCTCAGGTTTGAAGGAGGGCGACCAAGTTGTTCTTGGCAATGCTATGGATGGAGAATCATCAAGCCGAGGTGATCGTCGTCGACCTCCAATGAGGTTCTAATATGAGTGACGTGCTTTTAAAAGTTGAGGATTTAACTCGACGATTTGTCTCTGGCGACGAGTCGCTTACCGTGTTGAACCACATTAATTTAGAGATAAAACGCGGTGAAATGGTCGCGATCGTGGGGGCATCAGGCTCAGGTAAATCGACGCTGATGAATGTGCTCGGCTGCTTGGATAAACCGTCCAGCGGTCGATACTTCATTAATGGGCAAGATGTCTCGACGTTGGAATCTGATCAACTGGCGGAACTGCGCCGCGAGTATTTTGGCTTTATATTCCAGCGTTACCATCTGCTGGGGGATTTAACCGCGGTGGCAAACGTGGAAGTACCGGCGGTTTACGCGGGAGTTCCTCATCGTCAAAGAACGGATCGAGCGCAGTCGTTATTGGCTCGCTTAGGGCTGGAAGATCGTTTCACTCACAAGCCCAGCCAACTGAGTGGTGGCCAGCAACAGCGCGTGAGTGTTGCTCGTGCACTGATGAACGGCGGTGAGGTGATTCTCGCTGATGAGCCCACTGGCGCATTAGACAGTCACAGTGGGCAAGAGATGATGGCACTGCTTAAAGAGTTGCATCAACTTGGGCATACGGTCATCTTAGTGACTCATGATATGAACGTGGCGAACTTTGCGGATCGCATCATTGAAATCAAAGATGGTGAAATCATTGCAGATACGCCAAATGCACAAGTTGTAATCAATGAGCAAGCAGTACAGACACCGAGCACGTCTTTTCATCGCCCAGCGCAAGTCGCCAGTAAGTGGTGGAAGTGGGACAGTTTTATTGACGCGCTCAAAATGGCGCTGCTGGCGATGTCTAGCCACAGAATGCGCACGTTTTTGACCATGCTCGGCATCATTATTGGTATAGCCTCGGTGGTTTCCGTGGTGGCACTAGGTAATGGTTCACAACAGCAAATTTTGTCGAATATTTCATCCATGGGAACAAACACCATTGATGTCAGGCCGGGCAAAGGGTTTGGTGACCGCCGCTCCGGACGAGTGAAAACGCTAACCGCCGACGATGCTAAATCGTTGGAGAGTCTACCTTTTGTCGACAGTGTCACGCCGTCTTTATCCAACAGCTTAACCGTGCGTTACGCCAATCAGGATGCAACCGCGTCTGTGGAAGGGGTTGGGGAAGATTATTTCCGTGTGCGCGGTTATGAGATCGCCAAAGGTCAGTTTTGGGATGAAGAGAGCGTGAACTCACTCGCCCAAGAAGCAGTGATTGATGACAACACCAGAAAGGAAATGTTTGCGGATAGAAATCCGATTGGTGAAGTGATTTTTCTTGGTTCATTGCCAGTGCGTATTGTGGGTGTCACGCAGAAAAAAGAAGACGCGTTTGGCAACAGCGACGCGCTGAAAATTTGGGTGCCATACACCACCATGTCGGGACGAATGATGGGACAACGCTACCTCAACGGCATTACTGTACGGATTGATGAGAACGCCCCAAGCGCAGCGGTAGAACAGAGCATCATCAACTTGTTAAAAATGCGCCACGGTACAGAAGATTTCTTCACGATTAACACTGACACCATTCGTCAGAGCATCGAGAAAACCACCGCCACCATGACGTTACTGATCTCAGCGATTGCGGTGATCTCCCTAATTGTCGGCGGAATTGGCGTAATGAACATCATGTTGGTGTCGGTGACAGAGCGCACGAAAGAGATCGGTGTACGAATGGCTGTGGGTGCGCGGCAAGCGGATATTTTGCGTCAGTTTTTGATTGAAGCGGTACTAGTGTGTTTGTGTGGTGGCATTGCTGGTATTGGCTTGGCGTTTTTGATTGGTTTTGCATTCAGTACATCTGGCAGCAGCTTCCAAATGATTTACTCAATGAACTCGATCATCTGGGCGTTTATTTGCTCAACGTTGATTGGCATCGCTTTCGGCTTTTTACCCGCTCGCAATGCCGCCAAACTCGATCCGATAGAAGCGCTAGCGAGAGACTAAAAATGAGTAACACAATGAAATTCAAAACTCGATTGGTCGCGGCTGCCTTAAGTGCAGTGTGGTTGTCAGGTTGTGGGTCGCTTATGCGTAGCAACTATCAAGCTCCTGAGGTGCAAGTGCCTGCAAATTGGCAACAGATGCATGTTGCGGGTGATGTCAGCATGGATCCTTGGTGGTTGGCGTTTAACGACCCAACGCTTAATCAATACATTGCTCAGGTGTTGGCTCAAAACAACGATTTGACGCTGGCAACGCTAACGCTAAAGAAAGCGCGTTTACAGCTGGGTTTAACGCAAGATGACCTTTTCCCTACGTTGAGTTCTTCCACATCAGGACAAGTTCAAAAATCTCTTGATAGCGGGGAATCGGCAGATAGCTACAGCACTAACTTGTCCGTCAATTACGAGTTGGATTTGTGGGGAAAAATCTCGGCAGACGTTGACCAAGCCAAGTGGACGGCGATTGCAAGTCAACAAGATCGCGAGGCGACCGCACAAAGTTTGGTGGCAACGACGGCATCGTTATATTGGCAAATCGGCTATCTAAAACAGCGCTTAAACCTCAGTCAGCGTAATGTGGAAGACGCAGCTCAAACGCTACAATTGATTAAAAAACAGTACCAACTTGGCGCTGTGGATCAGTTAGATGTGCTTGAAGCCAAACGTACGTTGGCAAGCTTACAAGCGCAGCAAAGTGAGTTTGAACAGAGTTTACTTGAGGCAAACCACGCCTTTGCGATTTTGTTCAATCAACCGCCGAAGAGCATCAGTGCAAACATCCAAATGCTGCCTGAAGGCGATATGCCATCGTTGAGTGTTGGTGCTCCGTCTGATTTATTGATCCGCAGACCCGACATTAAAGCAGCGCTTTATGAAGTCAAAGCCGCGCTAGCAAATAAAGACGCAGCAGATTTAGACTACTTGCCCAAGCTGACGCTCACTGGGGCTTTGGGTGGATCGTCACAAGCGCTCAAAGACCTGCTTTCCAACCCGATCGGCAGTTTAGGTGCGGATATGACGTTGCCGTTTTTGCAGTGGAATGAGATGAAAAATAGCCAAGCCATTGCCGATTTAGACTATCAATCGGCTATTGTGAGTTATCGCCAAGTGTTGTACGCCGCATTCCAAGATGTCGAAAATGCCTTGTCAGCACGCGAGAAATTGAAGTATCAGGCGGCGCGTTTACAAGAGCAATATGATGCCGCAAGTGCCGCTGAGTCCATTTATGCTGCGCGGTATCAGTATGGCTCGACGTCGATCATGGACTATTTGAATGCACAAGAAGACACCAGAAACGCGCAAGCTTCTTTGTTGGAAAACCGCTACAACCAGTTTCTCACTCAGGTTACGCTTTACCAGTCTTTAGGAGGAACCGACGTTGCGCCGTTGTAATTAGGGATCAGCGCACACTAGCGAAGCGTCATGCAACAAAGCCTTTTTTGAAGGTATTACTGGTCCCATTGATGGGGCCAGTAATAAAAGCTTAAGTTACTTGGCGAACTTCTTGAAAGGTGCATCAACCGGAGTGTCAGCTAGGTGATTGGTGTAGTTACTCATCACTTTTTGCGCTAGACCAAGTACAATTTCAAGCAGTTGCTGCTGTCCGTAACCCGCCGCAAAGAACTTCTCTATCTGAGACTCTTCCACTACACCACGTTGGCGCACCATTTGAAGCGTTGTTTCTCGTAGTGTTTCAAGTTTTTCGTCTGCCAATGGTGTTTGGTTGACGAGAGCATCAACAATCTCCTGATCCACTTTCATTGACGCCGCGATCGCACTATGAGCAGGAACGCAATAGTGACAACCATGTTCAACGTTGATGGTTTGCCATACGACGGTCAATTCTTCTGCGTTAAATGATGTTTGTTGAAAGAGCTCATGCACAACTTGATAACCCTCAAGCAAGGTTGGCGCTTCAGCCATAACAGCATGAAGATTTGGTAGCATGCCAAACGCTTTGACTGAATTTTCAATCAGATGCTTTGATCCTTCGGGTGCGTTTTCTGCGGTATACAGTTTAAATTCTGCCATGTTTAAATCTCCTGTAATTGGATATGAGCGGATTAGGCAAGAACAGGATAGTTGATTTTGAGCGGTCGCTCAATATAAAATTGAGCATATGTTCAAAATTGATAATTGCTCATGGCGAATACAAAGAAATTCCAACGTGATGAAGTGGTGAAAGCTGCCTCGGATCTATTCTGGAAGAAAGGTTTTCATGCAACATCTACACGTGATTTACAAGATAGCGTTAATCTGCGTCCTGGAAGTATCTATGCGACGTTTGGGTCAAAAGAGGGGCTATATTGTGAAGCGCTAAAAATGTACGTTGCGAACTTACAAGCCCTGTTTGAGTTGCATTTAGCTCAGAACACAACGGTTCTAGATGCAATAGAAGCTTTCGCGATTGATGTGGTTATCAATCAGCGAGACTCCAATCCCAGTGAAGTGTGCATGTTAGTCAAATCAGCAAGTGAATTTGCTGAGGATTTTAATGCGCTGCGCAATCAAACAAACAGCTTAGCAAACCAATTTGAATCTTTTCTTGCAAAGCTGTTTGAGCGAGCAATCGAGAATGGCGAAATTGAAGCCCAGGATACATTGCTTCTTGCTCAGTTGTTCCAGGTTCAGTTTACGGGTATACGAGCCTACTCATACCGCAGTGATGATGAAACCTTAAAGACGTTGATCTCTATTATGGTGAACAGCTTCCGCGGTAACGTACCAAAACAGAACGCTGAATGAGACTGCTCAAAGTCAACGTCTCTAAATCAACGGCTTGAAGTAAGCGAGCTCAAATAAACCCGTTATCGGGGGTCGATGTCGATAAAAAATGACCACGAAGCATCGTGGTCATTTTTATGCAGATTAACTTGCAATGAACAACAACGGCTTATTAAAAGCGAAACTCTTCTAAGTTATTGCTGCTTTCTAACATTTTTTCAGCCACATAACGATGCGTTGCTGTGGTTGGGTGAGTCACATCCCAGAACACGAACTTATCTGCGCCAGATGCTGCACATTCAGAACGTAATGAGTGAGTGTACATGTAGTCAACAGAGGATGAACGGTTGATGTCTAAGCAAGGGTCGCTTGCATTTACGAAACCGTGTTCTTCTGGTGCCGAGGTTAACTTCTCAAACAGTGCGTGTGTATCAAACAATGCGATGTTGTAGCCTTGGGCTTTGTAGTACATCGCTTGTGCTTTGATGAACTCGTTCATCTTCAATACTTTCGCACGAATCGTTTCAATTTCTTCCTGTGTTGAGTATTTGAACTGTGGTGCTTTGGTTGCATCTGGCAGTGTCATCAACATGAAGTTCTTCGCGCCAGCGTCTGTTAAACGAATCAGAGCTTCAGCGTAATCCGCTTTTACTTCCGGCACGCTACGGTTGTAGTTCATGAAATCATTTAAACCAAACTCTAACGTAAACAATGTGTTAGCAGGGTTGTAGTTCTTCGCCAGCTTTGTGTAGGTTAAGTAAGAAGAAACTTGTTCGCCGACACCAGTTAGCGCGATGTATTGGTTTTCACCTGCTGCGCCACCAACTGCCCAGTTGTATAGCGGTAAGTTTTTGGCTTTAGCAACGTATTCCGTCCAAACAAAACCGTTTGAGAAGTGACCCAAGAACCAGCTATTCGGGTTAGGAAAGCGCCATTGGGACGCGTTAAAGATGTTGCCTGTATCAGACAAGCTATCGCCTAAAGCCACTACTTTGTTTATCTGATCTGGTTGCATTGCAGCATCATTGCTCCAGATCGTGTGGTTATAAGAATAACGATTGTCGGCAGCAAAAAATGTAATGTCTGCGTTCTCGTTCGCTAGATCTAGTGTTTCTTCACAACGCTGGCGAATTACGTTTTGTGAGGTATTGGTGTAGAACATGTTTTTAAATGAAACAGAGCTCCACCAATAACCATCGATAGTGAAGTCACTACCATCTTTGTTTTTTGCCCATTTCCAATCGGTAGCCGCATCGTCCTTAGAGTGGCTCGTACGATACCAGCATCGAACGTACGTATAAGTTTGATTTTCTTGCGCGCTAACCACTTCAGCCGCAGAAACCATTGCTGGTGATAAAGTTGGCTCCTCTGCAATGGCGGAGGCAAGCGGAAGTAATGCAGTTAATAGTGTGATTGTTTTTTTCATCATTCACTCTTCTTGTAATGGTTATTGTTCCGAATGCGTGAATACGCTCGGCTATAACAGTATTTAGATGAGAATTTTTCTCACTAAACCTTCTAATTCTGAGTAAATGCTCAAGACAGTCAACAACTAAATATTCAATATTTCAGTTTTGGCACCACGGTCAAAAAATCCATTCAGCATAGCAATCGATTAAATGGGTGATATTTAGAATAATTACTCACTAACATTAATTTAACATTCACTTTTTGTTAATTAAGTAATTGCTTTATAAGGTTTTGTCGATGATTTTTAATGTTAACTTAAAGTGTTTATTGAATGATCTTTTGTACAAATTTGTATATTCATGAAACAAATTGTTTGGCATTTTTGCTCTGTAAACTATAGCTGAAGCTCTCATGTAAACATCATGATGATGACTTTTCATGAGAATATAGTGAATAAAAATTAGCTCAAATAAGGAATAGGGCAAATGCACTACACAACAAGTAAAAAACAAGGCTTATTTTCGTTGTCTGCCGTAGCAATAGCACTGACCACTTCGATGTCAGCGTTTGCGGCTCCACCAATGGGATTTGATGAATCTAAGTTACCGACGAAGTACATCGTCAAATTCAAAGAAGATGCAGTCAGCCGTTCTTCAATGGGTGGTAACTCATTCTGGGGGCCACGAATCGCGCAGGAGTCTGTTCTAGAACAGGTGAAGGCACGTAAGGTGGAAAAACTAGGCAATCGCGCCATTTACAGCGTTGAATTGGATGGCGATGACTTAGAGCCGCTTCGCAATCGTAGTGATGTGGAATACGTGGAAGTCGATCCACCTCGCTATTTGCTCAGCGAAACGACCCCATGGGGATATGAAGCGGTTAATGCTCAACTGCTAGCTGACTTCAATGCGGGTAATCGCACTGTATGTATTATCGATTCAGGGTACGACATTTCGCACAACGACCTAAGCGGTAACCGCGTTGCTGGTACTAACGATAGTGGTACGGGATCATGGAGTGATCCGGGTAACAACAATGCCCACGGTACTCACGTCGCGGGTACGATTGCTGCGATTGCCAACACCGAAGGTGTAAAGGGTGTGATGCCAAACCAGAATGTGAATTTGCACATCGTGAAAGTATTTAACGAATCGGGTTGGGGTTACTCATCTGGGCTTGTTAAAGCAATCCAGACCTGTGCCGATAATGGTGCTAACGTTGTGAACATGAGCCTTGGTGGTAGTCAATCAAGCCGAACTGAGCAAAATGCACTGCAAAATATTTACGATCAAGGCGTTCTATTGATCGCCGCAGCGGGTAATGATGGCAATACAGCGCACAGCTATCCAGCTTCTTATGACTCAGTGATGTCTGTTGCGGCTGTTGATAATCAAAATGATCATGCAGCGTTCTCACAATCTACTAATCAAGTTGAGATCTCAGGCCCGGGTGTGGCGATCTTATCAACGGTTACGGTAGGTGAAGGTAAACTTTCTGATATTACCTTGAATGGTGTCAGTCAGTTTGATCGTGGGATTGTTCCTCACAATCGTTTGATCAATAACGGTTCTTCGTATGTTCCGGATCCAATCGCGGGTTCAGTAACGGCAACGCTAGATAGCTGTGATGTATCTGGCGGTAACTTTAACTGTGGTGATATGTCGGGCAAAATTTGTTTGACTGAGCGTATTGGCAACCAGTCTTCAGGAAACTACCCTGAAGTGGATGCGGTTCAGGCTTGTTACAATGCGGGTGCGCGAGCTGCAATCGTATACAGCAACTCTGAACTACCTGGTTTACAAAACCCATTCTTGGTAGACACAAACAACGCTTATCGTATGGTTTCGGTAACGGTTGATCGTGCATTTGGTCAAGAGCTGTTGGGGTATGTTGGTCAGGAAATTACTGTTGCAACAACCTCTGGTGAAGATTACGAATACTACAATGGTACATCAATGGCGACACCGCACGTAACGGGCGTAGCTGGCTTGGTGTGGAGTTACCACCCAACCTGTACAGCAGCGCAAGTGCGTAATGCCCTAGTGAAAACTGCAACAGATATTGATGTTGCTGGTCGAGACAACCGTACTGGCCACGGCCTAGTTAATGCTGAAGCGGCGAAGCTGTTCTTGGACGCTGGCTGTAATGGACCTGATGGTGGTAGCTCTTCGGATTCTAGCTTCTCAAATACCAGCCCTGTTGCGATTCCAGATAATAAATCTTCTGGCGCAATCAGTGCAGTAGAAGTCGATCGCTCTGGTGATTCAGGCACAGTAAGTATTGACGTTGATATTAGCCACACTTACATCGGTGATCTACGAGTGACTTTAACGTCACCGACTGGTGGAGAAGTTGTACTTCACAATAATACTGGCGGCAGCGCTAACGATATAAAAAACACGTTCCAAGCGGATTTTTCTGGTTTTGAATCGCAAGGTACATGGGAACTAAAAGCGGTAGACAGTGCCAGAAGAGACACAGGCACCATCAACAGTTGGACTCTGACCTTTCAATAAGGAGTGACTATGAAGAAGTTGACCTTACTTTCTTTGTCTGCGGTAGGCGCTACCGCACTATTGGCAATCGGACTGAGCTCAAGCAGCTTGGCAAACAATCAAGGATTTCCTCTCGTGGATGAACGCCAAGATCAAGCCGAGCAGCAACCTGAACGTTACTTTATTAAGTATCATGAAGGAAAAGAGAGCGAAGTGAGAGCGCTTCTTCGTCAGCACAACATTGAAGTAGTCGACGCTCTGGTGAAACAACATGTGTTGATTGTGGTGGGTGAACAGGCGGAAGTCGATAAGCTCGCCGCTCACGATGCGGTCGAATACACCGAGCAAGAGCCGACAAGGAAGCTGCTATCTAACGGAACTACGCTTCAATAAGCCAAACCTCCTTAAGATAGTGCCAAAAAGAAAAACGCCCCTCACGTAAGGGGCGTTTGTTTTCTTTCTATGATTGCTTTTTATGACTGGTTTCTTCTAAAGCCAGTCGTTTGCTATGACTAGAGATTCTTGAAGATTGATGCCGATGAGCCTATTCCCGCATTAATCACGCCAGTTCTCAGCTCGTCATATTCAGACTAACTACTTAGCGAACAATCAGACCCAGTAGGATACCTACAGCGCCGAAGTCTGCGTCACTAAAGGTTGTGTTAGCAAAGCCTAGGTCACCAAGCACTGGCATTAGGAATACTGGTAGGAAGGTAATCAGTAGACCTTGTGCAAAAGCACCCAAGATTGCACCGCGACGACCACCTGTAGCGTTACCAAATACACCTGCCGCTGCACCTACAAAGAAGTGTGGAACGACACCAGGGATAATCACAGTAAGCCCCATCACGTAAAGTAGGAACATACCCAAAAGACCCGCCGCAAAGCTCGATAGGAAGCCAACTAATACTGCGTTTGGTGCGTATGGGAATACAACCGGACAATCAAGCGCAGGTTTTGCGTTTGGTACTAGTTTGTCTGAGATGCCTTTAAACGCTGGAACGATTTCTGCGATAACCATACGTACACCTTGAAGGATAACGTACACACCACCGGCGAATGTGATGGATTGCATCAGTGCGAACATGAACCAGTGTTTACCACCGCTAACTTCGCGTACAAAGTCACCGCCAGCGAAGATACACGTCACCATAAAGATGATGCCCATGGTGAATGAGATTGCCACTGGCGTATCACGTAGGAACAACAAGCTCTTAGGTACGTTCATCTCTTCAGTAGAGTGTTCTTTATTACCGAACTTGCTGCCAATAAAGCCCGCTAGTACGTAAGAAAGGGTAGAGAAGTGACCAATCGCAACGTCGTCAGAACCTGTTACTTGCTTCATGTACTTGTGAGCAATCGCAGGGAAGAACACCATCACAGAGCCCACAACTAGAGAGCCAAGCGCGATCAGTGGAACACCTTTCATGCCGCTAGAAGCAAGGATCGCCGCTACCATCATTGACATAAATAACGTGTGGTGACCCGTTAGGAAGATGAATTTCCATGGCGTGAAGCGAGCGATCAAGATGTTCACTAACATACCGAAGAACATGATCATCGCCATCTCTTTACCAAACGCTTCTTGCGCGATAGAGACGATAGCTTCGTTGTTTGGAACCACGCCAGTGATGCCGAACGCGTGTTGGAAAATCGTCGCAAAGTCACCCAGAGAAGTTACAACCAGACCCGCACCCGCACCAAGCACGATGAAACCAAGAATGGTTTTTACCGTGCCTTTAATGCACTCGGTGACCGGTTTTTTCTGGGCAATTAAGCCGATTAGGGCGATAAGACCTACCAGAACCGCCGGCTCTGATAGGACATCGTTCATTAAGAAACTGAAAAATTCCATAACGCCACCTTATAGAGCGCCAAGCTCTTGAAGTGCCACAGATAGACGCTCTTTCATTGCCACTTTGTCGACCATGTTATCAAGCGCAACGATGCGTGGTTCAACGCCCAGTGCGTTCAACTGCTCAACGATGTCGTTAGTACCGATGAAGATGTCACAATCCGTACCTTTTGCAGAACCTAGATCGATATGATCCACTTCTGCGTTTACATTCAATTCTTTCACGATGCCTTTGATGCTCATTTCCATCATTAGGCTAGTACCAAGACCGTGACCGCAAACAACCATAATTTTCATAATTCAGACCTTTTCTTTTTATAGGGGTGTATGCCCATTTTGAAGGGCACATCAGGAGTTAGTATTTTTCGATGATCGCGAGAACATCTTGTGTGTTTTGAGCGGAGCAGATGGCTTCTACATGCTCTTCATTCATAAACAACTCAGCCAGTTTAGAAATCGCATCCACGTGCGAGTTACTGTCTGTCGCGGCTAGCGTAACCAGCATTTTCACTGGGTCGTTACCTTCAGAATCGAAGTTCACGCCGTTTTGAATCACCGTGATAGCAAGAGACAAACGGTTAACGCCATCTTCAGGGCGAGCGTGTGGCATTGCCATACCAGGACCTACCACGTAGTAAGGACCGAGCTCTTCGTGTGAGCGGTAAATAGCGTCCACGTAGCTTGGCTCAATCGCGCCATTTTCAATCAGTGCTTCACAGGATTTGCTCACCGCATCTTTCCAGTCAGTAGCATCAGAATGGATGCGAATCACATCAGAGGTAATCAGTTCACGTAGCATTGGATCTTTCCGGTTTGTTGTTTTGTTGATGGGTACTTTATCGATCAATTTGTCAGAAAAACCTGAGAATGATCACAAATGGTAGCGCTATCTGATAGCGCTATCATAAATTGTGATAGCGCTACCATTTTTATCAGTCATCCGAGTTTCATATGCTTGTGATCGACTTCTAATGCGCTAATATCAAAACCACTAAAACGCTGTGGTAAGATGTCGCGGCAGAAAATAGAGAACACTAAATAAGAACAATGAGCGAACCTCGCAAACGAAGAAGTACTGGCAATGTCACCTTGGCGGACGTCGCTAAAAAAGCCGGCGTAGGCACCATGACGGTGTCGAGAGCATTACGAACGCCCGAGCTAGTATCTGACAAGCTGAGAGAAAAGATTCAACAAGTGGTTGATGAGCTCGGCTATATCCCGAATAAAGCGGCAGGGGCTTTGGCGTCTGCTGAAAGTTACTCCATCGCTCTTATCATTCCTTCCCTGTTTGAAAAAGCGTGCGCGCTTTTCTTACCGAGCTTTCAACAAGCGTTGAACAAAGCGGGTTATCAGTTGCTGCTTGGTTACAGTGACTACTCGGTAGAGCAAGAAGAGAAACTGCTTTCGACATTTCTTGAGAGCCGTCCAGCCGGAGTGGTGCTGTTTGGTAATGAACACAGCCAACGTACTAATCAGCTTTTGGAAGCCTCGAACACACCCGTATTGGAAATTGCTGAGCTAAGTTCGAAAGCCAGTTATCTCAATATCGGTGTTGACCATTTTGAGGTGGGTAAAGCCTGTACCAAGCATGTGATTGAGCAAGGCTTCAAGAACGTGGGCTTCATTGGGGCACGTGGGGATCACTCCACTTTGCAACGTAAGCTACACGGCTGGCAAAGCGCGATGATTGAGAACTACCTTGCACCGGACCATTTTTTAACCACGCACGAAGCACCATCGTCACAATTAGGTGCGGAAGGGTTGGCAAAGTTATTGCTGCGCGATTCAAGTTTGAATGCTCTGGTATGTAGCCATGAAGAGATTGCGATTGGCGCGTTGTTTGAGTGTCACCGCCGAGTGCTGAAAGTCCCGACCGACATTGCGATTATCTGTTTGGAAGGCTCTTCCATGGGTGAGCACGCCTACCCAAGTTTGACCTGTGCGGAATTCGATTACGAACGTATGGGGACGAAAGCCGCAGACAAGTTACTGCAAGCCATTAAAGGTGAGCCTGTAGAGCACGTAACGGACATGGGCTTTAAGCTAAAACGCCGAGCAAGTACTGCGATCAACTAATTTGATTTGGTTAGCGACAAACGCGATACAAAAAACCTCTCGATGCTGAGAGGTTTTTTTATGCGTGAGAATAGTGATTGTCGACTAAGGACGCTCACCTGCCGCTAGGCGACGTTCGATATCTGCAACCACTTCAGGGAAGTCAGCAATGGTGTCGATAAGGTAGTGCGGCGAGCTCTTGAGCAATTTTGCACGCGCTTTTTCACGAGCAGCATTAAGCGTTGCTTCGTCCGCAGCTTGGTATTCTTCAAACGTTAGACCTGCTTCGTTACCAGAAAGCAGCAAACCAACGGTCCACATACCGGCGTTGTGACCTTCATCGATGCCCGGTGCGGCGTCATCCACTTTGATACACGCATTAACGTCCGTTACATTCAGCTCAATCACGTTTTTCAGTGCCATAAATGGTGCTGGGCGACCACCTTGCGGCAGGTCATCCGTTGCTACTACGTAATCCGGTTTGTAGCCGTAATCCGCAGCCACAGGAATCAGCACATCCATCACTTCGCGAGGGTAACCAGAACAAGAACCGATCTTGATGCCTTTGTCTTTCAGACCGTTCACAACTTCAATCGCATTAAGGATTGGCTCTGCGTGGTCAGCCACTTTTGCTTTTTGCAGAGGCATGAATGCTGCGTAGATAGCGTCGATGTCTTCGCTGGTCATTGAGCGACCAAACTTCTCATTCCAACGCTTATCAACTGCAGGGATGCGACCCACAGCTTGGATGTGATCCCACTTACCAAGCCCCATTGGTTCCCGCGCTTCTTCAAGATCGATATCAAAATCAAAGCCTTGTTTGAACGCTTCCACAAAGATGCTGGTTGGCGCAAAAGAGCCGAAATCGACGATAGTGCCAGCCCAGTCAAAGATCACTGCTTGAATTGGTGAGTTGCTCATGTTCAATCCTTTTTCTTGCTTGCCAGAGCGCTGCCTACACGTTGGAACCGCGCTCTGGATAAATTGGTTTTTGTTGAGGTCTATCGACCCTAAATGTAGTTAAAGTCTTTACACACTTTGGCGATGGCTTCTTCGAAGATCGCCAACGCTTCTGTCAGTTGTTCGCGAGTGATGATCAGCGGTGGGCTGAGTTGAATCACATTGCCTTGCGATACCTTGAAGCTCACGCCGTTATTGAGGCATTGGTACAGCACGGCTTCTGCTTCGTCATAGGCGCGCGCTTTGCTCTCTTGGTCAGTGACCAACTCAATACCCCACAACATGCCGATGCCACGCACATCGCCAATCACTGGGTACTTGGCTTTCATCTCTAGCAGCTTTTCACGCATGAACTGGCTGTCGGCTTTGGCTTTATCTAGCAAGCCGTCTTGCTCAATGGCTTCCATGGTTGCCAATGCTGCAGCACAACCGATAGGGCTTTTCTCATGAGTGTAATGACCCATGGAGATTTGCTCAGCAGTGTTGTATTTGTCTTTGGTCACCATGGCTGCGATAGGCACTAAGCCTCCGCCCAAACCTTTACCGATGCAGAGCATATCTGGCTCGATGTCATAGGCTTGGTAGGTAAACCATTCACCGCTGCGACCCATGCCGTTAGGGATGTCGTCGATGATCAACATGACATTGTGTTTGTCACAGATTTCACGGATGCGTTTCCAGTAGGCTTTGCTCGGCACTTGTACATCCGTGTTGCGAACCGCTTCTGCGATAAACGCGCCCACGCCACCTTCTTTCTCAATCACGTACTCAAGGTAGTCGGCGTAATGTACGTCGCTGCCGTCCGCGACTGGAAAAGCGCCTCGGTAAGACACTGCTGGTGGAATGCGTTCAACACCTGCCATTAATGGTCCCATTCCTTGACGAAAACACGCTTCGCCGCCCACTGAGATGGCATCCAATGATGCGCCGTGGAAGGAATCCCACAGAGACACCACCTTGTAGTTGCCCGTGATATGGCGCGCTAGTTTAAGTGCCATGCCCACTGCAGATGTGCCACCCGGCGCAAACAGCACGCGATTCAATTCGCCGCCACATATTTGGGTAAGTTTTTCGGCACACTCAATCGCGGTCTCGTTGGTAAAACGACGTGGTGAAAACGGCAGTTTGGCAATTTGCTCTTGCACACGTTTAATCACATGCGGATGACCGTAGCCCAACTGATGGACGTTATTGCCATGGAAGTCCATGTACTTTTTGCCGGTGGCGTTTTGGATGTAGATGCCTTCTGCTGCTTCCAAGGTATCTAAGCAAGGCGTTGACATGGCTTGATGAAGAAAGACCTCCGAATCACGCTTCAACAAAGCTTGCGTGCGTTCGTCGTCCATCGATGCATTCCAAGCTTGGCGCGCTGGTGTCGTGTTGACATCACCTTCGCTGCGGAAATGGGTCGGTTTGATATTCTGAGTCATAACGCTCTCTCAATCAGAAGGCTGCTTTAAGCAACTTGCCAGTACATTGCTTTTTCAATCGCACCGATTAAGCGCTCGATATCTGCTGGGTAAACTTCGCCAATGTTGCCGATGCGGAAGCAATCTGCGTTCGATACTTTACCCGGATAAATCACGAAGCCCTGCTCTTTCAAACGTGTGTAGAACGCTTTGAACTGGTAATCACTGTGCGTCGGAGAGTAGAAAGAAGTGATGATTGGCGAATGAAGGTCATCACTCAGTAGTGGTTCGAACCCCAGAGAACGCATTCCTGCAACCAGTGTTTTCTGGTTAGTTTGGTAACGGTGATGACGAGCCTCAATGCCGCCTTCTTGTTCCAGTTCTAGCAATGCTTGATAGAAAGCGCGAACTGTGTGCGTTGGAGAAGTAAAACGCCATTTACCGTGGTTCACTTCCATGCAGTGCCACTGGTCGTAAAGATCAAGGCTCAAAGAACGTGCCTGACCTTGGCACTTTTCTAGCTCAGTTTGTTTTGCAATCACAAAGCCAAAGCCCGGCACGCCTTGAATACATTTGTTTGCAGAGCTGATCATAAAATCGATGCCTAGCTCTGCGATATCGATAGGAATGCCACCAAAGCTCGACATGGCATCGAGAATCACTACTTTACCGTGAGCTTTTGCCGCAGAAGCAAATGCCTCAATTGGGTTAAGCATGCCAGTGGTTGTCTCGCAATGAACAATCGCCACGTGTGTGATCGCAGGATCCGATGCCAATGCAGTTTCCACCTCGTTCAAGTGTGGCTGTGATGTTTCGCCTGGGGAAACTACATGGCATGGAATATTTAGGTAATCAGCGATCTGAGCGATACGCGCACCGTAAGCGCCGTTGTCGACAACCAACAATTTTCCATTTTTGCCAATGGCGCTGCCAATCGTCGCTTCTACTGATGCGGTGCCGCTACCTTGCATTAGTACGCTGGTGTAGCCGTCTTGCTCCGTCGCCAGTTTTACAAGCTTAGTGCGGATCACTTCTACAATGTCTTTGTTGTATTCATCATCCCAAGTACACCAGTCTTTAAGCATGGCTTCACGTACCGTTTCAGAAGTAGATAGAGGACCTGGAGTCAGTAGTAGGTATTCGTTTTTCATCTCGATTTCCATCAGAATAGGCTAATTGGTCTACACCAAATTTCGAGTTCACTCTAGCGAGGAAGAAGAGGGCAGTAAATAGGCGAATCTCCAATTTCATAAAACTTTAATATCCAGAAAATGGTGGATCAATTGAACGATTATTCATCGAAAATTTTCGTAAAACTGCCATTTAATGGTCATGAATTCGTCACAAAGGCTCAGTAGGGTGTACATCGTCAACTGGTACAGACCAAATTAAAACTTAGCCAAATTAACTGGAGAAAATGATGAAAAACCGTTTGATGAAAGGATCGCTGGCTGCACTTGTCTCTCTGCTAGCTACGAATGCAATGGCAGCACAGGAAGTCACGGTTTACACCGCTTTCGAAACTGACATTCTTGCGAAATACAAGTCTGCGTTTGAGAAAGATAACCCAGATATCAAGATTAAGTGGGTTCGCGATTCCACCGGTATCATGACGGCGAAATTGCTGGCAGAAAAGAACAACCCTCAAGCGGAAGTGGTTTGGGGTCTTGCTGGCTCGTCAATGGCACTGCTTAAAGATGAAGGTCTCCTTAAGCCTTACACACCAAAAGGTTTGGAAGAGCTGCACGCGAACCTAAACGACCCTCAATCAAACCAAGCTTGGTTCGGTAACGATGCGTTCTTTAACGCAGTTTGTTTCAACGAAGCGGTAGCGAAACAACTTAACCTACCGAAACCAACATCTTGGGAAGACCTAACGAAGCCGGTTTACAAAGGTCACATTGCAATGCCGAACCCAGCGTCTTCAGGCACTGGCTATATGCAGGTTTCTGCCTGGCTACAAAACATGGGTGAAGATCAGGCATGGAACTACATGCGTGACTTAGACAAGAACATTGCACACTACACGCACTCGGGTTCTAAGCCATGTGTTCAAGCGGGCATGGGTGAAGTGGCTATTGGTATTTCTATGGCAAGCCGCGGCGCGAAGCTGAAAACACAAGGTGCACCACTAGCGGTTATCACACCAAAAGGCATCGGCTGGGAATCAGAAGCTGTTGGTCTAGTAAAAGAGTCTGATGCAGCGAAACGTGTTGTCGACTGGTCAATCTCTAAAGCAGCAAACGAGCTTTACGTAGAAATGTACCCAGTGGTTGCACATAAAGAAGTGAAAGCGACCGTGTCTAACTTCCCGAACGTTCAAGAGAACATGGCGAAGATGGACTTCGCGCAAATGGGCAGCAAGCGTGCAGAGATTCTAGCGGCATGGTCTGAGAAGTTCGACGCGAAATCAGAGCCAAAGTCTTAATCGAATTTGCTTTGAGTTGAATACTGAAATCCACCTCGGTTGAGGTGGATTTTTTGTTTTCTCTGTTATTTCAGAGTTTGCTGCAAGTAGATTCCTAGTCTCACCTAGGTTCGCTGGAACGACGGACTTAAGAAAGTCGGGAATCTCTAATTACCACTCTCATCTCCCTTCATCTATTTGTCATCTTCTGGCTATAAATTTGTCATTGGAACGTAACACTCCAAAACTAAAGTTGGTATATACCATTTGGAGCGTGTGTTATGTCAACTAACCAACATTACCTAAATATCGAAAATGTAGTGAAGCAATTCGGACAGTTCACAGCATTAAAGAAAATCTCGCTAGCGATTGAGAAGGGCGAGTTTGTTTGTTTTCTTGGTCCTTCTGGCTGCGGTAAAACCACTCTGCTACGTGCTATTGCAGGTTTAGACTTGCCAACGTCTGGTGCGATTTTTCAAAACGGTCAAGAGACCACATTCCTACCACCAGAGAAGCGCGATTTCGGCATTGTATTCCAATCTTACGCGCTGTTTCCGAACCTAACTGTGCAAGAGAATATTGCAGTGGGTTTGAAGAACCAAGGCATGTCGACCAAAGAAGCGTTAGAGAAGGTGGATTACTGGTTAGAAACCATTGGTCTTCCAACCTCTGGCGAGAAATTCCCTAACCAGCTTTCTGGTGGTCAGCAGCAGCGTGTTGCTTTGGCTCGTGCATTGGCGTTGTCTCCGGGTTTATTGTTATTGGATGAGCCGCTGTCAGCGCTGGATGCAAAAGTACGTGTTCACTTACGTGACGAGATTTGCAAGCTGCAACGTAAGCTTGGCATCACCACCATCATGGTTACGCACGATCAGGACGAAGCGCTGTCGATGGCGGATCGTATCGTGGTAATGAACCATGGCGTGATTGAGCAAGTCGGTACACCTCAAGAGATCTACCAACAACCAGCAACGCGCTTTGTCGCTGAGTTTGTCGGCAGCATGAACTTTATTGAAACCTCAGTAGCTACGGACTCCCAAGTGCGCATTGCAGAAACCCTAATGCCAGCGCCAAGCTTGACCAATCGTGAGATCCAACGTGGTGACCGCTTCGACCTTGCGGTGCGCCCTGAAAGCATCAAGTTCGTTGAAAACTACAACAACTCTTTACCTGTGCGAGTTACCGCAACCGAGTTTCTAGGGGCGTTTTTCCGCATTGATTGCGTATTGCAAAACGACAGCTCAACGAAAACCATCGTCGTGGATGTGCCTGTGGAAACGGTTCAAAAACTCAATATCAAGGCGGGCGATGTACGTTACATCCAGTTTGCTGAAGAAGGGCTGCATGGTTACGCCGTGCCCTCGGTTGATAAAGCGCTAGCGGCGTAGGTGTAAACATGGATGCGAAGACAATGACGATGAATAGCCTGACCACGCAAGACAAAGCAAAATCCCTACTCGGACGTGTTAGCCGCGACAACCTTGTGTTGTTTGGTTTGCTCGCTGGCTTGTCGACCATGATGGTGTTGTTCATCTTAATGCCGCTTTGGGCTATGTTGACCAAGAGTGTGCAAAATGCCAATGGCGAATTTGTCGGATTGGCAAACTTTGCGACGTACTTTTCCTCTTCAAGCTTGTGGGTGTCGGTGGGCAACACCTTCACTTTGGGCGTGATAGTGACCTCGTTAGTCGGTGTGCTTGCATTTGGCTATGCCTACGCGCTGACTCGTTCATGCATGCCGTTTAAAGGTTTGTTCCAAATCCTAGGTACTGCGCCAATTCTTGCGCCTTCGCTGTTACCAGCGATCAGTTTGATCTTCCTTTTCGGTAATCAAGGCATTGCCAAAGAGATGTTGTTAGGAAACTCGATTTACGGCGTGATTGGTATCTCGATGGGTTTGATTTTCTGGACCTTCCCTCATGCATTGATGATTTTGACTACTTCGCTGCGCACTTCAGATGCCCGTTTGTATGAAGCTGCCCGCGCACTTAAAACATCGCCCATCAAAACCTTCTTTATGGTGACGCTACCTGCGGCGAAATACGGTTTGATCAGTACGCTTATCGTCGTCTTTACACTGGTTATCACGGACTTTGGTGTGCCGAAAGTGATTGGTGGCAGCTACAACGTTCTGGCGACTGACATCTTCAAGCAAGTCGTGGGGCAACAAAACTTTGCCATGGGGGCGGTGACCAGCATTATGCTTTTATTCCCTGCGGTAATGGCATTTGGAGCAGACCGCTGGGTACAGAAAAAGCAAAAGAGCTTATTTGACACTCGCTCGGTGCCTTATCAGCCAGAACCTAACAAAGCGCGCGACAGCATTTGTTTGGTTTACTGCAGCATCATTTCTATTGCAGTGTTGGCAGTGCTTGGTATGGCGGTGTATGGCTCGTTAGTTACGTTCTGGCCTTGGAACAAAGCTCTAACGTTAAACAACTACAACTTTGCCGAAATGAGCACTTACGGTTGGAGCCCATTCTTCAACTCGCTAACGCTGGCAGGTTGGACAGCGGTTATTGGTACAGCCATCATCTTTGTCGGTGCTTACTGCATTGAGAAAGGGCGTGCGTTTGGTCCAATTCGTCAAGTGATGCAAATGCTCAGCGTGGTGCCAATGGCGGTTCCGGGTATGGTGCTTGGCTTGGGTTACATCTTTTACTTCAATGATGCGAACAATCCTCTGAACGTGCTTTATGGCACCATGGCATTCTTGGTGATTAACACGGTAGTGCATTACTACACAGTGGGTCACATGACCGCCCTGACAGCGCTAAAGCAGTTGCCATCGGAGATTGAAGCCACGGCGGCATCGGTGAAGCTTCCTCAATACAAGTTGTTCTTTAAAGTGACATTACCTGTGTGTTTACCTGCGATTTTGGACATTGCGACTTACTTGTTTGTTAATGCATTGACCACCACTTCTGCGGTAGTATTCCTTTACTCAACCGATACGATTCCGGCTTCGGTCTCAATTCTGAATATGGACGATGCAGGTCAAACTGGCGCTGCAGCAGCTATGGCTGTGATGATCATGATTGCTGCCGCAATTGCGAAGATTGTTCAGATGACTTTGGGTAAATTGTTAGAAAATCGCACACAAGCTTGGCGCAAAAGATAAGGACACTTCGTGCAATACGTAAAAATTAAAGATTCGATTGTTGAACAGATTGAAGCGGGCATGCTATCGCCGCGTCAAAAACTGCCAGCAGAGCGTAAGTTGGCGGAGTCGTTCGATACTACACGCGTTACTTTGCGTGAAGCTTTATCACTGCTAGAAGCAGAAGGTCGAATCTATCGCGAAGATCGCCGAGGTTGGTTTATCTCACCCGAGCCATTGCGTTACGACCCAACCCAAACGCTAAACTTCCCGAACATGGCGAAAGCGCAAAATCGTGTGCCAAAAACGGAGTTGGTTGCAGCAAAAGGGACGTTGGCAAACAAACAAGCGGCGCGTTTGCTGGACTTGCAGCCTTTCTCGGATGTGTATCGAGTCGACCGTGTGCGATACCTTGAAGATAGACCTGTGGTATTCGTAACAAACTACATTCGCCCAGAGCTGTTTCCGAACCTGTTGGACTACGATTTATCAAATTCGCTGACGGACATTTATCGCGATCATTATGGCGTTACATATCAAAAGATTCGCTACCGCATTTCAACCAGCACTTTGTTGGGTGAAATGGCTCAAGCATTGCGCGCGACAGCCGGTACGCCAGCGATGGTAGTGGAGCGCATCAACTACAATCAGCACGGTGAATTGATTGATTGCGATATCGAGTATTGGCGACACGATGCCATCAGCATTGAATCTCTGGCGGAACTCAATCGCTAAGTGGATTTTCTCATCATCTAAGGCTCCATATCGGGGCCTTTATTTTATTCAAACAGGAACATTGAAATGGATTTGTTGGCGATTGGTCTCGTCGTTTTTTCTGCTGTTCTCCATGCGGGTTGGAATATTCTTGGTAAAAGCAACTCAGGCTCTGGACTCGCGTTTACCATGGCCGCCAGCTTTTCTGCCTGTGCCATTCTTACCCCTTATTTGATTTGGTATTTGGCGACCATTGGCTGGACATCATTACCGAGTGAATTTTGGGGATTGCTGTTCATTAGCGGCATTTCACAAATGGTCTATCTGGTCGGCTTGATTGTCGCTTATAAGCACGCAGACGTGGGCGTGGTTTATCCGATTGCTCGGGCACTGCCTGTGATGATGGTTGGCGCAATCAGTGTGGCATTGGGGCATGAATTATCCAGTCAGCAGTGGCTTGGATTCTTGCTGATAACCCTTGGTTGTATGCTGGTACCACTGACGAACTTTCGTCAGATGACGCTGAGCTCTTATTTGAATGTCGGTGTGTTCTGGGCATTAATTGCCGCAATAGGCACAACGGGTTACTCCGTGGTTGATAAAGAAGCGCTGAGTTTACTCACAGGGCAAGCGCCAGAGATCTTGAATGATCAGTACAGTGCAATCTTCTATTTGGGCGTGCAGTTTTGGGCAATTGGTATTCCTGCCCTTGTGTGGTGCTTGGTTACAGGCAAGCCAGATGAGATTAAGACTGCGTGGCAGATCCGCAAAACAGCCAGCATGGCAGGGGTAATGATGGCATCCACCTACGGCTTGGTGCTGTTTGCGATGACCATGACAGACAACGTGAGTTTGGTGGTGGCACTAAGGCAAATCAGCATTGTGTTTGGATTGTTTATGGGGATTTGGTTTCTGTCTGAGAAATGGTATCTCACCCGAGGGCTTGGCGTTACTTCTATCGTGGCGGGGATCATTCTCGCGCTTGCGTATTGACCTATATTCACGAAAAAAGGCAGCGAATGAGCCTCTCGCTGCCTTTTGTTTTCAGCCCTAAACCACCTACTTCAGTAGGTGGTTATCATCCGTTTCGGCTTTGCCTGTAAAACTACTCATGTTAAATGCGTCTTTGATTTTTCCAGAAGTCAAAGAGGACAAATAACATGAGTAGATACAATCAAGCTTCCCACGTATTTTGGCGTTGTCAATACCATATAGTGTGGACGCCAAAGTATCGATTTAGGATCTTGAAGAACAATATAGGTAAAGAAGTTTATCGATGTATTTATGTTTACTGTAATCAACTTGGATGTGAAGTCGTAGAGCTAAACGTACAAGTTGACCACGTACATTTAGTTGTAAAGGTCCCACCAAAGCTTTCGATATCCAAGTTGATGGGGGTATTGAAAGGCAAAATAGCCTTAAAGCTATTTAGCAAGTTTCCTCACCTTAGGAAGAACAGGCTTTGGGGTAATCACTTTTGGCAAAGAGGCTATTTTGTCGATAGTGTTGGAATCAATGAAGAAATAAAACGCCGATATGTAAGACATCAAGAGAAGCAAGAGCGAGTAGAGCAGCAGCAATTGGCGCTGGACTAAACAAAGGCCCCCTTTTAGGGGGCTCACACAAAGCCACCTTCTTTAGAAGGTGGTAATTTACATTAACTTGTAAGCCTTGTTTAAAAACGCAGTTGCGCACCAAACATCACGCCGCTAGAGTCAAAATCGCTGTTTTTTGAGTACACATATTCTGCATTCAAACCAAAGTGTTTATAGCTCCAGCCGATACCGCCAGCCGCTTCACCTCCGACACTTGAGTGTTCGATGTTCTTGCTCTGACCGTTCACTTTATAAGTGTATTCGAGAGTGTAGAGAGTGACACCTGCCTTGCCGTACAGTTCGAAACCTGAACCCAGAGGATAGCTAGCATAGCCACTCAAGCGAGGTCCGGAGAAGCTCGTATCGGTGACTTCTGAAATCGGACTCACGAGTATCGAGCCGATACCGTCAAACGCGCCTTTATAACCTGCTTCGATACCAAAGTTATGTGTTGGCATGTAGCGGTAATATATTTCACCTAAGAACATGTCGCCTGATTCTTTGCTTGTCGGAGCATCGTAGTTCACATCGCCATAGCCAATGTTTGTACCTATGATGTGCTCACTGGTTTCTGCATTGGCTGACAAAGAAAAAGCCGACAACACTAAAGCAGTAATGAATGAATAACGCATGAACGCTTCTCCTTAGCTTTTAGCTTGCTCGCCTTTTAATATTTGTTCGAAAGTGACCTTGGTGTTGTCTAGCCATTCATAACGGCGACGATACATCGAACGCTTAGAGCGCGACATGCCTTCGATATCTCTACGGGGTGCATTTACATCAATTGAGTAAAAATGACGATTGTATTCGGTGCCGCCCAATTCTTGCCAGAGTGCATCGTAATCCGTTTTTATTCGCCCTTTGCTGTAACGTTTAGCTGCGTAAGTATGGGACTGCGTTTTCACCGCTAGAATCGTATTTACTTCCCAAATTTGTGCGAGCAAAGTGAGCAAGCTCACCATCAAGCTTTTTGGTCTCTGTCCGTAAAGCTTACGAGTTAGCTTTTTAATTTTCGCGTTGTTTTCTTCACTGCTTCGCGGTCCTTGTAAGCCTCCAATCATAATGCTGCGTCCAGATTCGATGTGACCTAGCGTAAAAGAGAGCGTGTAGAAGTTGCCATCTTCAGCGCTGTGCAGCACTAGGCTCATGTCGCCTTCTTTTTGATAACGTGCTTCGTATACTAATCTCACCGAGTACAGTATTTCGTCAATTTCAAAAGAGGCTAATGTTAGGCCTTTCGAGTCTGTGTAGATTTCTTCGATTGTTTGTTTAGAAAACAGTTCTGAAATAGTTTTATAGTGATCAACTACCAAGTTAGAACGATCGAACGCTGAGTTGTTTTTGATGATATACGGACGAAACGGTTTCTCTAAAAACCGATGCGTACGTGTACAAAGCAACTCTAACAATGACGATTCAATATTGTCTGAAAGGTGCTTAAATGCACGTTTGTAATAAAGCGCACGTAAGATGAACTTAGCTCTGTAGGTCCAAATTGGCTTGTAGACATCAGCATAATCATCTGAGTAAATCGATTTGCTATGGTAAAAAATAGATTTGTTCGCGGTCATTTTCACTCCAGATTAACTTGTGCTCAATAGCGACAATTAAGAACCGACGGACGAGCAGCGAAGAACCCGAAAAGGAGGAATGCAAAGCACGACTGAAAAGAGGTGGTTTTTGCTGTGTCCGACGTTTTTGTAAGGTTTTGAACACTGTTCTTTTGCTGGAATTCTAAGAGAAAATTGACCTTAGGTATTGTATGGTTTGGTAAGGAAATGTCAGGTTGAAACCCATTGTTCAAAAGGAAGAAAATGCGAATGTCGGCTGAATATGACGTTGAGTTGCTAAGTTAATGTGAAATAAGTTGAACGAAAATTGAACATTATTTGAAATTGTTTTGACGTGTTTTAGGTCTTTATACGTACCTTATAAGTATCGAGCCAATTTTGGCCCGATGTAAAGGTAAGTAAGGAGAGGTTTATGAAACGCTTAACAACTTTAGCAAGTACGATTGCTCTGATTGCTGCACCTTCTATGGCTCTTGCTGGTGGTTATCATTGGACAAACGATACCGAAACTATCCATGGCGACGTAATGGATAGCAAACAAGCGGCTTATGAAATGGGCCGAGACATGATCCAAAGCTACCAAAATAAATCATCTGGACAACTCCGTGATGAGTTTACGAGCCTTACAACGTATGTTGATCGCCAATCGTTTTCTATCACTGACTCAAAAGTCATGGTAAATGAGTTCTTGCAAAGTGACGGGCAAGTTGTTTACCAGCCTATTCTCAATGTTCAATACGAGTACCGCATGCGTGATACCGGTAAATATTAACCAGTAAGACGGACTCGAATTGTTTACCACTAATATTTTTGCTGTTTGTTTTGGGGAGCCACGAGCTCCCCATTTTGTTTTTGTTGGAAGCGAAAATTCGCACACTCTCAGTGCAACATTTTCTATCGCTCAGCGTTAGATTTTCTTGCTCGTTGATTGTCATCATCGTTTGTAAAGTGTTTGCGGAAATGGATGTAACGCACTAACGAGGATACCCGATGACACATCATTCATATTGGTTCAAGCAGGCAATTGAAGCTGAGCAACCAGAAACGCCACAACCGTTACAGCAGAACATTAATACTGACGTTGCGATTGTTGGTGGCGGATACACCGGACTTTGGACCGCGATTATGATTAAGCAGCAATCTCCGGAAAAAAAGGTAGTCGTGATTGAAAAAGGCCTTTGTGGCAGTGGTGCATCGGGCGCAAACGGCGGTTGTATGCTGACTTGGTCGACAAAGTTTCCGACATTGAAACGGTTATTCGGTGAAGAACATGCTGCTTGGTTGGTAAAAGAGTCGGAACAAGCAGTGCTAGAGATTGACGACTTTTGTCAGCAGCACAACATCGATGCGCAATTATCGTTGAAAGGGGTTTATTACACTGCAACCAATCAGGCTCAAACTGGGGGAATGCAGCCAGTTGTGGACGAGTTAAAGCGATTAGAAGTGAACAGTTGGCGTCGTTGCTCGGTGGAGGAACTGCGTGCCAATGCGGGATCGCCGCGCAATATAGAAGGCTTTCACTCTCCAGTTGCAGCCAGCGTTCAACCTGCTTTATTGGCGAGAGGATTAAGACGCGTCGCAATGGAGTTGGATGTTGAAATCTATGAGAATACGCCGATGACGCGTCTAGATTATGGAAAACCTGCCACTGTCTGTACACCTAAAGGAAATGTTCAAGCGCAGCAGGTGGTGTTGGCATTGAACGCATGGATGGTGGAGCAGTTTAAACAGTTTAAAAACAGTATCGTGGTGGTCTCTTCCGACATGGTGATCACCAAGCCGCTTGGTGACGCACTACCTCAATCTGGTTGGCAGGCAGGTTCTAGTGTGTTGGATTCTCGTATTTTTGTACACTATTACCGAGATACGCCAGATGGCCGTTTGATGTTGGGGAAAGGCGGCAATCAGTTTTCTTTCAATAACCAAGTTGACGCAATGTTTAACAAGCCAACACGCTACCAAGGTCTACTGCGTAAGTCGTTCGATAAGTTGTTTCCTCGTTTGAGAGGCGAGGAGTTTGCTTATTCATGGACGGGGGGCTCTGATCGTTCTGCTACTGGTTTCCCTTTTTTCGGCGATCTAGATAAACAGAGCAATATCTTTTACGGATTTGGTTATTCAGGCAATGGTGTAGCGCAGACTCGCATGGGCGGAAAGATCCTATCTTCATTGATATTGGGAATCGATAACGAGTGGACGAACAGTGGTTTAGCCAAAGGACCGTTGGGGTGTTTCCCACCAGAACCGCTTCGCTGGACCGGGGCTATGATAGTGCGCAACGCGGTACGTCGAAAAGAGGAAGCAGAAGATAACGAGAAAACGCCGTTTATCTGGGATAAGTGGCTAGCAAAACTTGCAGGACCAGCAGGCAAAGCGGATAAGCTTGACTAAACTGAAGACTTTAGCCACAAACGAGACAGTTTGCAGTGAAAGTCATTGGGGCGCGATGAAGCCTTGTGTTAGCCTCTGTCTTTCAAGCTCAGATTTAAAAGGTGAGTCATAAAATGAAAGTATTCAGCAACTTCGATAGCGGCAGCATTCACGTAGTGAAAGCGGACGACAAAAACGACATCCAACTCAAAATTCCTAACGACAATATGTCGGAATTCTACCAGTGGTTCCACTTCCGTCTTGAGACAGAAGCCGAGCAATCACACACCATCAAATTGCTTGATTTGGCTAAATCGGCTTATCCAGAAGGATGGCAAGGTTACGATGTGGTTGCGTCTTACGATCGTGAAGAATGGTTCCGAGTACCGGCAGAGTTCGATGGCGACACGCTGACTTTCACTGTAATCCCTGAGCGCAGCTCAATTTACTTCGCGTACTTTGCGCCATACACGTACGATCGCCATTTAGACTTGTTACACATGGCACAAAGCGCGCACCACTGCCAACTTGAAACACTAGGCCACACATTAGACGGCAATGATATGAGCCTGCTTACTTTCGGTGAGCCAGAAGAAGGTAAAAAGAAAATCTGGATGATTGCACGTCAGCACCCAGGTGAGACAATGGCGGAATGGTTCATGGAAGGTATGATCCAACGTCTGTTAGATGAAAACGACACGGTTGCGCGTGCATTGCTTGAAAAAGCGGTGCTTTACGTCGTACCAAATATGAACCCAGACGGTGGTATTCGCGGTCACTTGCGTACCAACGCAGTAGGCGTAAACCTAAATCGTGAATGGCAAACGCCATCAATGGAAAAGAGCCCAGAAGTCTACCTTGTGCGTCAGCGCATGCTGGAAACGGGTGTTGACATGTTTTTAGATATCCATGGCGATGAAGCGATTCCTTATAACTTCGTCGCTGGCTCAGAAGGTATTCCTTCTTACGATGAAAATCTTGCCGCTTTAGAGACATCATTTAAGCAAGCGTTATTGACTATTACGCCAGAGTTCCAAGATGAGATTGGTTACGATAAAGATGAGCCTGGTAAAGCGAATTTGACTGTGGGTTCAAATTGGGTTGCAGAGCAGTTCAAATGCTTGTCTTACACAATCGAAATGCCATTTAAAGATAACAACAATCACCCAGATCCACTTTACGGTTGGTCTCCTGAGCGTAGTGTCTTGTTTGGACAAGATGTATTAGCTGCAACGTTAACCGTAGCGGATAAAATTTAGCGCGACGAGTTAACGCTTTTTCATTATTTCGAAAACAGCTCATTTTAAATGAGCTGTTTTTTTGTGCTCTCCATATCCACGCTCCCCTGTAAAAATTTGTTGCCATTCACAAGCTTAAATGATGATTCTTAAATTTGAGAAAGTGGCTTTTTATGGTGATTTGCGTCACAGAAAGTTGGCTTCTTTGTGATATTCTCCGCAACGAATTGACTATGGCTAAACCAACGCAACGAACTTTATTTTTCGGTTGGGTATGCGGATGAAGCTCATGAATAGATGGTCTTGAGGTTACCTTTTTCCGTTTTACGTCATTGGCGTTTGAATATCATTTTTGATTCTTTCCTACGCTATTTAGCTATTTCTATTCGAAGAAAAGAGAAAGTTACGGCTTCATATTTTACGGCAGTATGCTGCCGCGATGTGTTGCTTTGTGTACAAGAAAAAGGAAAAGAATAATGAAAAAAATCGCTATAGCAGTGGCTACTGTACTTGCTGGTGGTGTGATCTCAAACGTTGCACTTGCTGACACTTACATGGGCGGTAAAATAGGTTACAACTCTCTAAACGATGCGTGTTACCTAAACGAACCTTGTGACGACGACAGTTTTGCAGCATCTATGCACTTAGGCTACAGCTTCAACAAGTACGTTGCAGCAGAGTATGGTGTTGATTACCTTGGTGACTTCACTGCAAACTTCAAAAAGCCAGGCCTAAACACCGTTGATGGTGATCTTTGGGCGTTGACGCTTGCTCCTAAATTTAACCTACCGCTAACGGATTCTTGGAATCTATTCGCGAAAGTTGGTGCTGCATACATGATGGCTGGTGACGAGAAAGATTTCGTACCAACTGGCTCTCTGGGTGCTGAATACCAAATCAACTACAACTGGAGCCTACGTGCTGAATACCAACGCTACCAAGATATGTCTGATGATGTAATTGAAGACATGGATTCAGATTTCTTCGGTATCGGTTTCAACTACAAGTTTGGTTCTGAGCCAGTCGTTCAAGAAAAAGCCGTTGAAGAGGTGGTAGAAGCACGTCCTGCAACACGCATTGTAGATCACGTTTACCCTGCTCAAACAACAGCGACAGTACAATTCGACTTAGAAAGTGCAGAAGTGAAAGACACGTCGAACCTTTCTGGTACCGTTGATTTGATGAATACTTACCCACAAGCTCAAGTTGAGATCACGGGTTACAGCGATACGACAGGTTCTGCTGCTTACAACAAACAACTCACAGAAAAACGTGCGAAAGCCGTTGCTGACGAGTTCCAAGCAAAAGGTATTGCGGCTGAGCGTATGACAGTGAAAGGCATGGGTGAAGCTAACCCAGTGGCAAGCAACGAGACACGTCAAGGTCGTCAAATGAACCGTCGTGTTGAAGTGGTTGTTCCTGCGTTTGAATACCAAACAACTGAAAAAGCAGAATAATTCCTGCTTAAGATAAAGTTCCAAAAGCCAGCGTGTATCACGCTGGCTTTTTTGATCCCGCTTAACTAACTAAGTAGTTGTGTAGAAACATAGTTATATCGGGACGCTTTGACATGTGCTCAACATACGTAAACTCAGCACCTTCATCAATTTGTCATCACCAGTTCATAGCATGACAGCCAAGTGTTTGGGAGAATGATATGCAAAGTTTACCGCCGCTCAATTTGCTCCGAGCTTTTGAAGCCACGGCTCGACTACAGAGTTTTACAAAAGCTGCAGAGGAGCTAAATGTGACTCGTGCGGCCGTCAGCCAACAGGTGAAATCGCTAGAGTCACAGCTTAATGCGACGTTATTCGAGCGCAAGGGCACTCACCTTACGCTGACCTGCTCCGCACAAGAATACTGGCCTGTGGTTAATCATGTGCTTCAAACATTATCGACCACGACGCAGCATTTATTTACTCGTCCCAAGAATACGCAAGTTAACTTACATGTCGCTCACAGCTTTTGCTCTCAGTGGTTAATGCCAAGATTGGCTGATTTTCAGCGACAATTCCCAGACATTTCCTTTAAAGTCTCGACAACTGCTAATACAGTTCCAAACGCCAGTGCGATTGCGGATATCGAAATTATTAACGGAGATGGAGATTGGCAAGAGCAAGAAGCCATACGATTAACCCAAGAAAACTGGATTGTTGTCGCAAGCCCCGGCTTTATGCATTTAAACCCGATAAATGACCTCTCGCAGTTAGCTAAAGCGCCTAAAATCTGTACTAGCGGTTATCATGAATCTTGGCAAGAGTGGCTTACGCACCAAGGTTATCAAGGGAAGGTGAGCAAAGTCGTCGCCGAGTTTGAACACTCATTGCTTGCTATTCATGCTGCGATTAATCAACTTGGCGTGTTGCTGGTAAGAGACTTTCTTGTTGAGGATGAGCTGCAACAGGGCGTATTAGTCCAGGCTGGAAATTGGCATATGCCAAGTTCTGGTGCACATTATATGATGGTTCGAGCATCCGAAAAATCACACGTAAACACCTTTGCTCAATGGTTAATACAGAGTCTCTAATGTTCGTTCAGCGAGTAAGTAGAGCGCATGTGTGGTTTGGCTATTATTAGCAGTAGCAAGTCATCAGTCTAGGACTGAGCGACATGCTTAATGACATCTAATAACCACTGATTTACCGGAGCTTGCTGTTGAGAGCGACGACAGCTCATCACGTAGCGAACATCAAGCTCTAGCCCAGCAGGAAGCGCGATACTCCGGCAACCCTTAGGAACATGTCCACTCATCGTTATGCCAAAATGATTCGTTTGCAGAAGCACTTTTTTAATCATCGCTGGATGCTCAATTTCCACTTTAGGCGTGGTTCTAAAACCCATATGTTTGAGCCTTTCTAACACTGGGTATCGGTAGTCGTTCCATCCCGGCGTTTTAAAAAGTATAAAAGGGTATTCTTCTAGTTCTTGGGAGTTTTGAGCGGGATGATCTTCTCGAACAAAAAATACCGCTTTTCCTCGCCCTAGTTCGGTCTGAACAATTGACTGTGGCAGATCTTCATCAAAGTAATGAATCGCAATGGCGTTTTCACCGTCAATTAATCGTTTTTTTGCTTCGCTACCCCAGCGCAAACATGAGAATTTTGCGTTTGGGGCGTGCTTTAGTAACTCCAAGTAAAACTTGTCACCAAAGTACTCCCAAAACAATGTGTTGGCATAAATAGTGATTGAACCGTCAAAATGAGCTGGTGAAAAATGCTGTGGTTTGATGGAATCAATACTGTTGATTATTTGCTCAAAATGCGCAATGTTCGCTTCCACAAAAGCTGTTGGTTCAAAGCCACTTTTGGTCTGAACGAATAGCGGATCATTGAGCTGAGTTTTCATCTTAGTCAGATTTTTGCTGATTGCTCCTGACGTTTTACCGAGTGATTCTGCGACTAACCGGACGTTACGTAGCTCATACATCCGTTTTAATACCAAAATGTTTTGAATATCCAGATTAACGCTCATACATTCTCTCGCTTGGCTTTTGTCGACAAATCATATCGCTGAATTTCTTAAGAAAAGACAACGCTCGGTCAATTTAAGTTGCTGCCTTATCCCTGATTTATTGAAGGTAACGATAAGTTATTCTTGGTTACATCAGTTTATTAGCATGGATTTCCATTTGGTAAATAATGGCTTTCCTCGTATGAGCGCGTTTCTGTTGTTACAGTTTTTCCACCGACAGAAAGTAAGAACGATAATAGAGGTGATGTATGAAAAAACTAATCGCACTTGTTTTGATGGTTTGCTCAACAAACGTAGCATTTGCTGGCGATGGGTCATACACGGGCACGATTGATATGACGATGGCAACGAAAAATCAGGTTGACGTAGAGCGTGCAGATTCTCAATTGACGCTGAAGGGTCGCAATGAAATGGCCTATGGCGGTGTAACAATCCATTCGGATGCTGCAACTCAAAAAATTGAACTTCGTGGTCGACGTGATTAATCGAATAGTTTCTTGTTAAGAAAATGCCGCGAAGAACGCGGCATTTCTATATGTAATATCATCAGATCATAATTACCAGATAAGCGTATGGTGAGAAGCTAAGCGCAATGACCACTTGCCATTATTCGCATGGCGGTGCCATATGAATGACAGCTAAGCCCCCCAAAGAGGTTTCACGGTATTTTTTATTCATATCTTTACCAGTCTGATACATGGTTTCGATAACTTTATCTAACGAAATTAAACATTTACTTGTGCGCTTTAATGCCATACGCGATGCATTAATCGCTTTCATTGCTCCCATGGCATTTCTTTCAATACAAGGTACTTGAACCAAGCCGCCAATCGGGTCACAAGTCATACCCAATGAATGCTCCATCGCAATTTCCGCAGCAATACAAATCTGCTCGTTACTGCCCCCTCTTAGCGCTGTTAAGCCAGCGGCAGCCATGGATGAAGAAACCCCAACTTCTCCCTGACACCCCACTTCTGCACCAGAAATTGACGCGTTAGTTTTATATAAGATGCCGATAGCGCCGGCGACTGCGAGAAAGTCTTTTAGCTGTTTAACATCGAGCTCTTTGATGAAGCGATGGTAGTACATCAATACCGCCGGAATCACCCCTGCTGCACCATTCGTTGGAGAAGTGACGACTTGCCCTCCTGCTGCATTTTCTTCACTAACCGCAAAGGCGAAGAGATTGATCCAATCCATGATCTCCATCGGATCGTTTTCAATTGCAGCGTTGGCTTCGAGCTTTTTCAAAAGGTTTGGTGCTCGACGAGTGACATTTAGACCACCTTCCAAAATCCCTTCCGTATCGAAGCCACGTTGCATGCAGAGCGACATCACTTTCCAAATTTGCTCTGCTCTTTGGTTAATTTCTTCGTCTGAGCGAAATGCGAGTTCGTTTTGGAGGATCATGCCTCCCAAGCTGAAACCGTTCGTCTCGGCTTTTTCCAGCATCTCATCTGCGGATGTAAACGGAAATGGTACTGCGACCTCATCTTGTTGCGTGCCGTTCTCTAGTTCGTCGGCGGTGGCGATGAATCCGCCCCCAATGGAGTAATAAATTTCAAACGCTACTTGATCTCCAGCAGCGTCTAATGCCGTAATCGTCATGCCATTTTCATGCAAGGGAAGGTTGTCGCTATGAAAGACGATGTCATGGTCGTAGCTAAACTCAATTTGGTGTGTACCGGCGAGCATGAGCGTATTATTGTCTATGGTATTTTGTAGCGCACTTTTGGCACTGCTCATTTTGATGGTATCAGGTTTATTTCCCATCAAACCAAGGACCGTGGCTCGGTCTGTATGGTGCCCTCGACCTGTCAGTGACAATGAGCCATAAAGGTCCACTTGCACCCGATGCACTTTCGCCATAGAGTCGCTAACTAGCTGAGTGAAATGGAATCCGGCAAGCATAGGACCATTAGTATGGGAGCTGGATGGCCCGACACCAATTTTAAATATATCGAAAATCGACAGCATAATTGACTTCCTTTAGCAGTGAACCTTTATAAAGGTCTCTAGAACAGTGTTGTTAACTAGATGTTAAAGCTTGTGGGTCGGGAGTGAAAGAAGATTTTTGTAACACTGCCAACTAAGCGCGAGATTTTAAAATGAAGTTAGACAACATCGTCATCGTTTTAGGTAAACGTCTCGTCAATAACAGGTTGACCTCTGAGGGCATAACAAGAGTCGAAGCTTTGTCTTGTAGGACTGCATCACTACCGACAGAGCGAACGGCGATTATTTTTTGTGGCGGAGTAACGCAAGGACAAAGTGTTTCTGAAGCAGAGGCGATGTACGCGTATTTTAGAACCCTAAACGCAGACTCTGTGAATCCGTTCCCTGAACGTCATATACTCTTAGAAACGGAGTCGTTGAACACGTTTCAAAACATGCGTTATGTTTCCCAAGTTTTGTGCAAAAGTGGGTTGTTCGAGTTATGGTCGGGGCATCCGGTTGAGGTTATCTTGCTGTCTAATGACTACCACCTCGAACGAATCATTGATATCCAGAATTTGATGGATGAGCAAGGCTTATTACGAGTACTTAAATCCGATTGCGAATCCATGGGGGTGACCCTCAATATTCCACTGGATATCAGCAAACATATTAGCGTGCCATACCCACATAAAGGGCTTATGGCGGAGACATTCTTGCTACTCGATGAACTCACAACCTACCGAGTTTATTTAGAAGGGATCAAGCATGGCGCATTTTTCCGAGATTTATCAATTGTCCGAAAAAAGCCACTTATGATCGCAAGAGATGCTATTCACAAATTGCTCTCTTTACCGCTCGATAAAGAGGCTTTGCAACATATTGAAGAAATGAAAAAGGCCGTCGAAATGACGGCCTTGGATGAATCTGTAGGTGCTGCGGAAAAGGCATTAAGTATCTTCCATCCGATACTGACGGCATTGAACCGTCTCTTTGACCCAGAGTCTATTCATTAAGCTCGCGTTTTGTGCGGACGGCGCTTAATGCGATCAAACAGTAGCAAAGCAGTTCTATACCTTCTTCTGAGATATTTTTAACATCACGGATGTAATTTTCGTCCATCACTTGTTGCCAAAAACTACCCATACCATACAAACGAGAGAAGACTAATAATAGCATTACAGCACCAACTAATAGCTTCATATGTGGTACCGTTAAAATGGTCGCCATTTCGTTCATGGTACCTTTACCACCTTGGTAAGCTTTGGCGCAAGCCAGTGCGGTGACAGCAAGTGCTGGGAAAACCCAAGAGCCATGATGAATCATGTCTGTCCAATAGTCCGTTTCGCGAATAATCAGTACTGCAAAAAATCCTGCAATCAAAATAGCCGCATGCTTTAGCTGAGGCTGTTGTTTCGATAAGCTGAAAAACGACCATGATGCAATAGCAAGCATCACAAGCTGGAGCGTTTCTGTAACGGAAAGCTCGCCAAGGCTTGATCCCAACACGACATAATCAAGACGAAGACTAAGGTTAACGAGAATACTTATAGCGACAATCATCAAGGCGTTTAAACTCGATTTATAAATAATGCGCTTTGATTTTTCAGTAACAACGTTGCTTGGGGCTGACTCGGCTTCTTTTACTATTTGTGTTTTCATCTTGCTCACCTGTCCCAGAAAATGTGGAAGAAATGTGAATTAGTGTGATCTGTGTTTGGAATTTTATTGTCCAAGTGGAAAGTTATGTCAGGAGAATGTCAAGAATAGAACACTGTTCGATATAGGGTCGGTGTGCGGTAAAGTCAGAGATATGTAAAAACAACGTAAGAACACTTTGATAAATCAAATAAAAAAGGAGCCCAAAGGCTCCTAAGTGATAGAGGGAAGGTGACGTATCGATAAAAATAATTAGTAGTTGTCACCCTCATTTTCTTTGTGATTCTCGCGATAGTATTCCCATTGCTCGACGCGTTCATTGTCCGACAGCACACAGTAAGTGACACGTTCGCCGTTTTCCGACACGGTATCCAGCTCACCACCTTTCTGAACACAGTATACGGCTGCGGGATTTGCAACGGAGGTATACTCAGTTGATCGGGTCGCTCCCTCGTAAGTTGAACAACCAGCCAGTACCAATGTTGCAGCCATAGCCATCATTAAATTTGTCTTTTTCATTCTTTATCTCCGCATGGGGTGGGCGAGTATTGTATTGATTATAGGCAACTTTAAGAGATTATTGTCTTATCGATGTTAAAAGTAAGAGGGACGTATAAGAATTTAGATATTCTCATTTATTGCTGATTAGCACGTCACACTTCTGTTCTAGGCGTATTGTTGTGAAGGTCATATCAATCACTTCCTGACAAGCGCTCGAACGTACCTGGTCTACAACAATGATTTAAAGTGTGAAATTCGGTAATATGCGCACAAAACATTGACCGTGGTATTTTCGATGAGACATTTAAAATCGACCGTTCATCCAGACATAGAGCATTTGGATGACAAAATTGTTTTTCAGCGCAATGCAGCGCGAGCCATTGTACTTGATGGTGAAGATGTGCTGTTGCTCTATACAGAACGTTACCATGACTACACGCTACCAGGCGGTGGTATTGATGATGGTGAAGATGTCATTGCTGGATTAGTCCGTGAATTAGAGGAAGAAACGGGCGCCCAAAATATACATGGTATTAAGCCTTTCGGAATCTTTGAGGAGTTTCGTCCGTGGTACAAGGATGACGCTGACGTGATGCACATGGTGTCGTATTGTTATACATGTAAAATCGAACGTGAGCTAGGCGAAACGGCGTATGAAGATTACGAAGTTAAAAATGGAATGCGCCCGGTATGGATGAACATACACGAAGCAATTGCACACAATGAAAAAACGATGGCAGAAAGCCCGAAAAAAGGCATGAGCATTGAGCGCGAAACGTTTTTGCTTCAGTTGATTTCTAAAGAATTACTATAAACAGCTAGCTTGCATCATTACGACTTAGCTTCTGTTGGCGCTATTGTTGGTAAAGATTTTAGAGCAATAAAAAAGTCCGGACTCCCCCCCGGAACCCGGACTTATTCCAGACGCGCAAGCGAAGCGTCATCTTGATATGTTAGATTTGTTTCGAACTATGAAAACAATAGCTGTTTTACATTTAGTGTGTAAATAATTATTAGGTCTGACCATTGGTTTTAATGTTTTTTGCAAACGCAATGTGACGCATATCTACCCAATTGCCAAGCGCAATTGGGGCGCTTTTTAGTAAACCACTACTCTTTCTTATCTTTGAGATACCTTACCTCAACTTTTTTGCACACGTTTGCATAGAGATCACGAGTTTTCAAATTCGCCGAACAGGATCTTGTAATTTTACGTTTCTCTGACATTGAGCTCTGTCGTAGCTTTTATCACAAATTAACTAGCGGA
This sequence comes from Vibrio sp. 2CM40D, assembly GCF_023161825.1. Taxonomy (NCBI): domain Bacteria; kingdom Pseudomonadati; phylum Pseudomonadota; class Gammaproteobacteria; order Vibrionales; family Vibrionaceae; genus Vibrio; species Vibrio sp. 2CM40D. The sequence continues at coordinate 137,716 of NZ_JALNTL010000003.1, forward strand.
GGCAGTCGGCTAAAGTCGACCAGCGGTTGTGAAATCATAGGAGTGTCTGGAGCAAACAAGAGTAAAGGTTGAAATGATGAGGATTGTAACTGACCGATATCTATCAACTTTTCCAATGCATAGAAGCGGCTGACATATTGGCGAGTCTCGTTAGGCAGCGTGAGTTGTTGGAAATCTCGACTTCCTGCTCGCTGAATAGCACGTGCAACACGTCCTTCTCCGGCATTGTATGCAGCTAAAGTGAGAGCCATATTTTGATCGAATTTGTTGTATAAAAACGCCAGGTACTTGAGCGCGGCCGTTGTGCTAGCTTCTGTGTCAAAGCGATCGTCTTGTTTTGTATTTATCGTTAATCCGAAACGTTTCGCTGTGGCTGGTATCAGTTGCCAAAGTCCGGCGGCGTTAGCGTGAGAAACGGCTTTGGGGTTGTAAGAAGATTCTAACATTGGCACTAAGGCTAGGCTATTTGGTAATGAGTGGTTTTGAAGCTGTTTGAAAATGTGGTTAATTACCGGTTTGGATGAATCGAGACGCTTGGCAATTTGTGGTTTGTATGGGGCTAATACTTGATACTGCGTTTGAATATCGACAGCATTTGGTTTTGCCTGGCATGTGAATGGAAGGTAGGACAGAAAGGCAATAAAAATAAAAAGGCCTACAGTACTCAGCCGAGATGGCGACTGAATCTGTAGGCAAGACGAACATCGTTTAGAACGATTTATCTTCATAAGTGTGTTGCACAGGTTGTTTGAGTTGACTGACCAACTCATGGAACGCCGCAGAGCTGTGGCCATTGCTCTGATTGTATTGTTGGCACTGACTTACCAACGTTTCCAATAGCGCCCATTGTTTTCTAGCTTGCATACCTATTTGGGCAGGCAAAGCATTGAAAATTCGTTTTACGCTGGCGTCATTACACGCTAACCCCAGCGCTCGCATACACTGGCTTCTGTCATTGGCGGAGCGGCTGAGTTTATTGAGTATCGGCATTTGTTTCTGAACATTGTCGTTCAGTGCCTCTCCATCAAACTTTAAGTACAATACCTTTTGCTGCTGAAGCAAAGGAAGCAGTTGTTGATAAAGCTTAATATCCTCAGATATAGAGCGAACAAATTGTTGAATTCGCTGCGATACTGCGCTTGCCATGATGTCTTCCTAGCGTTTTATTACTCGTGACCTGTATGGAACTGCATGATTGCCTTGGATAGCACTTTTGTATCTAGGCTAAGTTCACCACGCGCTAATGCGTTGCGTACTTGTTCTACTTTTTCCATATCAACATCAGGTAGTGATGCCATTTCAGCTTGAGCGCGATCTATCGCTAAGGTATTCGCTTGAAATGCAGGCTCGTGTACTTTGCTCTGTTCGACGACGTCGACAGGCTGTTTGCTTGCTTGCTGTAATTTTGTTTGTGGGACATGACCGCCCGCGACTTTGTCGATTTTCATGCTGTGGTCCTCATCATCATGTTCTAAATTAAGTAGGCGGTTAGAATGTGATAAACATTAAATATTTTTTTTGTACTCGAAGTTCAGTGTTACTGACGAGAGCCAAAATTAAAAAATGTTACCCCGAGTCAAAAAATCAAAATTGAGTATGAACCTGGTTTAATCCAGTTACGACTGCTCTTATGACCTTGCCCGAACTTGGGTTTTCCACGTCAATTTGTTGCCCTTTCGCTCCATCTTCTAAGGCGACTCCTTTTGTGCTGGCACTAAATCCATTTTTGCTCGCAATGACTATGACTTCATTGCCTTTCTCGATTAGAGGTGGGGCCGACAAATTGGATGGATTAACCACTTGTCCAGCCCTCAAACGACGAGAGGTTTCTAAGCCTACTGCTTGCTCGGGGCGAGTATAAAAATCGTCTTGGCGAGAGATGGTTCGGGTTTCAAGCTTTATGTGTTTAGCCGTTACGACTTCATTTCGGCCAACCGTGGTTGTCGCGACTAAAACAGGCAGAGTCAGCGAAGACTTTATCGTAACGTTAATTCGCCATGGTGATGCGATATTGTCGCAGCTGACTGAGCGCTTGAGGTTACCGACTGGCAACGTGTTGTTGTCACGACCTGTGATAACTAAAGGCGATTGACATTCTGGCAAGTGATTGGCAGAACCGGGCACCCACATGTCGAAGTCCAGTTTGTACTCCCCCCACTGATTGGAGAGCGCTACGCGATCCACCTCTTGTTCGAAATCCGTTGCTACAACGGATTTTATCTCTTCAACGCTGAGGGTTTTGTCATTGGTGTTGGCGAATGCTTGTTCTGATGTCAAAGCGAGTAACGTCAGCATTATTGTTGAGGAAGTGGACACTTTCCTCTTGTTTTTAATGCTTTCCGAGAACCGGAAGTTTGGCTTCCATCCTTGTTTATAAGTCATTGATATATATAGCTATTTTTTATGGCACGTATCTTGTTTGTATGTTGGCGTATTCGAGCCAACTGTAAGGAAGATGCATGGCGATCACATTTGAAAATGCTTTAGGAGTACATCCAGAGGCACTTAATTTTCGCGTTCAGCGTACCAAAGTCCTCGCCAGTAACCTAGCAAATGTTGACACCCCTGGGTATTTGGCGAAAGACCTAAGTTTCACCACCGTAATGAACCAAGTAACGGCAGGTGGTGTGAACAAACCGGTGCCAAAGTTCCAGGTTCAGGCCCAATACTCGGTGCCTTACCAGAATAGCAAAAATGGCAACACCGTAGAGCTTGGTGTTGAACAAGCAAAATTCACGCAAAACAACATGGACTTTCAAACTAGCCTGACGTTTCTCAACATGAAATTTAATGGCTTAGCGAAAGCGATTGAGGGACGTTAATTATGTCATTCACTGATATTTACTCGATCACTGGTTCCGCGATGACAGCACAAACTGTGCGTCTGAATACGGTAGCCAGTAACTTAGCAAACGCAGATGCAGTATCTGCAAATCCAGAAGATGCTTATAAAGCGCTTAAGCCAGTATTTGCGACTGTGTACCAAAAAACGCAAATGACAACAGAAAATGGAGCTTATCCCAATGCAGAAGTTCGCATTGTTGACGTTGTTAAAAATGCTGGAGATGCAGAGAAGCGTTTTGAGCCGAACAACCCACTGGCTAATGATGAAGGCTATGTGTTTTACCCAGATATTGATGTAGTTGCTGAAATGGCAGACATGATGTCCGCAACACGCAGCTTCGAAACGAATGTTGAAGTATTAGCCAATGTAAAAAGTATGCAGCAAGGTCTGCTTAGATTAGGGCAGGGCAGCTAATGAGTATTGCACAATACACCCCTTTATCGTCTGACGCTCCAGTAAATACAAAAGCAAAAGACAGCAACGGTATCTCACCAAACCCTAAAGACATGAACAGCGCTTCTTCATTGGAGAATGAGTTTATTTCTTTGATGGTGGCTCAAATTCAAAACCAAGACCCACTTAATCCCCTTGATGGTACGGAATACGTTGGTCAATTGGCTCAGTTCTCGCAGGTACAAAGTACCGAGAATATGTCTAAGACAATGCAACAGAGCATGGTGTTACTGGACAACATGCAAGTGCTATCAACAGCGGGCCTTGTTGGGCAAACGGTTTACGTCAATGCGGATGAATTTCAGCTTGGTGACGACGTACAAAACGGAAAAATCGAACTCGCTCATAGCTCAAACCAAGTCACGTTAGTTGTTAAAGATGAATTTGGTCAATCAACTAAAGTGCCACTAGGTGCTCACGGCAAAGGTGACGTCGACTTTTCAATTAATCCTGAAGAACTTGGTCTTAAACCAGGCAAATACTCAGTGGCCGTAGAAGTGCAAGAAGGGCAAGCAAGTCCAAATGTGCTGATGGCAGGCACTGTTGAGCAAGTGCGCATTCCTAATACCGGTGGCGCAGCATTAGTCAATGTCCATGGCGTTGGCAACGTTCCTTTCTATCAAATCACTCAGTTTGGTGCTTAACCAAATACGGAAATCAGAGGTCTATTTATGAGTTTTAACATCGCACTAAGTGGTCTGGACGCGACCAACACAGAGCTAAACACAATCAGTCACAACATTGCCAACGCATCAACGTATGGTTTTAAAGGTGGCCGCACAGAATTCTCCGCTGTATATAACGGCATGCAACCTGGTGGTGTGGAAGTCGCGTCAATTTCACAGAACTTCGACAAAGACGGCAGTATCACAGGAACTGGCCGTGCGATGGACCTAGCTATTAATGGCGGTGGCTTTTTTGTTACTAAAGATAATATGGGTCAAATGTTGTACACACGTTCAGGTGTGTTCTCAACGGATAAGAACAACTTTGTTACGGCTAACAGCGGTGCAAAGCTTCAAGGTTACAGTGTCGATAGCAACAACAACCTAATGACAGGTTCTGTGGGTAATATTCAGGTATCGACTTCCTCACTGAATGCTAAAGCAACAGACAGCTTAGATTTTGTTGCGAACTTCGACGCAAGCGCGTCTGTTATTGATAAAGCCGTAACGCCATTCAATCCAAAAGATCCAAGCTCATTTAACTCGTCTTACACAACAAAAGTCTACGACTCACTGGGTAACTCGCACACGGTAACTCAGTACTTTACTAAGACTGCTTCTAACTCGTGGGAAGTGAACGTTCAAGTAGATGGCGGTACGACGCCAGTAGCAACTGTGCCTGTAACGTTTGGTAAAGACGGCTCGCTTTCAGCACCAACTGCGCCGTTTAATGTTTCATTCCCTGCTGCAGGCGCGAACGCGATGAGTGTAGACATTAACCTGAAAGGCAGCACGCAATTTGGTGCAGCTTTTGGCGTAAGTACTAATAGTCCTAACGGTTACACATCAGGTGAACTTGCAGGTGTACGCGTTGAAGGTAACGGCATGGTTTACGCGACTTACACTAACGGCCAATCACAGCTACAAGGTCAGGTTGTTCTTGCTGATTTTGCAAACACACAAGGCTTAGCGAAAGTGAGTGGAACATCATGGACTCAAAGCTTTAGCTCAGGTGCTCCAATTATGGGTGTTCCGGGTTCAGGTACGATGGGTGACCTAACTCCGGGTGCATTAGAAGGTTCTAACGTTGACTTAACCAGCGAGCTTGTTGCTCTAATGACTGCACAACGCAACTACCAAGCAAACGCAAAGACAATTTCTACCAGCGACAAGCTTACTCAAGCTTTGTTTAACGCGGTGTAATGGGAGTTTTGCATGGATAGTTTGTTATTTACGGCAACGTCGGGTGCCAGCCGAGTTCTTAAAGCGCAGCACGTTCGTTCAAACAACTTATCAAATGCTGATACTGCGGGTTTTCGAGCGGATATGGAGCGTGTGCGTAGTGTAGAGATGCAAGGCCCAGGTTTTGATGGTCGCACTATGGTTGTGACCAACTCTGCCTCAACACGTTTCGACGCTGGCGATATTGTGAAAACAGGACGTCCGTTGGACGTTGCGGTTATGGGGGAGGGATATCTCTCTGTAGAAACCCCAGCGGGTAACGAAGCTTACACCCGTGCAGGCAATATTCAGGTCGATACTTTTGGCGCTCTAACAATCAATGGGTTCCCTGTCCTCGGTGACAATGGTCCTTTGGTTGTGCCGGATTATCAAAAGATTGAAATCAGCGAGCGTGGTCAAGTCTCAGTGATCCCACCAGGTGGCGGCGCAGAAATTGTGGCAGGCACTTTGAAGTTGGTTAAACCGGAAATTAATCAACTGCAAAAAGAGAGCGATAGCTTGCTGCACAGCGTAGATGGCGTGCCATTCGCGGCAGATGAAACCGTGCAACTCTCTCCTGAGCACATTGAGGGCAGTAACGTATCTGCTATTGATGAATTGGTTAGTGTGATGTCGCTGACGCGCAACTTTGAAATGCAAGTTCGCATGATGAAAACGGCGGAAACTCTAGCAAAAGCTGGTAACAAATTAATGGCGGCGAGCTAAGTCTCGCCCCGCAAGGAGTAAAAAATGCATTCAGCATTATGGGTAAGTAAGACAGGCATGGCAGCGCAAGACACGAAGATGACTGCCATTTCTAACAACCTAGCAAACGTAAACACGGTTGGCTTTAAGCGTGACCGAGTCGTATTTGAAGATCTTTTCTACAGCATTCAGCGTCAACCAGGCGCACAAGTAGACCAAGTTAACGAACTACCAAGTGGTATTCAGCTAGGTAGCGGTGTTCGCGTTGTTGGCACACAAAAAGTGTTCACGCAAGGTAATACCCAAAACACAACGCAAGAGTTGGATCTTGCTGTAATGGGTCAGGGTTTCTTCCAAATAGAAAACTCGGACGGACAGATCATGTATACACGTAATGGTCAGTTCCATCGAAACTCAGAAGGCTTAATGGTGAACAGTCAGGGCCTGCCTTTAGAGCCTCAAATCCAGATCCCAGACAATGCGGTCTCTTTCTCTGTGGGTGTTGATGGCACAGTGACTACAACAACAGCAGACGATCCAACACCTCAGCAGCTTGGTCAAATTACACTTGCAAAATTCATCAATCCAGCCGGCTTAGAGGCCATGGGTGGCAACTTATTCCGTGAAACGGAAGCCAGCGGTCCAGCTGATGAGCTGATTGCAGGAGCTGATGGCGCCGGCATTATCAAGCAAGGTGCACTGGAAGGGTCAAACGTACAAGTAGTAGAAGAGATGGTCGACATGATCACCACTCAACGTGCGTATGAGATGAATGCGAAAGTGGTCTCTGCTGCAGATGACATGCTGAAGTTTGTTTCGCAATCAATGTAAGTATGAAATTGGTGATGATGAAGGAAAAAGCAATGAAATGGCTTTCTAAGAGTTGGGCAGTAGCCGCCGTGTTGCTGGTGGGATGTGCTGGCCGTCAGGAATTTATTCCGCCTGAGCCGAATGCTGAGGAATATGCACCACCAACGCTCGATTACACGCTGCCGGAAACCCAATCTGGTAGCCTTTATCGTCACCAATACACGATGACTCTGTTCCAGGATCGTCGTGCTTACCGAGTTGGCGATGTATTAACGGTTCAATTATCAGAAGAAACCTCATCGAGTAAAAATGCGGGTACTAAGTTCGGTAAAAGTTCAGCAATTAACTTTGTGGCGCCGACCATAGGCACGAAAACTATCGATGAGTTAGGGGTTAGCGTGGATGGCAAACGTAACTTCGATGGCAGTGCATCAAGTTCACAAGGCAACAAGCTTCAAGGTGCCATTACGGTAACGGTACACGAAGTATTACCTAATGGCGTATTGCGTATCAGCGGTGAAAAATGGCTTCGTCTGAATCAAGGCGACGAGTTTATTCGTCTAACCGGTATCGTCCGTGTGGATGATATTAACCGCAGTAACCAAGTTTCTTCTCAACGAATTGCTGATGCAAGAATTACCTACGCAGGTCGCGGAGCGCTAGCTGACAGCAACGCAGCCGGGTGGCTAACTCAGTTCTTCAACAGCCCATGGGTACCTTTCTAATGAAGACAATGCAATCTTTCTTTATGTCTCTCCTATTGGTGTTGACCTTGGGACTACCAGGCACTTCACGTGCTGAAGCGGAAATTCCGATCATGGACTTGGTCGATGTTCGCGGCATTCGAGAAAACCAACTGGTTGGTTATGGTTTGGTAGTTGGCTTAGCCGGCCAAGGTGACCGAAACCAAGTGAAATTTACCTCTCAATCTATTACCAACATGCTACGTCAGTTTGGGGTTCAAATTGATGACAGTATGAACCCTAAGCTACGAAATGTGGCTTCTGTGAGTGTGACAGCGTCCGTTGACCCAATGGCAGGCCCAGGACAAACGTTGGATGTGGTTGTGTCTTCAATCGGTGATGCAAAGAGCCTTCGCGGTGGTACGTTATTGCTAACGCCTTTACGTGGTATTGATGGCGAAGTGTACGCGATTGCGCAAGGTAACGTGGTTGTGGGCGGCTTATCTGCAGAGGGGCGAAGTGGCTCCAAAGTAGAAGTAAACACACCAACGGCGGGTCGCGTTCCGAATGGTGCGACTTTAGAGAGAGAAATCAAAACCGATTTCAACCAACGTGATGAAATCACCCTAAACCTGCGCAAGCCTAGCTTCACTACAGCAAAAAATATTGCGCGTGAAATTAACAACACTTTTGGACCTAACGTTGCAGTTGCGATCAATAAAGCGCGCATTGATATGCGTGCACCAAAAGATACACAGCAGCGTGTCGTCATGATGTCGATGCTTGAAGAAATGAGCGTCGTTGAAGGCCGTAAACCTGCTCGTATTGTCTTTAACTCTCGCACTGGCACCGTAGTGATCGGTAAGAGTGTCAAAGTGAGTGAAGCAGCAGTAAGTCACGGTAACTTGACCGTGCGAATTTCTGAATCACAACAAGTTAGTCAGCCTAATGCGTTTGCAAATGGCGATACGAAAGTCGTTAACCAAACGGACCTTGATGTGAATGAAGATCTCGCTCAGATGGTGATTTGGCCTCCAGGCACGGAACTTAACACCATAGTTAATGCGGTAAATAGTTTAGGTGCCACGCCTACAGACTTGATGTCTATCCTGCAAGCTTTGAGTGAAGCAGGTGCATTGAACGCTGAATTGGTCGTGATATAAGGAGTTAAGGATGAAGCTAGACAGTACCAATGAACAAACTCAGTTAAATTCGATGCTTTATCACGACAATAGTGCATTGGCTAACATCAAGCATAGTCGTGATCAAGAAGGCGCACTTGAAGTCGTCGCAGGTCAATTTGAGGCAATGTTCCTACAAATGGTGTTACGCCAAATGCGCAGCAGTAGTGATGCTCTTGCTGATAAAGACAGCCCGTTCGCCAGTCAGCAACAAGGGGTATTCCGTGATATGTATGACGGTCAGCTGGCGATGGAACTAGCAAAGAAACAGAGCTCAGGCATTGCCAATATGCTCATCCAGCAGCTGAGCCCGTCTATGCGTGAGGTTGCTTTCGATGCTGCGCGCAACATCTCATCCGCTAACGATGGTAAAGCTTCGAATTCTGAATCTATCTCACAAGTAGATTCTAAAGAGGTGGAGAAGAATTCAAGCCTATTTAATACCGCTTCTCAAGCCGTCGCCTCTGTTAAACAGGTATTCGGTGAGGCCGGTATGACTACCGCGTTTTCTCAGCCGTTGATCAGAAAAATGGAGCTGTAAATGAACCTAGTTAATATTGCCCTTTCAGGTTTAGGCGCGAACCGTGTGGCCCTAGACGTAACCGCGCAAAACGTGGCAAACGTGAATACCGTGGGTTACAGTCGTCAACAAGCGTTGATGGCGTCTGTCGATGATGGTAAAGCCAATCGCTTAAGTCCAGGTTTAGGGGTAGAAGTCACTAGCATTCGCCGCGTTACTGATCAATTTCTGATTAAGCAAACGTGGTCGACTAACAGTATGGCGGCATACGCATCTGGATACACCAGTAACATGAGTCAGCTGGAGAATACGCTTGGTGCCGATGGTTTCAGTATATCGGCTGGCTTGGACTCACTAAACGCCGCGCTTAACGATGCGACCGTTAAGCCAGAATCCATACCCTACCGCCAGCAGATCATTAACGAATCTGAAGCTTTGGCCCGCCGTTTTAATACGCTTACCGAGTCTTTATACAATCAACATAAAGACATGAGCGACCAACGTAATGCAGCGCTTAACCACGCGAATAGCCTTATGGAAAATATCGCGAAGGTGAACAAGCAACTGGTAGAGATGCAAGGTACAGGTGGTAACCCATCACAGTTAATGGATGAACGAGATAGGTTAATCGGTGAGTTATCTCAAACCATTGAAATCAAAACAACACAGCAGCATGACGGCAGTGTTCAGGTCACACTAACCTCTGGTCAACCGCTTGTGATGGGTACGGACCATGGCAAACTGGAAGCCATTCCTGACCCGAGTGATCCTTACTTGGCGGACTTACACGTCACGTTCTCGAATCAAAGCTTTGCGATTGGTGACTCGCTTGGTGGCAAATTAGGTGCGATTAATGACTATCAAACCGAAGTGTTGAAACCAAACCAACTGGCTCTGAATGACATGGCGAAAGCTCTCGCGGATGAATACAACGCCGTGCTTGCGACTGGCAAAGACTTAAATGGCAACCCAGGTAAACCTTTGTTCAGCTATGACCCAGCAAACCCTGCAGCCAGTTTGGATATTACCAAGCTAACTCCAGATGAGCTTGCGTTCTCAAGTGATGGAACACCTGGTAACGCAGATGCGTTGCAATCATTGATCGAGTTAAGCAACAAGCCAGTGGCGGTATCAGGTTACGGCTCAGTAAGCTTGAACGATGCCTTTAGTTCAATGGTGGGTCAAACCGCAATTAAAGCACGCCAAGCTAATGCTGATTATCAAGCGAAGTTAGCCATGAACAAGCAAGCGCACGCAGCTCGCGATAATGTTAGTTCCGTAAACAGCGATGAAGAAGCGGCTAACCTAATGATGTTTGCTAATGCGCACAATGCCAACATGAAAGTGATCAGCACAGCAAATCAACTGCTCGATTCTATTCTGCAGTTATTCTAAGAGGAAAGTTTAGATGCGAATTAGTGACAATCAATTTAGTCAAATGATGTTGCACAGCTTGCAGAGCAATAGCGCGGGATTAGGCGAAGCTCTGCAACAGATGTCTACTGGCAAGCGCTTAACCAAGCTGTCTGATGATCCAATGGCTTCGATCAAGTTGCTTAACTTAGACCGAGAAACCAGTGCGATTGCTCAGTACAAAAACAACATTGAAAACGTAAAAACGACGCTATCGAGTCAAGAAACCCATTTAGATTCGATCAAAGAAAGCTTAAAAAGCATGCGAGACATCGCGCTTTGGGGTGCGAACGGCTCTCTTACTGACGAAAGTCGTGGCGGTATGATTACAGAGCTTAAGAGTTACCGTGACTCTATTGAGTCGTCTTTTAACGCGCAGGATGAAGAAGGGCACTACCTTTTCTCTGGTACTAAAACGGATACTGCGGCTGTAAGTAAAGCGAGCGGCAGCTACGTAATTGAAGGTAATAGTGACAAGCGCGTAGTAACAATTGCTAAAGGTGTCACGATGGATTCCAATATGACTGCAAAAGAAATATTGGACCTTGGGGGAGGCCATAACGTGCTTAACCAAATTGATGCGCTGATCAAAGAGTTTGAGAGCCCTACCGCCAACTTCAGAGCTGAAGTTGAGGCGAGTATCAGCGCTATCGACGATACTTTTTCAAACGTACTAGGGACCATGACTGAGATTGGTGGTCGACACAACAACTTAGATCTTGTTGGTGGCGCGCACAGTGAAAACAAGCTGTTCGTTGACAAAGTATCTGGAGACCTCTCTGCTCTGGACTATGGTGAAGCGTCGGTACGATTGAGTAATTACATGGCCGCTTTGCAAGCAACGCAAGCAAGCTATGTGAAGATCGATGGTTTGTCGCTGTTTGACCGTTTATAAGGTTAGGAAGTTCTTTTTATGGTAATGAGTACAGTAGAGGTTAGACCCCATAGCATACGCTTAGGTGGACAAGAACAAGCCTCTATCATGCCGACCCGTTCTGCAGACTCAAGTACGGCAATTAAACCGCGCCCGGCGCAAATTCAGGCTGACACTGCGTCAGCCTACTCTGTATCTGGTATTCAGCTTACGCAGGGTCAGCAGCAAGCCACGGCGGTTCAGATCGCGTCCAAATCGCTGCAGGTGATTGGCAAAGAGCTCACGCAAATTAAACGTGGTTTGACGCAAGCTGTTAATCAAGGCGTACAAAATGTTCCTGGTTTGCAGGATACATTGGTTCGCTCTAAAGCCACCATCCAAAAAGTCGTTGAGCAAGCACGTTTCGATGGCCAGAAAGTCCTAAATAACGAACTGCACTTAAAACTGGATAAAGCGGATATTCGTCGCTTTTCTATTCCAGGTTTGAATGTTCATCGCTTAAGCGACAAGGCCGAGCAAATCCGTTTGGATTTTCCTCAAGGTCAAGCGGTGATGATTCAGTTTGATGGACAATCAGACGGTGAGCGAACGGTCAAAATGCTGGATCGCAGCTTGATTGCGTTAGGAATGCGAGCCTCATTAGCCGATGATGGCAGCATTTTATTTGAAGCCAGAGACAACGCTTATCAACAAATGCAGCAAAAGGTGATGGTAACGGGGGAAGGGCACCGATTCCCTGCGGGACAGCCTAACGTTTTGAACTTAAAGTCTGAGCCAGATGGTATTGCGGAGCTCGGGTTTGATCTAGGCTCACGCGATGGCATCAAGCAGACGATTGCCAAAGTAAATCAGCATCTGAAACAAGTTCAAACGAGCTTGCAGGAAGCGAAAGCTTTTCATGGTGAACTGAATACTCAAATGCGTTCTATCCAAACCAAAACCGCACAGCTTTCAGTCAATGAGGTGAATGCAAAACTGGATGGATTCATGCAAAAGTCTGGCGAGTTTACTTCGACTTTTCAGGCATTGAATGCGCAAGCAAACGTGCGTCGTCATACCGTGGTCGCTTTACTGAAGTAACGAACACTCCAATGATTCCCGGCTTTACACTGTTATCGTCCCCCAATAACGAAAACAGCGCACTGTCGGGAATCTCTCTTCGACTCGTCTAGGGCTAGAGTGCTTTTGCCACCGAACGATTCAATTTCTGGAATAGCCATCCAAGTGCTATCAAAGACGCACCTAAGCCTAAGAAGCTTATTGCTCGCCAGAACCCATCCAGAGAGCTCACATCCCATAAGAATACTTTCAGTGCGACACAGGCAAGGACCACTAGACCGACACGCTGCATCATCAGCCCCTGTTGGGTCACGCCGCGCCAAGTCAGTAATCCGCCTACGAGCAAGCCAGCCACTGAATAACTAAACAACTCTGCCATGCTGGTTGGCTGATACAGCATCATCGATGTGGTTTGCCAGAATTGACGGATAGACATCCCCAACCAAATGGCTGCAAGTAAAAAGCCTAGACTAGCAATCGCAAATCGATGAACTTGCAACGTATTCCAGCGTTTAAATGTTGCGATAAGCAGGATGCAAGCTGGTAACAGCCAGCCGATACTCAGCATGTTAAAGATGGGAAGTGCTTGTGCCGAGACGTTATCAGTCACCAACGGCGATTCTGCCGTATTAAGCAAAATAATCAATATAGCGAACGCGCACCAAAGCAAGTAACTATAGATTTCGTAGATACGACTTAAGCGTTGCGCAAATTGGCTGCGGTAGCTGTATACCAAACCCATAACTAATGCTTGATTGGCAAAGACTGCCGCACTTGTGAAGTCGATGTGCCCCAAGTAACCATATTGCCCCGTTAACCAGTAGTTAGTTTGGGTGAACAATGCCATTAAGAATACATGTAAAAATGCCCCTTCAAACCAGTTGGTCAGTTCTCGGTCCGCTTGCTTTAGTGTTGAACGAGCATAAGACAAGATGAAGAGAGAAGGCAGATAACTCACAAGAACCCAAGCCCAATGCCCAGCTTCTACTGGTTGCCATTCGGGGATGAAAGGTAGCAGCGTGAGTCGGATAACCAGTATTCCCATTGCCACTTTAATCGCCCAACTCGCAGGTCGAAATAACCCGACTTGAGACTGTAAGGCCATTATCGCAACTTGTATTGAGATTGCTGTTGTTAACCAAGTATCGCTCAACCAAACAAAAGCGATACCTACGATTAAAGCATGCATAACGGCAGAGCATTCTAATGCCAACGAACGTGCACGCTGACCAAGCACAACGTAGTAAGTGGCCATCAATGCGCAGAATGCAGTCCAATACCACAGGTAGCCTTGCATAAATTCGTCAATATAAAACAACGTAATTAAGCTCATCGCGGGAGCCAGTACCAGCAGAAGCAGCCCACTGAGTTGCGAACGGTCACTAAGTGATTGGCAATATGTTCGATAGCAGATCAGCGCAATACTCACCGCCAATGCGAATAGGATGCTAGCTTCTCGCTCTAACATATACAGCGCATCAAAAGCGATAGTAAGAACAATCAGCGCGGTTGCCGAGACGAGAATGGATGGCAAAAATACACGTAATGACCAGCCTGTACGAAGTGCTGGTAGCCAGATGATCGCAACAAGCAGCATATAACAGTACGCCATTTGTAGAGTGTTCAGCTCCGGCATTCTGGTGACGGCAGAAAAGGTCAATAAAGCAGTTGCGAGAGCGGTAGCGGTCGGCGAGTTTGTCCACTTGCTTTGATAGTGACGAAAGCGAGGATTGAGCATCCAACCCATTCTCGGAACCGCGAAAATGAGATACAAAGTGATGGAGAGATAAATCGCGAGCCACGAGAACAACAGTTCTGTTGGTACACTCTCAATTAACAGCAACATCCAAATGACATGTGGAATCGCGATACTTGGCGTAATCCATGCCCTACGCACTTTTTGCATCAATAAGGTCGCCGCGAACGAAATCGCGCAGATGTATCCGGCTAACAAAAAGTAGTTGGGTTCACTACCTCCAATCCACAGTGGTGCTGTGTAGCCACCAATTAAGCCAAGCACGGCCATTAACGGCCCTTGTCGCAATGATAATGCTAAACTGAAAAATGCGGCTGAAGCCAAAATGATCAACGAGATACTCGGCGTTAACATTTGATAAACCACAAAGGCAAAAATGACGGTGCAGTAAATGCCCGTTAATCCCGTACCGGTAACGGCAGCAGGAACATACGTAAAGCCTTGGGCTCGTGCTGCCCGTTGCGGATTCTGTTGTTCTTTACGGTGAAACCACTCGCCAACAAGCACCATAAGTAATGAGAGCACAAAGGCAAAGGATACTCGCATAAATGGCGAAAACTGGATGTGGCTACCAATCACCTGTACGAGATAACCTCCACCGATCAGCATGGCCAATGCGCCTACCCAAACCAACCAATTTTCTTGAATGTTGCTAAGCAGGCTCTGAACTTTACTCTGAAGGAATGACTCATTTTCTTGACTAAAAACATCCAGTTGCACTTCTCTTGTCTGGGCGTACCCTTGATTCGCAGCGCTCTGGTCCAAGTCTAGGTTGGCAGCTGGATCATGTTCCCCAGAGGATGAGACATTTTTCTGTTGTGATTCTATGTGAGGTGGCGTCGCTACAGATGGTGTGTCTTTTTCGATGCTGGATTGTTGGTGCACTTGTGGGTTTGAGCCCCCATGGACACTGGCTCGTAGTGATGTGACTTCCTGCTAGTTCTTTTTCTAAAAGTGCAGCTCGGTTGGCGGCTTTCACTCCGATGAGGATGGCGAGACACGCCATGAACAGTGCTAGTATTACGTACAATCCATTTCTCCTTGCGTACGTCGCGTGACCCACGATTCTTAACTTTGAGCACTTACGCTAAAGCTTAGTTCATGCTCTATGCCTTAGCCTCATATAGTGCTAGGTTCCGCGCTTTCTTTAGAAATCATTCTACATAATGAAACTCAATGCGTAATGATGAATTCGACAAAGTCGCACACTTGTGTGCCACTTTAATACCTGATGAACAAAAATGAGTCGTTAAGTCATTGGGGGTCAACTATATTCATAATTCTGATGCGATCGCCAAATGACTTCAAACATGTGCGTTTCGTAGCGATGTCATCGAAGGTCAGTCGTTTGATTTGCACGTTCGGTTGTTTCTATTTGACCGTAAGGCTGAATGTATTCGGGTATAGCGCATTTACGCGAAAAAAGACAAAAACAGGTAATTATTGATGCAAGTGGGTAATGAAGCGCTGGTGCTGTCAGCGGTTGGGGTTATTGGTTTAGGTTGCCAATGGTTAGCTTGGCGATTGCGTTTGCCAGCGATTTTATTTTTGTTGTTGGCAGGGCTGATCGTCGGGCCATTTATGCAGTGGTTAAATCCTGATGAGATATTAGGTAATTTGCTCTTTCCGTTGGTTTCTTTAGCGGTGGCAGTGATTTTATTTGAAGGCAGTTTGACCTTAAACTTTAAAGAAATTCGTGGCGTGAGTGGTTCGGTATGGAGCATTGTTTCCATCGGGGCGATCATTTCGTGGGCAGCGACCAGTATCGCAACACACTATTTCCTCGGCTTTACTTGGGAGCTTGCCATGTTGTTCGGCAGCTTAACCGTAGTAACAGGGCCGACGGTCATCGTGCCACTTCTACGAACCGTAAGACCTAACAGTACGCTTGCTAACATTTTGCGATGGGAAGGGATTTTGATTGACCCGCTCGGTGCGCTTTTTGTTGTGATGGTTTACGAGTTTATCGTATCTCACAGCGCGATAAATAGCGTCGAAGTGTTTGGGACGATCATTGCTGTCGGCGTCATGCTAGGTGCGGCCTCAGGCTATGCAGTTGCGACGATCATGCGTCGCTCTTGGCTACCGGAATATTTGCAGCCATTTGCGGTTTTGATGGTGGTTCTAGGTGTATTTTCGGTCTCTAACCACATTGAGTCTGAAGCTGGGTTACTAACCGTCACCGTAATGGGTATGTGGCTCGCAAACGCTAAAGACATCAATATTCAGCAAATTCTGCACTTTAAAGAGCATTTAACCATTTTACTGATCACCGGATTGTTCATCTTCCTTGCGGCTCGAATCAGTCTGGATGATTTTGCTGCGCTAGGTAGCGGTGCGTTATTGTTGTTTGTATTTATGCAGTTAGTGTCGCGTCCGTTATCGATTTTTCTTTCAACCTTCCGCAGCAACTTGCGTCTTAAAGATAAGCTGTTTTTGTCTTGGGTTGCACCGCGCGGTATTGTTGCTGCTTCGATTTCGTCTCTTTTCGCGATCAAATTGACCGAATACGGCATTGATGAAGCGATTTTACTGGTCCCTATGACCTTCATGGTGATTATAGGAACGGTCGTGTTACAAAGTGCGACGGCACGTCCTGTAGCGCTGACGTTGGGCGTTGCAGAGCCAGCACCACGCGGCTTCTTGTTGATTGGTGCTAACCGAGTAGCAAGAGAAATAGGGCAGGCGCTGGCGCGTTATGACCGCCGCGTATTAATGACTGACTCAAACTGGGAGTACATCAGTCAGGTTCGTATGTTGGGGTTGGATTACTATTACGGCAACCCTATTTCTAGTCACGCGGACGACAACTTGAACTTGATAGGAGTTGGACAAGTGGTTGCATTAACGCCCGATCAGCATTTCAACATTATGGCTTGCATGCAATTCGTCGACGAGTTTGGGGAAGATAAAGTTCACTGCTTACAAAAAGTGAAAACCAACGGCAATGGCAGCGAGAAGCACTCCGTGGCTCAGGAGTACCATGGTAAATTGCTGATGGGCGGCAATGTAAGCTATACCCAGCTAGCCAGTATGTTAAGTCGTGGTGCAGAGGTTAAACACACGAAATTGAGCGATAACTTCACGTATCAAGATTATTTAGCGCATCACAAAGGTAGTTCAGTTGTACCGCTGTTCCATGTAGAAGAAAAAGGAAAAATTCAATTCTGTGATGATCCCGAACAGTTTGAACCAACGACGACAAGCACTGTTGTGTCGCTAATTCTGTCGGACAGCGTAAAGTAAACTACAGAGCAATGTGATCCATTTTCATCATGGGTATCGTACGCTGATTATCTCAATTTGAAGAGAAACTTGCCGGCTTGTTTAAAACGGAAAGCGAGTTTCTTTTCTTATAATGTCAGGGGCAGTCGAGATTCATTACTCGTTTCGGAAAAGTAATCCGGCAAATTCACAAAATTCGCATTGACGTTACTGATAAGGATCGCAATACTGCGCGACTGTTTTACTTTAGGGTGACATTATGGCTCCGCAAACTAACCGAAAAGATTTACACCTAGATGCTGTTTTACATCATGATATGAGCATGAAGCATAAAACGGCGGGTTTTGAGTCTGTCGAGTTTGAACACTGTGCGCTGCCAGAATGTGACTTTCACGCGATCGATTTATCGACAGAGTTTCTTGGTCATCAATTAGCGCTACCGTTTTTGATTAGCTCGATGACTGGCGGAGCAAAAGACGCAGAAACGATCAATTGTCGTTTGGCTGAAGCCGCAAGTGAATTAGGTATTGCCATGGGTGTGGGCTCGCAACGGATTAGCTTAGAAGAAAGTCAGCATTCGGGCTTGGGTAAAACCATTCGTGAGTTGGCGAAAGAAGTACCGTTGTATTCCAATCTTGGAGCCGCTCAATTGCTCGATAAAGGTAAACTCGATAATGCGCAACGTGCGGTAGAGGCGATTCAAGCAGATGCCTTGTTTGTGCACGTTAATCCAATGCAGGAAGCGTTTCAGAAAAATGGCGACCACAATTGGGTTGGTGTTTTCCAGGCAATTGAGATGCTTAAATCTCGCGTGAAGGTTCCTATCATTATCAAAGAAGTCGGTTTTGGTATTAGCGGACACATTGCGCAGCGATTAATTGATGCTGGTGTGGATGCAATTGACGTTGCGGGCGCGGGTGGTACAAGCTGGAGTGCGGTTGAAGGGTATTGCCAAGACAATCCGAAAATGCAGCGTGCAGCCGAGCTTTTCCGCGATTGGGGTGTCCCTACAGCAACATGTTTGGCTCAAATCCGCGCACTGCATCCTACATTACCGTTGATCGCCTCGGGAGGTGTTCATAACGGACTTGAAGCGGCGAAAGCCATTCATTTGGGTGCTAATCTCATTGGGCAAGCTGGTGCGGTATTAAAAGCTGCGACGATCAGCACGCAGTCTGTCGTCGAACACTTTGAACAAATGGCATTAGAGCTGCGTTTAGCGTGCTTTGGTACTGGCTCTTCTAAGGTTGGTGAGCTAACGAAAGCGCGCTGCCTATAGCTTTTAGAATGGCGCGCTTTACACAGAGTCGCTCAATAATTTTTCGATGTCTTAACACGTAGACTGATAATTTCGTTATAGTTGATACAAAAGTCACTTCAGCTAGTGACGCCTTTATTCAGACACTTGAATGGGCACGTGTTGAAGAGATTGAGTTTAATTTTACTATTGTTTGCAACTGGAACCTTAAATTTATGAAAAAACTAGTCATGCTGATGTTGGCGGCTTCTGCTTTGACCGCTTGTAGTGATGAAGTGGGCACTGAAGGCTGGTGTAACGACATGCGCGATAAGCCAAAAACAGAATGGACAGCAGACAACGCGGTAGACTTTGCAAAGCATTGTGTTCTGCAAGATGGTGTCGGCAGCGAGCAATGGTGTGAAAACCTGAAAGATAAGCCGAAAGGTGACTGGACTGCAAACGAAGCGACCAGCTTTACTAAACACTGCATTTTTTAAGCACAGCGGAAAGCGCCTTTTCTGAGGCGACATTCTGTGAGGTAAACACCAAGCGTTATTGCTTGGTGTTTTTGTATCTAAAATAGCTCGATTTTTCACGTGTCAGCGCACCTCCCTCTGAATGGAATGTTTTACATTTTCGTTTCATTTTTGAAAACCTGTATTGCCTGTCTTTAATTTTTCGTATTGCAATGGCATGGTGTCGAGGTAGCCATCTAATTCAATTAGATTCATAACAAAAAGGAATTCAAATGGAAGTACTAAAAGGCTCATGTCTGTGCGGCAAGGTAAAGTTGGAAGTGGCAGATGAATTTAAGTACATGGGAAATTGCCATTGCTCTGAATGCCGCAAGTTCACAGGTTCTGACTATTCATCTGCCGGTGGTATTGCGTTGGATAAACTGCTTATTATCCAAGGGAAAGAAGATATTCAAACTTATCAGAAAAGCGAAAATACCATGCTATGCTTTTGTCGCCACTGCGGATCGAGCCTGT
This sequence comes from Vibrio sp. 2CM40D, assembly GCF_023161825.1. Lineage (NCBI taxonomy): Bacteria > Pseudomonadati > Pseudomonadota > Gammaproteobacteria > Vibrionales > Vibrionaceae > Vibrio > Vibrio sp. 2CM40D. The sequence continues at coordinate 157,358 of NZ_JALNTL010000003.1, forward strand.
ATTCGAAAAAGAACAATGGGATCGTCAATATTCGCCTTGGTATCTTGGATGACACACCTTCTCACAAGCCTGATTTCCATATTTTTGTCGCGTCGAAAGCGCCGTGGCTCGAGATATCGGATAACCTGACTCAATTTGATGCAGGGCCAAAATAGAGTTGTTGTAGATAAGTATTTAGAAACAGAGCGCGTTACAATACGCTTGCGACACGCTCTGTGCTTTTACTTTGTATATTAGAACGGAGACGACTATTTGGCGTCTTGTAGTTCTTCAAAGCCACCTGCATTGTGCAGATTCGTAAAGCCTTGCGATTTTAAGTATTGATACGCTTTGCCAGAGCGGTTACCACTGCGACAGTACAACACGATAGCTTGATCTTTATCGACGTCTTGAAAATGTTTATCAAGTTCAGATAAAGGGAAGTTGACGGCATTATCCAAATGCCCTTCAGAAAATTCTTGCGGCGTGCGCACATCGACAATCATCGCGCCCTTGTCAATCAATTGCCACCCTTGTTCAGCGCGTTCAGAAGCCGACACGTTGGGTGAGAGGAAGCCCACGCATAACGTTGCAAGAAATAGAGATACGGCCTTTTTCATTGTTTGATTATCCTTTTTAAGAGTACGTAACCACTCTAGATTTGATTGAGCACATTTTCCATCATAAAGAGATGCTAAGTGGTTGTGAATACGATAATTCGATAGAAAATTTTATTTAATTTAATAAAAATTTTTTATCAAATTCACCTCTTGAACTCTCATTTTTCGACCTTATTATTTTCATCGAAAGCGAGCTGTCGACTCGCAAATCCATCTTGATGTTTATTTTGTCTTTTATTTTTGGTTCCAAGTAGGAGGCACTTAAAAATGAAAATTCGTCCTTTAAATGACAAGCTAATTGTTGAAAGACAAGAGGTGGAAAATAAATCTGAAGGGGGAATCGTTTTAACTTCTCAGTCGGTGAAAAAATCAAACCGCGGGAAAGTCATTGCTGTTGGTTTAGGTAAACGTCTTGAAAATGGCGAACGCGCTGCGATGGAAGTCAAAGTGGGCGACCAAATCATTTTCAATGACGGTTACGGCGTGAAAACCGAGAAAATTGACGGCGCAGAATACTTAATTCTGTCCGAATCTGATGTGTTAGCAATCGTTGAGTAATTATTTTTGTAGTAGTTTTTTGAGGAGATAACCATGGCTGCAAAAGACGTATTATTTGCTAATGACGCACGTCAAAAAATGCTGAAAGGTGTGAACTTACTGGCGGACGCAGTAAAAGTGACACTAGGCCCGAAAGGCCGCAACGTTGTGCTTGATAAATCTTACGGCGCGCCAACCATCACCAAAGATGGCGTGTCTGTAGCGAAAGAAATCGAACTGAAAGATAAGTTCGAAAACATGGGCGCACAAATGGTGAAACAAGTGGCGTCCAAAGCGAATGATGAAGCGGGGGACGGTACAACGACCGCTACCGTACTGGCGCAATCTTTCATCAATGAAGGTCTTAAAGCGGTAGCCTCTGGCATGAACCCAATGGACCTAAAACGTGGTATCGACAAGGCCACTGAAGCGGCGGTTGAGAAACTACGTGAAATGTCTAAGCCATGCAGCGACAAAGAATCTATCACCCAAGTGGGTAGCATTTCTGCAAACAGCGATCGCGCGATCGGTGAAATCATTGCAGAAGCGATGGAGAAAGTGGGTCGCAATGGCGTGATTACGGTTGAAGAAGGCCAAGGTCTAAACAACGAATTGTCTGTGGTTGAAGGTATGCAATTTGACCGCGGTTACTTGTCGCCATACTTCATCACTAACCAAGAAAATGGCAGCGTCGAGCTAGACAACCCATACATCTTATTGGTGGACAAAAAAGTCAGCAGCATCCGCGAGCTATTGCCTGTACTAGAAGAAGTAGCGAAATCTTCTCGCTCGCTATTGATCATTGCTGAAGACATCGAAGGTGAAGCGTTAGCGACATTGGTTGTGAACAACATGCGCGGCATCGTGCGTGCGACCGCGGTGAAAGCGCCTGGCTTTGGTGACAACCGTAAAGCGATGATGGAAGACATTGCGGTACTAACTGCTGGTACGGTCATCTCTGAAGAAATCGGCCTAGAGCTCGAAAAAGCAACGTTAGAGCAACTAGGTAGTGCGAAGAAAGTGACCATTACCAAAGACACAACAACCATTGTGGGTGGCGCAGCAGAAGCAAGCGCGATTGCTGATCGTGTGGCTTCGATTGAAAAACAAATCGAAACAACCACTTCTCAATACGACAAAGATAAGCTTCAACAACGTGTTGCGAAGCTATCTGGCGGCGTAGCGGTGATCAAGATCGGCGCTGCAACCGAAGTTGAGATGAAAGAGAAGAAAGATCGCGTGGACGATGCGCTACACGCTACTCGCGCAGCGGTTGAAGAAGGTATTGTTGCTGGTGGTGGTGTAGCTCTAACTAAGATCGCGAAAGAATTGGCGGATCTAAAAGGCGACAATGATGACCAAAACGTGGGTATCCGAGTTGCGCTACGTGCAATGGAAGAGCCTCTTCGTCAAATCGCAACTAACGCAGGTGACGAAGCTTCTGTTGTGGCGAACGCTGTCAAAGCTGGTGATTCCGATTACGGTTACAACGCTGCAACAGGTGAATACGGCAACATGATCGAAATGGGCATCTTGGACCCTGCGAAGGTAACACGTTCAGCGCTTCAATTCGCAGCGTCTGTTGCTGGCTTGATGATCACCACTGAAGCGATGATCACCAACCACGTTGAAGACAAAGAACTTGATATCTAACGTCATCAACCGTTAGTGATTAAGTAAGCGTTAAAATAACAATAACATTGCAAAACCTAAGCGGGCTCGCTTGAGCCCGCTAATCAGTCATTTGAGGTAAGTGTTATGACCCGTTTACCTGCGTTTTCTTTCTCAATATCTGAGCCGGGCGGTAATGAAGCTTCGTCAACGTGGCCGACTGCTATTCACTTCCCCCTCGTTCCAGCTGGGCCAGAGTTTTCGATCGAAAATGCTCTGCCTAAACGTCCGATAGTGACGATATTCACTATCGATCTGTCTCAGTTATTTAAAGGGGACGCTCGGGTCATCCATTAACTGTATCGAAACAGCCAGCGCACGTTGGCTGTTTTTTTCTAATTTAAAGTATTGAAAATGTAGATTTTTAATTGATTACTGCCACTTGTTCAATGATCAATTTGAACTGGGGTAATCGGACCGCAAGCGCACTACACCTTTAAGCCCAGCATTGCGCCGAAAATGATTAATCCCGCCCCACATGCTTGATTGAGTCGATGCTTAATCTTCAACAAGAAAGCTTGTAGCTGGGATGACGTGAATAAAACAGCAACGATAGAAAACCAAATACCATGCAGCGCAATCATATAAATCCCGTAAAAAAAGGCGATGTGTTGCTGACTAGAGTCGGGAGAAATCACTTGGCTAAAAATACTCAGAAAAAACAGCATCGTCTTGGGATTGAGTAAATTACACAGAAATCCCTGCATGAAAAATCGCCACATTGAATACTCGCTCTGTTGAATGGTTTCTGAGTTTGATGCAGGTTGCGAGGAGAATATTCCTTTAATCCCAAGGTAGACAAGATAAGCGGCCCCAAGATAGCGCACGAGATTAAACAACCATTCATTTTGTGAAATTAAGTAACTGATCCCTAGCATGGAGTAAGCGATGTGGATGCTGATCGCCATGCTGATACCAATCGCACTGTATACGCCTGCTTTTCGTCCTTGATTTAAGCTATTTCTTAATACCAAAACAAAGTCTGCGCCAGGGCTAATGACAATAAGCACACCTAATAACGCAAGAGTTACAAATTCCATATCGGTTTCCTGTTTGAATGATGAAGTCTGGGATGTAGCGGAATTGTAGGCGTCTTTATTACTGACTATAATCGAAAAACATTCCCATATTGGTGAGAAAAACTCACAGATGCGTCACCTGAAATCTTTTTATGTCTTCCACGTTGCGGCGAGTTCTTCAAGCTACACTGAAGCGGCTGACAAACTGAACATTACCCACGGAGCCGTGAGTAAGCAGATCAAGCAACTTGAGCAATATCTGTCTCAACCTTTGTTCTTCAAAGAGGGCAGGAAAGTCGTGTTGACGGCAGAAGGCGAATTACTCAAGACATACACAGAAACGGCATTCCAAACGCTAGAAACAGGCGTGAATACGCTTATTCAAGAGAAGCATCAGCATCTTGAAGTGTCTTGTGAACCGACATTAACCATGCGCTGGTTGATGCCAAGGTTGGCCGCGTTTAATGATGAACACCGTGCTGATGTTCGTTTGTCGACGGCTGGTGGCCCGGTAACATTAGGATCAACTGGGCGTTCGATGGCGATTCGTCGAGACGATTTTGCGCAGCATCACGATTACGACAAAACCATTCTTGTGGAAGAGTGGGTGGGGCCGGTATTTTCTCCTGAGTATTGGCAATCCATTAAAGACAATTTGAAAGCAGCTCGATTGTTGAATAGCCAAACCAGATCGAATGCTTGGGCGGATTGGCAGCAATCAACACGTTGTGAAACTTTCAACGGCAACACTCAGCAATCATTCGCGCATTTTTATTTTTGCATACAAGCCGCAGTGGATGGCTTAGGCGTCGCAATGGGATCGTATCCTTTTGTCATGGACGATATTAAGCGTGGTAATTTGGTCGCACCATTTGGGTTTTCTCCATCAAGTTGTAATTACGTTTTATTGAGTCAAGATAAAAAGCGTACAGAACTCGAACATAAATTTATCACGTGGTTACAAACGCAAATGGCAGAGTGTGTGCCACTGTCATCACAGCAGATTACGCAAGGCGAATAGAAGGCATAGAGCGAGATTACGTCAGTCAGTTTTATGGAAAAAGGCTTAGGAAATTGGAAATGGAAAACCTCAATATTGTTGAAATCAAATCATTTGTTCCGGCGAAAGATTACGCGCTATCAAAACGCTTTTATGAGGCGATTGGCTTTGAAATGGCATCGGACTTCGGTGATGTAGCATACTTCTCTCAAGGTAGCTGCGCGTTTCTTTTACAGAATTTTTATGAGCCAGAACACGGCAATAACTTTATGATGCACTTGCTCGTAGAAGACGCAGAAAGCTGGCATCAGCACTTATCCAAAGTGGGTCATGAAGAATTTGGTTCGCGTTTGACTGAGCTGGTCGAGCAACCTTGGGGCATGCGCGAATGTTGTTTGTTTGACCCTAGCGGCGTTTTATGGCGAATTGGTCAGAACATGAATACTGACTAACGCCAGTCTTATTTTCACCACATCTACGCGCAGGTATTGAGATCTCGATATCTGCGCGTTTTCTTTTTTACTTAGCCTTGCCAACGTTTGTAGCGCACTCACGCCTTTTTCGAGGTGGTGTGCGATGGGCTAACGCCAAAAAACTCCTCAAGCAGCATGGCTTTGAGTTCCGCTCTGACTTCTGCGCCACCGATTAACGCCAAAAGTGCGAGTCCTCCTGGAATAAGGATGACCATTAATATCGGTCTTAAAATATACGAAAAGCAGAAGATGGTCGGGAAGAAAATCAATCCTTGGCCTAGTTTGTTTAATACGTACATGAGCGATTCCTTTTGTTTTTATATAAAATGAGCATGCTCAATTTTATAAATGAGCGCGCTCAATTTGTCAATCTCAACCACGCAAGGTATGATCCTTTCAGGCTCATTAAGCAGACACATCAATGACGAAGCGACAACAAACCAGAGATAAAATTCTAAAAGCCGCATGGGCATCTTTTGCTCAAAATGGCTATGACATGACGACCACAAGGCAGATAGCGAGAGAAGCAGGAGTAGCCGATGGCACAGTGTTTAGCCATTTCCCGACTAAACTGTCGATTTTGCGCGAAGGGATGCTGGCGCAACTGCAACAGATCAGCCAAGAAACGCTAGTCAGTGTGGAAGGTAAAACCGATATCGACATTGGTTTGGCGCTGACGGAGAAATACTATCGCTACTATTTTGCGAACGTTGAGCTGAGCCGAGCCTTGTTGAAAGAGGTGATTTGGGATTTGGATTATTATCAGTCGTTTAACCAAGCTTTGTTTCAATCTGTAAACGGAAGCTCCGTCCTTGAGGGAAAAATACCGCTGATTTTTGACTGCTATTTTATGACGTTAATCTCGCACTTGAGCCGTGCAGAACCGGATGTTGAAGCGGCACTTGAAGAGCTTCATGCTAAGTTTCAGCAAATCATTGCGACTGCATAACATGGCCCCAACGCAGGATCTGAAAGAATATACTGCCTGTCATTTTATTTGCTGGACTCCCATTTTCTCGTTTCAGTTGGCGTCTCACCAAATAGCCGCTTGTAGCTTTGACTGAACTGCCCGAGATGGAAAAAACCAAAGTCAAAAGCGATTTCTGCAATTGTTCGATTATCTTCAGGGCTTTGTAGCACTCTACGTACTTGATTCAAGCGCATTCGATGTATGAACTGCTTTGGGGAAGTATTACAGCAATGTTCAAAGGTGTACTGTAGTGTGCGACGACTGACGTGTACTGCGTCACACAGTTCACTGACGGTTATCGGTGTACGGTAGTCTAGATCCTGTAGCTGTTGTTTTATACGGTGCATCACGTGTTGACGATGAGAGATTGATATCGGATGGCTCGTGTGCAGTGAACTGAGTGAGAACAACTCCAGCACAATATCTTTTAAGATTGCTTGATGTGTGGTTTCAGACCATCTTGGCTCGGCGGAACCAAGTAACGTGCCTAAGTAGTATTTAAGTTGTTGAATGTGTTTTTCCGTCAAACCCGTTAAGTGTAATGTGTTGTTTTGGATACTCCCAAGCTCAAGTTGATTTTCTATGATGTGAACGAAGTTTTTGTCGAGCACTATTCCATAGATAGAAAACTGCTCCGGTGTCATTAACTCAAAATCAGCGCCACCTTGCCTAAGCAAAAGTTGGCTTGAATTAAACTGACTGTGATTTAGGTGTAGCGGCTTATTTTCCGTACTCAAACCCAACCAAATACCTCCCTGTTCAACCCTGCATTGCTGTCTTAGCGAGCGGTTACTGTCTTCACGAAATACATGGAAATTGGGAAATCGTCGTTCTCGAATTTGACCTAAAAATCGACCATCGCTGAGTTGGTCATATTCCTGTTGCCAGTTTATCAGACTCGCAGCTTGTTGGTTTGCATCCTTAGTGTGATGGATGCACAGCATTGGTGCAGTTTGGGGCATTTGGTTACTCATCCTTGTGATGCTCATTCCTTTTTTGTGAGTCATGTTGGAGCAGTATTTACATAACTCATTGTTTATTATTGGTTTATAAATGTTGCCAGTTTTTGATAACGCTACGGAACACATTTGGCAATACTTTCTTAAAGCTTATTGATAGTTCAGCAAAAAGCGAACCAAATAGTGAAGAGGAAGAGCAATGACGGCAACTTATCGTCGGCAACAAGGAAGTAAAGTCTATACCTTTAAGTCATTAGCTGACTTGATGGCGAAAGCGACACCGGAGCGCTCAGGCGATGCGTTAGCCGGGGTTTGTGCTCAGTCAGCGGCAGAACGTGTAGTCGCACAAATGGCGCTGTCTGAGTTACCACTTAAAACGTTTCTTAACGAGGCGGTTATTCCATACGAAAGCGACGATATCACTCGCCTAATTATCGATACGCATGACCTTGAAGCCTTTAAGCCGATTGAGCACTTGACGGTCGGAGATTTTCGAAATTGGCTGCTGAGTGAAGAAGCCGATGGTGAAACGTTGGCTAAAATTCGTCAAGGTTTAACACCAGAAATGGTGGCCGCAGTCAGTAAGATTATGCGCAACCAGGATTTGATTCTCGTTGCTAAAAAATGCCAAGTTGTCACGGCTTTTCGGAATACGATAGGTTTGCCGAGTCGCCTGTCTACTCGCTTACAGCCGAATCATCCCACTGATTCTCTCAACGGTATCGCAGCGACCATTTTTGATGGTCTGATGTACGGAAATGGCGATGCGGTTATCGGTATCAATCCGGCAACAGATAATGTACCTCAAGCTATTAAGTTAATGAACTTAATGGATGAGGTGATTCAACACTATCAAATACCGACTCAGTCTTGTGTGTTAACTCATGTCACGAACACGATCGAAGCCATTGAAATGGGTGCACCAGTCGATCTCGTTTTTCAGTCGATAGGCGGCACGCAAGGGACGAATGATACCTTCGGAATCGACTTGTCGATTTTGAAAGAGGCCCATGAAGCCGCGTTGTCTTTGAATCGAGGTAGTGTAGGAAACAATGTGATGTATTTTGAAACCGGACAAGGTACAGCGCTGTCTGCGAATGCATTTCATGGGGTCGATCAGCAGACTTGTGAAGCCCGCGCTTATGCTGTCGCGAAACAGTTCGATCCTTTGTTGGTTAATACTGTCGTTGGGTTTATTGGCCCTGAGTATCTGTTTGATGGCAAACAGATCATTCGTGCTGGGCTTGAAGATCATTTCTGTGGGAAGTTGCTTGGTTTACCTATGGGTTGCGATATCTGTTACACCAATCATGCCTATGCCGATCAGAATGACATGGATAACTTGCTGACACTATTAGGTGTGGCCGAGTGCTCGTTCATCATGGGTATTCCAGGGTCTGATGACATCATGCTCAACTATCAAACTACCTCATTTCACGATGCCCTTTACGCAAGAAAAGTACTCGGTTTGAAGCCAGCACCAGAGTTTGAAAAATGGTTAATGGAGATGCAGATTTTCGAGAGCGTGCAAGACGTTCGGTTAAGTGAGCAAATCTCTCGCTCGTTTTCGGGAGCAATTAACCAACTGAATAAGGGGTATGCTCATGGGTAAAGTAATCACCATTGCTCAGTCCCCACAAGATGAGTCTGGAGTTGTCACACACAACCCTTGGGGCAAGTTACGCGACTTCACCTCTGCTCGGATCGCTCTGGGTCGCAGCGGAAACAGTGTACCAACCAACGAGTTACTCTCATTTCAGCTGGATCATGCCCAAGCTATGGATGCAGTGCATTGCAGTTTGAATATTGAGTCTCTCGTTGCTGGTTTGTCGGACTCTTACTCGATTCTTGAAAATACCTTAGAGCCTCCAGTGGTAGTGAGCAGCCAAGTGAGTGATCGGCTTATGTACCTGCAAAGGCCCGATTTAGGAAGGCAACTCGATGAATCTTCTTGGCAAACGCTCAACTTGATAGCAAATGAGCATAACACTGACATTGATCTTGCGATTGTTATTGCTGATGGACTTTCTTCCGTCGCAATTCAAAACCATGCCGTGCCTGTTGTTACTCGATTGATTTCTCTTTTAAGCGCTGATGATGAACATCAATGGAAATTCGCACCTATCACAGTCGTAAAGCAAGGAAGAGTAGCGGTAGGGGATGATGTTGGTGAATGTTTTAACGCCAAGGCCGTGCTGGTTTTAATTGGAGAGAGACCCGGTCTAACTTCTCCGGATAGCATGGGTATGTATCTCACTTGGGGGGCTAAACGAGGCTCTAAAGATTCCCAAAGAAACTGCATTTCCAATGTGCGCCCTCAGGGGCTCAACTATGACGATGCCTGTGAACGCGCATTTTACTTGCTCAAGGAAGCTCGAAAATTACAACTGTCAGGAGTGAATCTGAAAGATCGCTCAGATATCAATGAGCCAAGTGGCGCAAGCGTTGAAGATAAACACAGCGACAACTTTTTAATTTCATCAAAGTAGAAGGATTTACTATGTCTAAACATCAGGAGTACTTGGCCAAAAGGCAGCTAAAAAGAGGCACCGCAGGTTGGATTTTACTTGCTGGCTTAGGTGTCTCGTATGTTATATCTGGTGACTTCGCCGGTTGGAACTTTGGCATCGCTCAAGCAGGATGGGGAGGCTTTCTTATTGCTGCTATCGCGATGGCAGTAATGTATTTCACGCTAGTATTGTCTTTAGCTGAAATGTCTGCGGCTATTCCTGCTGCGGGTGGTGGTTACAGCTTCGCAAGACAGGCGATGGGGCCGACAGGCGGCTTTTTCACTGGCTTATCAGTTTTGATTGAATATGCGCTCGCGCCTGCTGCGATAGTGATTTTTATTGGCTCAGCCGTGAATGAATTGGTTGGTATCGATGGCCCTGTTGTTTACGCACTTTTCTACGCCGTCTTTATCGCTATTCATATGGCAGGTGTTGGCGAAGCTCTCAAAGTGATGATGGTCATCAGCGGTTTGGCTGTGCTAGCTATTCTCATTACTGCTGCTGTGCTTATTGGTCACTTTGATGTTAATAACTTATTCGATATTGCTCCGGCGACGGCTCAGGCAACAGAAATCTTGCCGTTTGGGTGGTATGGCGTATGGGCTGCGTTGCCATTTGCAATGTGGTTGTTTCTTGCGGTTGAAGGTGTGCCTTTAGCGGCAGAGGAGGCAAAAAATCCGGCAAAAGATGTTCCCAAAGGCATCATTGGTGCGATGCTGTTTTTATTGCTAACCGCAACTCTCGTAGTCGTCCTTTTGGCTGGTGCGGTTGGCTCAAAGGTCATAGGCGATAGCGCGGTGCCATTAGTTGACGCCCTAAAGCTTACGGGCAATTCAACGGTAGCAATGGCCGTGAACTTACTTGGATTGGCTGGCCTTATCGCTTCTTTCTTTTCAATCATTTATGGTTACAGTCGCTTGGTGTTTGCGCTTTCCCGCGCGGGTTATTTACCGCAAACTTTGTCATTAACCAGTGACAAAAAAGTGCCTTCTCGTGCGCTTTTGGTTCCGGGCGTTTTTGGGTTCTTGGTTTCACTTACGGGTGAGGGGGACTTAATCTTGGCGATGGCTGTTGTCGGTGCGACTGTATCGTACGCATTAATGTCCTTGAGCCATATTTTATTGCGAATTAAACAGCCGGAATTAACTCGTCCATATAAAACGCCTGGTGGGATAATTACTTCGAGTATTTCTCTGGTGCTTTCTTTGATCGCAATGACAGGTGTTTATGCTTTTGATCCCTCAGCCTTTTTCATGACAATGGGATTGTTTCTTATCGGTGGTGTTTATTATGGGTTATACAGCCGCAACAAACTGGTGGCAGCAACCGCCGAGGAAGAGTTTGCCATGCTGTCTGTAGCAGAGCTAGAGCTTGAATCAGATGTCGTACGATAGTCACTTTGATTCTTGTTATTCAGCATATTAAGGGAGCCATAGGCTCCCTTTGTCATTTCTATCAAAAGTGCATAGCGCACAAATGCATCACTTTAACTTTATAAGTGTTTAATCATGTGAAAGTCTAGTCTGGATAACGATGGCGCAGATCCATCACAGGTAAAGGTTAAGTTTTCAAGGAAAGATCATGATAAACAAGGTATTTAATACACTTTTGGGAACAGAGTTACCGATTATTCAAGCGCCAATGGCCGGTGTGCAAGACAGCCAAATGACCATCGCCGTCAGTAATGTTGGCGGGCTTGGCTCGTTACCTTGTGGAATGCTGAACAAAGACGCCATCGTAAAAGAACTTCAACTTATCAAGCAGGCAACTAACCGACCGTTTAACCTCAATTTCTTTTGCCATGAAATGCCGGAGTATGACGCCAACAAGCACGAAAAGTGGCAAAAAACGCTGCAACCGTATTTTTCCGAGGTTGATGCAACCGTTCAGGCTCAGCCAAACGCTCCGACAAGGATGCCTTTCAATCATGATATTGCTGACGCGATTGAACCATTTGCACCGCCAGTGATCAGTTTCCACTTTGGTTTGCCAGACGATGATCTGTTAGCTCGAATTAGAGGGTGGGGAGGGAAGATCCTTTCGTCAGCGACCACGGTGGACGAAGCACTTTGGCTAGAAGCAAAAGGCGTTGACGGTATTATCGCCCAAGGCTTGGAGGCTGGTGGACACCGAGGTATGTTTTTATCGGATGATTTAACTACTCAATTAAGTTTGATGGCGTTATTACCACAAATCGCCAAACGGGTGAATTTGCCCGTTATTGCTGCAGGCGGAATCGCTGATAGAAGTGGGGTGGAAGCCGCGTTGAGATTAGGAGCGAGTGCCGTTCAAGTTGGCAGCGTCTATTTGTTGTGTGATGAGGCGAAAACATCGTCTTTACATCGATATGCCATTGCCAGTGAACGCGCGCAACATACCGCAGTGACCAATGTTTTCTCGGGCCGACCAGCGAGAGGCATTGTGAATCGCGCGATGTCGGAGCTAGGCTACATCAGTGAGTTTGCGCCGAAATTCCCATACGCCTCCATTGAAATGGCTCAACTAAGAGCGCTTATGGAAAAGCAAAACCGAGATGAATTCACACCGTTGTGGTGCGGACAAAACTCGTCGGGTTGTAAGGAAATATCGGCGGCAGAAATGACATTGTCATTAGTGGAAGGCATCGATTTAAACTGATATGCATCTTGCCTTTTAAAGCGATGCTGACCGAATGGTTACGAGTTATCCCTGTATTTATGTAGTAAATCTAATGGGATGTGGCAGTAATCATTCGGAAAGTTTGTGAGTCTGTCTTGGTGCTCATCATCACTTGGCACATAATTTGTGAGTGGCAGTACTTCTACGGCGATCTTGTCGGCGTCCGGTCGTGCTGCGATAAACGCTTTCGCGATGGTGAGATGCTGTTCGTTTTGGCTATAAACACCAGTACGGTACTTCTCACCTACGTCTTCACCTTGCTTGTTAACGCTGTAAGGGTCGATTATCTCAAACAAATACCCCATTAAAGTTTCAACCGAAACTTGCTCAGCATCGAACTGGGTTTTCACGCACTCTGCGTAGCCATCGTATTCGGATTGAGTGTTATCCGTTGTGCCATTTGCTCGCCCGGCTTCTGTGTTGATTACGCCCGGAAGGTGGCGCATAAATTCTTGCACGCCCCAAAGGCAGCCGCCTGCGAAGTAAATTTCTTCCATTACTTTTATCCTAGTCTCTATCGTTGTTGGGATGTAGGGAGTTAACCCCTCTTCTTCCATCCCATTTTCGTTGCCCTATTATCTGTTGATGGGAGCGATATTCGCAAGGTACAGCTTGGCTAATCAGACCACGCGTTTTTTCCTTTTTACTTTCAAGTTCTTTTCTTATGAAACATCAGGTGAGTATACTGTAAGCTCATCAATAAGGAGCGAACCTGTGAACCCAAGACAAAATGAAATCCTGCAATTAGTGAACGACCGTAAACGCGTTCAAGTCACAGAGCTTTCTGACATCATTGGCGTGTCGGGTGTGACCATCAGACAGGATTTGAACTTTCTGGAGCAACAGGGCTACCTAAAGCGCGTTCACGGCGCAGCTACCGCGTTGCAAAGTGATGACATTGATGCCCGCCTAGAAGTACGTTTCGATATTAAACAATCGCTCGCAAACCAAGCTGCGGATTTGGTCGCACCGAATGAGACAGTGCTGATTGAAGGAGGCAGTGCCAATGCGTTGTTGGCTCGGACATTGGCTGAGCGCGGCGATGTGACCATCATTACGCCATCGGCGTATATCGCCCATCTCATCCGTAACACTTCTGCCAACATTATCTTGCTTGGTGGCGTGTATCAGCACCAAGGCGAGAGCTTGGTCGGACCGCTGACTAAGTTGTGTATTGAGAACATTCATTTCAGCACGGCCTTCTTGGGTATTGACGGCTTCCATCAAGACACTGGCTTTACTAGCCGCGACATGATGCGTGCTGAGATCGCAGAAACCATCATTGCGAAAAAAAGGCGCAATATTGTTCTAACGGATTCTAGTAAATTTGGGCAAATTTATCCCTCATCAATTGGTAATACTGACGAAATATCAGTGCTGCTGACTGACAAAGCCGCTCCGAAAAGCGACCTTGAACAAATCAAAAAGCGAGGTGTGGAAGTTATATTAGGCTGATTAAGCCACGCTTCGTTTTCGCTTCGCGAGCATTGCTGTTGGGGAGAAACCGGTGACTAGCATAGTGCCGCTAAGCACTAGAATTGTTCCTATGATGGTGTTAGAACCGACGGGCTCATCTAGCACCAAGTAGCCCCATAAGATACCAAAAACAGGAACAAGAAAAGTGACAGTCAGTGCTGACGCTGGGCCGATATCAGAAACTAAGCGGAAATAGAGCAAATAAGCGAACCCTGTGCATACAACGCCGAGCGTGACAACAGAGCTCCATTCGAAATGACTTGGTTCTGCACGCATTGGTAAGAATGGTAGCAGCGGCAGTACCCAAATAACCGCCGCCCACATGCTGCCGTGAGCATTGTCAAAAGCAGGTACTTGTGGCGCATTTTTAGTGTAGTTGGTAGCAATGCCATAGCTGAAAGAAGCCATCAAACTGGCGGCAATAGGGAGCATGGCTTCTTCACCTATGGTTGAAGTATCTAAGCCGACCAAGACTGCAACGCCTCCAATGCCTATTAGCATACCGAGAACAGATTTCGCTGTGAGTGGGCTGCGGTACCAAACAAAGCCAACTAGTGCTCCCCATATTGGGGCGGTTGAGTTCAATATTGCTAAAGTTGATGCATTCAGTGTCTGGGCTGCGTACGCAAAGAGTAAAAATGGAACTGCGCTATTGAATAAGCCAATAATAAAGAAGTGTTTAGTATGCGCAGTTAACGTGAGTTTCTTCTTCAAATATACGGCGATCAATAACAAAGCGACGGCGGCAAATGTAACTCGAAATTCGATTAAGTAAGCCGGCCCGAATGTGTTGGCGGCGACTCGCATAAACAGAAACGAGCCACCCCAAATAGCAGCGAGGCAGAGTAAGCGAAAAAAACTGACGGCAGTCATTTGACATCCTTGGTCGAGGGCTAGCGCCTCATCGATTAATTGTTGCGCTAACAGTGAATTAAACCAAGGATGAGGTCAACCAGAAATGTAATGCCAGTTCCGGATCTGGCTAGCTTGGGCTCACGTTGATGGTGTGTTGTTGATTTGTGATCACTTAATGGCTCTCTGACCATACTGCGAATTCATTTCCACTCGGTTCAGTGAAGTGGAATCGACAGCCGCCGGGGAATTCGAAAATAGGGCGGATAATTTTTCCACCATGCTGCTCTACTTTTGTCTGAGTGGCCTGAATGTCTGAGCTATAAAATACTAAAAGTGCGCCACCATTTGCGATTTGGTTTATAAACTCAGATTTGAAGAATCCGCCATCCAATCCTTGTCCTGAAAATGCAGAATATTCTGGACCATAATCGGTAAAGCTCCAGTCAAAAGCACGCTCAAAAAATTGTTTAGTCGCACTGACATTAGTGGAACCAAATTCAACGTAATTCAATTTTTCATGTTGATGCATGGTGAAATCCTTCTCGGTTACTATCGTTTCTAGGCGAACTTTTCTACGATGATGTCGTCCGCTTTTTCGACAAATAATGCGCCATTATCTCTGAGCTCTGTCAGCACATTCTCTACATTATCAGGCAGCACCGCACGAGTTGAAGCAAGATTAACTACCACATTGTAGCCAAGTTCCAGCGCTTGCATGACGGATTTTTTCACACAAAAGTCTAAGGCAAGGCCACCGATAACTAAGGTATCAATCCCGTTGAACTTTAGAAATTCATGCGCGCCTGTCGTTTTTGTGTCGGCAATATCATGGAAAAAAATACCGTAAGGGTGCGCGTCAGGATCCATACCTTTATTAACTTGAAAATCGTAGTCCAACACGGGTGGTAAGCCATCTAGCAGCTCAGAACCTGTTGTGCCAAGCACACAGTGACGGTTCCACTTTATATCCACATTCGGTAAACCAACGGGCTCAAGCATATTGGCTGGCGATTCTGCATCCCATTTTGCTTTCGGTGGGTGCAAGTCACGACTGACCAGTTTTAATCGGCCTTTGGCATGATTGTTCAAAAGCTCCGGTACGATTTCCAACGCACCTGCAACGGGCAGTTCATTTGGACATAACTCACTAAAGCCTTTCTCTGGATCAACGTCGATCACTGCTGTAGTTTGATAGTTTACTCGAACAGTCATGGCAGACTCCTTGTCTGTCTGATTGTCTGCGTTTATCCACGCAAACAGTTTTGAAAAAAGGTTACTTCGTCGCTAGTCAGCGTATATACCATTGCGGGTTTTCCACCTTTGCCTTTGTTGGTTGAAGCGACTTTATTAGTGGGTTTTAGTACGCCTGAATCTATCAAGCGGCGCTTAATCGTCATTCGGCTGATATCAATACCAAACTCTTGATAAGCAGAAATGATGTCCGCAACCAAAAACTCTTTGTCTAATGCAAACAAAAGAACCGATGTGTATTCAATGGATGCACGAAGCTTTTGCCACGCTTTTTCAATGGTTTTTTGATGATCAAATGCGAGGGTTTCTTCTCCATTGAGAATAGCCTGTAGCGAAA
Source organism: Vibrio sp. 2CM40D (assembly GCF_023161825.1). Lineage (NCBI taxonomy): Bacteria > Pseudomonadati > Pseudomonadota > Gammaproteobacteria > Vibrionales > Vibrionaceae > Vibrio > Vibrio sp. 2CM40D. The sequence continues at coordinate 173,673 of NZ_JALNTL010000003.1, forward strand.
ACCATTTAAGTTGGCATTCCGGTACACCTGCATTATTTATTTGCTCTACATTGTTACGATCAACTAAGGCGTAGTGCGTAATGTTTAAGCTCCAGTCTTCTGGATCGCGCTTTGGATCACCGTCGATAAATGCTTCGCTAAAATGGCGAGGGTAGGTATGGATTTTCTCACGGCAAATTCGGCGACGCGCCGCTTCAAAGTTTTCATCGGCCGGGCGTCCGCCTTCACTGGTTAAGTCTTTATCAAAGACAAATCCGCCCGGTAGTGCCCAGACTCCATGGTATGGCCGATTTGGATTTGAACGTTTAATCAACAACACTTCCAATCCCTTATCGGCACAGCCAGATAGCCTGAATGGAATAATGTCGACAGATACGATCATGGTTGGGTCCTAATATTGATTTGTAAGTAATCTAGCGCATAACAAGTGGTCAATCAATGGGTAAGTAACGAGTTGTTAGAAACGTTTTCGGTAGTGTTCTTAATACGGTTTGAGCATAAATTTACGGATGACTCTGACTTATTCACAATGCTTGCTCGAATTCTAGACAAAAAAACCTTATAAAAATGAGTGGTTAGTAACAAAAGTTGACAAACTATAGATGGGTGTTTATTGTTTACGCAAATTAGTTAGTAACAAAAAGTTATATACCCAGGAAGGGCATGTAGAAGGGCACCTAATGACCACCAAACTATTTTCTTCCCGCATCATTCAAAGCGCTTTGGATTTCGATGTCTACAAAGTCAATATGATGAGCGCTGTAACAGCGCTTTACCCTGATGCGATGGTGTCATATAAGTTTATCGTGCGCAGTGAGGAAGACCTCTCTGAGCTTTTGCCCGAGGTAAAAGCCGAAGTCCTTAAACTGCAAGATATTCAATTTACGCAAGAAGAAATTGAATATATTAAGCGTGTCGCGCCTTACCTGAATCCTGACTTTGTTGATGCACTGCGCCATTTCCGTTTCAACCCACAAAGTGATGTCTCTTTCCATAATAAAGCCATGGCTGATGGCTCAAGCCAGTTAAGAATTACCATTAACGGTTTGTGGCGAGATACCATCTTGTACGAAACGATCATCATGAGCATCGTGTCTGAAGTTCGTAGCCGTCAGCGTTGGTCAGATATCCCTGTTGCGCAATTTACCACTGTTTTAGAAGAGAAAGTTCGACACCTAAAGTCGGAACTAAAACGTCGTAACATTACTAACTTTAAATTTTCTGACATGTCGACGCGTCGACGTTTTTCCTTCCAAGCTCAGCGCACTATGCTGGAATATTTGTGCCAGGAAGTGACGGAATGTTTGACAGGAACAAGCAACTATCACTTAGCAAAAGAGCTAAACTTGACGCCTATCGGCACCGTTGCTCATGAATGGTTTATGGGACACCAAGCTCTGGTGAATGTGCGAGATTCGCAAAAAGTGGCGTTGCAACGTTGGCAAAAAATGTTTAATGGTGCACTAGGTATTGCACTGACCGACACGATTGGTATCGATGCTTTCCTTAAAGACTTTGATGAAGAACTAAGTAACGCGTACTTCGGCGTACGTCACGATAGTGGTTGCCCTTATCGCTGGGGTGAAAAAATGATTGCACACTACCAGTCGCTGAATATAGACCCATTAACAAAAACACTGGTGTTTACCGACGGACTTAACTTCGAACAAGCGTTAGATATTTGCGAGTATTTCCAAGGACGTATTCAGGTGAGTTTTGGTATCGGTACTTTTCTTGCCAATGATATGGGTGATTATGTCAATAAAGATGGTGAAGCCTACCAGCCACTTTCTATCGTGATAAAAATGGTCACGTGCAATGGTTCACCGGTCGCCAAAATCAGTGACGAACCTGAGAAAGCCATGTGTGAAGATATCTTCTTTTTGATGAATCTCAAGCGCCGCTTTGAACAACCTCTTGATTTAAATGAGTGTCGTAAAATGATTGATCGTTTAGAAACTGAAGGTCAAAATTATCTCATCGACGCGTAGGCGTTATCCTCTCTCCATGATAAGCACCCTCTATCGTTACGACAAATTTATATAGGTAAACGTGGAGGGTGATTTCGTTATAGTAATATACAGAAGTAACCAGATACAGCGCAGGAAAGCACTCAAAAGTTGATGTGTTATCTGCCTTTGATTGGTGTAAATCGATACGTTACAGCATCGTGGACGGTGTATCTCATCCGACACTAAACTCAGTCTAATCACGTAGTTTATTCCCACGTACCATGAGCTCACTCGGGTATAGACGTCTATCTGCTTTTATGACTTTGGGCTTCACGTAGTTGCTTGAATCAGGAGTCAAAATGAACCTAGTAGTACATTTGCAAAAGAAAGCGATCCGAAAATATGGCTATGAGATGGCCACTCGCCAAGCATGGAAGTGTGGTATCAAGGCAAATCTTGTAAAGCGCGTGATTGGCCTTTTTAAAGGACAAATTGTTTGTGTGGTTGAAGGTTGCCGAGCAGAGTTTTCTTCTCCTCTTAATAACCCCCTTCACGAAGATGGCAAGCAGGGGCGATATGTGTTTGTTGGCGGTGTATGCTGGGAACCAAATAACATTATAGCGCCTGGTTTCCCTGATTTTATGTTTATGCACGTGCGTAATCTAAGCCACCGTCATAAGTATTTAACGGATGACGAACTATTTTTGAGCTTGGCTTAAAAATAAATCTCATAGACTAGTCCAGTCCAATCATAATCAGTAGTGATACAGTTTTAGCTCTGTTGACATTCTGCTGAGTGTTTCTTGACGTATCTCTTATAAAACAGTGTTTCTTTACTTGTTAATAACAGAGGGTTTGTTTTCGTCTGATGTGATTTCCCTTTTGCGATTTACCATAACGCTCATCAAAGCAAACCATACTGGGATGTAAATCATGAATATGAAATCTATCGCAATTGCAACGGCAGTTGTTGCTGTACTAGCAGGCTGTAAAGACAAAACGCCACCAGCTCCAACTCAAGCAAACATTACTTTGGTTGAAGCGGTGACTGAAACGGTGAAAAAGCCGCACCAAGTATGTAAAGATGTGGTAGTAACCGAGCAAGTTGCCCCTGCGGATGACAATAAAATTATTGGTACGGTTGGTGGCGCAGCAGCTGGAGCTGCGCTGGGCAACCAAATCGGTGGTGGCTCAGGTAAAGTGATTGCAACTGCAGCTGGTACGATTGCTGGTGCACTGACAGGTCGTAAGATCCAGGAAAATGTGCAAAAAGGTGATGTAGTAACAACGACGAAAAAACAGTGTCATACAGAATATACGACATCTGATAAAGTAGTGGGTTACGACGTCACTTACGAAGTTTCAGGTGCACCAACGACGGTTCGTTTGGCGAGCAAGCCAGCGACAAAAACGTTCCCAATTCAAGATGGTAACGTTGTTCTACCACAATAGTTAGCGACTTAACCGAAGCGATTAACAAGCCCTTTTATCTTTGAGATGAAAGGGCTTTTTCACATAAGCGGCGTTTTCATCTGTTTTCCCATTGGAATGTGCGGCCAGAAATACCCGTTAATTTCCGCGTTCGATACAATCACTTTTCTTAAAGTACGAACGGAAAAAACATGGAAGATTTTTACCTGACCGAGCACGGTTTGGCTGGTTATTTCGAGGCGCAATGGTTCGACAAGTTCATTGAGGAGCAACAGATTGAGATGATAACCAGTCGCTCAAAACAAGTCCCACTTTCTTTTTTGTCATCACCTCACTGCTCCCAAGTTGCTGATTTTATTGCGCAGGCGGTAATCGAAAGCAGCGTTCAGCCGTATTCCCTACTTGAGGTTGGGGCGGCGCTGGGAAGAAATTATTATGAGTTAGTGCAACGCTTACCTAACCTTAAAGAAGCGACGCTTGTGGAGCCTTCAAATAGGTTAATGGATGGCTTGAAGCAACTATTAATAGAAGAACAACGCGTCGAGCTTACTTACCTTCACGATGTGAACACCTTAAACACTTTAGAGGTAGAGAATAGAGATATCGTACAGAAATGTGCTCATGTTGATTTGACGCTAATTAACCAGCCTTTTGAGCTCGATACTCTCCAATCTCGCTTTGATTTAGTCGTATGTTTAAATGTGATTGATCAATGTGAGTCGCCACTTAGCGTGATCAATGCTCTAAAAAAAACCACCAAGGTGGGTGGGCTGATCGTTGTCTCTTGCACTTATCAGTGGAACGCGAAACACATCAAAAATAAAGAAGAGGCGGTTGATGATATCAAAGAATACTTTGCTGAAGGCTGGCGTCTAGTGTCGGAAGCCGAGCATGAATATCGCATCCGGTTTAATGATCGCTTTGCAAGGCAGTTTTTATCTCACGTAGTCGCTTACGTAAAAACCGATTAGAGCCACATAAAAAAACCGAGCACTTACGGCTCGGTTTTTTAGTCTTTGGGTTAGAGCACAACTTTAAGTAACGTGCGCTTCTTGTTGCTCTTGCAACTTTTTCTTACGACGTTCTCGTTTAGAAAGCCAAACCAGAGGCACAACAATCATAATGGTTCCTATTGCCATAAATATATCTGGCACTTCTCCAAACCAAATCAATCCCACAAACACGGCACCAATTAAGCCACTGTATTCAGCGCTGGCAATTTTGTTGCTATCGATCGAGCGGTAAGCGATGACACATGTTGCTGCATAAATCATGATGAACAGACTTGAGCCAGCAGCAACAGGGAAAGCACTCCAGTCCCAAGGTTCTGCTTCGATCAGAACAAGCAAGAAGGCTACTGGAATACCTGCCAAGTTTGTCATCAATAATGTTTGCATCACAGACTGATTTTTTGGCAGTTTTCGAATGAGCAAGTTATTGATTGCTAAAGTAATTGCAACAACTAAAGCTGAAATCGCTGCCCAATCGATTTGGTCTGGACGAATGATGACCAATACACCGGCAAAGCCCATTATCGCTGCGGCGACCGATTGTTTAGATAGCTGTTCGCCAAAAAAGATTGCTGCAAGCGGCAACATGATCAATGGCGCGGCGTAAAAGATCGCGTTCGCAGTTGCGAGCGGTAAAGATGAGATCGCCAAAACCATGAATATTGCACCAAGTAACCATACGTGAGCGCGAACAGCATGCCACTTAAACCCTTCAAGAAAAGGCGCATTTTTTGTTAGCAAGTAGACTGGCAGCAGGAAAAGCACCGCTGAAATTTGTCGGAAAAAGACAAATTGAAAAATAGGCACTTCATTTCCGACACTTTTAATTAAAGAGTCCGAAAGCACCGCAATGAGATTTCCAACAATTAATAGCAGCATCGCTGCTCCGACCGATGTAACTTTCACTTTTTCCTCTCCTCTTTCTTTGCCAAAGAGTAGGTGATGTCATAGGATGAAGTGAAGTGATATTTATTAGTTTAAGTATGAGATTTTTAGATAATGAAATTGCCACCACTCAGAGCGGTTCACTGTTTTGAATCTGTTGCCAGAAACTCTAGCTTTTCGCTTGCTGCTGAAGAACTCAATGTGACGCAAAGTGCCGTTAGTCACCAGATACGACTATTAGAAGATTATTTGGGTGAATCATTATTTATCCGTCAAGGCAGAAAGCTCTCTTTGTCCGATACGGGCACCCGCTATTTAGAGGATATTAGCCCAGCAATTAGCTCAATTGCGATGGCCAGCCAAAAGGTGCGAGAAGGGGACAAAGGCAGCATACGGTTGGCGATTTATAGCTCGCTTGCCGTAAAGTGGCTTATTCCTCGTTTGTCTGATTTTAAGCGCTTACATCCAGAAATCGATCTGACACTCAATATGGTCGTTGGTGATCCTGAACAGACAGACAGCGTTGGCGATTGTTTTATCACGGTAGAAAAGCCAAAGCGAAACTACATGTCGGTAAAGTTATACGCGGAGACGCTGTATCCGGTCTGCAGCCATAAAATTTGGAAAGAGTTGCAAGATCAACCGATTCCAGAAGCGCTTTGGCGATACCCTATTTTGTCGACAGACTCAATTTATCGTGAGAGAGGAAAAGACTGGGCTGAGTGGTGCAGAGCGGGCGGTTACACCTTGCCGAAAGATGTCGATGTTCAACATTTTAGTCATATGTTGTTGGCAATAGAGGCGGCGCGTTATGACCAAGGCATCGCATTTGCGAATGATTTTATGCTTAATGAAAGAGATAAAGCGCACGATTTGGTGTATATCCCTTCGCATGGATTGGAAACCGGCGACAGCTTTTATTTTATTCATAAAAAGAGTCGAGCCAAGCAAGCGGAAATCATCAAGCTCACTAACTGGTTGAAGCAGCAATGCTTGTGAAATGACTAAATTGTCAAAATTAAGAAAGAAAGTGGCAAAGTTGTGTCTAAATATTTCATGTTTTATTGAGTTTTTATTCATTAACATCCACTTGGTTTTGAAACCAAGTGAAATGGATAGCATGGCATGCTTAAGGATGGGCAAAACACAACCTCAATAATTAACAGGCAGTGAAATACAATGTTTAAAAAAACATGGCTAATGACAGCCCTTCTAGCAACATGTTCTGTTGCAAACGCAGCTCCTTACGTTGGTGCATCTGTAGGTCAAGCATCGTTTGGTGATGTTAATGGCTCTATCAATGGTGGTGGTACTAACGCTAGCACTAAACTTAAACTTGAAGATGACTCAAGCCTTTCAGGCAAAGTATTCGGTGGTTACAAATTCAACGAATACATTTCTCTAGAAGCAGCCATTGGTGGCTACGATGCTTTAGACGGCAAAGTTGTTACTGTTGGTGATATGAAGTATCTATCGATTCAGCCAAAAGCGACTCTACCGATTGGCGATCGTTTCAACCTTTTTGCTAAAGCTGGTCTTTCTTACTTCAATGCTGAATTCAAAATTAGCAACTCTGTGATTGACGGTAGCGCAGGCCATACCACCATTTCTGACAGCACTGTAACAGGCATGTACGGTTTAGGCGCAGAGTTCGCTATTACTGAAAACTTTGCTCTACAAGTTGAATGGGAATACATGATGCCTGAGCTAGACATTGCGAAATTTGGCAATGAAAAAGTAACGGTTGATGCAGACATCAATGTATTCTCTGTAGGTATGAGCTACCGTTTCTAAGAATACTTATTCAAGTTACCTCTTGGCTTAGTAAACGTTTTTGACTTCTGTTGGTCGAGCTGAGTCCAAGCTTTGAATTTGTTTAGATATAGCACAGGAAGTTTAGTTGCTAAGCGTCCTGTGCTATTTTTTTGCTTTGGAATAACTCTTAGGAATCTTTGTGAACGATGTCAATCTTAGGTATCTGGATCTACTGTTAAAGCACTTTGAACCTCACCAGTATCACCTTGTTACGCTTTCTGAGCTAGAAGCGGTGATTTGCACGTCGAGGCGCAATGTTTCTATTGTGATGAAAAAGCTTGCCACTTACGATTGGGTCGATTGGCAACCTGCGATTGGCCGAAGTAACGCTAGCCGTCTCAGTATTAATATTTCCCTCCAACAAGCGATGACCGAGTTTTTGGTTGAGGAGCTTGGCAGAGGAAGAATGAACTCAATAACGAAACTTATTGATTGGTTCGGTCAAACCGCGGTTAGAGCACTAACTATCGCTTCTGAAAAAGTGAATCGATTGAATGAATCAAATAACGCTATTTTGATTTCTTCTTACCCTTGGGTATCCAAAATCGACCCTGCGAATACTTACCGTCACACTGAATTACACGTCGCGAAAAGCGTTTATGACGTATTGCTGACCCAAAATTCCAATGGTGGTATCGAGCCATCGTTAGCACACGAATGGAAAATGGAAGGCAAGGTAATGACGTTATGGTTGCGGCCAGGCATATATCGCCATGATGGCGAGCCCCTTAACATACAGGATGTGGTTTGGAGTATAGAAAGACTTAGGGAGATAAAAGGACCAGTTCACGAGCTCTGGCAGTGTATTGATAGCGTGGTTGCAGAAACATCTAACTGCTTAAAAATTATATTGAAGTATCCGAACAAGTTGTTTCCATACATGCTAGCAACTCCTCATGCGTCTATTCTATGTCGAGATGTCGTCTCTTTCGGTTCTAGTTATTCCTACCACATCGGGACTGGGCCATTTAAAATTAGCGGCTGGAACCAGGAGAGTATGACTCTTGAAGCACACAAAGAGTATTTTTCAGCACGCGCATTGTTAGATCAAATAACGCTGTCTCATGGTGATGTTAAAACCTTAAATATGTTGAGCTTTAACCAAAGCTCCGATCACGTTGAAGTGGAAAAAATTAGCGCATTTTCATATCTGACCTACCGCGAACGCGTGGAATCCCAACTCACAAAAGAGACTTGGTATCAACTTGCTGATTACATCCATGTGCAAAAGCGAATTTATGATGCGCCAAGTGCCGTTGACAGCATTCAGTTAGAGACTCATGAGCAAGATTTATCAATAACAGATGGTGGTGTGATACCTAAACTGAAAGGTAAAGTGGTATTAGCTGAACCTGTCTGGACGATTCCGAGTTTAATTCGTCATTCCGAATGGTTGCACAGTGTGATTCGTGCAACGGGATTGGAGTTGGAGCTCATTGTTATTGATGACATTAGTTTTCCTGAGGTAGTGTCTCACCAAGCAGACTTGCTCTTCATTGAGGAAGTCATGGAAGCACCATTTGAATATGGCATCTTCGAATGGCTGTCGATAGCAACTGGACTGCGTTTTAGTTTTGATCAAAGCCAGATGCTAAGCCATAGAGAAAAGGTTCGCAGGGCGATGGCAGATGATCACTCGCTACAGTCTTTATTAAACCTAGAGAAAGCGCTGCGCGATCAGTACCTATATTTGCCTTTGTTTGTTGGCTACGAAGAAGTGACAAAAACACAGCAAGTGCGAGGTGTGCAGGTGAAAAATACAGGCTATAGCGATTTACATAGGTTATGGATTGCTCATTCACACTAGAGTCTGTGTTCAAGATGATGCAAATGTCCAACGCATAAAGCCATCGAAATGATGGCTTTATAAGGGCGTATCGGATTAGAAGTTGTACGACACACTTGCGCCAACAACCCATTGGTTTGCACTATCAACGATAGAAGAGTCGCTGATACCGCTGCCTAGGCGCGTGTATTGTGTCATTTGGCTTACTTGCCAGTTGTCGTTGATTGGCATAACAAGTTTGTAGCCAACACCATAGCTTACCGTTGAATCACCTTTGTATGCTTTGCGGTTTGCGTTTGCTTCGCGTTGTTTTACACCAAAGTAGTAATCTACGTAGTCTTCACTTTGATAAGTTAGGTTAGCAAAAGGAACAAAATCAACACTACCGAATTTCATGATGTGGAAGTAAGTCGCGCCCGCTAAGTAACCTTTGTAAGCACCACTGATATCGTGCTGAAGGTATGTAGAAATGACGTTGTTTTGATCCAGTGTAAAGTCTGCGTTTAAACCTAGATCGACGGCGAAACGGCGTTTATCTGTGCCTTTCAGGCTTTTCGCTGTATCACCGTCGCGCATTACACCACTACCTACAAGGTAGGCACTCATGTTGATTAACTCATTGGTGTTACCGAAGAAGCGGTAGTTAATGCCACTTAGGTCGGCATTAAAGTCGTCACCATGGTAACCACCGTTGAGAATTGGTGCTGTATTATGCTTTTGATCTTTGAAAAGATCGCTGCCTTGAGCCACACCAGCTTCTACGTTCCAACCGCCTTCGTTGTTGTAGATGTTACCGTTACGAATGTAAGTATCGCCAGCGAAAGCTGAGCCAGCAGCTGTCAGAGTAAGTAGTGCAATTAATGTTTTTTTCATCATTTTTCCGAGTTGTTCTGTTTTGTTTTGAACACTGTACAAAATGACGTTGTAAGCATCTATCGGCAAAGCGTATGGAAATGTAATGAACAATCAGGGTAAGAAGCAGAATGTTGCTTCAGAATAGAAAGGTTGCTGGAATAGCTTTCGTTAAAATAACGAAAAATCCGAGCTGGGGTGGCTCGGATTTGGGGTATTTATCAGGTATTGATACTAACTTCTTACTGTTTCGTTAAGTTGTATAGTGGTGCTAGGTCACCCGTTACTTTTTCGCCATTCATGTCTAGCTTCATAAGTACGTTTTCACCAACAAAGTATTGGTTTGGTGCATCTTCATTTGTCAACGTTACGATGCTGCCATTTGCGTCCCAAGTGAATTGACCTTCAGATTTTGATTGACCGTCTTCTTTGTCTTGGTAGCTTTCTTCAAGTACGTAAGTGCCATCTTGATTTAGTGTGATGGTCATATCGATACCAGCACAATCCGCGCAAGGTAGTGTTCCTTTGTAGGTGCCGTTCCAGTCCAGAGCACTTTGTGCGTTGTGTTCAGAGTCTACAAATGTCTCTTCAGTAATTACCTGTTCTTCTTCTACTGGTAACGTGTCAATTGTCTCAGTCGTAACGTCTGCACTGGTGGTGACTTCAGTTTCCGTTGCCTGAGGTACTTCAACTGCGCTTGTTTCGGCAGGTTTCTCATCTTGACAGCCTGCAAGAATGATTACCGCGCCTGTTAGTGCCAACATTGTCTTTTTCATTTTATCCCTCTTTAAATCAAGATTTTGTATGAGAGTAATAGTAGACATTTATCGAGGATTTGCGTCATCAAAAAGCAATAGAATGATCTAACTATGTCAATAAAACCGGATATGAGCATGAAATTGTCAGGAAAATCAGAACAATGTAAATGTTGATTTGGGTATCAAGCTTGAGCCCACAGATAAATATCTAAAAAGGGGAGTGGGAGCGAGTTAATTGATAACAGCCCACATTATTGTGAGGTGTATTATCAACATCATCTAAGAAACGTTATTGAAGCTTGAGCGTGAAGTGCCTCGTTTTGTGCTTCGTTGATCAGAAAACAGCTCCGCAATAACCTGACGATTTAATTCGCCTTTCAAATGGCCGTGCTCATCGATGACGGGCAGTGAATGTTCACACGACATGACTTCAGTCAGCACTTGCTCAATGGCTAAATGTGGAGAGATGATAGGCACCTCTTCATAGATATCATCACGCCAATCTGATAGGTGAGTTAACTTCGCTGCGTTTAGCAATCCTTGCTGTGTTATCACGCCTTGATAGCCTGCATTGGTCTCATGGTAGGCATAATCACGTTTAACACGTTTCATTTCACTCAGCGCATCTTCAATGGTTTCAGCGCGAACACAGTACGAAGGTGGCTGCATCAGCGTTTCGACCGTCAGTGCTCGCGCTCTATTGACGTCTTTTACAAAGGCTTCAACGTACTCATCGGCAGGATGCAGTAAAATTTCGTCTGGTGAACCTTGTTGGACAAGTTCACCGTCTTTAAGAATCGCGATGCGATCGCCAAGTCGAAGCGCTTCATCTAAATCATGAGTAATGAAAATAATGGTTTTGTGCAGCTTCTGTTGCAGCTCTACCAGCTGATCTTGCATTTCGCTCCGAATCAGAGGGTCCAATGCTGAAAAAGCCTCGTCCATCAACAGTATTTCGGCGTCGGTAGCCAGTGCCCGTGCAAGGCCCACACGCTGTTGCTGTCCACCCGATAGTTGAGCAGGATACTGGTGCTCATAACCCGTCAGTCCAACGGTTTCTAACCATTCATTTGCTTTTTCTAAGCGCGCCTCTTTATTCATTCCCTGAACTTCCAAACCATATGCGATGTTGTCGATAACAGTGCGATGAGGCAGCAAGCCAAAGCGCTGGAACACCATAGACATCTTGTGACGGCGAAACTGTTCAAGCTCTTTGTTCGAAAGTTGCATGACATCCACCCCTTCTACCAAAATCTGCCCCATGGTTGGATCGATTAATCGGTTGAAGTGGCGAATCATGGTGGATTTTCCAGAACCGGATAATCCCATAATGACAAAAATTTCACCCTTTTGAATTTGCAGGTTGATGTCTTTTAGTCCGACCGTGTGGCCCGTTTCCGCTAAAACCTGCTCTTTACTATGTCCCAACTTAACGCGCTCAATCACGCTATTGGGTCTGGTACCGAAGATTTTATAAAGACCGCTGATTTCGATAAGTGGACTAGTCATTTTTTGAATCTCCTAAATGAGCTTGAGTGCGTTTCGCATACGCTTGTGAAGCACGGTCAAAAAGGATTGCTAGGGCGACAATTGCTAAACCATTGAGAAGACCAAGAGTGAAATATTGATTGGTAATAGACTTTAGAACAGGCTGACCTAAACCTTTTACCCCAATCATTGATGCGATGACCACCATTGACAGTGCCATCATGATCGTTTGGTTAATTCCCGCCATGATGGTTGGCATTGCAAGCGGAAGCTGAACCCCAAAAAGCCGTTGCCGAGTGCTGGCACCAAATGCGGTTGCGGCTTCCAATACTTCTTTATCAACTAGACGAATGCCCAAATTGGTTAAACGAATAACCGGTGGAATCGCGTAGATCACTACTGCGATAAGGCCAGGAATTTTCCCGATGCCCAATAACATCACAACTGGAATGAGATACACAAATGCCGGCATGGTTTGCATGACGTCGAGTAATGGTGTTACCACCGACTGAATGCGATTAGAGCGCGCCATAGCGATGCCGATAGGGATACCAAGTGCGATGGCAAGCATAGTACATACAGTGATGATACTGAGCGTGCGCATAGTATCTTCCCACATTCCAAAATAGCCAATCAGAATCAGCGAACCAAAACATGCAGCGGCCAGTTTCCAAGAGCGGCTAGCGGCATAAACGAGAGTGGTGCAGACACCTAAAATAATGAACCAAGGTGTAGAAATCAGAAGTTTTTCAAACCAGACAAGAAACGCCAGGAGCGGATCAAACAGAGACTCAATGAGTTCACCATACTCGCGAGAGAAATCTCTGTAGGCGCCGTCGAGTGTTTTGCGAATCGCCCTGAGATCAGAGGCATCCATTTCCGGGAATTCGCTGAGCCAATTTGAGTCAGACATATGTACTTCCTTTTTCTGATATACCTAAGCGCTTTCAAGAAACTTAATTTGGCAAGAAGAGTAGGGCACCTAGGCCAAGTAATGGTCGTTCGACAGGTTCTTTATCGAACGTATTACTCTTTAAGCTCAGGCGAATATCGTCAAACTTCTCTTTTTCGTTCCTTAGGTATACATCCTTTAAAATAAAACAATCATTAGTGTTCAAACTAATGATTTGCTTGGATTATAGTTTTTCTTCTTCAATAAAATGAACACATTAGCGTGTATTTGTATGAAAAATCTGCGCAAACTAACGTTTTTATTATCCGGTTAATTAGAATTGATCTTTTTGCTCGTTTGTCATCGAAATTTCTAAATTATTAGATGTCTAATTAATGCTGATGTATTACGTATTTGTCGTGTTGATTTTTGCAAACTTAGTTTATTGGCATATGCTAAAAATGTTATTGGCATATGCCAGTTTAAGGCGTAATTTGACTCTGTGTTTTTGAGGGACAATGATGGCAAGACAAAAGATAGAAAGACGAATATGCGGACGTGCGGCTCACCACTGCTTTAAGCCCAATGGCATTCCATTTAATCAGTTGGAGCAAGTCGCCATATTACCAGAAGAGTTAGAAGCGCTACGTTTAGCCGACTTAGAGGGGCTTAGCCAGCAGCAAGCTGCGGAGCAGATGGGCGTTTCTAGACAAACTTTTGGTAACACAGTAAAAAGTGCAAGATTGAAAGTCGCAAAAAGTTTAGTTGAAGGTCATGCATTAGTTTTTCCGAATGAGGAGTCAAACTTATGATTTATGCTATTCCTAATGATGGTGAGCGGGTGGCAAACCACTTTGTAAAAGCACCATACATCGCTATTTATTCTGATACTGACGGTATGCTAAAAAACTTAGCGAACATTGCTTCTATGCCACAAGCGGGTTGTAATGCGAAGTCTCAGTTGATTCAGTCTCTACAAGGGTACAATGTGGATGCTGTTCTTGTGCGAAATATTGGTGAACGTGTATTGGCAAAGCTACTTAGCAGTGGCACGCCAGTATTTAGGCTGTCTACTCGTAGTTCATTGGAAGATGTGCTTGCGGTTCCAAGAGAGCCTTTGATTGAGCCCTCTCAAGGACGCCCATCAAACAATCATAAGAAAAGTGTTCACAAACAAAAAGGCGGCTGCGGCTCCTGTGGTTGTGGTGGCCAAAAATCAAAAACCTCCTTGTTGGCAAGACCTAAAGCGCTACTCAAAGCAACATCTAGCCCTGCTATACTTAAGCTAGAGTCGATGGCTAATAAGGCAGGTTAATATGGTTTGGTTATTTACCTTTCTTGGTTTTCTCGCAATCATTTTGTTGATGTCACTTGGCGTCATTTTTCATAACAAGCGTATTCAAGGAAGTTGCGGCGGTTTAAACAACGTCGGTGTTGATAAAGTATGCAACTGCGAAACCTCATGCGCAGAACCTGAAAGGCGTTTATATCAAATCTCAGAGCCTAACTCATCACCTGAGCACTAAGGCTTTTGGCCCATTGCGGCAAGGTTTGCCGAAACCAGTCCAAATATTTGCTGGTCTGCGGATTCTCTCTGGAGACCAGTATGTTGACTACCTCGACAACGATCCACGCTTTTGCTAGTCCGATATCGCGCGCCAATTCTGTTGTTTCACCTTTCTCGGCGCACTTTACATACTTGCCTGCCACCTTCAAGTAATCATCAAATGTGCCCATGCCCTCGATGAGCGGCGCTAAATCTATCGCGACATGCCCTGTAGAAAAGCGTTCCCAGTCGAACAGCACTAGCTCGCCATTTTCGCGCTGTCCCCAGTTTCCAGCATTCGAGTCTCCGGAGATCAAGTTCTGTCCATCGAAAAGATGCGCCGATCGTTGTTGGAGGTTGTGGAAGAACTGCTCTGTCTCTGAGCCCAGTTCAAGTGTAGCGAGTGCTTGTTGAGTCGCTTGTGGTGTCCACTGGTGGCGGTGATAAACACCATCTGATGTTGGTGGAAGTTGGTGCAGTTTGACGAGTTGTTCAATGACTCGATCATCTTCAAGTAAGAATGCTTGCTCGACTGCGTGGGGAACGTATTCAATGTGCAGAACGTTTTTCTGGTCGTCGAATTGAATCAAGCGCGGTACGTGTATTCCAAGCGCGTTAAACTGTTCGGCATAGCGTTGATAAAACGCGACTTCTATTTGAGTAGGGTTACGTTTTTCTATTACTTGGACGCCATCTTTTTCGATGAGAAAAACTTTGGCACTGCCCATTTGGTTGAGTTCTTGCTGCGACACCGGACTTCCTGTCTTCATGTAGAGAGAGCTCACCTTAATCGCTGCACTCACGTTTGCCAATAGCCACGACAAAGTGCCTCAAAAATATTAAATGCAACTGTTTAAATATGATTTTGTCGTTGGTGTCTAAATTTTACACAGTTACGCCTGTACTCCGATAAATTCGTTCTACGCTTACTATTCGTCTTAATAAAGGAGAACCAAAATGGCTGTAATGAAGCAGGATATTCCAAATCGTGTAACGGTTTACCATGACAATATCGATCAAGAACAAGAGCTGAAAAATGCGATGCTGCCAGAGAAACCGCGCTACTTTAACGGTGCTCCGACTTACAAAGCGAACAGCATCGAAGAGTTTGAAAGCAAAATCAGTCAGATAGGTTTGTCTCTCGATAAATAATTTTTCTTTTACCTAAAAGCGCCCTCAAAATGAGGGCGCTTTTTTGTTTATGTGATTGATTTGAATCTTAGGGAATTAACCTTGTTGTGTACTGCCTTGGCAGACCTGTTTTTGCACTGCTGGTGGCGCAGGCTCGTAATGGCTTAAGGTCATACTAAAGCTGCCTTCACCACCAGTGATAGAGCGTAATCGACGAGCGTAATCTTGCAGCTCGTTTACAGGTGACTTGGCTCTGAGTAAGGTGAAGCTGCTGTCGATTGGCTCGGTGCCTTCGATTAAGCCTCGGTTTCCAGATAAATCTCCAGAAACATCGCCAACGTTCGCGGTTGGGATGTGCAGTTCCATCTGGACAATGGGTTCTAGCACAATAGGATCTGCGTTGTTAATCGCATCTAAAAAGGCTTTCTTACCTGCGATGACAAACGCAATTTCTTTCGAATCGACGGAGTGATATTTACCGTCATAAACGGTGACTTCCACATCCTTAATTGGGTTGCCAGAAATCGCGCCTTCCTCTAACGCTTGCAAAATACCTTTTTCAACAGCAGGAATGAGCGCGGTTGGAATGGCGCCACCCACTACTTTGTTGATGAACTTAAATCCGGCACCACGTTCGAGTGGACGAACCTTCAATTGCACTTCACCAAACTGGCCTGCACCGCCACTTTGTTTTTTGTGTCGATAATGCCCTTCGGCAGGTTTGGTGATGGTTTCAAAGTATTCGACGCTTGGTTGGCAGGTTTCGACGTCCAGTTTGTACACGTTCGCCATCTTTTCTAATGCGACTTTGAGGTGAAACTCCCCTTGGCCGCTGATGATGGTTTCGTTGGTGCGAGCGCGATGTTCGATGCGCAGAGAAGGGTCTTCACTGGCAATTTTATTCAGCACATCTCCTAATTTTTGCTCATCTCCACGCTTAAGAGGCTTCAAGCACAAAGAATACATGGAGTCAGGAAGGTCCAACGTTTTGAGTTGAACTCCATCTTCTTCGTGAGAGTCATGAACGATTGAATCGAATTCGAGATCATCCACTTTGGCTAAAACGCAGAAGTCGCCTGCAAGCGCGCGAGGGATCTCGGTTCTATCTTTGCCCTGCAGTTGATATAAGTGCCCAACTTTAAATGCCTTGTTGCTTTCGCCAATATAAAGCAGGCTGCCCGCATTGATTTCACCCTGATACACACGTAAGTAGGCAAGTTTTCCCATATATGGGTCGACGCTGACTTTGTACACGTGTGCGACGGTGTGCTCTAAGGTTTCGCAATTTACTTTGATTTTTTTGCCGTTCTTTTCCAGTAGAGGAGGGTTACCCTCGTTTGGCATGGGCATGATCTCCGCCAAGGTGCGCAGCAGCAACTCGACGCCCGCGCCGGTTTGTGCTGAGACAAAACAGACCGGAATCACATGTCCAGTTCTCAGTGCTTCTTCAAACGGATCATGCAGTTGCTCTGCGGTGAGTTCAGAGCCTTGTTCCAGATACAGTTCCATTAGTTCTTCATCGACTTCGATAACTTGGTCAATCAAGGTCTCATGAGCTTCATCTACCGTCGTAAGTAAGGTTTCTCGTCCCAATTCTGGTTCGAAATAGCAGTCAACTACAGATTCCCCGTCAGTCGAAGGTAAGTTGATCGGCAAGCAGTGGTCACCAAAATGCTCAACGATGTTCTCCATCAATCTTTCTAACTGATTACCGTGGTTATCGAGCTTATTGATGATGATCATCTGACATTTTTGCTGCTCTTTAGCAAAGGTGAATAAGCGATCGGAAGTTTGGTTAAGTGGGGTTTGAGGGTCGATGACAAGGGCAGATGTTTCAACGGCAGGAAAAACGCTGATAGTACGGCCAAGTAACTCGTTTTGTCCCGGAGTGTCGATGATATTGAGCCGGTGTTTATTCCAGCGCAGTGCGACTGGCGTTGCTTCAATACTGTGTTGATATTGGATGGATTGAGGGTCGAAGTCGGTAACAGTATCGCCTTTTTCTACGCTGCCTAAATGGTGGGTGGCATCGCAGGTGAAGAGCAGTTTTTCTATCAGTGTGGTTTTACCGGTCCCGGTTTGACCGATAAAAGCGATATTGCGTATTTTATTGATAGGCATAGAGCCTCCTTGCAAGATGGCGTGAAAAACCTACGAATTGCTAGGAAGTGGGTTGTTATAGAAACCCACGCACTGCATTGGAGTAGGGCGGGATTACCGCCTATTCGTTTTCCACGTCATTTTCCGGATGACTCGATGCATAAGACCACCTTCTTGGACTACTGGAATCTTAGCATGCCTCAATAACCATATAATTTATGTGACTTATTTCATGATGGAGCTGATTGTTTTTTAATCGAGATCATAAACTCAGAGGTTCTGACTTTTGGAGCAAAACCTCTGGATTGTTTAGGCTATTTGGAAAGAACGATTTCGCCGTCGCGATAAACTAAGCTCGGCGTTACATCTTGTCCGAGCAACACCGGGCCATCAAGATCGACAACGCTTGCCTGAGCAGCAATGGGTAAGGCAGCACGCATCGCAAGCGACGTCCCCAACATACAACCGGACATGAGGCTAAAACCGAGTTTTTGGGCGTCGTCGGCTAATAATAGTGCTTCAGTGAGCCCGCCAGTTTTATCTAGCTTAATATTCACCATTTCATATTTTCCAACCAGCTGATGTAATTGCTCTCTGGTGTGACAACTTTCATCGGCGCAAAGTGGAATGGGGTGCGGAATGCTGGCGAGTACGTCATCGCAGTCTTGTGGCAACGGTTGTTCGATCATGGTGATGTCTAGCGGTTCGAGTTGAGCAAATACCGTCGCGAGGTCGAGGCTTTGCCATGCTTCATTCGCATCTAAAACAATTTGCGCGTGCGGCGCGGCATCGCGTACTGCTGCAACGCGCTCAATCACGTTTTCACCATCCAGTTTTACCTTAAGCAGTTTTGCGCCTTGGCTAAGGTAAGCTTGCGCCTGTTTTGCCATCGCTTGCGGCGTGTCGATAGAAACCGTCATCGCCGTCACAATCGCCTCGGGTAACGTAAAGAGGTCGTGAACCTGTTGCTTGTGGCTCAAAAGCGCGTGAAGATGCCAAAGGGCGCAATCCAATGCATTTCTTGCCGCCCCCGCGGGCAATAACGATTGAAGCTGGCTTTTGAGAACCATGACATCAGCTTCGCCTTTGGCATACAAACTTTGCAGTTCATGTGCGGCGTGAGAAATCGCCTTAATCACCGATTCAACCGATTCACCATAACGAGGGTATGGCGTGCATTCACCTTGGGCTGTCATGCCTCGATGTTCAATTGTCACTCGGACTAAGTGGCACTCTGTCCGACTGCCGCGAGAGATGCGAAATGGTGTCGCCATGGCAAGCGTGACAGGTTCTACATGAATTTTCATCTCACTAGTTTTCCCTAAACCGCAGTTATTTTCTAAACCGTAAATGTTTCTTAAATCGTAAGGAGCCTATCTGCAACCGCATCAACGCCAAAACGTACAGGGTCGGTGACGGGCACTTGGTATTTGTCGCTCCAATCCTGGCATAACTGGGCTGCATCTTCTTCGCTGACCGCCGAAGTGTTCAAGCAAATACCCACTAATTGAGCGTTTGGATTTGTTAGGCGAGCAGCGGCCAGATTCGCTTCTATCGTTTGTTCAATGGTTGGCAAGCTCGCATGTGGTAAGTTGCGGATGTGCGGGCGACCAATCTCATGGCACAGTATCAGAGCGTCAGCTTGTGCGCCGTGAAGTAAGCCCAAACTTACGCCAGCAAACGAAGGGTTAAACAATGAACCTTGCCCTTCGATGATGTCCCAATCGTGATCGGTGAACTTAGGGCTGATCGCTTCTACTGCGCCGGAGATAAAATCGGCAACTACGGCATCAATCGAAATGCCACTGCCTGCGATGAGAATTCCGGTTTGACCCGTTGCTTTGAACTCTGCACGACAGTTTTTACGCTTCAATGCATGCTCAATGGCAAGGGCAGAGTACATTTTGCCAACGGAGCAATCTGTCCCTACAGTAAGTACTCGCTTGCCTGCGCGAGCTTTGCCATTGCCGACCTTGAGCGGGGCATCATAATGACGAACATCATATAGTTTGGTTAATCCGCGTTGTTCTAGATCGGCAAGAGGAGCAAATTCCGCCAAACGTTGGTGCATGCCCGATGCAATTTCAAATCCCATCTCTGCCGCTTCAAGTAAGGTTGCTTGCCAAGCTTCGGGAATGACGCCTCCTGGATTTGCCGTGCCGAGCACCAGCGTTTTTGCTCCTTGCTGCTGCGCTTGTTGTATTGTCATGTCGGTTAAACCAAGCGATACGGTTTCTGGCGTCAGGCGGATTTGGCCAAGACAAATCTCAGGTCGCCATTGATATATGCCACGTGCGGTTTTTGCTGCGAGTGGATCGGTTACATCGCCAAGAAAAAGTAGGTAAGGTTGAGCAATTTGCATGATGGTTCCCTTCGTCATCGTTATTGCTCATTAATGTAGCCAGACTGATTTAGGAAACCGAATGCTTATTTGTTAGGCAGGTATAACTTCAGGTTATACCTTTAAACCATCTGTTGTTTTAGGGCGGTGATAAATTGCTTTGTCGCAATGGATTGAGGTGTGTGCTCTGCGAATAAAATAGAGACAGAGAAGGACATATTTGGCTCCAAAGCATGCACGGAAACGGCATTATCTTGGCGATATTGTTTTGCAGTCCAAGGGTCTACAATCGCGAATCCTGCTTCGTTTTTCACCAGTTCAGCCGCCGCGGAGTAGCTGCGGACGGTAATGGCATGTTGATAATGCTCGTCACGCGCTGACAAGGTTTGATGTAACAGCAAGCCCAGAGGGTCTCGGCTATCTAAACCGATAATGGGTAAATCGTGACTGATGAGTTCTTCTAAAGTGACGGTTTTTTCTGTGGGTATCGCTGCGCTTTTAGGGGCAATTAGCGCCAAGTTTTCTTTTAATAACATGTGTCCCATGATCGCTGGTGGCGTTTCTTCACCGAACGCAATGGCGACATCCAATTCATGTTTCAGTAAACCTGAGCACAGCTCATCGCGATTGGCCGTTAAGAGCTCAAAGGAGATGCTGTGCTCTTTCGACAACAACGCGACAGTCGGCGTTAACAAGTGTGCGGCCAAAACAGGCGGAGCACCAACTCGTAAATGTTGAGTTCCCTGTTTGACTTTGTTGGTCAGAGAGCGAAATTGTCCGAGTTGTTGATAGACTTTTTCAGCCTCTGGCAATAAGGCTTTGGCTTCTTGAGTTGGAACGAGACGGCCCTTTACACGCTCAAATAAAGCGAAGCTCAGTTGTTGTTCTGTATGGGCGAGAACTCGAGTGACATTAGGTTGGGAAACGTGCAGTAAGCGAGCCGCGCCTGACACCGTTCCTGCTTGCATAATGGCGTAAAAGACTTCTAATTGCCTTAAGTTCACTGCGATTTCTCTCTGCTCATGTTGGTCACCTCAGAATACCCAACCTTGCTGATAAGCGATAGAGGCAAAAGTGCTGGCGTAAAAAATAGGAAGACGATGTTGGTTGCCTTCCTATCTCGCTTTTTCAATTTCTCAACTTCTCAATTTCTATGCTTCACTTTGCTGCTGCATGAAGGGGCAGGTCGTTAAACGGCTCGACGTCTCGGCTGAGTAATCCCATCAAAATCACTGCTAATACCATGACAGCAGCTGCGATTGCAAAACCGTATTGTGTTAGTTCGTAATGACTCAATATTGCAATCAGGACGTAACTGAGAGATTGAATGGTGGTGGCAAACATGCTGATGCCGCCATCGACGCGACCTCGTTGATGAACCGCTACGGTGTGATGCATCCAGTTGACTCTCGCAATGCGATTTAGCGCGTTAAATACGCCAAACAGCGCCGTAAACAATAAGATGGTCAGCGGGCTCATCGCAAAACTCATCCCGATAAGCGCAAAAGAGACCATAACCATCGAAGCGAACATAATGTGGCTATGGGAGGAACGGCTTAGCACTTTGGTGACAATAAAGCCGGTTAGCAACGAGCCGAGGCCAAAACTGATGTTGAACCCTGCAAACCAATCGCCAGAGATGCCTTGTTCAGAAAACCAAATCGGCACCAGTTTGCTCAAATACGTCAATGCAGGATAAGAGAGGCAAGAGAGCAGAATAAAGCCATAAAATCGGGGTTCGAGGCGGAATATTTGTTTGCTCTCTTTGAGTTGCGCGATGAAAGCAACGGATTTTGATGCCCTTAATTGTTGGGTATAAGGCGTCAGAATATAGAACATCGCTGCTAACGCAGAGGCGCTGGCCGCAAACAAAGCAAACTCTTTCATACCCCACATTTCAAGCAAAACAATACCCAACGCGCCAGCTCCGAGGGTTGTGGATTGCATTACAATTTCTTGCTGACCCGAAATTTTCGCATACTCATGGTGCTGATAATTTTCTTGGGTGAAAGCGTTGTTGGTCGTCCATGCAAAATTACTCGAAACCCAATACACCAATTGTGCAAAAGCCAGCAACCAGTGTGACTCGAACCCTAACCAATAAGCAATGAACACCACCAAAGCCATACCCGATTGAATCCATTGATTGAGCACGAGTAGTACTTTGCGTGAATGTCGGTCAATTAAAGTGGAAAAGAAAGGCGTTGCTAGAAAAGAAATCGCGGTGCAGCTCAGAGAAACTAAAGCGACGAATGTACCCATGTTAGGTTCGGAAAGCATGACCCATGGCAGCGCCATCATGAATAAGCCAGAGGAAATGCTGTCGAAGAAGCGGCCAGCTAAGTACGGCTGAGTTTTATTTTTCATTATGTTTGCCTCTAACTCCCGATGGATTTCAAAAGGTTGATGTCCAACTGTCTTGTGTTTAACAACCAAGTCGTTCGCGCTGAACACATTATCTTGAGCTCGCCGGGGTTTAGCGTTAATTAAGATGGTGCAACTTTAAAACCTCAAGTAAACTTGAGGTAAAGCGTTTTTTTAACAAAATTGATATACAGGGAGTCAAGGATGGAAATCAGCGTAGGAGAAGTGGCAAAACGTTCTGGAGTGAAAGTATCTGCCCTACATTTTTACGAGCAAAAAGGACTGATTTCGAGCTGGAGAAATCAAGGTAATCAGCGTCGCTACTATCGCAGTGTGTTGCGCCGTGTTGCGGTGATCAAAGCAGCGCAGCAAGTTGGGTTGTCGTTAGAAGAAATTAAACATGCGTTAGATGAACTGCCGAAACACCAAGCCCCTAACAAAGCGCAATGGGAAGAAATGGCAAGCCATTGGCATGAACAGTTAGAACAAAAGATTCAAAAACTTAAAGCGTTGCAAAACGATTTAGGAGGATGCATTGGCTGCGGGTGCTTGTCGTTAGAAACCTGCGCACTGCGAAACCCAGAAGATGTATTAGGGAAAGACCACTCGGGGTCGAACTTAACGTTAGAAGAAGAGTAGCGATTATCTCTATTCTTTGTCGAAACTGTCGACTACGATCGCGCCCATCGAAGCAGGCATTGTGATGACGATAACGCGCTTTATCGCAACCAAAGGCTCATTCATGAGTGGCAGCTTATCAAGACAGAAAAGAACTAACGCTACCACAACGGCCGCAATGAGGTACGCGATAACCACACGAAAAATAAAGATGGATACGCGATTCTTGATGTGGCTTTGAAACACGCTTTGATACGCGAAAAAACTGAGGAAAATGACAGAAAGACTCAACAGCATGAGCAAGTTTGCCATTGGTAGGCTCTCACCCAATCGCCACGCTTCCTCCGAAAATGAGATCGGGACTGCTAGGGCAAAAGCGCCAACCAATACTTGGCTAGCGTCTTCTAGATTAAAGTGGCTGCTCATGCTGTTTATTCCATTATTCGCTTGCTAGATGTAAGAGCTTTTCAAAACGCTCATTACCGTGCAGCAATTCGAGGTCTCGTTCTTCGGCAAGTAAATCACGAATGGATGGGCTGTATTCAATTGCGCGTTCCAAGTCTTCAATAGCTTGCTCTTCGATACCAAGGCGAGAGTATGCACACGCGCGTTGATACAGTGCAGGGCCGTTGGTGTAATCGACTTCAAGTACGCGGTTACAAATGCTAAGTGCCCAATGGTATTCGTTGATTTCCATCGCTGCGTCGGCTTTGTACGTCAACGCTTCTAAATCACCTGGACGAATTAACAAGATTTCATCATAGATTTCGATACGTTGCTCTGGAGTTTGAGAGCTTTGTGCACGTAGCCATAAGTTATGGATCTCGTTGATTTTCTCAATTTCTTTGTTGTTTTCACTGATAATGCGAGTTTTGCGTTTTAAATCTCGCTCAAGGGCGACAAACTTTTTCTCGTATTCTTGGGCGATCTTCTCCAATCGTTTATCAGCCATCTCTTTGGTGTTGTGTTTAAACTCACGCAGAGATTGCCATCCGACAAAGGCAATCAGCGATGCGACACCAGCAATGATGTAGAAGAAGTATGTAACGGTCACGTTGGCATAGTTCAACGATTTATCTGCGACCGTTAGCTCGCGATCGGTGATCTCTGTGATCATTCGCTTTTCTAGGCTTTGATAGTCCTGACGCAGCGCTTTTAGTTCATCTAAAATATAGCGTTCCATTAATGGTCTATCTAACAGATCCGATTCTGAATACTTTTCCTCCGATGCCATTGTTGGCAAGGCAAGTATCAGCGAGAAAAAAATACCAATAAATAAGCGCATATAACGTCCTTTCACGAGAAGAGTACAGATAGACCATGCAACAATAGCAAATAGCACAAACGTTTAGCAAAGTTATTACAAAAGAAATAACAGTCGTCTACGTAGAAGTCATATTCTTGTTGTTTTTCAGCTTGTTCCTGGTGGTTATTTGTTGTGATATCTTTTATCCTCCTTGCGAATTTATGATTAATGGAGTGAGCATGGACGCGCGAGCTAAGGATTACTTAGAACAATTCCTAGAACTATTATCACCAGAACAAAGGGAAGCTGTACCATCAGTCAGTGCTGACTATTATTGTGCCGATGAATACAACGCGAATGTATGCGCAGATTTGGTTCGTATTGGACAGAAAACTGCATCGTGCAGTTTGGAGCTTTGGTATCGAGAGCATGGTGAAATCATGCCCCAAGTCGGTCATTTACAAGTAGTGACGAATTGGGATGGGGACCCGGTTTGCGTGATACGAATTACTGACGTAAGTACATGCAAATATGAGGATGTAACCGCAGAGTTTGCCTTCGCAGAAGGCGAAGGTGATAGAACCTTAAACTGGTGGCGTGATGCTCATACTGCATTTTTTAAAGCTGAATGCGATGAGTTGAACATCGATTGGCATGAGAAACGTACGCTGGTTTTAGAGCGTTTTGAAGTGGTGTATCCCGTCAATTAATCTCTGATAGCAGCACTGATTTGAAGTGCTGCTTTCTTTATCGAGAGACCATTTTTAGCGCTTTCGAGCGGTCACACTAAACATGTGCCAATGTTTTTGGCTTCCGACTACAGTGGTCCCGTCTTCATCTCTTTCATGCAATGAAATGAGGTCGTAACCTTCGAATAAGCTTTCCACTTCCTTTTTCGTTAATGCGGTAATGTTTGGATGCATTTCGGAGGTCACCCAGGAGTCTTTCACTCCCAAGAAATCGCCGCAGAAGATACCGCTCGGTTGTAATGCGCTGTCTATTTTTGTCCAGACTTGTTTGAAGCCTTTGTCAGGGCAAAAGAACAAACTGGCATTTGCGATAACCAAGCTGCACTGAGGATAATTAAACTCAGTAAAACAGCACTGCGAAACCGAAAATCGTTTGTTACCTTCAAAGCGTGTTAAACAAGTTTTTACTGCATCTTCGTTGCTATCACATGCGTGAACCTTAAATCCCTTTTCGAGGAGAAAGTGGCTGTCTCGACCTATTCCGCAGCCAATATCAAGAGCGACTTTGCCTTCTATCTTAAGTCGATTTACGGCATTTTCCACGCTTGGGCGGTGAGGTTGGCTTAAAATTTTCTGATAGTATTCATTCCATTGCGCTGGCATTGAACTTCCTTATGTTGGTTGTGTCCCCTGCCCAAAACTAGCGTCCATTTTGTTTTGCTTGACTGGGGAGATTTGCAGTATTGGCAGCTGTTATAGCTGATCTTCAATCGGTAATATTCCGGAGAACCAAGCGCCCATTTTTCGCCATACTCCTGCTTCTGGTTCGGAGTCGTATTCTTCGCCTGTTTTTACGTCGGTCCAGACAATGTCCCCGTCGCGCAGAGTTAAGGCATAGGCGTTACTCGACAGTTGACTCGGCAGTTGTTCTAGAAACATTTGCACATATTCTGGCTGTTCGATAACAACGGCCATTTCGGTATTCAAAGCGGCCGAACGTGGGTCCCAGTTCATCGAACCAACGAAAAGTGTTTTGTTATCAATCGTCATTGCTTTAGCGTGTAAACTTGCTCTGCTACTCCCCGTGAGGCTCCACTTACTTTTGAGTTTCGCGCTCGCTTTTACTTCCCAAAGCTTGATTCCAGCTTCGAGTAGATCTTTTCGATATTTTGCGTACCAACCATGCACGGCAAACACATCGTTAGACGCGAGGCTGTTGGTCACAATCGTGATATCAACGCCTCGCTTGGCCGCGTTACTTAATGCTTGAGTACCTGCTTCAGTTGGAACGAAATAAGGAGAAATGAGCACAAATGAATCCTCAACACTTTTAACCAATTCCGACAAATTATCAATAAGTTGACTCTCTCGGGTCGCGACTTTATCGGGCAGATCAAACCATACTTTCGCTTCTCCCCAGTAGAGCTTGAGTTTGCCTTGTTTTAGATCTTGGTACATATCCAGTTGGGTGAAGTCATAGCGGCCGGTTGAAAACTTTTCCTCTAACCGGAGTTTATTGACCTGCTTTTGAATCGCTTGGTCGGTAATTTGCTGTGAATTCGGTGTAATCCATTCCATTGGTATCGAATAGGCGCTATTCCAGTAGAGGTCGAACTGATCGGCAGTTTGTTGTACCGCCTCACCATAGAGCAGAAGATCAAAATCACCAAACTCAACTTGCGATTCAAAAGAGAAGTATTCATTGCCGATATTTCTACCTCCGACAATGGCGGAAACACTGTCTGCAATCAGAGACTTATTGTGCATACGACGATTAAGGCGTTCAAAATCGCTAGCAAGAGCGAACCAACGGGAGTCGCGATACTGATGCGGGTTAAATAAGCGGATTTCTATATTAGGATGTGCATTGAGGGCAGCCATCACATCGTCGTTTCGCTTTTGCATATCGTCAAGCAACAGCCTTACTCGAACACCACGCTTTGCCGCTTCATACAAGCGCCACGTTATTAGCTGACTCGTTTCGTCACCACGGTAAATATAGTATTGAAGATCAAGGCTTTTCTGGGCGGACTCGATCAAAGAGGTTCGAGCAAGAAGGGCAT
Organism: Vibrio sp. 2CM40D; assembly: GCF_023161825.1. Taxonomy (NCBI): domain Bacteria; kingdom Pseudomonadati; phylum Pseudomonadota; class Gammaproteobacteria; order Vibrionales; family Vibrionaceae; genus Vibrio; species Vibrio sp. 2CM40D. Next base: position 200,640 of record NZ_JALNTL010000003.1, read on the forward strand.
CGTGTCCCTGATTTAACGGTGCAAAGCCAGTTATGGACTTAGGGTCTCTCCCGTAAGCTTCAAAGTACTGCGCAAGAACAGAATCCTTTTGATAACCGAGCTGAAAGCTGGTGGACTTTTCACTGGCGTCATTCAACGATACGGATGAGCATGCCGATAAAATAGTGAGCAGCGAGGGGAAGAGCAACTTGGCGAGCGTTTGTAACAAAGCACATTTCCTTGTCTTACAGAGTGTTACCTACTCCAAATTATAGACTTAAGCTGACGCCACATGCACCCAGAACCGTTTGATAACGAGCGATTAATCAATGAATTGCCATAGAGCCTGCACTAAGTTCAACTTTTAGAGCGCAGATAATCATTTATTTTAATTATCATTATGGCCGTATTGGTCATAATCACTAATATCTGGTGATTATGACCAATAGCACACTGGACAAAATAATGATTTTTATATAACCATATGATTTTTAATAAATAAATGCTTGGCATGTCATTTGCTGTTTAGAATAAAAGTTAAGTCAGAGCAACTTGCGCAGTTGGTTAATTTTTTGTTAATTTTATTAACTTTGAATTGGCAATAACTATCTAGTTTGCTGCTTAAAAGACTAGGCAAGCGCCGCTTTGATGTTTATTCAAATTCAATTCTCTCACCACCATGCTTACCGGGAGCAATGGACTGAATAAAAGTGTGGTGTTGAAAACAACAATAAAAAAGGATTTTCGATGTTAGCAAAACCCATATTACGTTGGCTTTTACCCTTCGTCGTCGTTGGAGGCTCTTATGCAGGATATGCTGCAATTGCCGCAACTGCGCCGGAAAAAGAGTCAACCAAAGATGCAATTACAGAACCTACTGTTCAGGCTTCTTCTCTTTTTCCTACTGATCACAAAGTGGTGATTACCAGTCACGGTGAATTAGTCCCTTTTGAAAAAACACACCTTTCCGCGCAAGTCAGTGGTGAAGTGATAAGTTGGCACCCGAATTTTGTAACGGGTGGCATCGTGAAACGAGGAGAGGTTCTTTTCACAATTGAAAGTGACAACTATGAAGCGTCGGTTTTACAAGCTGAAGCCGATTTAGCTAGTGCACGCGCAAACTTGATTGAGGAACAAGCGAAAGCCGAAGTGGCAAAACGTCAGGCAAAGAGACTGAGCGATAAGCAAGTGACGGATTTGTATTTACGCAAACCTCACGTTTTGAGCGCACAAGCCCAAGTGAAGTCGGCTCAAGCGGCACTCAAACGAGCAAAAAGAGAGTTAGAAAATTGCAAAGTCGTTGCACCTTACGATGCGCTGGTTGTTGAGCGTGATATTGGTGTTGGTCAATTTGTTACATCTGGTTCTCGAGTTGCCACGTTAAACAACATCGAAGTGGCAGAGGTGCACGTACCCATTGCCGGTTTTGATAGTGCATTTTTACCCGAATCCATTGGTGAACTCACTGCGACAGTGACGCAGCAAGGTGTGTTTTCTACCACTAGAGAAGGTCGAGTAGTTCGTGATCTAGGCATGATTGATAGCGCTACCCGAATGATTAACATGGTCATTCAAATCGCGGACCCATACGGTGTCGATAACCAGCAGCCTCCAATTAAATTCGGCTCCTACGTTGAAGTGAGCTTCACTGGTAAGGAACTTAAGCATATCTATCGCTTACCACAGGAATTAGTTAAAAACCGTACCGTGTGGGTGGTGAATGGCGATAATCAACTTCAACCCAGAACTGTCACGGTTTTGAGAGCAGAAGGTGAGTTTTTGCTGGTGGGCGAAGGTTTAGAGCAAAGTGATAAGTTGGTACTGACCTTGCCCGAGTACCCTCAAAAAGGCATGGCGGTACAAATCGCAAAAAAGAGTGACGACTCCGAAACCGTCGTACAGTAAGTAGGAGTATGTCATGGAAGATACTAAACAAAAGGGCTTAATTGCCTATTTTGCGAATAACCCCGTCGCTGCCAACCTTTTGATGGTGTTCATCATTATCATGGGTGTGGTGAGCTTTCTCTTTATTCAAAGGCAGATGTTTCCGAATATTGAGGTGAACTACATTGATGTTCGTGCGACTTATCCTGGCGCTTCTCCTCAAGAGATAGAAGAGAGTATTCTCGTTAAGGTCGAGGAATCGATTAAAGACGTCACCGGGATTAAAAAAGCAGTCTCAACGGCCTCTAGAGGTAGCGCGTATGTTTCCATCGAGGTAGACGTTAATGCCGATATCAAGCGTGTCTTAGATGATGTAAACCAACGTATTGATACCTTGTCTAATTTACCAGCGGGTATGGAACCAATCAATGTTTACCAAGTTGAATGGCGCCAAGATGTAATTGAAATGGGGTTAGTTGGGGACCGACCGCTCGAGGAGCTTAAACCGCTTGCTAAGCAAATCGAAGATGAATTACTTCAGTTAGAAAACGTCGTGCTGGTGTACCTGAGTGCGCCAGAAGAAGAAATAGCGATTGAAGTTGACCCACTTGTTCTTCGTAAATACGACCTGACGTTGAGCGATATCAGCAGCGCGATCAGCCGTTACTCAGCCAACTTTTCTGCGGGCGAAGTAAAAACAAACTCAGGGATGATTGCAGTAAGGATTGAAAACCAATACTACCGTGGTGATGAGTTTAGAAATATTCCTGTAAAGCTTGGCGCAAATGGTGCAAAGGTTCTGTTGCAAGATATTGCCACAATAAAAGATGGCTTTACGGAAGAAGAGCGCTACTTTGAATACTCAGGTCAAAATGCGATCTACATGTCTGTTGAAGCAACTCGTGACCAGAACATTATCCCTGTTGCACAGTCCGTTCGTAATTATATTGAAGCAAAAAACAAGACATTACCGCAGGATGTTAAGCTCAAAGTCTTAGTTGATACGACTTATTATTTAAATGGGCGTCTCGACATGATGTTGAAAAACTTGCTGCAAGGCGCTGCATTAGTCGCGATTATGCTGACCATTTTCCTACGTTTCCGCTTGGCTATGTGGGTAATGATTGGGCTACCTGTCTGTTTTCTCGGTGCCGTAATGATGATGCCTGCATTAGGGATAACGGTAAACATCGTGTCTCTTTTTGCCTTCATTATGGTGCTCGGTATTGTAGTTGATGACGCCATCGTGATGGGAGAGAGCGCTTACAGCGAAATTGAAGAAAGAGGCGGTGGCGTCGAAAACGTGGTTCGTGGTGTAAAACGTGTTGCCACACCAGCTACTTTCGGTGTGTTAACCACAATTGCTGTGTTTGCTCCTTTCTTGTTGTCTAGTGGTATTGATAGTGCCTTCTTTTATGGTATCGCGGGGGTCGTGATTCTTTGTTTGATCTTCAGTTTGATTGAATCGAAGCTGATCCTTCCTGCACACCTTGCGCATACCCATTTTAAACCAGTCAAACCTGGTGGATGGCGAGATCGTTTCAACCAACGTTTCTTCGGCTTTGTAAACGGTCCGTATCGTAACTTTGTAACAACATGCACCCATTGGCGCTGGACAGTGTTTGCGGTGTTCTGTGGTTTACTGCTGATCAGCGCGGCTTTGATCAACGCGAATTATGTTCGGATGATCCCTAACCCTAAAGTGCCGACCGACTATCCTGCGATCACTATTGAAATGAATGATACCGTTTCAAGTGAGCAGACAATCAGTGCACTCAAGACTATTGAACGTGTCATGCAAAAGATCGAATCTGAGACCATTGCAGAACATGGTCAAGGAATGATTCGTGATGTGCTGTCGTACAACAGAAGCCGCACCGAAGGTCGTGTATTAGTACCTTTGGTTGATGAAGAGTTACGCCCGTTCAATACATTTGAACTGGCTCGACGTTGGCGTGAAGCTATGCCTGTTATTCCAGGTATGAAGAGCATCAAAATCCGTGAGCAGAGTGCGGGTGGTGGTGACAGAGATGAGTTTGGCTACTTGTTGTTTGGCTCTAACATCAATGAGCTCAACGAGGCTGGGCGTTACTTGATAGAGCGTTTACAGCAGGAAGAAGGGTTATATGATATTTCATCTTCTATTGATTCTGGAAGTAAAGAAGTACTCTTGTCTCTTGCGCCTGTAGCGTACGATCTCGGTCTGGATCTCACCATGATCGCAGAGCAAGTTGGTGGCAGCTTTTATGGTGGCGAAGCACAGCGCATTATTCGTGATGGTGAAGAAATTAAAGTTATGGTGCGTTACCCGCAACTGACGCGTGAAGCATTCTCATCATTGCGTTACGCCGTGATTACAACACCAGCAGGTAAGAAGGTCATGTTGGGTGATGTGGTGAAGATCAATGAGCAGCCGGGCGTGAGTAGCATTCGACGTGAAGGCGGGTATCAAACCGTTTATGTCTATGGTTCGATAGACGAAGAATTGGTTGAACCTCAAGAAATCGTGAAGGTCATTGACGACAATATCTTACCGGACATGAAGCAAGCCTTCCCAACTGTGAAAACAGAATTGGGCGGTGATATTGAAGAGCAGGCTGCGCAGCGTAATGAACAGATTTTGTTCTTTATTGCAGGCATGATCATCGTCTACATCTTGTTAGCTGTACCGTTAAAAAGTTATACCCAACCTTTGATTGTAATGTCCGTCATTCCGTTTAGTCTGACGGGGGCGATTTGGGGCCATTTCTGGCTAGGTTTAGACATCAGTATGATGTCGACATTTGGTTTGATCGCCGCTGCTGGCGTGGTTATCAACGACTCTCTGGTTATGACAGATTACGTAAATCAAGTGAGAGAAAAGGGTATGAACATCAAACAAGCGGTTGTTGAGGCGGGTTGTGCTCGTTTTCGAGCTATCACGCTCACCTCAATAACGACGTTTGCGGGTGTATTGCCGATAATGTTTGAAACGAGTTTGCAGGCGCGTTTCGTCATACCGATGGCTGTCGCTTTGGGCTTTGCAGTGTTGTACGCAACGGTTCTGACTTTAGTGTTGGTGCCTTGTTTGTATTTAATGCTTGAAGATATTAAAAATATTTTCAGATCGATTAAGAGGTTTATCCATCGTTTGATTAATCGTTTCAGAAAGTCGCCAGTGACGTCGAGCGTTGAAGCAAGCGTATCGAGTTAACAAGCTTGATGTTAACGATTAGGAGCAGCCTTCGGGCTGCTTTTTTGTTTCCGCATTTTGATTCAAAGCGATTTTTTAGTGGGCAGTTACGTAATTATCTGATGAGAAAACTGCCTGACAAAGCATTTATAATATGTATGTTTTTAATGTATTGAATTCGCATGGTTAATTTGACACTTGGTTAGCGAAATTTACCAGACGAAGATAACGCTGAATATGGCTCATGATTTAAGTTATTGAAAAATAACAAAATAAAAGTTGGCATCGTATGTGCAATATATAAATTGTAATTAAAATTAACTGCTAATCCTCAAGGAGCTTATTATGAAAAGCGTATTTCTATCTACTCTAAGTCTTATTGCTGTAATGTCATCACCAATCGCTGCTGCTAACACTTTAGACAAAGAGGAGTGGAGCTCAGATTTACGTCAGGACTTTTCTGAGATGAAACATGAAGCTATAGCAGATATTCAGCAAATGAACATGGATGCCATTCACGCACGTGATGAGCGTATCGTGAAAAACATTAAAGATGAGCAAGAACAGTTAGTAAAGGTAACGTGCCACAAAGAGAAAGCAAGCAAGTCATAAACGCCGCTAAAAGAGACTAACAGACGAAAATGAATCCAATACGAGTTCGGTGTTAGTTAGCAGTAAGCACTGACCTTGTTGCTCTACTTGCCAGCCTTTTAAGGCTGGCTTTTTTGTTTCTCATTTCATGGGTGGAGATCAGATCCTCAAGCTTATTATCAATAGTTGGCGTGTTTGATGAGCTATTGCTGGATGGAGCGGATGTAACTTTCAAAAGTGTAGATTTCAGTAAAGTGGAGGTGATGTTAGATATTTAAAATTTAGAAAAGATCCGATCTCCTTTTTGACCTTCATAATACCTTAGTATGTGGCTTACCTTTACTTGAATTAGAACTCATATTGCAGGCTCTCGTTTAAAGGTATTGATGCATATTTGAAGAATAAGAGATAGACATATGAGTTTTATTAAAATGTGTAAAGATGGTTTTAGAGGAAAGCCGGATTTCTCTAATTTATTACATAATGCGTTCCAGATAGATGACTTAGTGCTGTCATTTGAGTGTCCGAACAACATATATGAAGGACATGTATACCAGGATCTTGTTAATTTAGAACGGTTCGATGTTGAATCAAAAGTAGAGAGGCATGAAAGGTTTGTAAAGTTAGCTACGGTATATTTTTTGTTTCAGAAGAAAATATTAAACCCTTTGCTTCCTATTAACAAACAAGGTGGATTATATATTAGGTTACGGGTTAAATCTGCTGGAGAAGATATTAATAATATTAGTCAATTGTCTTCATTTTTAGAGAGAGAGTATTATGATTTTTATCATGCCCCGGAGCAAAGTGAAGGCTCTATGAGGGGGTATCATACAGACTTGATGAAAGAATTGACTAAGCGTGCGAATAAACAATGGGGAGAAATTCCAGAAAGTGAAGACCGAAAAAGAGAAAAAGAAGAATATTTAATTAGAGGTTTCTTAAGTGGTTATCCACCAATAAAGTGTGAGCTAGTTGAAGTTGGAAAAAACAAATACTCAAAATACTCAGAAGGTAATCTTAATTATAAGATTGAATTAAGAAGAGTATACAATGTACCCATAAAAAATGAATTCTACCTGAGCATCGAGTTTTGGTATAAGTACGAATCGATGTTTGCCAAGCAAAAGTTTTTAGATTGGGTGAGAAGTGCTGATGAAACTTTTGAAAAAAAAGTATTGGAATTACTGGACTTGTCTCCGCTCATCGACTCGTATACAGCCAAAGCAGTAAAGGGATTGAACGAAGAAACTAAGGCAGAGTAACACAGCGTCAGTGTCAAGAAAAGCTAGCAAAGTATGTAGCCATGAGAGAAAAATGAATCTAATTGGATGTCTATTTACCCTTGTGCTCATGGTGCATATAAAGCCAATGGATTTAGTATAGAGCTTACCACAAATATCAATAAATATTTAAATAACAAGAGATAGAAATATGGATTTTATCAAGATCTTTAAAGATGGTTTTAGAGGGAAACCAGATTTTGCACACTTGTTACATAATGTATTCCAGATAGATGACTTAGTACTATCATTTGAATGCCCGAACAATATATATGAAGGTCATGTATACCAAGATTTTATTGAATTACAACGGTTCAATATTGATTCAAAAGTAGAGCGACATGAAAAGTGTATAAAATTGGCCACGATTTATTTTTCTTTTCAAAAGAAAATAATCAATCCACTATTACCAATCAATAAACAAGGTGGTTTATATATTAGGTTAAGGATTAAGTCTGCAGATAAATGTATTACTAGTGCTAATCAACTATCTTCACTTATAGAGAAAGAGTACGTGGATTTTTATCATGCTGTAGAGTCACCTGACGGCTCTCGAAAAGGTGATCATACAGAGTTGATGAATGATGCCATTGCGTACGCAAATCATCGTTGGGGAACAGACCCGATAAACGAAGAAAAAAAGAGAGCGAAAGAAGAGTTCCTTGTAGGAGAGTTTCTTCGTGGTTATCCTCCAATCAAATGCCAAGATATCAAGATTGGTGAAAATACATTTTCAAAATATGTAGAAGGAAATTTGGAGTATAAAAAAGACTATCGAAGAGTGTACAATTTGCCTATCAAAAATGAGTTTTACTTTAGTATTGAATTTTTATATGAAATCGAACCTATGTTTGCTCAAAAAAAGTTTTTAGATTGGGTAAGACACGCGGATGAAATTTTTGAAAAAAACGTTTTAGAGTTGCTAGCACTGTCTCCGCTTATTGATTCGCATACTACCTCCAAATCCGAAAGGTTGGCAAAAAAAGTTGATCCAGAGCGTTCATACTTAACTTAAAGAAAAAAGCCCGCGAAGAATACCTTCACGGGCGAAAAAAGGGCACCAAATTGGGTGTCTATTCATTTTGGAGGTGGTCGAACGTCCATATAAAACTGACAATAGGCTTGGTGAGAGGCTTACCACCAGCGCGACCAACGAGGCTAAAGTTAACATTGTTGTAATGATTGTTAAAATGTTAATTCTTCAATCAATGTTTTCATTATCGTGAGTTTAAATTGTGAATGTGTTGCCTGCGTGTATTTTTACTCTGTGAAATGCCGTTTTTGACAATAAAACATATTATAAATCTTGTGTTGGTTATTTGATTTGGTTATATAAAACTCAACATACTTAATCCTTAACTGTTCATATTTACACTTAATGAGACACAATAACCCTCTGCTTGTTAAGTGATTGTGTGTTTTTTAACGCATTGGTATTGAACAAAAAGCGACCTAAGCCGCTCTTGTTCATTTTGATAAGTTTACTTATCAGTTGTTTTAGATTTCTTCGTGCTTATGGACTAGGCCGAAGTCAGCTAAAATGGCATACGCAGCAGGGATCATAAACAACACCAGCAGAGTGGATGCGAAAATACCAAACACGATGGAGATAACCAGTGGTTGGATAACCTGTGCTTGCAAACTGGTTTCAGTCAGTAACGGAAGCAAACCTGCTGCAGTGGTCATTGATGTCAGGAATACTGCTCTAAAGCGTTCCCGACTGGCTTTGACTACTGAGTCGTGCACATTATCCCCTTCATCGACATGATGGCGTATGTACTGAACTAACAGAATCGAGTCATTCACCACAATCCCCGCTAGTGAGACAAAGCCCATCATACTCGGCATACTTAATGAGTGACCGAGTAGGATGTGTCCCCATACCACGCCAATAAAGGCGAGTGGAATCGCAAGCATGACCACGAATGGTTCCAAATAACTGCGGAATTGGTAACTCAGAATCGCAAACACGCCAAACAAACCAAGCAAGAAGCCTTTACCCATTGATGCGCCAGTTTCAGCGGTATCTTTGGCTTCGCCTTCAAAATCAAAGCGAAGACCAGGATACTTTTGCATAAGCTTTGGCGCTTCATCTTGTTGGAACTGACGAATAATGGCGGTTGAGTTGGCTTTCGTATTGTCGATATCGCCGAATACACTCACTGTGCGCAAGCCATCAATGCGCTGGATTCTTACGTAATTACGTTGGAAATCCAAAGTCGCAATGGTCGCGAGTGGGATTTGACTGCCATCGGACAAGATAATTGGGAAGTTTGCCAATTGCTGTAAGTCACCAGCTTGTGCTTTATCGAGGCGAACTTCGATGGAAATGTTTTCTACCCCAACTTGGATTTCGTCTGCGGTTTGGCCAAAGAAAGCCGCACGTAACTGATTGGCGATGAGTTGGCCGTTAACCCCATAAGCTTCTGCCCCCGGACGCAGTTTAACCAAAACTTCTTCTTTACCCATACGCATGTCATCCAACACGCCATGGACACCGTCAAACTCATTCAAGTATTGCTGAATGTCGATAGAGGCCGCTTTGAGCGCATCCAGATCATCATGCTTCGCTCGAATTTCAATCGCTCGTCCACCCGGCCCCATGGTCGGTTGTTTAAATACCAGCGAGATAGGATCGGCAAGTTCACCGATGTCTTCGCGCCATGCATCGATAAATTCATCGATGAGTGTGTTACGACTCTCTGCACCCAGCAAATCCAGACGCACCGTGGCAATATGAGGGCCAGATTCATTCGCATCGGCGTTAGCGTTGAATTGACTGGTGATGTGTAGAACCAATGGATTGCCGTCTTCCACTTTCTCTGTCCATTCTTTATCTAGCTTTTGAGCGGAAGCGACGATCTTATCGACGACGGCTTCCGTTTGAGACAGAGAAGAACCCGGAGGAAGAATAATGCGCGCTTCTGCAATGTCGCCATCCAGTTCAGGGAAGGGTTGAAACTTGAGTAAACCACCTACTAACGTGGCTGCGGAGATAAGAAGCAAGGCAACCACACCACCCATAAAGGCATAGCGATACTCGACCACTTTATCCACTGCGTTGACCAAGGTGGTGTTGCGAAAGTTTTCAAAAGAAGCGAGCAGCTTTTGTTTGAACTTCGGTGTTTTTCGCTCTTGCTTTTGTTTGTGTAGTGAGTGAGAAAGGTGGTTAGGTAGAATCAAGAAGGCTTCCACCAAACTTAAACTCAGTACGAGGATCAGAACTTGAGGAACCGCTTTAAGTACCGCACCCATTTCACCTTGCAAAAATAACAAGCTACCGAAAATACACACCGTAGTTAAAAAGGAAGAGATCACCCCCGGCAGTACCTTTTTCACTCCTTTAGTTACGGCATCATCGATCTCTTCTCCTCGGTCTAGGTGAGCGGCAATCGATTCGGCAATAACGATGGCGTCATCCATCATGATACCGATGGCCATGAGTAACCCGACCAAAGACATGATGTTGATGGACAGGCCAAGTTGCGCCATCAAAAATAACCCACCTAAGAAGGCAACAGGTAAACCAGCTGCGACCCAAAAAGAGTAGCGAAAACTAAAGAACAACCACATGGTGGCGAAGACCAGAATGATACCTTGCCAACCGTTTTTGACCATCATGGTCAGGCGATCCCAAAGCACGGATGAAAGGTCATTGGTCATTTGTAGCATCACACCGTCTGGCGCGATGGCTTGTTGTTCTTCGACAAATTGAGCAACACGTTCTTTAATGCGCAGTGCATCGTCTTCTTTGTTTTTGCTGACTTTTAGTAGGGCAGAAGGGTGACCATCAAAGAGGACTTTCTGTTCGTCCAATTCAAATCGGTCGGTAATCGTCGCAATGTCTCTTAGACGGATGATTGACCCATTTGGACCAGAGCCCACGACGATAGTCTCAAGCTCTTCTGGCGTCACGCGTCGTTCGTCAAAGCGGATCAGAAAGTTCTTATCTGGCGTTTCGACATTACCACTTGGCAACTTGACGTTCTGACGACCAATCTGCTCAGCAATATCGCCAACACTTAAGCCAAGCTGTCGAATGGCTTGAGTGTCTAACTCTACTCGGTATTGGTGGTCAGAGAAGCCTGCAACTTCAACCAAAGACACATCATAATCGAGCTTTAATGTGCGTTTAAGTTGTTCTGCATAGGCTTTTAGCTCTGGCCATGTGGTGTCTGCAGTGATCGCGATATCCACAACTGGCTCATTCCAATCTAGCTCTTGGACCACAGGAGACTCAATTTCTTGTGGGAAGTCATTAATCGAGTTGATCTGGGTTTGAACATCAACCAGCATGCGGCCGATGTCGGCTTCTTCATTCAGTTTTAAGATAAGACGCGCAGAGCCTTCAATCGCTTCACATTGCGTTTCTTCAATGTTAGCAAGGCCATCAACAGCATCTTCCATTCGGACACAGATACTCTCTTCGACTTCTTGCGGGGAAGCTCCTGGGTAGACTACACCAGCTAGGATGTAGGGCGGATCAAACTCAGGAAAGGTTTCCCGCTTAATCGTGGAAAGTGAAGAGATACCCAATATAAGCAGCGTTAGCATCAGCAAGTTAGCTGCCGTTGGGTGCTTGGCGAAGAATCGGATCATGAATCAGACTCCTCAATAGCCGTTTCTGACTGTTCAGGTGACTCTTTCAATAGCATGCCGTTAATTGCGGGCAGCAAATCGTTGATGATCAGCTTCTGACCTTGCTCTAGTTCACCATCGATCACCACTTGGTTATTGCGGCGATATAACACTTCAACCGTCACGACTTGCAGACGATTGTCATCGCCCATCAGGTAAATCTTATCGCCATGAAGCGCACGCTCTGGGATGACCCAACTCGGGTTCTCTTGTCCCTCAATCAAGGCACGCACAAACATGCCGTTCACCAATGGAGGCGCAGACGTTGGGTTTAATGCACGGTAGTCTTGTTCAATTTCCAGAATCACACCGGCAGTCGCTTGGCTTGGATCAACCGTTTCACTGATGCGTGCAACTTTCGCAGGCCAGCTTGCAGAGAGGTTACCGCTGCTGAGTTCAATGTTGGCATGAATCGCATTCATATCAGGTTGTGGAATACCAGATTCATCACGAACAAACTCACCGATGCTCGCCGCCAAAGTTTGCATGTCATGAATGGACAGTTGAGCTTCCACTTCCATGACATCAATACCATGTCCTGTCACCATGGTTTGTTGGAGGTTAACCACTTGCTTTTTCTCAATTTCTACGTCAGCAATACGCAAATCGTAAGGAAGCGTGATGATGGTTTTATCAAGCGAGCGTTCGGCCTCATCCACTTTTGATGCATTAACTTTAACTAGGGCTTCCGCGACTCGTTTCTCATCCGGCATCAAACCAATTTGATTTTCAATATCCAGTACTAACTTACGTTGAGAGAGCGCGCTTTGCTCTTGCTGATCTACATCCGATTGCGAGGTTAAGCCTTTCTTACGTAGGTTTTGTTTACGGTCTAACTCTTTGTTGGCGATAACCAGACGGTTGGCTTCTATCTTGAGTGTGCTTTTGAGATTCGCTTCTTCTTGGTTCAGCTTAGCCAGAGAGGTTTGAGCAGATTTGAGATCGGCTTGAGCTTGAACCAGTTTCAGTTCGTAATCGAGTGGGTCGATTCGCAAGATTTCTGTCCCTGCTTGCAACACTTGTCCTTTTTCCAGCTGCGGATGGCGGTAGACCACTTTCCCCGTCACTTCGGCTATCGCTTTCCATTCCACTTTTGGGGCGATCTTGCCAAACCCTATGGCTACTGGAGCAATGGCTTTGAGCTCAAGTGGAATCGTCTCGACCAACCGTGCACGATCTCCAGCGGGTTTTACGGGCAAATCTGGTTTGAGGCTAATCGCCAAAAACAGAATGACGACCCCCACCGCAAGAGCAGGAAAGAACAGCAGCTTTTTATTTATCTTCATATTGGTCGCCCGAGTCTAAAAATCCATGTTTCATCAGTTGTATGTTGTGTTCGAATAATCGGTTCAAGAAGGCTTCAGAAAGTTCAATGCCATGAATGGCGAGCAGTGCTGGTGGTGCCATAAAAGGAAACACCATCAAGCTGATGTAAGAGACGCGACAAAGTTGAGGGTCGGCGTCTTTTCGTAAAACGCCACTGTCGATCAACTTATCAAAGATCACGCCTTGCATTGGCTTGCTGATATCTGCGAAGACTTTTTCGAGCAGTTTGCGTTGGGTTTCCGATGGGGGCATATTCATAACTTGGGCAACTAAGCGTGGGAACTGTGGTACCTTGATCATTTCGCGGTAGTAGGTGCGCATTAGATCGAGAAAGTTTTGCTCGTTACTGTTGGATACCAACGTCTGCATCTGCTTTTGCATCGGTGACAGTGTTTCGCGCAACATGGTCTCGAACAAGCCTTCTTTGTTGCCAAAGTAGTAACGAATCATCGCCACGTTCACGCCTGCTTTCTGCGCGACTAGGCGAGTAGAGACCTTGTCATAAGCCATAATGGTGAAGAGTTCGCGCGCGTGGAAAATCAGTTTTTCCCGTGCGTCGATATTATCTGTGGGTCTTCCCGCCCTTCGATGCGCTTCCGTCACAATCTTCTCTCAAAATATTAAACATTTGATTAATTATAAGACGCTGATTTCTCATGCGACATGTGAAAAATTAATCAGTATTTAATCAAGTGATTAATTTGTGATGAAGAGAAGTAAAAAAGAGCAGAAAGAACTGCTCTTTGAACAAATAGAAAAGTATTTACTTAGGAAGAACGGCCTTTTGAGGCTAGATCACCCCCAACTTAACACACTCCAATTCGGTCTGTTGGCGTGTTCTTTTAGTTGTGGGCATGGATTTACCAGATAAGCGTAGTTCGCGTATTCACAAAGCGGTAAATCGTTGATTGAATCGGTATAGAAATGGATTTCGGAATAAGGCTCAGGCTGATTTTCTAGCCACTGTTTTAATCGCGTGACTTTGCCTTCACGATAACTCGGAATACCGTCGATTTCAGCAGTATAACGGTTGTTTTTCTCGATTAAATCAATTCCGAGTGCGGTTGGAATATTAAGACGGCGACCAACGGCTTCCACCAAAAAAGTGACGCTGGCAGAGATGATAACCATATCTATACCATCACGAGACAGTTGCTCAATCAGGGTTTTGGCTTGAGGAAACTGTTTAGCCAGAATATGGCTTTCAACACATTCTTCAACCAAGGCGTTTACTTCTTCAATCGGCATGTTTTCTAGTGGCTTCATGGAGAACGCTAGGTAATCTTCCATGTCCATTTTGCCTTCAGAGTACAAGGCCATTAGACGCTGATCTTCCATAATAAATAAAGGATCAGTCGCGATGCCTCTATCAACCATAAACTCGTTCCAAATCATTGCGCAGTCAGCGTTTATTAGGGTTTCATCCATATCAAAAACATACAAAGGTTTGGACATGTTTAGGCTCTCACTGGTTGAATTTCGTTTAGGTTAAAGAGTAGCTCTAGTTGGCTGCCATTCGCTAGTAAGCGTTCTGAAGAGCGGTTAAGCAAGTCAACAGTGAGCTCACACTCTTCAACGTTCACTTGATAGCGAATAACATTACCTAGAAGCTGGTGGTTGGTGATCGTACCTACTTGTGGCGCTGAGATGTGGCTATCATATTGACGACCTTGCTCTTTTACATATATAGACTCTGGGCGAATCGCTACTTTCCATTCGGTATCAATGTTGAAGAGTTGCTTGGCTTTATTGGCCTCTACAAGGTTGTAGTGCCCCATGAAACCGGCCACAAACTCGTTAGCAGGATGAGTATAAATTTCTTCAGGTGTTCCTGCTTGAACAATTTCCCCTTTACTCATTAGGAAGATACGATCAGACATAATCATCGCCTCTTCTTGGTCATGAGTTACGAAGATAGTGGTGAGATTCATCTCTTTCTGAATGTCTCGGATTTGCTGACGAAGGTGTTTGCGTATTTTGGCATCAAGCGCAGAAAGTGGCTCATCAAGCAATAATATGCGAGGTTTCACCACCAACGCTCGAGCGAGTGCGACACGCTGGCGCTGACCGCCAGAAAGTTGATGCGGATAGTGTTTTTCTTTACCTGCCAGATCCACCAGCTTGATGACTTTAGCCACTTCACGTCGAATATCATCATTCGCAAGCTTTTTCATTTTTAAGCCAAATGCAATGTTGCCTTCGACGGTCATATTGGGAAACAGCGCATACGATTGAAAGACCATCCCAATACCACGCTCTTGCGGGACTTGATGCGTGATATCTTCTCCGTTTACCCAAATCTCGCCTCCATCGACAGGGTTAAGCCCAGCAAGGCTGCGAAGTAGTGTCGATTTACCACAACCGCTAGGGCCCAAAAGCGTAATGAATTCACCTTGCTCGATGTTAAAGTGAATGTCCTCAAATACGGTGTTATCACCAAAACATTTAGTCAGATTTTTCGCTGTTACGTAGCTCATTGTTTGACTCCTCGGCTGAAACGACTTGCCAACCAAGTCAGTAAAAAAATAAATAGGAAGTAGGTCATCACTAAGGCAGACGTAAAGTGGCCGCTCGTCTGACGCATGTTATACAAGTAGATTTGCAGGGTTTCATAACGTGTGCCGACTAAAATATTGGCGAACACAAACTCTCCCAATAGAAATGAAAATGAAAGGAAAAGCGATGCCATCAGTCCTTTTTTGAGGTTAGGTAAAATGACCATCAAAAACGCTTTGGTTGTGCTTGCTCCTAGCAAGTGTGCAGCGTCCATTAAATCGTTAAGGTTAATTGCTTCGAAGCTATTAGAAATCGCACGATACATGAACGGTAACGCGATGGTGAAGTAAGTACCTACTAGAATCCAAGGAGTACCGATAAGGGAGATTTCACTGTCAGCATAAAGTTGAAGCAAGCCGACGGAGGACACCACTGGTGGTACAGCGAATGGTAGCAAAACCAATACGTTCATGAGCTTATCGAGCTTCGGAAAGTAGTAAAACACCACGAATATCGCTGGCAGAACTAGAATCACACTGAGGGTTAGCGAAGCAATACAAATAAACAGCGAACGCCCAAATGCTTGCAAAAAGCGTGGGTCGGTCAGCAATTTAACGTACCAATCAAAAGTGAAACCATCTGGAAGCACCGTGGCGCCCCAGCGTGATGAAAGCGAATAGACAAAGGTCGCTAAAATCGGGATGAGCATGATCCCAACAATGGAATAAACCACCGTTTTATGGAATCGAGTATTAACGTTGTTCATGACTACTTCCTACCTGCATAGCTTTTCGAAATGAGCCATTGGTTAATCACTGTGATAAAGGCAAGTAACGCCATTAGAATCACCGAAATTGCAGCGGCGAGATTAGGTTCAAGGAACAGGTCTCCCGATACCAGACTCGCAATTCGAATTGTGATGACGTTATAGTTACCGGAGGTCAGCGCATAAACACTCGCATAAGCGCCAATTGCGTTGGCTATTAAGATAATAAAGGTACCGAATAAGGCTGGTGAGAGCACTGGCAGAGCGATTTTCGCCCAATACTGTGATGTTTTGGCTCCCAGTAGCGCAGCAGCTGCTTGCCAATCATCACTCAACGCGTCGAACGCAGGGTAGAGCAACAACACCGCCAGCGGGATTTGGAAGTAGATGTAAATGGCCAGCAGGCCCCATTTACCATAAAGGTCGAAATCACCGAGTAAGCCATACTGCTTGAGCAAAAGGGTAATCGCCCCATTGGTGCCCAAAATAATAATAAAAGCGAATGACAGAGGTACGCCTGCAAAGTTGCTGCTCATGTTCGTAAACGCAATCACACCGTCGCGGACTTTAGAATCGACTCTGCGTAGAGAAGAGACCAACAGAGTCGCAATGGCTAAGCCAAAAATGCTCGACCACACAGCTATCCACAAGCTGTTGCCAAACGCCTGCATCATAAAGGTGGAGTCGAGCACTTCAATGTAGTTATCGAAGGCAAACTCGCCATCGTAGATAAAGCTGTTTAACAGTACCCAAATCATCGGTGCGAGTTGAAATAGATAGAAAAACAGTGCGAAAGGCACCAACCAAATGGCTGGCTTAAAGCGCTTTAACCAAGTACTTGCCAAATTTGAGCGTGATTCGCTGGAGCTTGGGGAGAGGACTGAACTGCTCATAGTGCTAACAATTCCTGAGTGTATGGCTTCGTGTGGTCAAGGTTTAGCAATTGACAAACGGTGCCACAAATATCAGTTTGCTTAATATGACAATCTTGATGGGTAAACTTATCACCAATCACAAACAGGGGAACTTCTCGCTCTTCAGGTAAAATCCCACCGTGAGAAAGATCGTTGTTCATGCCATGATCGCTAGTCACAATGATTTGATACCCATCAGCAAGCCATTGATCGATGTAGTTGGAAAGAATAATGTCTGCACCTCGCGCACAATTGCGGTATTGGCGAGAGTCTAGGCCAAACTTATGTCCTGTATCGTCGATATTCATCGGATGGATCAGTAAGAAATCAGGTTGATAGTTGCGGCGTAAATACTCTGCGTCCAGGAACAAGGCTTCATCAGGATAATGATCCCAATGGTAAAAGCAGCCGTGCTGGATATTCAGGGTTTCATCATGCGTGAAACGATCGCGAACAGGTTCAAATGGCGCGCGATTATAAAGCTCACTTACCCAGTGGTAGGCAGCCGCAGCGGTCACTTTTCCTTGGGCTTTTGCCAAACTGAAAATGGAATCGTGTTTGGATAGACGAACGATATTGTTGTTTACGATGCCGCTTTCTACAGGGCGAACGCCCGTTAAAATGCACTCATAAAGTGGGCGAGACATAGAGGGCAGCTCACACTGCACAGGATAAAGCGTTGCGCGAGTTTCTTGTTGGGAACGACTTTGTTCTAGAAGACCATTGAGGTAGCCCATGCAATCACGGGCTACCTGATAGTTCAGTCCATCTAGAACAACAAGGATGACCTTATTGCTCATAACGACTTACTCTTATTGCTGGTGGATTAAGACACTTTCTTGCCATTGACGTGGCAGCTTACGTGCGGACTTTTCCCAAGCTGAGAAGTCAGTCACTGGGTGAACATTGCTGTATTGGTCATTAGCAATTAGCTTGTCTTGCACTGCTTGAGGCAGTGTGATGTTGGTGCGGATTGGACGCGCATAACCTTCTGCTAAGTTGATTTGCCCTTGATCGCTGAAGATGTATTCACGAGCAAGCTTTGCTGCATTAGGGTTCTTCGCGTATTTATTGATTATGGTTGTATAACCAGAAATCACAGAGCCATCTTGAGGAATGCTCACTGTAAAGCGGTCGCGGTCAATTTTGTCGCGGTAGTTCAATGCATTGAAGTCCCACATGATCGCCACTTCAACTTCGCCTTTTTCTAGGTTGGCGATGTTCGGATCGGTAAATGAAAGACGACCTTGCTTCGCGAGTTCAGAAAAGAATTTGAGCGCAGGCTTGAGGTTGGATTCGTCCCCACCGTTGGCGAACGCTGCGGCGAGAACCGCGTTGTTTGCCTGTGCTGCTACGCCTACGTCACCTACGGTCACTTTGTAGTCGCCTTTTAATAGGTCATCCCACGTTTTTGGCGCGTCTTTTACGAGGTTATTGTTGGAGATAAAAGAAATAGTGCCAGTGTAGGCAAGTGCCCAATGACCATCTTCGTCTTTTGCCCAATCTGGGATGTCATTCCAAGTTGTTGGTTTATATGGCTGAGTGACGCCTTTTTTTACCGCTACACGTGCAAAGGCAAAGCCTACGTCACCAATGTCTGCGGTCGCGTTTTTCTTCTCAGCTTCGAATTTTGCGATTTCTTGAGCCGAGCTCATATCCGTGTCTTGGTGCTTAAGGTTGTAATTTGACTTTAAATCAGCCCAAGTGTCTTTCCAGTTTGCCCAACTGTCAGGCATACCCACACTGTAAACCGCCCCTTCTTTTTGTGCTGCTGCTACCAAAGATTCAATATCGGCTTCTTTCGCTACTGTTGGCGTAGCGAGCGTTACCGCAATGATTGCCGCTGGTGCGGTAATTGAACGACTTAGCAAAGTTTTCATTGTCTCCATCCTTCTGGACTAGGTCAGTAAGTTCGCTTTGTATGCTATGGATGGAATGTGACGATTTAGCGCAAGTAATTTGACAGTTTTGCTGATTTTATATGGCACTTATATTTCATACGTTCAGTATGTGTTCTGTTGATTAATGTCATATTTTTGTTACGTAAACGCCTTATGTTATTCGTCAAATTATCGTTGGACTAGATCAGAATGAGAGCGACAGGCACCGGACAATTTGGTACCCAATTAGGAAAAATTAGAAGCAGCTTAAAACAGCAGATTCTTTCCGGCATCATGTCGGAAGGACAAAAACTGCCGTCAGAGAGAGAGCTCAGTGAGCTGTTTTCTACGACTCGAATCACTATCAAAGATGCGTTGGTGTCTTTAGAAACTGAAGGTCTTATTTATCGAGAAGAGCGCCGGGGTTGGTATGTATCTCCTGAGCGTATCTGTTACAACCCGTTGTCTCGTTCTCACTTCCATCAGATGATTCGAGAGCAGCATCGTATTGCAGAAACTAAGCTACTCAACGTGCGAAGTGAAATGGCCGCAGGTGAGTATGCCAAATCGTTAGAGGTTGAGCGAATTACCCCAATTTATGTGATTGAACGGTTACGTTTTATTGATGGGCGAGCGGTATTGTTTGTTGAGAACGTGCTCAAAGCGGCACTGTTTGAGGGTATATTGTCTGAGAACCTCACTATGTCCCTGACGGGCATTTATCGTGAGAAGTATGGTTACGAGACAAAGCGCTCTCGTTTTGATGTGATTCCAACGTCAGCTCCTGCTCATGTCGCTAAGGCGTTGAACCTAGCTGAAGGACAACCCGTTCTGAAAATTCGGCGGGTAAACTACAAACAAGATGGCAAATTAATGGACTGCGAATTCGAGTATTGGCGTCCAGACGCAGTGATGATTCGCATTGATAGCGTAGGATAAAGCGCAGAATTAAAAAGAGCCCAATGAAGGGCTCTTTTTCGCATATTGGTTAGAGAGGCGGTTTAAACGAGGCCTTGCTCTTTCGCCATTCTGCTTGCAATGCCGGGTGCTTTCCAAATGCTTGGCAGCAAAATGAAAGACACAGGTACGGCAGTAATTACAATGAAAGACTGCAATGCAGAAATACCACCAGAGCCCATTGAGATAAGCGCAATAGCGACAATACCCATAATCAGCCCCCAGAACGAGCGAATCACTGCGTTTGGTTCTGTTGAGCCCGTCATCACTACACTGATTGTGTAAGTCATCGAGTCACCCGTCGTCACGATAAATGTTGTCGTTAAGATCAGGAACAGAACCGAAATGATCATTGGGTAAGGTAATTCACCAGTAATCGCTAGCAGTGCTGCAGGCAAGTTAAAGCCTTCAAACGCAGATGAAATCAAACCAGGGTTATCAAGTTCAAACGCAAGGCCACTGCCACCAACGATACTAAACCAGAAGCAAGTAATCAGCGGTGCCGCGATGCTAATAGACATGATTAATTGGCGAATTGTACGACCACGAGAGATACGAGCAATAAAGATCGCCATCATTGGGCCATAACCGATAAACCAACCCCAGAAGAATACTGTCCACCAACTTAGCCAGCCTGTATCACCACGGTAAAGTGCCATAGGGAAGAAGTTATCCACCATACGACCAACGCCTTGCACGTAGCCATCAACGATAAAGCTTGTCGGCCCGAAGAACAGGATGTAACCAATTAATAGTACAGACAAAATGATGTTGTAACGACTGACGATTTGAATACCCTTGCTCAAACCGCTCAGTGCGGAAAGGGTATACATCAGGATCGCCGCCATAATAACCATACTTTGCGTTACGAACGTATCTGGCAGGCCAAACAATGAGTTTAGCGCGTAGCTAATTTGTAAACCTAAGAAGCCGATAGGACCGATGGTTCCTGCTGCTACTGCAATGATGCTACATGCGTCAGCAACATCACCAATCCAGCCTTTAATGGCTTTATCACCAAACACAGGGTAAAGCAGAGTACGCGGCTTAAGAGGCAGGCCTTTATCGTAATGCAAGTGCATTAAGACAATGGAAGATAGACCACCAAGGATCGCCCAAGCTAAGAAGCCCCAGTGCATAAAAGACTGAGATAGGGCATTGATTGCGGCAGTTTTCGGTGAGGCTTCCCCGTATAGAGGCGGAGCAGTCACAAAGTGCGCGATAGGCTCAGCTGCGGCCCAGAACACACCACCACCTGCAAGTAGAGTACAGAGTACGATTGACAACCACTTAAAGTTATCAATATCAGGTTTCGCTAGACCACCTAGGCGCACATAACCAGTGCGACCAAACGCAAGAGCCAAACCAATTAGGAAATTCAGAAGAAGCAGTACTTGCCAGTAAGCTCCGAAATATTTAGTAGCAAAGCCGAAGCCGGTGTTAACCATTGCGGTTAGAGAGTCGGTATTCGTTAGAGCAAGTAAAACGAATAGAGTGAGGAAGCTACCACTTAACCAAAAGACAGGATTGGTGAGTTCGAGGCGCTTGAGTAAAGATGGGGGATGAATAGCAGAATAGTCAGCATCCTGAATAGGCGCTGTGTGGGAGGCGGCATTCGTCATATTTGACATAATTACTTCGCTTTTTAGGGCTATGAAGCCGTGCATTTCCCCTCACATCGTTTCAACGAAAAGTGTGAGGATGTTCAAAAAGCCGATGATGTTAACATGTCGAAGTTGCAAATATAACCTTAGATTTCGATTAATTTTTAACAGGTTAGCCAAGTTGCTGATTTTTGGGTAGAGATCAAAAGAAAGAGTTTTTACGTGAAATGCACCGCATTTCGTATGTAATTAACATTTCCCTTGTTTTCGCATGGGTTTATCAGGATTACATTGAGAAAACATGTTTTTCCCAAGCTAAGGTTTAACTCGATGGCTCACTTCGAACTTAACGGGCAGTGGATGCTTACCTCGCCACAGCGCCCCAATCTTGAAATTCCAATGTTTATTCCGAGCGATAATGTGTCGGCGCTTTTACAAGCAGAGCAGATTCCAGATCCTTATTTTGCCGATAATGAAAACAAAGTTCGATGGATTGAAGAGTGTGAGTGGCATATCTCACGTGAGTTTGACGTCGACGCGTTTACGTTGTCTGCCAAGCAAATTTGGATGACGCTAACTCGTGTCGATACATTGGCAACCTTCTATGTTAATGGTGAGCTAGCACTAACTTGCAGCAACATGTTTACCCAGCAACGTGTGGATATTAAACCGCATTTAAAGCAAGGTACTAACACGATTCGGGTTGAGTTTGCTCGGGCGGATTTAGAAGGTATCGCAAGAGCAAAAAAACTGCCATTTCCTATTCCATCGGCAATGGGCAACAACCAAATTCCACACATGAACTTGATCCGCAAAACACAATGCCATTCCGGATGGGACTGGGGCATTTGCTTGATGGTATCGGGTATTTACGACCCCATTCAAATCGACATTGTGAATGAGCTTTGGCTCAAAGGCTTCTCGACAGAGCAGCAATGGCAAGCCGATGGGAGTGTGTTTCTTGATGTAGTAGTTGAAGTGGAAACGGACAGTCAACGCCATGAAATGATGGTTGAATTTAATGGTGAGCGTCAATGTATTCAAACAAAAGGAAGTGGTCACTATCATTGCCAGTTCCACATTTTGGAGCCTCAACGCTGGTGGCCATCGGGTTATGGCGAAGCGTATCTCTATCCCATTACCATTTCTTGCAGAGAGCAAAAGTTAACGCACAACATTGGTTTGCGTCAGTTAACCCTAAATAACCAAGCTGATGAGCACGGCTCTGCAATGGAATTTATCGTCAATGGCGTACCGATTAATGCTAAAGGTGCCAACTGGATCCCTATTGACGCAATGCCGGGGCGAGAGTACGAAACACGTTATCGCAACCTTTTGCAAAGTGCGGTTGACGCCAACATGAACATGATTCGCGTATGGGGCGGTGGTCAGTACGAGAGTGAAACCTTTTATAACCTTTGTGATGAACTTGGCTTGTTGGTGTGGCAAGACATGATGTTCGCCTGCTCGTTGTACCCATCAAACGACGAGTTTTTAAAAGACGTAGAAGAAGAACTTAGATTCCAAATCCCGAGGCTTAAGAAGCACCCATCAATCGCACTTTGGTGTGGTGACAATGAAGTGATTGGAGCTATTGGTTGGTATGACGAATCTAAGCGCAGCAAAGTCAAATACACGGTTAACTACGATCGCCTCAACCGCATGATTGAGAAGGAGATTACCGAGCAAGATAGCACTCGCCGTTTCTGGCCAAGTTCCCCATGTAATGGTGAACTGGATTTCGGTGATGCGTGGCATGATGATAGTAAAGGCGATATGCACTTTTGGGACGTTTGGCATTCAGGAAAATCATTCAGTGCCTACCTTGACGTGAATCCTCGTTTTTGCTCTGAGTTTGGTTTTCAATCTTGGCCATCTTTTGCTGAAGTTAAGCGGTTTGTCCCTGAGCAAGACTGGAATATTACATCCCCAACTTTCGAACAACATCAGAAGAACCCTCGAGGTAATAGTATTATCACAGAGATGTTCACGCGCTATTTTCGTTTTCCCTCTGGATTTGAGAGTATGCTGTATTTAAGTCAAGTTCAGCAGGCAATCGCGATCAAAACTGCATGCGATCATTGGCGTGCCATTTCTCCAGTTTGTCGCGGCATGCTGTACTGGCAACTCAACGACAATTGGCCTGTCAGTTCTTGGTCTAGTTTGGAATACAGTGGTAGATGGAAGCAGTTGCACTACCATGCAAAACGCTTTTTTGCGCCACAGTATTTGGTATTTTCCGAGCATACAGGCGAGTTGAGCCTACATTTGCTCAATGATGCAAAAGAGCCCGCAAGCGTCAACGCACTGCTTAAGTGGGTAGATTGGCAAGGGGAAGAAAAGCAATGTCGGAGCTTAGAACAAACAGTCATAGCAGACAGCAATACGATTTTGTGGCAGTTGGATGAATTGATCGAGAAGGATGAACTTACGTCAGGCTTCTTCTATGTTGAAGCGCAAATCGGTGAAGACAGAATAAGCAACACATGGTTTAGTACTCACGAGCTAAAAACCTTGCCGATAGCGAAAGCCAATATAGATGTCTCTATTGAAGGGAGGCGAATTACATTGATTGCGGATAAGCCTGCGTTTTTTGTTCATTTGGAGAGTGATGCTGATGGAAGATTCAGTGACTCCAGTTTTACGCTGTTGGTCAACGTTCCAATGACGGTTGAGTATTTAGGTGATGATGTTTCAGGTATGCAGCAGTCGTTGAGGGTATGCCACCTTAATGATTAAAGCGGGCATAGAACACCTACATGCTGATAACTAAAAAGGGAGCGTTTGCTCCCTTTTTAGTTACCAAGTATCCGTTATTAAGCTCAGGTTGAGACAGAAGACTATTTAAGTTTCTGATGGACCCGATAGCTAACGACAAAGCCAATGTAGAATAGTGCAGCAAGAGTAATCACTGCCGTCGCGTACGCCAGCAGGCTGTTTAACCCTAAACCAAAAGCCAAAGTGAAGGCGATACCATGAATGGCTTCCGCAGGGATTCGGTACCAAGCAGCGTGGACGGAAGATCCGAAGAGGATAAAGGTACTAAGTAAGACAATCGTGCCGCCTATAAAGCCGACCCATCTGCTGTTGTTCATGTTGCAGTCTCAGGGGTTACCGAGGTAACGTAACAAAATATTTCAGAATCGTATTATACAACCGATCATCGCGAAAAGCGCTAGAGAAATTTCGCGGATAAAACAGAGTGTTTTAATTCGAACAAAAGAATACGACATAGCCAACTTAATACAGGAATAACAAAACATGTTGAGATTTATACAACGTCGCCGCATTAAGAAAGTGATTAAACTAATGAGTACCAGATTGGTGGTGGGATACGGCAGTCGTGACTACTTTTCGGTTGGTCAGGTAAAGACGAGCACCAGCGAGTTAAGCGCGTGCCAACAAAAAATTGCGTTGGCATTATATGCGGATCCGCAAGATCTTGATTTGGAAAACCAACCAGAGTTGCAAGCAATACGCTCAGACGTGGCGCATGACTTCTTCGCTGGTGTCGATTATACCGCTCAAGATGTGCTTAATTTACTCGGTTCTGGTGGCTGGAAAGGTGGCCGAATGGAAGATGGAATGTCTCATCATTTTGGTATGCACAGTCGCTATTAAAAACATGCGTTAATTTTATAAATTCGATAAATATTTTTGCTGTTAAAGATTAATTAAATTTTCTTTCAATTGGGTAACAATTACCTAATTATGCACCCGAATCCCAGCGCGTCGCTGGACTGGTTGGATTGCATACCATGAAATTAATCATCAAAGGATTGGGGCTGAGTGCTCTTGTGCTCAGCATGTTTGCTCATGCAGATAGCAAAACGTTGAACGTTTATGCATGGGGTGGCTATTTGCCGGAAGCATCGTTAAAAGCGTTTGAAAAACAAGAAGGCATTACGATTAATTATTCGACTTTTGAGAATAATGAATCAATGTACACCAAGCTAAAATTGCTAAAAGGTTCTGGCTACGATGTGGTTTTTGCTTCTGCGTACTTCATTGAAAAAATGGGGCGAGAAGGGCTGCTTTCGAAAATAGATCACGCTCAAGTGCCAAACATGCAAGACACAATGGACGGTTTACTTGGCCAAGCGCACGATCCTAAAAATGATTACTCGCTGCCTTATATTTGGGGCATTACCGGGATCAGCTACAACGAATCCATGGTTGAGCAACCAGTGACCAAATGGGCAGACTTATGGGAGTCTCAATACGAACAACAAGTCATGCTGATTGATGACGTTCGCGATGTGTTCGGTATGGCGCTGAAGAAAAATGGCCATAGCGTGAACACAAAAGACGAAGCAGAAATCGAGCAGGCTTTTGATTCTCTAGTCGCGCTGAAAAACAACGTATTACTGTACAACTCAGATGCGCCGCAAGTCCCTTACGTGTCCGGTGAAACATCGGTCGGCATGCAATGGAACGGCAACGCATTCCAAGGACAGGTTGAAATGCCTGAGCTGAAGTTCGTGATGCCGGAAGAGGGCGCGGTATTGTGGATGGACAACTTCACTATTCCGTCTGGCAGTAAAAACAAAGCATTGGCGCATAAATTTATTAACTTCATGTACCAATCAGAGAACCAAGCGGAAATCGTGACCAGTTTGGGTTATGCGTCGGCAACGAACGCTGGGCGTGACAAATTGCCAGAAGAGTTGAAAAACAACCGTACTATTTTCCCTTCATCAGAAGACTTGAAAAAAGGCGAGTTTATTAATGATGTTGGCGCAGAAACGTTAGCGATTTACGAAAAGTACTGGCAACGTTTAAGAACGCAATAAGCAACGTCTTTGCCTATTGTTAGGCTTAAAATCGTTCAAATTTGGATTCCCCTCATCACGAAAGTGGTGAGGGGAATTTTTTTATAGGTTTTGTACTGCGAGTGTTGCTACGCGGCACGCTTTACGAGGCAGAAGTGCTTTTTACCGCGTTGCAGTAACCAATATTGATCAAACAGTGGGAAGCTTAAACTCGGGTTATCAGCCGCCACTTTTTCACCGTTTACACTGATGGCGTTGTTGCTGATGTGTTCGCGTGCAACACGCTTCGAACTTGCTAAGCCCGACTCAATCAACAGCTCAACCAAATCTTGTTGTGTGCTCTCAATGCTTGGTAAACCATCCAACTCCAACTGTTTTAATTCACCCAAACTCAGTTGTTGCACATTACCGCTGAATAAAGCTTGAGTGATACGCTCGGCACTGGCTAGGCCTTCTTCGCCATGAACAAATCGCGTCATTTCTTCAGCGAGAATACGTTGTGCTTGTGGCTTACCTTGGCTTGCTTGGTCTTGCGCTTCAATGCTGGCAATTTCTTCGCAGCTCAAGAATGTGTAGTAACGCAAGAAGTGGTAAACGTCGGCGTCTTCTGCGCCAAGCCAGAACTGGTAGAACGCGTAAGGAGAGGTTTTGCTAGGATCTAGCCATACTGCACCGCCTTCGGTTTTGCCAAATTTGGTGCCATCGGATTTGGTGCCATCGGATTTGGTGATCAGCGGCAGAGTTAAGCCAAATACTTGCTCACCATTTTGACGGCGAGTTAAATCGATCCCGCTGACGATGTTTCCCCATTGGTCATTGCCACCGATTTGCAAACGGCAACCGTATCGACGGTTTAGCTCGGCAAAATCGTACGATTGCAGTAGGGCGTAGCTAAATTCGGTGAAGGAGATACCTTGGTCAGGTCGTTGCAGGCGTTGTTTTACCGATTCTCGGTTGACCATAGTATTGATTGAGAAGTGCTTACCCACATCGCGGAAGAAGTCGATCACATTGATCGCTTTCATCCAGTCAGCGTTGTTTACCATGATCATCGGCTTGGCCAGTTGGTGATTCATCAACTGCTGAATTTGATTAGAAAGATCGTTAACCCAGCCTGAGACGATTTCCTCTGAGTTCAGACTGCGCTCAGTCGCTTTAAAGCTTGGGTCGCCAATCATGCCCGTTGCACCGCCAATCAAGGCAACAGCTTGGTGTCCGGCATCTTGAAAGCGCTTAAGCATAATCAAAGGCACGAGGTGGCCGATATGTAAGCTGCCAGCTGTAGGATCGAAGCCGCAGTAAACGGTTTGTGGCTGTGAGAGAAGTGTCTGAATTTCTTCCAAATCGCTGGCTTGTGCAATCAAGCCGCGATCTTGTAAATCTTGCAGTAATGGTGTCGTCATTCTTTTTGTCTGTTTTAGTGGTTGTTACATTCAGACTAAAACGCGACACCTTTTCTCGATATATCCCTTAAGGGACAGTTTTTTATCTTGAATGGAGAATGAGGTGATTGAGGAAAAGCTGGAATAACTCACTCAATGAAGACACATTTAATTGCGAGTAAATTCGCTTTCGATGATTTTTGACCGTGCCTTGAACTAAGTGTAACCGCGCGGCAATTTCTTTGGTGTCAAACCCTTGAGCGAGAAGCGAAGCCACCTCTTGTTCGCGACGGGTGAGTGATTCTACGCCAAACGTTGCTAAAGCTTGCTCAATGGCTAATCGCATACTGCCAGAATAAGCACTCTGTGCAAAAACAGGCTCAGAAAAGGTAAATTCCGTTTGTTTCCAATGCTGCTGACAAAGCGACTGAATTATCGGGAAATAGGGCTTTAGCTTATTGATTTGTTGCTGAGAAAAGTATTTTCCATCATTCATATACCCGAAGTACAGCATGACCCAACGGCCAGATTCAACTTCGACTAGCATGCTCAGTTCGTCTTTCCACCCGGTCTGATGGTAGAACTGTTCGCAGTAGGAAGTAAAATCAACGCCTTTACGCGCCACGTCTTTGAGCGTAAATACGCCTTGTTGCTTTGTCTCGTTTAGTTTGAGAAAAAAAGGGTCATTTTGAAATGAGTCAGTAAGGTAGCGTTGAAAAAGTAACTCTCGCTCGTTCTCAATTGAGTCGTAGAGATAAATAGGATGTTTACCTTCTCGGTAACCTAAAATAACTGCGCAATCAAAATGAAAAAGAGTGCGAATGACACGCATAAGTTTAGGAGTAAAGTTAGGCGTGTTAAGAGCAGAAATTGCTTCTGCTAGCAGATTATTAAAGTTATTGTCAGGCATGGGATACCGAATTGCAGGTGGTTTTGCGCAAGCATAACCAAAAGCAATCCAACGAGAAAGGGAAGTCGCCATCTTCTGGTGACTTCCATAGAGAAAGTTGCGTAAGTGCTCAGTTTTGAGGAATCATATCCCCGTTAACTTATTGATAAGGGTGCATAACAACGGTTTTATTTAAGCGATTAGTTGCTATGCATTACTGCGAGTTAGTGAGCTCTTCGTTAACCCAATATTTAGAACCAGACACGTTAGCATCGATGAGCAAACCTTTAGCGTTCAACTGATAGACGGCGACGCCGCTGTTAAATTGTTTTGAAAGTTGCTCTGAATCTTCGCCCGCAACAGCAGAGGCTTCACTTGTGGCCTCCCATCCTTCGTTGACGAACGTATCAAAGTCTTCTTTGCTCTCAAACAGAACCACTTGTTGGTAAAATTTGCCGCCAGCCCCAAGTGCAACGCCCAAACCAAACATATTCATATAAGTGCGTTCTTCTGTTTCCTTATTCACTGCGACTCCTGACCCTGAGTTGGTGTGAAACAGCAAAGATAATTTACGAGAATCAAAGACCGCGTAGCCGTACGCGTTGTCGTAAATAGCTTTTGCCTCCGGCTTTTCATTAAATAACTTGAGCAAAGCGCTATCTGCCATTAAGTCCACGGCTTGGCGAGCTTCTTCTGGCGTATCGCCTTCCATCAGCTCATCAATTTTTTTGTCGGCAGCATCTATCCATTCTTTGCTCTTCTCGATGCTGGCTTCTGTCCATTCGCCTGCGGTATTGATCGCTTCCTCGGACCAGTTCGTGAAATCTTGCCACGCTTGTTTTGAAAACGCTTTGGTATCGTCCCAAGCATCTTGTGCAGTATCAGAAACTGCGTCGCCAAGCTCAGACATTTTATTGGAAATTTCATCCCAATCGGCATAAGCAGGGGATGCCAGGAGCATCAATGTTGTAAGGAGTGCGATAGGCTTTTTCATCAAATTCTCTCTGGAGTTATCGATATACCATTCATTTTAGGTCATCAGACTTTGATAATGAAATTGACTAAATGACGAACTTGAGAGAGGAATCACGAACTGATTGTGAAATGACGTGTGAATAACAAAGCCCTCACAAGGGGAGTGTGAGGGCTAGAGTTTATCGTGTGTTACTTGCTGCTAACTTTACCGAGTTTTAACCAAGTATCGATAACCGTATCTGGGTTTAGTGATACAGAGCTAATACCTTGATCCATTAGCCATTCCGCTAAGTCGTCGTGGTCTGATGGGCCTTGACCACAAATACCAACGTATTTGCCTGCTTTTGTTGCTGCATCAATCGCCATCTGAAGCATCACCTTAACCGCTGGGTTACGCTCATCAAATAGATGTGCAACATCGCCAGAGTCACGATCAAGTCCAAGCGTTAGCTGAGTCATGTCGTTTGAGCCAATCGAGAAGCCATCAAAGTACTTTAAGAACTCATCGGCAAGGACCGCGTTGGATGGCAGTTCGCACATCATGATGACTTTAAGACCCTGATCGCCACGGCGCAGATCAAACTTCGCTAGCAAATCAATCACTGATGCTGCTTCGCTTGGTGTACGAACAAATGGGATCATGATTTCAACGTTTTTCAGACCCATTTCGTTACGAACGCGTTTGATTGCTTGAGTTTCTAGCTCGAAGCAGTCTTCAAACACTGGAGAAATGTAACGAGACGCGCCACGGAAGCCAAGCATTGGGTTTTCTTCATGCGGTTCGTATGCTTTACCGCCAACCAAGTTGCTGTATTCGTTAGACTTAAAGTCAGACATACGAACAATAACGCGTTTCGGCCAAAATGCCGCAGCAATGGTTGCGATACCTTCTGTCAGTTTGCTTACGTAGAAATCGATAGGATCTTTGTAACCACGAATACGCTGAGTGATTTCTGCTTTTAGCTCATCGCTTTGTGCATCAAAGTTAAGTAATGCTTTCGGGTGGATACCAATCATCTTATTGATGATGAATTCAAGACGAGCAAGACCAACACCTTCATTTGGAATTTGTGCGAAGTCAAACGCACGATCAGGGTTACCCACGTTCATCATCACTTTTGTTGGTAGCAGTGGCAGTTCATCAACAGAAGAGCGTTTTACATCAAATTCAAGTTCACCTTGGTAAACGTAGCCCGTTTCACCTTCAGAACAAGATACGGTCACGGTTGCACCATCGGTTAACTTGCTTGTCGCATCGCCACAGCCAACGATTGCAGGAATACCAAGCTCACGAGCGATGATGGCTGCGTGGCAAGTACGGCCACCACGGTTGGTTACGATTGCAGATGCTTTTTTCATCACTGGTTCCCAATCTGGGTCAGTCATGTCTGTAACTAGCACGTCACCTTCTTGGACTAAAGACATTTGGTCCAGAGAGTCAACCAAGCGAACCACGCCTTTACCGATGCGCTGACCGATTGCACGACCTTCAACTAAAACATCCGCTTTGTTTTGTAGCTCGTAGCGCTCAATCACGTTTTGTTCCGTTTGTGAACATACGGTTTCAGGACGCGCTTGAACAATGTACAGCTTGCCATCAATGCCATCTTTTGCCCATTCAATGTCCATTGGACGCTGATAGTGCTTTTCGATGATCATTGCTTGTTTTGCGAGCTCTTTGATCTCGTCGTCGTTCAATGAGAACGTGTTGCGCTCTTCATCAGAAGTATCAACGATATCAACTTGTTTGCCGATTTCTTGGTTATCTGAGTAGATCATTTTGATCAACTTAGAACCAAATGTTTTCTTAACGATTGGGTGTTCGCCTGCTTCAAGCATTGGCTTGTGAACGTAGAACTCGTCAGGGTTTACTGCACCTTGAACGACCATCTCGCCTAGACCCCATGAAGAGGTGATGAAGACAACTTGGTCGAAACCCGATTCAGTGTCTAGTGTAAACATAACACCCGACGAGGCTTTATCTGAACGCACCATACGTTGGATACCCGCAGATAGCGAGATGCCACGGTGGTCGAACCCTTGGTGAACGCGGTAAGAAATCGCACGGTCGTTAAATAGAGAAGCGTAAACGTGCTTAGTTGCTTCTAGTACTGCGTCGATGCCTTTCACGTTCAAAAACGTTTCTTGCTGACCAGCAAAAGAAGCATCAGGTAGGTCTTCTGCCGTAGCAGATGAACGAACTGCGACTGAAAGCTCAGGATTGCCTTCGATCAGTTCTTGGTAATTTTCACGAATTTCTTGTTCAAGGTCCGCAGGGAAAGGGGCCTCTAATACCCATTGACGAATGTTTGCACCTGTCTTACGCAGAGCTTCTACATCTTCAACGTCTAGTTCATCGAGTAATTGGTGAATACGCTCATCCAAACCTTCGTGGTCAAGGAATTGGTTAAACGCGTATGAGGTTGTCGCAAAACCATTTGGTACAGAAACGCCTGCGTTTGCTAGGTTAGATACCATTTCGCCAAGTGAAGCATTCTTACCGCCGACTTTGTCGACATCATCCATGGATAGGCCATTGAACCAGAGGGTGTTCTTTTGCATGTCTTTCTCCAGAAACATTGCAGCTTAGTAGGGGGACTTAAATCGATCTAAACAATCGCATGTTGGCTGTTATTACACGTTGACCATACATTGCTTCATTCAGATTGATATCAAAGGCAAACGATTACGTTCTGGCTGAAAAAAATTCAAAAGAATTTTTAAAGCTGTGGTGAACCTAACTGAAAGCCAAACTGATTTATTAATATTATGTGTACCATCCTACTCAAAAGATTTTGAAAAATTAAACAGAAATGCAAATAAATAACCAAAGTCGTGATGTGTTCTATGTTTCTGACGGTACGGCGATAACATGTGAGACATTAGGGCATGTTGTTCTCGGTCAATTTCCGTTCATTCCTAACGAAAAAACCTTTCCGTTTGTAGAAAGCCAGGACAAAGCTACTGACGTAGTCAAAGAAATTGAAACTTCCTACCAGCGCAATGGCGTCAAACCTCTGGTCTTTTTCTCAATTGTTGTTCCAGAAGTACGTGAAATGCTGCTTGAAGCGCCGGCATACAGTTACGATGTGTTGGAGAGTATTGTGCAGAAAGTGCAAGACGACATTCAGATGGCACCAAAGCCTAAGTTGCAGCGTTCTCGCAGTGTGGGGAAAGATTCCGACACCTATTTTGACCGTATTGCGGCTATTGAATACACATTGGCGCATGATGATGGCATCACGCTAAAAGGGTTGGAACAAGCCGATATTATCCTGCTGGGAGTATCGCGCAGCGGAAAAACGCCGACTAGCTTGTACATGGCGATGCAATTTGGTTTACGTGTTGTGAACTATCCGTTCATTGCGGAAGATGTGAAGATGATGCGTTTGTTGCCTGAGTTTGAGATCCATCGTCATAAGTTGTTTGGGCTGACTATCGATCCCGAGCGCTTGACTGAAATCCGTGAAAATCGTTTGTCTGGAAGTGATTACGCTAGCACAGAGCAGTGCAAGCTGGAGCTAGACACTGTTGAGGCGTTGTTTAGAAGAGAGGCGATCCCATATATCAATACGTCCTCTCTGTCTGTTGAGGAAATTACTACGCGTATTCTGGAAAAAGCAGGAATGAAGCGTCGCTTGTTTGGCTAACAAGAGATGCTCATGTCGCTATGTGTAAGAGGAGGTAAGGTGTGTACCTCCTCTATCGAATGAACCTTAGACAGAATTAATAGTATTGGAACATCTTTTGGATGTCTTGATAGTTTTTGGTCTGAGTCAGTGACAGCATCAGTAAGATACGTGCTTTTTGTGGGTTCAATGTACCAGCGGCAACAAAGCCGTATTTTTCGTCATCAATTTCAGCATCCAAAGTGGTTGAGCCGCTAGGCGTTCGGGAGCTTCTTACAACAATAACGCCATCTTTACTCGCTTTCTCTAGCTCATCAAACACAGTGTGGTACAAGTTACCATTACCGACACCAGCACTTACGATGCCGTCAAACTTCGCATCCACAAAGGCTTTCACTGGCAAATTGGAGGCATTTGCATAGTTATAAACAATACCGACCTTAGGCAACTTAGTAAGCTTTGATACATCGAATGGGGTTTCTGTCGTATGTTTACGCTCTGGGCTTCGTTGATATTTAGCATCGCTATTATGAATGTAGCCGATAGCACCAAAGTTGGGTGACTGGAAAGTGCTGACGGAGGTTGTATTGGTTTTTGTCACATCTCGCGCATCGAAAATCGTGTCATTCATTGCGACTAGCACGCCACGTCCTTCTGAATCTTCATCGGTGGCTGTTACGACTGCATTGTATAAGTTGACTGGTCCATCAGCACTCATTGCGGTGGAAGGACGCATTGCACCGACGATCACGACAGGCTTTTTGCTCTTGACGGTCAGATCAAGGAAGTAAGCGGTTTCCTCTAACGTATCCGTACCATGAGTAATGACGATGCCGTCAACATCATCTTGAGCGAGTAGCTCATTAACTCTTTTCGATAATTTTAGCCACACTTCATCATTCATATCTTGTGAACCGATACTGACCACTTGCTCTCCAGAAATATCGGCAATGTTGGTCATACTCGGCACCGCAGAAATCAATGATTCAACGCCGACTTTACCTGCTGTGTAGTTTGACTCTGTTGCAGATTGACCTGCGCCTGCTATGGTGCCGCCAGTGGCAAGAATTTTAATGTTCGGAAGATCGGATTGCGCGAAAGACAAAGAACTAAGGCACAAACCAAGGGTTATCGTACTGAGGCGGAAAAGATTTTTCGTCATGGGAATCACCTGCTGTTAGGTTGGATGTTGGGGAACTCATCTATCCTAAAAACAGCGGGTTAGATTTTTTGAGTACTAGTTCAACAAATTGCAGATGAAGATCGTGATCAACTAATCACTTAAAGAATATCAAATCAACCAGTTAACCTAATTGACGTGCTTCTTTAACAAGTGAGATGTGCTAGTAACGTGCACAACGTGTTAAGCCCTATAATTTATTGATTTATAAATAAAGGAGGTAGGAGTCTCGTGATGAGGTTACTAAACATGAATTTAGCCGTGCAATTTTTCAAAGTTTACAGTGTAAAAAAAAGCGGCTTTACCCCGGAACAGATAAAAGCCGCTTGCCAATGATGTGTTAATTCACATCTTATCGCATAATCATTTGTTCACGACCAGGACCCACAGACACCATTTTTACTGGTACGCCCATGAGTTCCTCAATGCGTAGAACGTATTTCTGTGCTGCTACTGGAAGCTCTTCAAACTTACGACAACCTGTGATGTCCTCGCTCCAGCTTTCCATCTTCTCGTAGATTGGCGCAAGAGAGGCAGTTTGAGGCCAGATTGGGTTTTCGCTGTGGTCGCCTTCGTAGCCAACACAGATTTTCAGATCGTTAAGGCCAGTCAAACAGTCTACTTTCGTTAGTGCAATTTCAGTTGCTGCTTGCAGTTCAACGCCATTTTTCGTAGCGACTGCGTCGAAGTAGCCCATGTCGCGTGGACGACCCGTAGTTGCACCGAACTCGCCAGCAAGTTCGCGGAAAGCGTCTTGCTCTTCCATTGCAGTGATCAACGTACCAGTACCCACTGATGAGCTGAAGGCTTTTGCAACCGCAATAACGCGTTCAGGACGAAGTGCCGGAAGGCCACTACCGATACCCGCGTACATTGATACAACGTTAGAAGATGTTGTCCAAGGGTACTCACCGTAAACAAGGTCACGACCCGCGCCAAGCTGCGCTTCGAACAATAGAGTTTTGTCTTTCGCTTGTAGTTCTTTTAGAGGAAGCGTTACGTTGCAAATTGAATCGCGCCAAGGTGCAGAGACTTCTAGCAGCCAGTTCGCCAGTTCTTCAGCGGTTTGTTCAAACTCGAACGTCGGGTAAAGTGCACGCAGTTGCGGCAGTTTCCAATCCATCATGAATTGAAGGCGTTCAACCAATACTTCTGGTTGCTTCAACCAACCAACTAGGATGCCTTTCTTCATTACGCGGTCACCGTAAGCAGGTGCAATACCTTGACGAGTTGAACCGTATGCTTTGTCGCCTAAACGTTGTTCTTCTAGCGTATCTTCTAGTGCGTGTAGCGGTAGACACAGTGTTGCGCGATCTGAGATGCACATATTCACTTTTACGCCTGCTTCTTCAACTTCCGCAATCTCCTGAGACAGCAACGCAGGGCTGATAACCATACCCGGACCTAACACTGCCAAACAGTCTGGGTTGAATACGCCACTTGGTAGCTGGTGCAGCTTAAACGTACCTAGATCGTTAACCACGGTGTGACCCGCGTTGTTACCACCTTGGAAACGAATGCTCGCAGAAGCTTGCTCTGCCAAAAAGTCAACGATGCGGCCTTTGCCTTCATCACCCCAGTTTGCACCCACAACAACGATAGACGACATAATTTAATCTCCAAAAACAGATGCAAAAATCTTAAGGTGTTCGCCATAATAAGAGAAATTAATTATACTCATTAACTTGATAAGAATCTCATATCGGAATTGGCAATGTTAGATTTGAACTGGCTGCGAACCTTCGTAACTCTTGCAGAGGTAAAACACTTTGGTAAAACAGCGACGGAACTCCACATGACACAGCCGAACGTAAGTTTGCATATCAAGCAGTTGGAGCAAGCCACGCGCACGAAATTGATTGAGCGAAATCCTGTGCAGTTGACGCAAGCGGGGAAGCGTTTGTTAGCTACGGCGCAGCGGATGCTCAATGAGCTGCAAATTTGTCAGTCGGATCTCAATGCCATCAACGATCTTACGCAGGGGACGCTTTCTATTGCGGCGAGCGATATTGTTTCACGTTTACTGCTTATCAAACCATTTCAGCAATTCAAAAGTGAATATCCGGGGATCGACTTGGCATTGTTCAATACCACATCTTCTCAAGCGGTGGATTTGGTGAAAAGTGCGCGTGCCGATATCGGCTTTGTTATCGCACAAAAAGAGAGTCAACCGCTGCATTTTACGCCTCTCACGCAGATTCACTGG
Organism: Vibrio sp. 2CM40D; assembly: GCF_023161825.1. Taxonomy (NCBI): domain Bacteria; kingdom Pseudomonadati; phylum Pseudomonadota; class Gammaproteobacteria; order Vibrionales; family Vibrionaceae; genus Vibrio; species Vibrio sp. 2CM40D. The sequence goes on from NZ_JALNTL010000003.1 coordinate 237,163, forward strand.
TGTGCGTTTGGCGATAACATTTTTGAGTGGCAAGACAATCGAAAAGAGAGCCAGACGCTGATCCTGCTAGGGCACGATACTCGAACCCGAGAGCTGATTGATGCGTCTTTACCTGAACTAAATCTGCCTAAGCATCGCGTGATGGAAGTGGGCAGTGTGGAAGCACAAATCGACTGGGCGGAAGCGGGGTTTGGGACTGCTATTGTGCCGGATTTCTCGCTCGATCCGAGATTAAAGCTTTCTCGTGAAGTTACGCCTTTGCCAAGTTTTCCAAACACTGATTTCGGCTACATCGTGCGTCAAAATCAGGTGTTATCCAAAGCGGCAAAACAGTTGCTGGCATGGGTTGGCGAGAATGTGTCGGTGGTTGAGGGCTAAGACGATGAAAGAAAAGGCCATGAAAGAGACGAAGATTACGATTTCGCTCCCATCCTTGATTCACCGTATTGGGGGCGACCATGCCAAGCGAGCGAAAACACTCGCAGCAGAAAAACAGTGCGATCTTAAGCGAATTAGACGATCTCGTCACTGGCAAATCTCGGGCGAGGCTTTGGATGTAAAAGCGTTTTTAGAGCATCTCAAAAACGAAGAAGCAGAGACGATGCGATTTGCGATCAACAAGATCGAACAAGCTCTACTTGCTCACCAAGACAAATTGGAACCTTTGGACGTGAAGTTGATACGTTTGGTGAGACAAAACCCAAACATCACCCTAGCGGAGCTGATGGCTGAAACGAACTGCACGTTAGTTCAAGCTCGCACGGTACGATTTGGTGCTGAGTTGCTTTAAGATCGGTTTGTGGTTTACTCACTTTATTAACAGATGTTAGGGTACCGATCAAAATCACTCACTAAGACCATTTTATTATGGATATTTGGCAGCTTCTCCTTTTTATTCCTGCTTGCTTCGCTCTAAATATGGCTCCAGGCCCAAACAATTTATTGGCAATGAATAATGCGCGTTGTTACGGCTTTAGGGCCGCGTTTACGGCCAGTTTAGGCAGAATTGCTGCTTTTTCAGCGATGATTGCGTTGTCTGCATCAGGTCTGGCTGTGATTTTGTATACGTCAGAAATGCTATTTTTGGCAATAAAGTTGGTAGGAGCGCTGTATCTACTGTGGATTGCGTTTAACCTTTGGCGTTCAGAGTCCAGCCCGATCTCTGACTTGGACAATTCGCGCAATTACGCAGGACTTGCGAAGCAAGAATTTACGCTTGCTGCTGGCAACCCGAAAGCGATACTTATTTTTACTGCATTCTTGCCGCAATTTGTTGATGCCAATGCCAACGTTCAAGAGCAGTTTTTTGCCCTTGGCTCGACGTTTTTGATATTAGAAATGGTCGCCATTTCAATCTATGCCATCTTTGGTTTGTACTTGAGGCACTGGTTTTCAAATCCAAAAATGGCGAAACGTTTCAATCGCGGATGTTCGTTGTTTTTAGCCGCATCAGGTGCGAATTTGCTACTAAGTAAGCAATAACAACACATCATCTCCGTAGATTATTTTTCTATAAAAAGAGCCGCTGATGTTACATCAGCGGCTCTTTTAGTTGATGCATCGATTATTTATTGTTACCACATCAAATCGTCAGGCACGACGAAATCTGCGTATGGATCGTCTTCTGCTGGAATGTCCGATTCAGGTTCTTTTTGTTCGATGATGACGGACTCATCACGTTGAGCAATTTTATTCGCTACTCCACGTGGAATGACAACATAGCTTTCACCAACAATTGCGATTGCCAAAATACCTTTGATCAACTGCTCGCGGATAAGTGAATCTACATAAAGTGATTTCACTAGCGTACCGTGAGTGAAGTTGTATTTGATGTCGCCATCTTTTAAGTCGATCTTGTTCATCTCAATCAATTGATTGATCTGCGCTTTGATCTCTTTGTTTAATCGCTCAGCATTTTGCTGCTCGCTCAATTGTTTATCACGCTCTAACTGTTGGCGTTTATTCTCTTCAACCGCCGCTTTTACTTCGCGTGCTTGAACGCGTGATTTTTTTGAGCCTTTCTTCGCTTTCTTTAGTTTCTTTTCATTAACTAAGCCAGCTTTCAGCATTTGTTCTTGAAGGGTAAGTTTTGCCATGTTTCATCCAGTTAGTGCGCAATTTTGGGCATTTTACCCACTATTGCCACTTGTAGTAAATAATAGTGCTTTCTATGGGTCTAAAATGTTTGGTTGGCTTGTTGTCTCTTTAATGGAAAGTGCAAAGCGGGCCTTCTCCAAAGCCCGCGAGCATTACTGAAATCTAGGTGGGTTAAGGCTGCCACTGTTTAGATGTGACGAGGTTATCCATCACTTTGTTTACCGCTTGATGCGCTTTGTCGACAATGGTGTCTATATCGTTACGATTCGCGATAAGCGGTGGAGCAAAACCGAGGATGTCACCATGTGGCATAGCGCGAGCGATTAAGCCTTGCTCTAAACAGGCCGCCGCGATTTGCGGGCCTACTTTCAAGTTTGGATCAAAGTGTGCACGGCGGAGCTTGTCTGAAGAAAACTCCAACGCATGCAACAAGCCAACGCCACGAGTATCACCGACCAATGGATGATCGCTAAACGTCTCCGCCATGCGTTGCTGCAAGTAAGCGCCGACTTCGGCCGCGTTTTTTACCAAGCCTTCACGTTCAATGATATCGAGGTTGCAGTTCGCGGCTGCCGCTCCCATTGGGTGACCAGAGTAGGTATAACCGTGTCCGATAGCGCCCCATTGGTCGGTGCCGTTTTCTAGCACACTCCAAACTCGTTCACCGACGATCACGCCAGACAGCGGTTGATACGCTGAGGTTAACCCTTTCGCTACCGTGATGAGATCTGGTTTCATGTCGTAGTGCAGTGAGCCAAAATCGGAGCCGAGGCGACCAAAGCCACACACCACTTCATCCGCAATCAAGAGTACATCGTATTTGTCGAGCACTTTGCGAATCGCCTGCCAGTACCCTGCTGGTGGTGGCACAATACCGCCAGTACCGAGCACTGGTTCTGCAATCATTGCTGCTACCTTTTCTGGGCCTTCTTCCAAGATCATCGCTTCGAGTTGATCTGCGCAATATTGAGAGAATTCGAGCTCAGACATACTCTCGTCTTCACGGCGATAATAATATGGCGCGATGGTGTGTTTGATACGCTCAAGTGGTAAATCAAAATGGGCGTGGAACAGCGGCAAACCTGTCATTGAACCGGACGCGATACTCGAACCATGGTAGCCGCGGTCACGCGAAATGATTTTTTTCTTCTCTGGTAGACCACGAGCATTGTTGTAATACCATACCAACTTAAGTTGAGTTTCGTTCGCGTCGCTGCCTGACATGCCGTAGTAAACTTTGCTCATGCCTTCAGGCGCCATTTTGATGATGCGATCTGACAGTGTCACGAGCGCTTCGTTCGTATGACCGACGTACGTGTGGTAGTACGCCAGTTCTTTGGCTTGCTCATAAATCGCATCGGCCATTTCGGTCCTGCCATAGCCAATGTTTACACAATACAACCCGGCAAAGCCGTCTATCAGCTCGATGCCTTCTGAATCGGTGATGCGTATTCCGCTTCCGCTCGAGATAATTCTTCCCGGAAGCTCCCCGGCCGCATACTGCTTCAGGTGGGTTGAGGCATGAAATACTCTCTGACGATCGATCTCTAAAAGTTGTTGGGTTTTGTTACTCATGATCCTTCTCCTCGAATAATTGGATATCCATATTTCGTGTCTCAACTGCCACTGACGGTTGGTAAAGCGCCTAAGCAGCAGTATTTGATTTCGCTGTATTCTTCAAATCCGTGACGGCTTCCTTCTCGTCCAAGACCAGACTGTTTCACGCCGCCGAATGGGATAGGGTGCCCTGTCATTTTGACGGAGTTCACGCTCACCATGCCAAACTCCAAACCGCGCATGCAGTGCCAAATTTGGTGAATATCGTGACCATAAACATAGGCAGCTAAGCCGTACTCAGTGTCGTTGCTCATTTCAATCACGGTATCTAAGTCTTGGTAAGGCAATACGCCTGCCACAGGACAAAAATTCTCTTCGCGATACACCGCCATTTCAGGGGTTACATCGGCTAGCAATGTCGGCGCGAAGAAGTTTTCGCCTGGTACGGGCTGGTGGTATCCCGCTACCAATCGCGCGCCTTTGTCGAGCGCATCACGCACCAAATCATGCGCTTTATCCACCGCAGTGCGATTAATAAGCGGTCCCATGGTGGTTTTTTCGTCTAAGCCATTGCCTAAAACGATGTGGCTCATTTCCTTGGCAAACGCTTCCAAAAACGCTTCGTACTTATCGTCAGGGACGAAAATACGGTTTGCGGCCAAGCAGTCTTGTCCTGCGGTTTGAAACTTCGCATCCACGGCGGCTTTGGCTGCTTGCTCGACATCCATATCTGGCAGCACGATGAAAGGGGCGTTACCACCTAGCTCCATACTGCACTTCTTCACGGTTTGTGCCGCGTCGCGTAGCAATAGTTTGCCTACTCGAGTTGAGCCTGTGAACGAGAGCGCTTTGACTTTATCGGAGTGACACAAGGTTTGTGACACCATCACCGCATCGCCAGTGATCACGTTAAATACACCAGGTGGAAAGCCAGCTCGGTCTGCTAACTCTGCCAACGCTAACGCAGAAAAAGGCGTTTCACTGGCGGGCTTAATGAGCACCGGACAGCCTATTGCTAGTGCGGCTGCGGCTTTGCGTGTGATCATGGCATTAGGAAAGTTCCATGGCGTAATCAGTGCTGCGACACCAATTGGCTCGCGCACCGTTGATAGCTGCGCATTCGGAATATGACTTGGGATGGTTTCGCCATAACAGCGGCGTGATTCTTCGGCAAACCAACGAACAAAGGATGCGCCGTAGTCAATCTCACCTACAGCATCACCTAGTATTTTTCCTTGCTCCATCACCATCAAATGAGCAAGATCTTGCTTTGATTCTAGAATCAGGTCGTGCCAACGCATGAGAATTTCAGCGCGCTCTTCTGCTTGCATTTTTCGCCATTGACGAAAGGCTTGGTCGGCTTCATCAATCGCTTGATAGAGTTGTTGCTGAGAAAGCTTAGTGATGTAACCGATGACCGTGCCATCTGCTGGATTATCCACCGGATGAAATTGATCACCACTTACCCATTTGCCATTTACGTACGCTAAACCTCTCACCAAACGTACGTCTTTCATTATCGCCATCATGTCGTGCGAGGCTTTTAATTCCTCTGCATGTAAGCTGTGCAGTGCTGTCATGAGTCCTTCTCCCAGCATCGTTGTCCATAATGAAACTGTAATGGAGCAGTGACCGAAATAATTTCTGATACCGAGGTTTAAAACGTCAGAACTTTCTTTTTAGTGCCGTTAAATATGGTGTTTTTTCTGTTCACGTCTGATGCGCATTTTCCCTTTTATAACAAAGCGTTTTGGTTTACTTCGAATGTGCCCGCATCACGTTTGATTGTTTTTGTCACAATGTAAGTAAAGTAGCGCTCAATGCCCACATCTGAGTCTAACCAGCTGTCGATAAGCCGCTGATATTGGTCGATATCTTCTGACTGAATTTTAAGGATGTAATCGACACCACCGCCCGTGGCATAGCAATCAGTGACTTCTGGTGAATGTTGAACCAGTTGCTCGAAGCGTTTGAACGCTTGGGCGTTGTGTTCTTTGAGCGTAACTTCAACCATAACCGACGTTCGTTTGAACAAAATATCGGTATTTACTCTTGCTCCGTAGCCTTCAATGATGCCTGCTTCTTCCAGTTTTTTGACGCGCTCCCAGCAAGGGCTCACGGATAGGTTGATGGCCTCGGCAAGGTGAGATTTGGTGATACGACCATTATCATGAAGTATTTGTAGAATTTTTACGTCGTAGCGATCGAGGCGCATAATGAGTCTCCCTGTAGAATACTAATCATTTCATGAAAGGCTGATGACTGGTCGCTGTTATAAGGTGCTTTCCAGTTTGCTTCTGGTATGCCATTTGTTTTGATTTCTTTAGTTGGCTTTTCAATCAGCCTATCTCGCCGCAGTCTTCGGCTATAACTGCGATAGTGTCACCGATATTCACCATAGCAGGAAAACGACGCGCCGCGAAAATACCATTGCGCTGTGACTTGTACTCAACGGGGGCGGTACCTGTGCGCTCGGTCGAGAAGATTCTCACTAATACATCGCCCTTTTTGACGGTATCGCCAAGATCAAATAAGTATTCTGTGATGCCGTGGTGCTGGCTTTGCACATAACAACTTGCATCAGGCATATCTAATAACTTAGTTGGTTGGGTTGGTTGTTCGTAGTCACCGGGCAAGTTGCCTGAGAAGCGTAAGAAGTTGCGAATGCCACGGTCGGAATAAGCGATGGTTTCTGGAGTGCTGGTTCCGCCTCCTCTTAGTTCGGTGGTAACAAAGATTTTTCCCTGAGACTCCACGGCAGTGTCATACAGGCTGGTGGCGTCCATTTCGAGCAAGATCATGGTGTAAGGTGCGCCAAACAGTTTTGCACCTAATATGCAGGCTTCTTCTTGATCGAGATTGTCGAGACGATGGGCAGCGGCGAACGGAACGATATCTAACGTTTTACCACCTGAGTGAATGTCTAACGCAAAATCGCACTTAGGAACTAGGTAACGAGTAAAATAATCCGCAATTTTCTCGGTCACTGTGCCTGTGGGGTTGCCGGGAAAGCTGCGATTTAAATTCCCTTTATCGATAAACGACGTACGTGAGGCATTTTGTACCGCAGGTAAGTTCATCATGGGTACAATAATGACACGACCTTGGATTTGATCTGCCTGAAGCGAGTTCGTCAATTTTAGCAGGCTGGTGATGCCTTCGTATTCGTCTCCGTGATTACCGCCAGTAAGCAGTGCGGTTGGTCCGTGACCATTTTTGATCACGGTGATAGGTATCATAATACTTCCCCAAGCAGAGTCGTCATGTGAATAGGGCAGCGTTAAAAAGCCGTGCTGTACACCTTCTCGGTCAAAGTCTATGGTGGCTGTGATCGAGCTTTTTTGCATATCAAGTCCTTTTAGTTCTCAGACCTAGCTCAACAGAGCCTGAGGTTTGAAAAATTAGTGTTTAACAAATAAGTGGCGTGGAAAGTCACACAGCGTTTTTGCTCCATCATGGGTAATGACGATACTTTCCGTTGTTTCTAACCCCCAATCTTTGAACCACAGCCCCGGCATAAAATGGAATGTCATGCCTTCTCTCAAGATGGTTTTATCGGTGTCTCGCAAACTCATGGTTCGTTCCCCCCAATCTGGCGGGTAGCTCAAACCTATTGGATAGCCACAACGGGCGCCTTCGCGTGAGAATCCCGCTTTATCGAGAACCTGGTTTAGTGCATTGGCGATGTCGGCGCAGGTATTTCCGGGCTTTGCCACTTTTAGGCCTGCTTCAAGTCCTAAAGTTAGGGCTTCGTCGGCTCGTTTGAACTTGTCGTCAGGCTCGCCAAGAAAAATAGTGCGTGAGAGTGGGCAATGGTAACGTCGGTGCGCCCCTGCGATTTCAAAAAACGTCCCTTCGCCTTTCTTGAAGGGTCTGTCATCCCAAGTCAGGTGAGGTGCGGAAGCATCAGAACCTGATGGCAAAAGCGGCACAATCGCGGTGTAATCGCCAAAGTGGTCTTCATGCCCGAGCACGGCTTGGCGGTTAATCTCGGCAACAAGGTGGTGTTTCGGTAATCCTGGTTCAATCATGTCGAACGCGACGCGGTGCATATTTTCAACAATGCGAGCGGCACGGTACATGTACGCCAGTTCTTGATCGGATTTAACGGCGCGGCACCAGTTGACTAGTCCGGTTGCATCGAGAAGTTGAGCATTCGGTAGGTGCGTAGTGAGTGATTCGTAAGCGGTGGCGCTAAAGTAATAGTTATCTTTTTCTACGCCGATACGACCACGATCCCAAAGGCGCGGAGCCAGTACGGCTTCGACTAGGAAATCCATCGGGTGTAACGGCGGGTTCATTACATAATGGTCTGGATAGTAGGTAATGTTTTCTGCCGACATATACGCAGTCCTGTATGCTCCGTTGGCATCTTGGCAGCGTCCAAACCAAACAGGTTCATCAGATGGACCAACAACGACACATTGTGGCACGTAAAAAGACCACCCATCATAGCCTGTCAGCCACGCCATGTTAGAAGGGTCATGAATGATAAGGACATCCAATTCTCTTTCTTCCATCGATTGCCGAACTTTCGTTAACCGATCCTGGAACTCATCCAGTGTAAAATGCAAAGCAACGCCTCTCATATTTTCTCCTTGTTAGAAATCCGACGCCTTATGGGCCTTCGGAGACGCTGAGGTATTTCTACCTTCTACCAGCTAGCCAGATCTGCGTTAAAAATGATTGCAATTTACCTCTGGGGTTGTATTTGGATTGAACGATGCTGTTTAACATGTTTGTTTAACCCATACATTTCATGTCAATCATTACAATTGTGGTTTATTTTTGTGCATTTCACCTCGTTTTGTGAGTTAAAGTTCGCCATTTGTTAAACGGAAGTTACAATGAGCGTTAAAAATGAATCAATTAAAATATTGTGTCATGACAATTTCTTTGAACCCGATCATTCGGCCAGGCACCGCTAAATACATCTCCATTGGTAACTATCTTGTCGAATGTGTCCGCAGTGGTTATCTAAAACCGGGGACTCGATTACCCACACATCGTGAGTTTGCAGAGCAAATTGGCGTCAGCGTACAAACGGTGAGCCATGCATATGGTTATGCAGAGAAAAAAGGGGCGATCGAGTCTTGGGTTGGGAATGGTACTTTTGTCAAATCAGGTTTTGTGGATGAAAGTACGGACACGGAGTTCATGCTGACACAAGAGATGAAAGAAACGCCGGATGAAATTGATATGTCGATTGCACATCCAGTGGTGACCGATCGCCACATTACGCTTTTTAATCAGGCGTTAATGGAGATTGCTGGGCAAACAAACAATCGTGGTTTGATCAGTAAAGCAAAGCCGGTAACAGGTCAGCCTCATCATATTGAGTCAGGAGCACGATTTCTAAGTAGCCAAGGATTGGATGTGGGTGCCGATCAAATATTACTCACAAATGGCGCATGCCATGGTTTAACGTTGGCTTTAAGCACAGTTGTTGAACACGGCGATTTAGTTGCTTGTGGTCACTTGGTTGATCATGGCTTGATCTCTCGCTCGAGAATGCTTGGATTTAAGTTGCAACCACTTGAAATGGATGAGTTTGGTATAACGCCGGATGCATTTGAATGGGCATGTAAACACAAACCAATCAAGGTATTGTGTTGCACACCGAGCATGGCTAACCCGACTAGTGCGCATATGGATGTTGAACGCCGAGAGGCGATAGCGAATATTGCGCAGCAATACGACATCTATGTAATTGAAGATGACGTGTATGGAGCACTAGAACCTAACCGTGTCCCACCCCTTGCCACATTGTTACCCGAACAAGCTTTCTATGTCACCAGTTTAACCAAAGTTGTAGCGCCAGGCATGCGCACTGGCTATCTGACGGTCCCACGTCATTTTTTGCAGCACGCGATTGGTCGTTTAGCGGCAACGAGTTGGTCTGCGACTCCATTACCATTTGAAGTTGCTCATTTGTGGATCGAAAACGGTACGTTAAATCGACTTATTCGCTTTCAAGTCAATGAGTTTGCCAAGCGACAGCGAATAGCAAAAGCCGCTTTAGAAGGGCATGTTTATAGCTCGCACCCGAATGGACAGCACATTTGGTTGAGACTACCCGAGCAGTGGAATAGCGATGATCTGGTTGCTTCGGCTAAGCGTTCAGGGGTGCAGATCACTGGATATAAACCGTTTGTTCTCGATACTAATCAGCCAATGCCTTACGTGCGAATCAGCTTGGGAGCAGAAACAAACCGAGGCTACATCAAACACGGGTTATCTGTGATTGCTGAAATTCTCGATACCAACCCTCCCACCTCACACTTTTTGGTTTGAACGATAGGTTATTTATGCTTTTAACTGATGGGCTTAAACGTTTGTAACTGAGTTTTTTCTTGTCGCCATTGCCTTGGCGATTTTCCCGTCCAGCGACGAAAGTGGCGGCTGAATACCGCAGTTTCTGCATAGCCCAGTTGCAACGCGATATCGGTAATACTCTGAATATTCTCACTTAAACGCTGCTCGGCGAAATCCTGACGCACTTGCTGCAGTAGCTGTCGATAACTCGTGCCCTGCTGCTTTAGCTTGCTTTGCAGCATTCTCGGGTGTAAATCCAATGCTCTGGCGACACGCTCCACGCTGCATTCTCCGGTCGATAGCAAACGGCCAATCATGTTTGCTGCTTGGTCACTGAGATTGTTGGGGTAACGGGTTTGCAGCTCTTTGAGGTGCTGTTGAAAATGGCGCTCTAGTGCGTCTTCATCTTGGTGGTTCTTAGCGTTAAGCAGAGTCGCTTTAAGTAGGATACCGTCAAACTTATCACCGAAACGCAGTTTGTTCTGCTGGGCAAACTTGCTTTTTTCTACTTCCAATGTTGCGTGTTGAGTCAAATGTAGCGCGAAGTGACTTGCTTCAATATCAAGCAGACTGGCAATAAACATCGCCAGATGCGACACACTGAGCTGCATCAACTGCGCGATACCTCGTTCGCTGTGCACATCAATATTGAGCGACAACCGTACCCAATCATCTTGTGGCGTCATGTTGAGAGTGACCCCTGACGAATGCAGATAGAGAAAATCATTCACCCGCGCCAAGGCTTCACCGACCGTTTGCGCCCGGGAAACCAGCATTGGTAAGTCTCCCAAGCTCTGTAGGTTTTGACGCTCGGCGAGCAACACGCCAAACAGCGGTTGCTGACAACGAGCAGCCGCTTCCTCCAGCAATTCAGCCAGCCTAGGGTAGGCGAGATACGTATCGGGATTGCGAAACTGCGCCGCAGACAGCCCGACGGCAGCCATAATCTCAACCGGATTCTGCCCCAGTTCGGAAACCAAGTTATCAAATTTATCGGCAGCGCCACTTCGTACGATATACATGTCTCGATTTTTAAATGTTAACAGGTTGTAAGTCGCAATGTATCAAATTTACTTCGCAAAAGGTCAAGTGAGTGTCAGTGAGTTGATCTAGGTTACATTTTGATAACAACAAAGCATGGATGAGAAGGTGTATGGAACTTATCAATAAAACGGCCATTGTGACTGGGGCAGCTGGTGGAATTGGCCAAGCCATCATTGCAAAGCTGAGAGAGCAAGGAGCCAAAGTGCTTGCTGTCGATATTTCAGAACAATCACTGCAAATGTACACAAGTTTTGACCCAAAGCAGTTGGGAACCTTTGTCGCGGACGTCACCGATTACCAACAAGTTGAAGCTATGGTGAAGTGCGCGGTTGAACAGTTTGGCTCGCTTGACATCATGGTCAACAACGCGGGCATCGGTGCACCGAAACCTCTGCTTGACCACGACCCAATTGTCGATTTTGAGCCGATCTCTAAGGTCAACCAAAATGGCGTTTACTACGGCATTCTTGCCTCTGGAAGACAATTCCAAGCGCAAGGCACGCCGGGCGTGATCCTCAATACTTCTTCTGTTTACGCACGAATGGCGTCTGAGATGACCTTTACCTACAACGTCAGTAAAGCCGCAGTCGATATGATGACCAAATGCGCCGCATTAGAACTCGCACCATTGGGTATTCGTGTTTGCGCTGTCGCTCCGGGACGCGTTGATACTCCGATGTTAAGGCAATACGAAGAGATTGGCCTGTGGGACCACATCCGCAAAGAACAGATGCGTCAAAACTTCACACAACCAGAAGAGATTGCTGATGTGGTGGCGTTTCTGGTCAGCGAGAAAGCCAACTGTATCAACGGTTGTACCATCAGCGCATCTGACGGTTTCGAGAATTTTAAGTACCCACTTATGGGATAGGCGAGTACGCCACATTACAGCAATAGCGAGGATGTAAGTTATGTCATTACCAGAAGTTATTCAGCACCAAGATTTCTTATTAACTCTTAATATCAATGAAGAGTCGATCATCAAAGACGCGCTACCGGGTGTGGATGTTTACCCATTGTTTCTTGACCCAGAAAACGGGACTTGGGTGATTCGCGCCAAGTTCAAATCAGGTATCACTCTGCCTAAGCACTTCCACACTGGTGTGGTGCATTTCTATACGCTGAGTGGCGCTTGGCACTACATTGAGTACCCAGATCAAGTCCAAACCTCTGGTAGCTACTTATATGAGCCGGGCGGTTCGATTCATACCTTTCACTGTCCAGAAGAGTCGGGTGGTGCAGATGGCTTTATGGTGATCCAAGGTGCGAACATTAACTTTGACGAAGAGGGTAACTTCATCAACATCATGGATGCAGGTTGGATTGAGCAAGTGGTGGTTGCCGCTGCCAAAGTGCAAGGCTTCACTGCGCGCTATATCAAACCGGGTGCGATTGCTGCCCTGAGTGATGAGCTTGCGGAGTAACCCCATGCAACAGATGAACAGTATCGTAATGCAGGATGGTAGTGTCCGCCTGAAGCAAGTCGAAATCCCTCAACCCGCAGCGGGACAAGTGTTGGTTCGCAGCCTTGCCTGTGGCATTTGTGGCTCCGACCTTCACATTACTCGACACGCGGATGAGGTATTTGATGTATTCCACCAGCTCGGGTTGATACCTGATGAATCCGGTGAGCACGCTCAAGTGATGTTAGGGCACGAGTTCTGTGCGGAAATTATCGAATACGGTGCCGATACGCAGCAAACGTTGGCTGTTGGTAGCCGAGTCACCTCAGTGCCGATGTTACTCAGTCAAAATGGCGTGGGCGTTGGTGTTACTCCGGGTACTTATGGCGCTTACTCTGAGTACTTCCTGCTTGATGAAGCGTTATTGCTACCTGTCCCAGACGGAATGCCGTCTGAGGCGGCGGCATTAACCGAACCACTAGCGGTCGGTTTGCACGCGGTCAACCGCAGTGAAATCGAAACGGAAGAAACAGCGCTGGTTGTCGGTTGCGGCCCTATAGGGCTGGCGGTGATTGCTGCACTGAAACAACGTGGCGTCAGCAATATTCTTGCGGTCGATCTTCAGGAAGAAAAGCTGCAACTTGCCAGCGAGTTTGGCGCAAATCGATTGATCAACCCGACCAAGGAAGACGAGATCGCCGTTGGTGAGCAGTACGCGATGAATTCACGCCTGGTCATTTATGAGTGTGTTGGCAAGCATACCTTGATTGACGATTTTCTGCGCCGCGCTCCTGCCCGAGCGCGAATCGTCATCTCGGGTATCCATACGACACCCGCAATCATTAACTACGCGTACGCGACGGTAAAAGAGCTCGATTTGAGATTCTCTTACTACTACCAACCGCACGAGTTTGAGCAATGCCTACAAGCGATTGCCGAACATAAGTTGCCTTGGCAGAAAATGCTCACCGCCAAAGTGGGAATCGATGGTGTCGAAGACGCATTTACAAAGTTAATGACGCCAAATGATCACATCAAAGTCGTTATCGAACCTTGGCGCAGCGGCGCGTTAGAAGTGATTTAACTCTTAGCCAGATTAAGCTAGCTAAAACCAATTTTAGTTTGGTGACAGCCCCAACCGTAGCAGCTAGGTTGGGGCTTTTTTGTTAGGCCTGTTCTGCGCATTCCTGTTGCAGAGCAGGGTAATCGGTGTAGCCTCGTTCGTTTCCGCCAAACAACGTTGAGCCATCGAGTTCTGCCAACGGATGGTGATGTTGCAAGCGAGAGACTAAGTCTGGGTTTGCTACGAATGGCCGTCCGAATGCGACAAGATCCGCGTAGCCTTTCTCTAACACTTCGTTTGCTCGTTGAGGATTGTAGCGACCTGCGACAATGATAGCGTTGCGAAAGCGCTTTCTAAGTTCGATTCGGAACGTCTCTGGAATCGTTGGTGCATCGGCCCAATCGGCCTCGGACAAGTGCAAGTAGGCAATGTCGCGCTCCTGTAGCTGTTTTGATGCCTCTAAGATCGTTGGCACGATATCTGGGCAGTCCATATCTTTAAAGGTAATGAATGGTGCCAATCTCACTCCAACTCGATGCGCACCAACAGCGGCGATAACTGCCTCCACTACTTCGATAAGAAAACGGATACGATTTTCTCGTGAACCGCCGTAGTTGTCTGTTCGATGGTTTGAGTTGGTTCTTAAGAACTGATCGATCAGATACCCATTCCCGCCGTGGATTTCTACACCATCAAAACCCGATTCAATGGCGCGTTTGGCTGCGTTCGCGAAATCACCGACAACTCGGTTGATATCTGCTTGTGTCATGGCGCGAGGCTCAACACAATCGACCATATTGCCGTTGCCTTGTTCATCTGCAATCCAAACTTGCGTCTCTACCGGAGCGAGCGCAGATGGCGCGATAGGCTGTTCACCATTTTGGAATGTTGGGTGAGACACTCTGCCCACATGCCATAGCTGACAAAACATCGCTGCGCCTTGTGATTTGACCGCTTGGGTCACACCTTGCCAGCCCGCCACTTGCGCATCGGTGTAAACGCCAGGGGTGAACGAATAGCCTTGAGAATCGTCCGAAATTTGCGTGGCTTCGGAAATGATCAGCCCGGCAGAAGCGCGCTGTTGATAATACGTTGCCATCATCTCATTCGGGATGTTGCCCGGCTGAGTGGTGCGTGCGCGAGTCATTGGTGCCATGACAATACGGTTTTGTAGTGACAACGATTTCAGTTGAGCTGGCTCAAACAGCTTATTTGTTCTTTGTTGCATGTTGCGCTCCTTAGATAAGTACAGGCACGTTGGTCGCTTTACGAGCGATTGCCATCCAGTGAAGTACGGCTGGATCCCATTGCACTTCGGGCGCACTGAAAAAGCCGCGTAGAATGGAAAACATAATGGCTTGATCAACCAGTGACGTTTGCTTTTCTGAACTTAGGTTGAGCAAGGGTTTGGTTTGTTCTATCAAAGCGGCGACTTCTTTCGCAATCGCAGGTGTATCGTTAATCAAAGCTTCAAAATTTAACGCTTCGGTTTCTTTTTTTGCACGCCATGCTTGTTTAGCGGTTTCTGTTGCAAATTCCGGTAACGTCATGTTTGACCAACGCGGATACCCGACTTTTTGTAGCGGTAAAAACGCTTGTTTTTGCCAGTCTAAAACCGGTTTGGAGGGTTGGCTGTTTTCGCTGGAAGATGCCAATTCAAGGAAGTAGTTGATGATGTCTAAGCTTTCCGCCATGGCTTCACCATCGTCTTTGATCAAAAGAGGAACTTGTTTTGCGCCGATGAGGTTTGTGGTGGTGCTCTCGTCGTTATAAGCAATGTTGATGACATCCAGCTTAATATTCAGCATGCCTGCAACAAAACGGACGCGGGCGCTAAAGGGGCAATGTTCATAAATGTACAGTTTCATTTTTTGTTTCCTATCTCTTGGCTGGGCAGGGCGTGTTGTTGTGCGTTGTACAGCGTTACGGCGTTTAACTTTTCCCTGTCACATAACGTTCTGGGTCTAAACAATGTCGATAGGGTCAGTATATGGATTCGACTTAATTTGATAATTGGGTAATATCTAAATTGATTATTCAGTTTTTCCAAATAATAAGAGCACGAAGATGGATAAGTTTTCGGATATGACGTTGTTTGTCAGCATCGTTAAACATCAAGGTCTGGCGGCGGCGGGAAGGGAGTTAGGTTTGTCTCCGGCGACGGTAACGGCAAGGCTGCAAGCGATAGAAGAACGCTATGGCGTAAAGCTGCTCAACCGAAGCACACGCCACGTATCACTCACGGACGCAGGGGCAATGTACCATCAAGCTTGTCTTAACATCATTGATAGCGTGAAAGAGACGGAAAACTTGCTGCAAACGGGTATTTCGCAAGTGCGCGGAACGTTGAAAATTTCAGCTCCACGAGATATTGGCAAACAAATTATTTCGCCGATGGTGTCGGCTTTTTCTGAGCAATATCCGGATGTGACGCCTTATCTTTATCTTAATGACAATTTATCGAACTTGGCTGAATCGGGGCTCGATTTGGTGATTCGTTATGGCGAGTTAGCGGACAGCAATCTCATTTCGCGCAGGCTGGCGTCGAGTCAACGCGTGCTGTGCGCATCACCTGACTATTTGTCGAAGCAAGGTGTCCCAAACTGTCCACAAGATCTCGCGGACCATCGCTGCTTAGCCATGGTGCGCAGCAATGAAGAATTAAAAACGTGGCACTTTAAAGATGAAGAGTCTCACCAATCGATCACGGTCACGCCAAAGCGATTTTCTGATGATGGTGAAGTGATTCGACAATGGGCGTTGGACGGTGCGGGGATTGCGTTGAAATCGATTTTAGATATTCAGCAAGACCTCAAAAAACAACGTTTAGTAACGGTTTTGGATGGGTATATGAAAAACTTCAGCGCCTTTTCGCAAGGCGCTGAAGCGGATCTACATGTCATTTATCAAAGCCGCCAATATCAACCGAAAAGAGTTCGCCTGTTTTTGGACTTTCTAGTTGAGCAATTTAGCGCGCTGAGTGATGCCAGCAATCAGATCTAGATGCGATTCAGAGGTTTCTCGGCGGTGGCGATAAATCCCGACGGTGCCAGGGTTTGGTTCGTTTTCCATGGTTAAGCATCGTAAGCCAAAGGATTCCAAATACGGTTTGAGGTGCCCGGTATAAGACATCACCGCGACGCTTTCTTTCAGTACATCAATACTGGCGAGCAGAGAATCCACTTCGTAAGTCGGTCTGTCATCCAGTTGCTGCCTTTCGCGTTCATTTTGCTTCGGGATTGGGTTATCGATGACGTGAGCGAATTTCTTAGCATCATAAGTGACCGAAAGAGCTGGGTATTCGTGCAGCATATCTTCGGTGACGGTTTTCCCTAGAAGTGGGTGGTTTGGGGAAACAAAATAGGCATCAACCGTTTGAAATAGCGGAATAAACGTAACATCACATTTAGACGACAAGCCGACAATCTCGTGGCCGATGAAGAATTCAATCTGTTCGTTGATTAATGAATCCATCAAGCCTAAGTGGTTGCCAAATTCGACGTGCGTAGATGCCGATGGCTGCTTGGTCAGATGTTGATTGAGTGCTTGTTTGACGAACAGCGGCCACCACGCATCGCCAGTGCCCATTTTAATTTTTCCGACTTGGTACTGTTTCCGTTCATCAATGCTTTGCATCATTTGGTTGTATTCATGCTGCATCGCGTTGCTATGGCGATAGAGGATGCGTCCGTATTCGGTCAACACCATGCCATTAGGATGACGTTCAAACAGCGTCACGCCGAGATTCTCTTCCAGCTTCTTTAAATTGCTTGTTACCGTTGGCTGGCTTAACCCTGCCATTCTTGCCGCAGCGCTGATGCTTTGGCAGCGTGCAACCAGTAAAAATTGCTGCAGAGATTTGTCCATTTTCTTTCCCCTCTAAGAACGAGGGGTATTTTGCACAATTTCATTTATAAATCACAAATCTGTAATCTCATTTGATTGAAATTATGCGCATTTCATAGATCTACATCACTGTTGGGGTTTGACGTATAGATGTTATCTATAGCTCGCTCCTGACTTCCTATTTTCCCCTCAAAAAGGTGTTCTTTAGACTGTCGCCAAAACAACAATCTAAGGGATGAACATGAAACCGAGTTTTATTGCGCTTGCTGTCGCGTCTTGTATTGGTCTTGCTGGATGTGGGTCAGATTCTTCTGATGCGCCAGTGCCGGTCGACAAACCAATTATTTCAGCCGACTTATATTTACGTGGTTTAAATGGGGATTGGGGCACGGCAGAGCATGCCAAGCTAAACTATTTGGGTAATAACGAGTACGAAACCGTACTGCGCGTCGCTCGAGGTAGTAATCAGTTCAAGATTGCTGATCCGGGTTGGCAGATCCAATACACCTACTTTGAGGAGCCCGCGGCGTTCGATAAAGCTCAGGAGTACCTGCCAAAACCAGACACGAATGAAGCGTGTATGAACGATGATTGCAACTCTGAGATCACGTTTGAAGACAAAGGGTATTACAAGTTTTCTGTGAGCTTTGCCGATGAAAGTCGCGCGTCAATGACTGTGACGAAAGCAACACAAGAAGAAGCGGAAAAATACTACTCTGATGCGATTCTCGACCCTGCAATGGTGCATGAAGGGCATCAGAGCAAAGAAGTGAAACTGTTCGCCAATTACGATGACTCGAGTGATACCGTGATTTTCTCGGTGAAAGATCCTAAAGCGGAGCTGCGTGAATTTGGTATTTCAACGACGACAGAATTGCGTGATGCGCTCGACCAAGGCTTAGTGATTAATGAGCAAACAGGGCCGCGAGTGGTGTCGGGTGATGTCGCGTTTGACGCGTTGTTTGCATTGACGATGAAAGAGCTAGACCAGCTTGCCGTTTCTGAAATCAAAGACGGCAATTACAACTACAACAACCCAATCAAAGCGGAAGTTTTTGAGACGGGCGCGAAGTGGCATTACGTATGGACGCGTGATTTGGCGTACGCAGCAGACCTTTCGCTTGCATTGATGAATCCAACTCGCGTGCAAAATGGTTTGAATTTCAAATTGTCTGCTTTCCGCGACACGACCGATCAGCAATACGATGGCGAGCAGATTGTGCAAGACACGGGCACGGGCGGCAGTTGGCCAATCAGTACCGACCGTACGACTTGGGCGCTTGGTGCAGAACGCTTACTTTCGGCATTGGATGGGGAAGAGTACAACCAGTTTGCAGAGCGCGCATATAAAGCGATCAGTAATACACTTGAAGCCGATCGCCTGGCGGCTTTTGATGCGAAATCCGGTTTATACACTGGTGAGCAATCATTCCTCGATTGGCGTGAGCAAACTTACTCAACGTGGACGCCAAACGATGTCAATGCGATTGGTAGCAGCAAAGCGTTATCGACAAACGTGGTTCACTACCGCGCGATTCAGCTCGCGGCTAAGTTGGCAGAGAAGTACGACTCAACCAACGCGGTCAAATACACCGAGTGGGCTGAGCAGTTAAAAACCGCTATCAACGATCAGTTTTGGAATGCCGAACGCGGTATGTACGTAAGCTATTTGTTTGACAATGGCAAAGACATTGCGGTCGACAAATACGATATGTTGGGCGAAGCGTTGGCAATCATCAGTGGCGTGGCAAGTGATGCGCAGGCGAAACAAATCATGGCCAATTACCCACACAGTGAGTTTGGCGTGCCGGTTTACTTCCCTCAACAACCGGACGTGCCTGTGTACCATAATCGCGCAATTTGGCCATTTGTTACCGCGTACAGCTTGCGCGCCGCGCATCAAACACAAAATGTGGCAGCAGCGAACAATGCCATTCAATCGTTGGTTCGTGGTACGGCAACTAATTTATCCAACATGGAAAACTTAGAGTGGCTTTCTGGTAAGTCATTCATCATCCATAGTGATCATGGTGAAGATCCAAGCATGGATGGCCCAGTTATTAACTCTCAGCGTCAGCTTTGGTCTGTGGGTGGCTACTTGAACATGGTGGTAGAGACCCTATTCGGCATCCATACCGAAACGGGCAAGTTGGAAGTGAAGCCGTTTATCACAAGTTGGGTGCGCAATAACTTGTTGGCTCAGTCTGAACAAATCACGTTGGAAAACTTTGCCTTCAAAGGAAAGAACTACTCGGTAACGATTGACTTGCCTGAAGTAAGCAAAGATGACACAGGTTACTACCCAGTTGAAAATGTCACGATGGACGATGAGGGGCATTTCCACGTGACATTGGGCGCGCTTGTGAATGTAGATAGCAGCATTACTTTAGTTTCTGGTGTGAAACCGTACGCAAGTGAAGATAGTCGCGTTTATTCTCCGCAAGAGCCAACATTGGTGGTAAAAAGCGTTGATAATTCGGTTTCGATTGACGTGACGAGTAAGTACAACGTGAACTTGTATCGCAATGGCGAGCTGATTCAAAAGAACGTGATTGCTCAATCTTATTCCGATACGCCAACAGGTTTTGCTTGTTATTTGGCTGAAAGCATTAACGATAAAGGCTTCCGTTCTAACCCAAGCCAACCTGTTTGTGTCGGTGAAGAGATCCGCATCAAACTTGATGGCGAATATCAGCCACTCAAAGACAATGTCTCAGTGGTTACGGTGAGTAAAGACAGTGGCATCGTAAAAGGTGCAGAGTCGTTTACAGCCCCTGTAACGGGCACTTACCAGTTCGATGCTTGGTACAACAATAACCTAGGGCAACTTAATACTGGCATCACGAACACCGTGAAATTGTTAGAGGTATTGGATGATGCAGGTAAAGTGGTTGGTCAAGGTTACTTGCAGATGGGCCATATTGGTGAAAACCAAGGTATGCGTTACTCAACGCCAATTGAGGTGACGTTGGAGCAGGGAAAAACCTATCAGGTCGCGCTGAAGGACCACTTCAATATGAGTTACCTCAAATCGAATGAAACCTACATCTACGCAGGTGGTATTGAGGGTGAAAAGAACGAAGCGCAAATCGCAGATATTCGAATCACACCTTTAATGTAGGCTGTTTTAACAAAGCAGTGTTCTAGAAAACTGTGTTCTAAGAAAGACAAAGCCGCTGAGATTATCAGCGGCTTTGTTGTATTTGCTATCGGGGGCCGTTTACAGGTTAGTTTGCAGCTTGCGGACGAGGCTTACGGCGCTGACCTGACGGTTTGTTTCCTGCAGGCTTAGCATTGTTTGGCTTGCGGTTACCAGACGGTTTACCAGCGTTGCCACTCTTATTACCGTTTGGTTTATTTCCATTCGGTTTATTACCATTTGGCTTGTTGCCGTTAGGTTTGCGGTCATCTGGTTTACTGTTTGCACGACTTTGGCCTTCACGGTTGCCTTTAGGCTTGCCTGCACCGCCTTGGTTGGTGCTGTTTTTGTTGCCGTTGCTACCACCGTTGAAGCGACGTTTAGGTTTGTTTGCACCATTGCCTGCTTTCTTTTCGGCTGCTGGGGCATTTTCACTTGCAGCATTTGGCGCTTTTGGTTTTTTCGGCTTCTTAGGTTTTTTCGGTTTGATTGGGCGCGTATCCAGTTTAGATTCTGGCACCACATTGGTTGGCGCAAAACCTTCCAACTCTTTACGTGGTAGTACTTCTTGAATCAAACGTTCAATCGCAAACAACTCAGATGCTTCTAGCGCACACACCAGTGAAATCGCTTTACCTACTTCGCCCGCGCGGCCAGTACGACCAATACGGTGAACGTAGTCTTCTGCCACTTTCGGTAGCTCAAAGTTCACCACTTGCGGTAATTGCGGAATATCGATACCGCGCGCAGCAATGTCCGTCGCGACCAACACACGAATTTCACCCGATTTAAAATCCGCCAGTGCTTTGGTACGCGCGCCTTGGCTCTTGTTGCCGTGGATGGCAGCAGCCGGTAGATTTTGTTCGATCAGGAACTTCGCCAGACGGTTTGCGCCGTGTTTCGTTTTCGTAAACACCAGCACTTGCTTCCAATCGCCGTCTTTGATCAATTTAACCAACATCGGTGCTTTCTTCTTCACGTCTGCTGGGTAGATGCTTTGCTCAACCGTTCTCGCCGTCGAGTTTGCCGGGTTAACGGAAATCTCAACCGGGTTGTTCACCAAGCCTTTCGCAAGGTCGCGGATTTCATCCGAGAAAGTTGCAGAGAAAAGTAGGTTCTGACGCTGTTTTGGTAGCAGAGCTAGGATCTTACGAATGTCACGGATAAAGCCCATATCTAGCATGCGGTCTGCTTCGTCCAGTACTAGTACTTCCAGTTGGTCGAACTTCACTGCATTTTGGTTGTACAAATCCATCAGGCGGCCTGGTGTCGCGACTAACACATCCGCACCTTTGCGAAGACGCTGCATTTGCGGGTTGATCTTCACACCACCAAAAACAACCGCACTGCTTAGTGGAAGATGACGGCCGTACATAAACACGTTTTCTTGCACCTGAGCTGCAAGCTCACGTGTTGGCGTTAGGATCAGTGCTCGAACTTGGTTAGCACGAACGCGAGGGCCGTTCGATAAACGCTCAAGAATCGGTAGCGTAAAGCCTGCAGTTTTACCTGTACCAGTCTGCGCTGCTGCCATTACGTCTTTCCCTTCCAAAATAGCAGGAATTGCTTTTGCCTGAATTGGCGAAGGGGTGTCGTAGCCTTTCTCTTGAATAGCTTTAAGGATTGGAGCAGATAGACCTAACGAGGTAAAACCCATATGTATGATTCTCAATTGTAGAGTTAGATAACAACGCGCCGAAAACAAATCGGTGCGAAAAGTGCGACATTCTGAGGCTTTTACGCGCAGGCTTCAACTAATTCCGTCATGGATAAATATTTGAACTGGATCTCATTTCTTTTTGGCAGGCAAAACTGATAACTGGTTTGGTCGATCGATTGAATGGTTTTACGTTGGCGATGCCCATTCTTACATCGCTATCACGGTATGCAGTTTTAGTTTATCAAATGCTGTTCGGAGTGTGGGGGAGGCTTGCTCCTTTCATTACTCCGCTTTTGCATGCGTTAAAAACGCACTCGTCAATTGCTGAAAGAGCGAATCTACCGATGGGCGGTCGGATACATGATGGAAGAGCGGTGTGTGGACATCACCACGAATATCATCGCTGTGACCGCAAAGCTGATTACACATTCGTACTGGTTCGACAATCTTCTCGACGTCGGCATCAATCAGAATGCATGCTTGTGACAATACCACTTGTCCGCCGCCTTTTTTAAGTAAAACACGCTGCGCGGTTCCCACGACTTTTTGCCCGCCAATGTTGAGGTTGTACTCGCCATCGCAGTAGGAATAAGGCGTAGCATGAACATCCACTTTCACGCCGAGCTGTTTAAAGAAAACCGTTAATATTGCACATAAATCGAGATACGCTTTTTTGATGTTGTAAGGCTCGCCTTCTGGCCAGTGGTAAATGTGGGATAGATTGATAATACCTGGCACCTGAGGGACTGGGGCACCACCGGTTTTACGAGAAAAGAGCTTCCAGCCAGACGTATTTAACGCATGTTCTAACTCATTAGACACTGGCCATTTCTTACCCGCGGGAAGCACGAGCGTTGGACTTTTTACTTGCCAAAGCAATAGCACTTGCGAGAGTTGGTTGGACTGAACTTGTTTAATGAGCTCATCTTCTTTGTCAAATGCATCAGCGACTTCCGTAGCTGTGTAGCGAATTAGCTTATTTTTAGCAACCAAACTCTATCCCTCGCGGCTATTTAATCGTTACTGTTGTATCTCAGATACAGCTTTATTGCTAGGTCTGAGTGATTAGGCTTTTGCTCGCTAGCTGCATGATCACCTTTTGGATCTTTTCCGTTGTCCATTAATTCTACTTGAACACGCGATAAAAAGTTTTTGCTAGTCATCACATCAGCCATTCATAAAATCTGCCATCTATGAAAAATTTTGGCGATATAAGTATGAAAAAGCGAGTGATGACTCTCGCGTTAGCGGCATCATTAACGGGATGAGTGACGTTCCCAACTCAAGAATCTGAGCAAGTACAGGTGCTTTGGGGCAATGTGAATGCGATTGAAAACTGTGAACTAATGGGTACCGTGATCGGCTCAGAAGGACACTTTTACGACTACTGGCTTCATGCAGATAAAGACATGGTTTGGGGGACGCTAAACCAAATGCGCATCAAGGCGGCGGATTTAGGCGCAGATACCTTGTACTTGTATCAACCGTTGAGCTTTTCTACGTCAGTGACGATGTTTGCAAATGCTTACAAGTGCAAACAGTAGCTATTGGCTTGATCATAATTGAAAGACAGGCGCTGCTCGCCTGTCTTTGATGCGTTCTACAAATACTGGCTACTTTGCGTTAATTAACGTTTGCTGTCGCCACCGCTGATGTATCAGAAAACGACAATGTAAAGTCTCGCTCAGTATTAAGCACTTTGGCTGGAAACTCTAAGCTCAACTGCGTATGTGGCGCGACTTCTGAAGCAATGCTAGTAACGAATTTTCGGGTTTCTCCAGGAGAGATCGATATGTCACTTCCACCTTGTGATGAGAGCTCAGCGATACCCATTGTTTCAAGTGTGTTACCTGCAGTATCCGCCAGGTGTAATAAAGATTCTGACTTGTAGATTAATTCTCCACTTTCTGTACGATATGCATTAAACGAGTTGAAATTTGGTTGCAATGATCCTTGTGAACCAATGTTAGTAACGGAAAATGTCACATTAGCGCCATCAAAGTTCTCGACTCTTACAAGTACGTTACTGTCTTGGTAACGAGCGGCTGCTGCCGCAGTTGCTTGCTGTTTCTGCCTCTGTTTCTCTTTTTCAATGTCGCTTAACTGTTTCTGCTCATTAGCGATTCGATTCTTTGCCATGTAGTACGACTGATCGACCATTGCTATTAAAGCGGGGATTGAATACAAAGTGAGGCCTTCCAAATGGTCAAAGTCGATTTTGGCATGTTGAGTACGTTTATGATTAGAAAATTGGCAGTAACCATCAATCAAACTGATGAAAGCCACTTCAAAAGTGCCTTGTAATCGGCTTACTTCCTGTGCTGCTTTCTCTAGATTTGAGCGGACTTTCCGAATCTCTTCCAAACTCTTTTGTGAAAGACGACCGTTTGGCGATACGTCGTTAGAAACCGAAACCAGTTCTTCGGTCACAAATGGATTGTTTTCGGCTGGAATCACCGTAGTTATACGGTTGGATTTGGTGATGTCTTCGCCCAATAAAACCATCATTTTTTGCGATGCGGCGGTTGTGTTGCCCGCTAATACGTCACTACAGTTTGGCGACGTATTGGCATACACGGCGAATGCGGTAAAAAGTGAAAGTGTAACGGACCAGCCGATGGTGACGAGTCCTGTCGTGGTTCGAGTATTCATCCTGATAACCCCTCTGTCATTTGGTGCGATTCACTGACGTAATTGCCAATCAAAAGATTGGCTCGCGACATTCAGAATGGTTCTGGTCAACCCTTCGTAGTGGGTATGCCCACAGATGCTTTTTTAGTCGTTTATCAACCGCTAAGCCACGATTGATAAAGTGTCTGAAATTGAGAGCATTAACGCTGCGAAGTTGATGTCTTTGACTGAAAGATAGACGTAACTTTTCTAACCATCAAATACGTGATTGAGTTCTCATTTTTATATGAGTGAGAGGTTCAAGAGAAAACAGGCACTTACTGTAGAGAGTTGATTTGAAGGAAAAATATAAATTTTTTTGGGGAACTTTTTTGATGCTGCCTTTGAGACTTTTTTTGAATCTCAAAGGCAGGTTCTTACACTCGCGTTCAATTACAACGTGTTGAGGACATCCGCGAGTCGAGAGACAGCTGTCGTCAGTTCTTCTGGTGTAGCATTGGTAAAGTTAAGACGCAGAGCGGCTTTTACCTTTGAACCTTCTGGATAAAAGACCGGGCTCGGCACTACGGCAACCCAGTTTGCGAGAAGGTTTTTCGCCAGTTCGAAGGTGTCGCATTCTGGAATCTCGACCCAAACGAACATCCCACCATCGACGGGTTTGAGTACGCAACTTTCTGGCAGCTGTTTTTGCAGCTCAGCAAACATGACATCGTAACGTGATTTGTAAAGCGCACAGATGGTTGAAATGTGCGTTTCGAAGTTGTCATGTTGCAGCAGACCATGCAGCAAAGCTTGCATAGGAATACTAGAGTGCAGATCGGCACCTTGTTTAATTTTGATGAGTGGCTCAAGGTAGCTGCTTTTGCCCGTAACTACACCAATACGCAAGCCTGGTGAAGCTATTTTGGAGAAAGAGCGCAATACGATGGAGTGCTGTGGGCAGAAGTCCGAAACCAGTGGAAGCGCTTCACCAGAAAAACGCAGCTCGCGGTATGGCGCGTCTTCGATGAATGCCACGTCGTATTGTATACAAAGCTCGGCAACTTTTTGGCGAGTCTCTAGCGCCCAGCATACGCCCGTTGGGTTGTGAAAATCGGGTACGGCGTAGAACATTTTTGGTTGCTGCGTGGCAAAGCATTGTTCGAGTTCTTCTAGGTTTGGGCCACACTCGGTTTGTGAAACGGTCACGATGTTGGCTTGCACTAGACCGAATACTTGCATAGCACCAAGGTAGCTCGGTGCTTCCATCACCACTTTATCGCCCGGATTTACGTACGCACGCGCAATCAAATCTAGCCCTTGCTGAGAGCCCGTTGTGATCATAGCCAAATGAGATTCCGGCAGCTGGTAATAATCGGTCAAAAAGTTAAGTAGCGGGGCGTAGCCTGCTGTTGCGCCATATTGAAACACCTCTGGCATATTCGCGAGGTTTTCGAGCGTCGGTTTCATTAAGTCGATCGG
This sequence comes from Vibrio sp. 2CM40D, assembly GCF_023161825.1. Lineage (NCBI taxonomy): Bacteria > Pseudomonadati > Pseudomonadota > Gammaproteobacteria > Vibrionales > Vibrionaceae > Vibrio > Vibrio sp. 2CM40D. The sequence goes on from NZ_JALNTL010000003.1 coordinate 263,379, forward strand.
GAAGGTTTTTTCGTCCGGCAAGCCACCTGCAAGAGAAATGACGTTCTTATCGCTCGCTGCTGCGAGGATCTCTCGGATGTAGGATGACTTAGTTTGTTGTAATGACTGTGCGATTTCCATGTGCTGTGCTTCTCGTAATTGTCTTTTTTATGTCAGAAATAGTATAGGTAAATTGCCAAGCTTGGTGTGTCCATTTATGCTGTTAAACATGTCCATTTATGCTATTTAAGCGAAAGTTTACTCCGTGAGCCATCAACAAGTTTCCAGAATCAATGACGTGCTGTTTTACATTCACCAGGACATTAGCAGAGATTTATCGGCTAAAGAGCTAGCAGATGTAGCAGCCTATTCTGAACAGCACTTCCATCGTATTTTTAAAGATGTGGTAGGGGAGTCTGTCCATCAATATATCCGTCGAACAAGAATGGAATACGCCGCCAATCAACTGATGTTTGATACCAGCTCATCGGTGTTAGACATTGCTAACAAGTGCGGCTTTAGCTCGGTATCTTCTTTTAGCCGAGCGTTTAAAGCAACGTTCGCTATGTCTCCTGGCGCGTGGCGAAAGCATGATTTACAAGTCGCAGAAAAGCCGTATCTAAAAGATCCAGAAGTGGCTGCGGGTTATCATCGGGTTGCTAAACGCGAGTTGCCAGAACCTAAAATTATGGAGGTTCCACAACGCTTTGCGGCTTATGTGCGGCATGAGGGTTATAGCCGTTCCATTCGTAATGCGTGGCTGATTTTGAAGGCGTGGGCAAGCTCTGAGAATCGGGACTTTTCGGTTCAATACGGTTTGCATCACTCCAACCCCGCTTGGGTTGAGCTCGATAAGTGTCGCTATGTGGCTTGTATGGCGATTGATAAGCCGCTTAAAGTACGCGGTGTCGTGAATCAAATGACGATTCCGGGTGGTTTGCATGCTGTTTTTCGCTTAACAGGGGTATATGGAGAGCTTCTTCCTCAATTGAGTATGGTGTTAGAAAAGTGGTTGCCGAATTCAGGCTTTAAGCAGCGTTCTACTCCCGCTTATGTTCACTATCATAAAAACCATTTCCTTAGCCATGATGAGGCGTTTGAGCTGGACTTCTATCTGCCCATCAGTTTTTTCTAACTGGAGTATTTATTTACTATCCGTAAGGAAGAAAATGCTAAGCTCTATATGGTGATTTTTTACAAATAATTGAAAATTAAATGAACATCGATCATGTAAAGCTATTTGTCCGTTTGGCTTCGACACACAACATCAGCATGGCTGGTCAGGAGCTTGGACTTTCTCCTGCTGTCGCTAGTGCGCACATCAACAAACTTGAGGACAGCTTAGGAGTTCGTTTAGTTCATCGCACCACACGCAAAGTTTCCTTAACTGAAGAAGGGCAGGCTTTTTTACCTCACGCGGAGGAGGTCCTTGCAACAGTGGAGGCAGCAAGGGGAGCTGTTGGCTCAGGGCAGAGTGCGCCAACGGGAGTATTACGTATAACCGCCTCTGCAACTTTTGGTCGCTTGCATATTGTGCCCGCATTAAAAGGTTTTATGGCGCGTTACCCAGGGTTAACCGTGGACTGCCGATTTTCTGATTCCATTATTGATCTGGTTGAGGGAGGTTTCGATGTCGCCATTCGTGTCGCTGAGTTGAAAGATTCTTCATTGGTCGCAAGAAAGCTTGCGCCAGATCGTCGTATTATCGTTGCATCACCAGATTATATTGAACAATTTGGGAGACCTAACAAGCCCCAAGACTTGACGAATCATCAATGTATTAACTTAGTTGGAATGAATAATTGGTCATTCAATACAAAAGATGGAATGGTCAATGTAAGAACTTCTGGTCGTTTTAAAACTGATAATGGTGATGCGATGAGAGACGCGACGGTAAACGGGTTAGGTATTTCTATCAACTCGGTTTGGAGTGTTTATCAAGAATTACAAAGTGGTCAGCTAGTGGAAGTACTCGAAGATCACCCTTTAGCGATGGATGCTGGGATTTGGGCTGTGTACCCAAGCTCTCGTTTAATTGCGCCTAAGGTGCGTGCCTTTATTGATTACTTTGCTGAATACTATGGCACGCCACCTTATTGGGAGTTTGCGGAAAAGTGATAACAAGTTTCACTTATCGAATACATTGTTTTTAAGGTCCGAATAAAAACGAACCTCAAGATAATTCTTAATTGTTATTAATAGAGTTTGCTTAAGATTAATTCAATAGTATCAATTATCTGCTGTGTTTTGCTTTGATCTAATGCATCAGGGTGTGGGGGCGCGAATGCTTCAATGTCATTATCGAAGTACATACCATGCGCTTGAGCAAACTCTTCTGATAGCGCAGCGCGAGTTAGAATATCTGCTCCTAAGCGGATATCACCACCAGCAACCCCATAAGCATCTTTAACCATCTTACTACCTAGGAATGATTTTGGGTTTACTGATACCAACATAGGGCCAGTGTTCTTAAGCTTTAGTCCGATTGCTCGTGACCACATCGTTAATGCCAATTTGCTTTGGGCATATGCTTCGCCATCTGACAATGGTTTGTTACCGAGTAAAGCGCTAGTGTTTACTGTTGTTTGTGCAGCTGAAGACAAATTAACCACACGACCCGTATCTCCGAGCAACGGCAATAGCTCTCTAGTGAGTAAGTAGGGAGCAATGGTGTTGACTGCGAAGCGTACATCAAGACCCTCTTTAGTTCTTGGATTTGGTGTTGCGTACACACCAGCATTGTTAATGATGACGTCTAAATGATTGAACCGTTCTGTTATCTCCATCACTATCTGTTTTACCGCATTGGGAGAGGATAAATCAGCAACAAGGCTTTCAACTTTACCACTTTTCATCTCCCTCAAACTTTGCTCAACTTGTTGAACTTTCTCTATATTCCGGCCATGGATTATTACGTGTTGTTCACGGTTAATTAACATTTTCGCGGTTTCTAAACCAATACCGTCAGTAGATCCAGTAACTAGAATTGTCTTTCGCATGATCGCTCTCATTGTTGAAGGTTAATATAGAACGATCATAGTGGCATCTTTTGCATTCGACTATTGAGACTAAAAAGAAAACACTTTCTAGGAAAAATTGAAAATAACTTTGTTGTTCTTTTTGTGGACGGTGCGACGAATTAACGTCTCATTAGATGCTACGGTTATACATGTGGTGCTCAAAAATTAGGCACTATTTTGTACTCAAATAATAGCCAAGAGGTCTCTATGTTAGGTGAAAATCACTCATTAACTCATGAATTCCCAGAACATTTGGATACCATTACTCAGCTTACCGAAAACGATGCATCATTTGCTGAAACCGTTAAAAACTACAATGCTTTAGATAAGGAAATCCGCGTACTAGAACTTCAAGGAAGCCCGATTGATGATCACGAAATGAACGTGTTAAAACATAACCGGGCTGAGCTCAAAGACTGGCTCCACTCGCGAATAATGGGTTCTTAGTGACGAAATGATCATCGGCTCGTAAATTGCGGGCCGATTTTAGTTCCAATGGACGATGCCAAGTGTGCAAACACTAGGAGTGCTGAGCAGGAGCTTGGAGCGGCAGGTGACCAGTTTTTACCCAAATGATCGTTTCTTGCTCTACAAAAGGAAAATGCTCACTCATATGTGGGCTTCGAATCTAAGAGAGAGCGGGATAGGTACCTAGCTCGTCTCTAAACTCTCCTGACAATACGAAAATTTCTTCACCACCAAAGTGACGGTGTGGTTGAAACTTCTTACCTTTTGGCCATTTAACCAATGCGACATGTTCGTGCTCAAAATTATGCAGCGGCATGACTTGCAACCCACCGACACCACTCTGCCAGCTCGCTTGGTTTGTATTAATGCGAACTATTTCAAGATCCTCAGATTCGAACTGATTTAGTTTAACTAAAATCACACAGCCTTCTTTGCTAAATGGTGCGTGTTGACTTCCTGGAGGGTTACGAAGGTAAGTGCCGGCAGGATAGTCACCGTATTCGTCAGAGAATACCCCCTCGAGCACCAATATTTCTTCTCCTTGAGGGTGAGGATGAGTCGAAAACTGCGAATTTGGCTCGTACTTAACGACGCTGGTGGTATGCCCTGATTCTTTGGCTTCTCGTTCCAAAGGTTTGCGCCACACACCTTTGGAAGGGCTGGCGATCCATTCCTGTTGAGCAGTATCTATCACGATTCTTTTTGAAAAATCCATATTCAACATATTGAAATTCCGTTACTTATTTAAATACTAATTCTCATTAGTATACGTATAAAAAACATCAATTGATTCATTTGTTGATAGCCCAATTCATGGATTGAGTACGAACATGAAATCGGAGCCTAATTTAAATTTCTGCTTGTGTAATGAGAATTGTTATATTATAACATCGCAAAATTAAATGTTATAACATAACAAAAAGGAAAAAGTAGTGAATAAGAAATTGGTGTCTCTCGTGATCGGTAGCATTTTTGCATCCCCTGTTTTTGCCGACACACTATCGAACCCACAGATTGGTGTTGTTGTTGATGGCTACTACCAAGATGGCCAGCGTCATAATTCTGAGCGCGAAGAAGGCTTTGGTCTAGGCCATACGGAATTAAACTTCTCATCAAATATCGACGACAAGTTTTACGGCGCATTGACCGCGGTTCTTGAAAGTCATGGTGATGATACAGAATTAGAGCTTGAAGAGGCATTCATCGAAACTTTGGCATTGCCATATGGTGTAAATGTGCGCGCTGGCCGATTCCTATCTGACTTTGGTTATCTGAATAACCAACACATGCACACCGATAGCTTTGTTGAGCGTCCAATTGCTTATCGTACTTTCCTTGGCTCGCACTACTACGATGATGGTGTACGTGCAAACATCGTGTTTCCAACCGACCTTTACGTAAAATTTGGTGTAGAAGCGCTTAGTGGTAGCAAAATGTCTTCTGTCGAAGATGGTTCTGAAGTTGGCGTGTACACCACGACGCTGAAGCTTGGGAATGACTTCTCCGAATCTTCAAGTTGGCAGTTTGGTTTAAGTTACCTGCGCAACGAAAACGGCAAGGTTAAAGAGTTCGAAGATCACGACCACGGTCATGAAGAAGAGCATGATCACGATCACCATCATGGCGCAGCAGTGACAGGTGCGAACCTTTACGGGGCTGATTTTGTTTGGAAATGGGCACCAGACGGTAATTACAAATACAGCAACTTCACGCTATCGGCTGAATACATGCTGTTAGACGGTGTGGTAGACAGCAAATATAAAAACGATGCAGAGTCACCAGACAACTTAAGCGCTTACTATGTTTCGGGTGTTTATCGCTTCAACCCAAGCTGGTCAGCAGGTCTACGTTACGGCGAAGCAGAAAGCTACGATGGTCATGCACATGGCGACCACATGCATTTTACTGAGCTGAATGATAAAGAAATGGATGCGATGATCGCATGGGATTCTTCTCACTTCGGTACTATCCGTGCGCAATACACTCGCATTGATAACCAAGGCAGTGAGACAGACAACGTGTTCACTCTGCAATACGTGATGACATTTGGAGCGCACGGTGCTCATGCGTTCTAAGCTGACATTAAATAAATGCAGTTTGGTGATGATGGCGGCAGGAGCTGCCATCATTGCTTCGCCTGCTTCGGCTCTAAACATTTTCGTTTGTGAGCCAGAATGGAAAGCCTTTCTTGAAAGCCACGCGCCAGATGCCAGTATTTATTCAGCGACAACGGCTAAGCAAGACCCACATTACGTACAAGCTCGTCCTTCTTTGATTGCGAAGATGCGCCAAGCGGACATGGCAATGTGCTCGGGTGCAGAACTAGAAGTGGGATGGTTACCTATGCTGCAAGTTCGTAGCAGCAATGCGGCGGTGCAAAATGGTGCGCCGAGCATGATCTACGCGACGGACTTCGTGCGTATGTTAGATACTCACGCTCACGTTGACCGTAGCATGGGAGATATACACGCTCACGGTAACCCACATGTTCAATTTGCGGCAAATGACATGATTCCATTATCTCGTAAAGTCACGGAGCGCCTAAAAGCGATTGATCCCGACAACGCACAAAGTTACCAAGTGAATGGTATGAAGTTTCGTGCCCATTGGCGTAAAAAGCTTAAAGAATGGAATGAGAAAGGGGCTGCTTTAAAGGGTAAGCAAGTTGTCGGTTATCACGCGACGTATCGTTATTTGTACGATTGGCTCGGAATGAAGCAGATTGCCGATCTCGAACCTAAACCGGGCATTTCACCGACCACATCTCACCTGCAATCACTTACCAAGTTAGATGCTGACAGTTTTGATGCGATTGTTTACTCCTCTCATCAGGATCAGCGTCCAGCGAACTGGTTGCAAGATCATACTGACAAACCTGTGATTCAACTGCCATTGACCGTTTCTGAGGGTGAAAACTTGGATGAGATGTACGATCAGGTCATTGATGATTTACTGGATGTGTTAGTGTCGCCCGTTCCTGTGAAGATCTAAGCCATGGCTGATTATGCATGGCTTTTACCTGCGGTTTTGTGTGGTTTAATTGCGTTAGTTGGCAACATCGTTCTGGGGCAACAAGTTCTTAATCGTCAGATCATCTTTATAGATTTGGCGGTGGCGCAAGTCGCGGCATTGGGGGCAGCACTTAGCCACTACTGGTTGAGCCAATACGCGCTGTTCTCAGGCTCATTCTTTGGCGAAATGATTGGCCCTTGGGTGATGTCTTTGATGCTTTGCGGTTTGATCGCCCTTATGGAGAAACGATACCAGCAGCATTTAGAGCCCATGATTGGCAGCTTGTTTGTCGTGTCTGCATCGCTGGCAATCCTGCTGGTGAGCAAAGACCCACACGGCGGAGACTTTATTCAAGGCATTCTTAATGGGCAACTGTTATGGGCGACTTGGGCAGACGTCTGGCCTTTGGCACTCATTACCGCTGCGATGTTGCTATTGGTTTGGTTAAAACCTGCGTTTATGCGCGGTAGTGGTTTTTATCTGATCTTTGCTATTCTGATGCCCATTACGGTCAAGTTAACCGGCATTTATTTAGAATTTGCTTTGTTGGTGATTCCAGCTTTATGTGCGGCAGCATTGAAGGGAACTCGATTCTTTGTCGCCAGTATCAGCATTGGTATTGTTGGGATCTTATCGGGTATTGCCGCATCGGCTCGCTATGACTTACCGAGTGGTGCGAGTATTGTGATCACCCTGTTTATTGCTGGCATGTTGTTTAATCTCTTGCTTCAGCCTTTTCTGGTGAAAATAACAAAACCAGCTTTTGTAAGAGATTAAGAGACAAGTAATATTGGTCTGATGAAGTAGTATTTGATTAATCAGACCAATACTTTTCTATCCAAGCCCTCCAATCGTGTAACTTTGCGCCTTCCAACACACTTTCTTACGTTGATCTTGCCATAGTCATCAAGTTGCCTTGATTAGTTCACATCCGACTCCCAGACTGTTTCTATAGTTTTTATAAGATATAAAAGACCCTGCGTATGAGAAGCGCAGCTGTAACGCGACTAGGCATAAAAACAAAAACGCTAGGGATACAAGCGAATTTGTAATCTCAACATTTAAGGAAGACCAAGATGAAACCGGAAAAAGTAGCAGTAGTCACTGGTGCGGCTCGTGGTATTGGCCAAGCGATTTGTGAACAATTACTGGAGGATGGATTCCACGTAATCGGGCTAGACATATCGCCCGTGGAATGGAGTCAGTCGGCGCAGCTAAGCAGTTATCAAGTCAACTTGTGTGATGCCGAAGCCGTAAGTGAAGTAGTAGAAAGTGTTGTAGAGCAGCACGGAAGAATCGATGCTCTGGTTAACAACGCGGGCATCACTCGAGATGCATTGTTGCCAGATATGTTAGAGCAAGACTGGGACAGCGTGATCGACGTGAACCTAAAAGCGGTGTTCTTACTCACCCAACGTGTTGCTCCTGTCATGCTAGAGCAGGGCACAGGCAGTATTGTTAGCATTTCTTCTATAGTGGGAACGGATGGTAATATCGGCCAGAGCAACTACGGCGCAAGTAAAGGCGGCGTCATCTCAATGAGCAAAGGCTGGGCGAAAGAACTTTCAAGAAAGGGTGCACAGATACGCGTCAACTGTGTCGCGCCAGGCTTTATCGCCACCGACATGACCAAGAACCTGCCAGAGAAAGTCATTCAAATGATGGAAGGCAAAACCCCATTAGGGCGCATGGGCTCAGTTCAAGATATTGCCAATGGCGTCTCTTTCCTAACCTCAGACAAGAGCGCCTACATCACAGGCCAAGTGCTCAAGATTGACGGTGGGTTGGTATTATAGCTCGTTAATCAAAACCCAAAATAAAAACGCCTTTTACTTATATGAAGGGCGTTTTTGTTTGAGGAACCCGACTTATGTGAGTACTACTAATAGAAAGCTTCGATTTCGCTTCGAGTTGAGTTTTTGAAGCAAAAGGCCAATACGTTTGAATAGCGTCGGGCGTCTCCTCTTAAACACTGCATTCCCTAAAGCACAGTATTCCCAAAAGAAAAGCCCACCGAAAAGCGGGCTTTGCTCTCTTTTAGTAACGAGAAGAATAACTAGTAGCTCGCTTGAATGCTGACACCGCTATAGTTTGAGTAACCTTGAATCATGACGTGATAACGTCCACTTTGTGTCGCACTGACCGTACATGTTTCATTGTTACCGTATTTGAAAGGTCGGCAGTCCCATGCATTCAGTGCTGGTTTTGCTCCAAAACGGAGATACAAATCCGCATCACCACTTCCACCATACATTTGTACGGTTAAACGCTGCCCAGCTTCTACATCAACATAGTAATACGCTACTTGACCAGTTGAACCACTTAAACCACTTACTGGCACGCCCGAGGTTAATTTGCCTTCTGGGTCCGGTGTTGGGTCTGGGCCACCGCAGTCTTGGCCACAATCTGCATCCGTTAAGCTATAAAGTAGCTTGTTCACGCTGCCTCTTGTGTCCGTCACTTTTCCGCTAGTTGCGCGGCTAACGATCAAGGCCTCTACTTGGCTTGGAGACAGTGAACGGTTTTCTTGAAGATACAATGCTGCTACACCCGCCACATGTGGCGTCGCCATCGAAGTGCCACTAATGGTTTTGTAGCCACCGTCATACCATGCAGATTTGATTTGTGAACCTGGCGCAAATACATCCACACAACTGCCCCAGTTTGAAAAACTCGAACGTGCGTCCGTGCTGGTGGTCGAGCCGACAGTTACTCCGGAAGCAACGCGTGCTGGAGAATAGTTACACGCATCGGCGTTGGAGTTACCTGCTGCTAGCATAAAGCTGACACCTGACTGAACCGCACTTTGCACCGCACTATCCAGAGCGACGGATTGACCGCCGCCTAAACTCATGTTGGCGACTGAAGGTCCGGAAGCGTTCGCAGCCACCCAGTCCACACCGGCAATAACACCAGAAGTAGAACCCGATCCGGTACAGCTCAATACTCTCACGCCGACAAGGTTGACGTTTTTCGCAACACCATACAAGCTGCCGCCAATGGTGCCAGCTACGTGTGTGCCGTGTCCATTACAGTCACTTGCATCTGCATCGTTATCGACAAAGTCATACCCTGAAACTGAGCGACCACCGAACTCAACATGCGCGTTATTCACACCAGTATCGATGATATAAGCCGTTACCCCAGTCCCATCAAAGTTGGCACTGTAGTTGTTATCGAGTGGCAAGTTTCGTTGGTCGATTCGGTCTAGTCCCCAAATGGCATTGGTTTGATTTGCGTCTGCCGAGACTATTGGGTCAAGCGATAGGATTCTGTCTTGCTCAATGTAGTCCACACGAGGATCAGAACGCAGATCTTTTAGTTGCTCAGGACTCAAGTTAGCGACAAATCCACTTATCGAGTGGTCAAAAACCGACTCCACTTTTACCGAATACAAACCAGACATGCGGTCTACGGATTGTTGCGTGAATTGCTCGAATTCCGTTGAGTTGCTCGCCATCATTTGCGGTTGTTGAAATACCACTATGTAGCGATCTGCAATGGCGATCTCGTCCGGTGCGAGCATTAATGTGGCTGGTAATATGTCCGGAGCTTGTTGTAACTCTGTACTGTCCACAATCTCATTGGATTGCGAAAAAGCGAGAGAAGAATGAAAACAGAGCGCGGAGGTGATACAACAACTTAGTAGTTTCTTTAACATAAAATGTTCCTTGAAATCATAGTCTTGTTGATTTTTACCTAGTACCAAACTGTCAACACGAAAACACAGACAATCAGCGTAGTACGTGCTGAAGTGACGTTACACAAGTCAAACTAGACAATGAGCAATTATATGCATAACTGATAATAATTCGCATACTCAGAAACATGATCAATAACCAAGCTTTATTGAAATTGAAATGCAAAGATTCATTTAGACTTAGAGCAAAATCCCTAAAATAGAATAATTCTACACACCTGGCATATTGCCTGTTATATGACCTCATCTTACCGATAATTTACGCAATAAAAACCTAACTATCCTTTCATTGGTCACAACTCAAATCGGTTGATAGATGTTAATATAGCCACCTGATTTCTGATGTTTTTTAACTCATGGTTACTATCCAAGTTCAATGTCGTTTCTGTAATAAAACCAGAGCCCGTTCGTGAACATGGAAAAGGGCATTCTGGCTTTCCTCGCTCCAGATGTATCGAGTGTCGAAAGAGCTTTAACTTGATTAAGTTTACGAAGCCCGCAAGCCAGATGTAAAAGAAAAAATTGTTGATATGTCAATGAATAGCTCTGGCGTTAGGGAAACAGTACAAGTGTTGAATGTCGCATACAACACGGTATTGAGCACTTTAAAAAATCTCGCGCCAAGGTAAGTAACCTCAATGCCTTTCGATAAAGCAAATATAAGACTAATTTGTAAACTTGAAAGGCTAGCTGTATTGGTTGAGGAATATGAGGAAAACACTTCCCCATTTAAGAACTGAAACACACTTTTGCCCCTTTTCGTGTTAGCACGGAAACTGTCCTGCTACCAGACTTGTGTTTCAATAGTGCCTTGTAGTATCGAAAACACTTACCACAAACTCTAGAGATTTATGTACTATACCACCTACTGGAAGCTTGATGGGTGGTATTGACGTGAACTTATCTCAAATTGATCTGAATTTGCTCTTTGTTTTAAAGCACTTGCTCGAAGAGAAGCATGTATCTAACACCGCTATGGCTTTAAATATGAGCCAGTCTGCGGTAAGTCGAGCACTGCAAAAAATGAGAGTTTTCTTTAATGACGAATTACTGGTGCGCAAGAAATACGGCTATGAACTGACTCCAAAAGCAGAGTCAGTAAGGCAAGACATCAATAATGTGATTACCAGTTTAGAAAAACTTGCCCATAGAGACTCGTTTGATCCGAGCACTGTATCAAGCACCGTTAAGGTTTACGGCCTTCTTCCTCAGATTAATACCTTAATGCCTAAGGTTATCGCTAAGATTCGGCAAGAGGCTCCAAACCTTAAGGTCAGTTTGGACTCAGCACCAAAACGTCATTTTGATGCGTTGGTGGCTGGAGATGTTCATTTCGCACTTTCCTCTCATCAACCGCCAAGCTCTGAGCAAAATATCTATCGAATGGTTGTTGCTAAGCGTACTTTCCGTTTGCTTATGAGCCGCTATCATCCACTGGCCGATTTAGAGCTAACTCCAGAGCGTTTGGCCGAATTTGACTTTGGACAAGTCTCTTTGCAGGGTGAGAAGCGATTGTCGTTTGAGCATAAATACCAAGAGCTAGGGTTAGCGAACAAAAAAAAGCGTTTATCAGCGCCAGTGCAACTGAATAACTTTAGTTCTGCTCCAAGTATCGCTGCGGAGACTGAGATTATATTTCATCTACCGACACCTTTTGCAGAGGCAGCTTGTCAAGACCCTCGCTTGATCGTTCGAGAAGTACCTGCCGAGCTACAGTTGGACTTTCAAGAAGTCTTCCTATATTGGCACAAACGCTTTAACGATGATCCTATGTGTGAATGGGTACGAGAGATCTTTAAACAGCTCTATGTTGGAACCGATACTTTAGCTTAAATGCTTATATCGGGTAATTCGTGGTTAACTATTCGTATATTGGATAGTGATATTCTCTTTTCTCGATAGTGATTAACTTGTCAGTGATTATGATAATCAGGTTTAATTGATAATAATTATTAAATGCAATTACATTTTAAGCCTATTCAATATGAAGCCTCTTTTCACATACTCTCTATTTTCTACATCAGTTGTTTCTGCTTGTATTACTGTACCTATGGTCGTTGTTGCAAATGACCAGTTACCTGAGACTGGTATCAATACAACAGCAATGGAAACCGTAGTGGTTACAGCCTCTGGTTACGAACAGAATGTCACAGAAGCGCCAGCAACAATAAGTGTTCTCACCCGAGAGCAACTTGAAAATCGCTCATATAAAGATTTGACTGATGCTTTAAGTGATATACCTGGGGTAACCGTTACAGGAGGTGGTGATGGCCAAGATATCTCAATTCGAGGTATGCCTGCTCAATATACGGCCATTCTTGTTGATGGCAGGAAGCAGTCTGGTCGAGAAACTCAAACTAATGGTAGTACGTTTACTGAACAAGACTGGCTTCCCCCGTTGAGTGCAATTGAACGTATTGAAGTTGTACGTGGCCCTATGTCAACCCTTTATGGGTCTGATGCTTTGGGGGGTGTGATTAATATTATTACGCGTAAAAATTATCAAGAGTGGCACGGAAGCTTGCGTGCAGAAACGACGCTTCAAGAAAATTCAAAATCTGGAAATAGCTATCAAGGGCAGCTTTACCTTGCTGGCCCTGTCATTGATGGTCTGTTGAGTACTTCTTTGACTGGACTGTATCAGGAAAGAAAAGAAGATGAAATTGAAGGTGGTTATGCAGGTAAGACACTCGACAACTATCGAGCTTCTTTGTACCTCACACCTACCTCGGATGACACTTTTACTCTGGAGTTCACCAATCATAACCAAGAGCGAGAGACCACTCTAGGTAAATCAGTGGAGCGAGAGTCTCAAGTTGCAGTACGAGAATATGAACGCCAATCTATTGGTTTTAGCCACGACGGAAACTACTCTTGGGGTACAAGTTCTTCATTTATCAGTAATGAAACAGTAAAAAATATCGGTGCAGATAAAGAAGTCGAGAATAGTCAAATTAATACGCAATGGGGTCTGCCTCTTAATGCTCACTACTTAACACTGGGCGCATCTTTCGAGCAAAAGGATCTGACTGATAATAAACTGTCATTGACCTCTAAAAACAAGCAATGGGCAGTATTTGCTGAGGACGAGTGGTATCTCACGGATACATTCGCTCTCACCCTTGGTTTACGTTACGACGACAATGAGATCTTTGACGGGCAATTTAGCCCAAGAGCTTACGGGGTCTGGTCTATTGACCCTAGTTGGACGCTAAAAGGTGGTGTGTCTACGGGTTATCGAGCACCTAGTTTGACACAAATGGACGAAGAGTGGGTTCAAGAGAGCTGTAGAGGGCGTTGTTCTATTTACGGTAATCCAGACTTAACAGCAGAAACCTCCATCAATACAGAGATGGGACTGTATTACGTTAATGAGCGAGACCTTTCTGCAAACATTACTTTGTTTTACAGCGACTTCAAAGACAAGATCGAAAGTGAGTTTGTCGATTCGACGTGTACTGATAGCAGAAGTTGCGACCGCACTTACGTCAACATTGATGATGCGAACAGCTATGGTGCAGAAAGTTCCGTATCTAAGGGTATTACAGAGTCAATTACACTAAGTGCAACCTACTCGTATACTCGTAGTGAAAAGAACACTAATGACGATGATGATGGCTTGCCTCTTGTACAAGCACCTGAACATATCTTCTCACTTAATGGTGATTGGGCAGTGCGTGATGATGTTGCTTCATGGGCCCGCATGAACTATCAAGGCAAAGAGAAAAACAACATCACTAGTGATAGCACAAGAACGTTGGCACCTTCTATTACTTACGTGGATCTCGGTGTGAACTGGCGTGTAACTAAGAATGTGAAGTTAATGGCAGCGGTTTATAACTTGTTCGATGAGCAAATCACAGAGGAAGAGTTTGGCTACATTGAAGATGGCCGACGCTACTGGTTAGCTGCTGAAGCGACTTTCTAATCTACTTACTTTTTTAAGCGAATAACAAAACAATGAATACGAAAATTAAGTCTGCGATGACCTCTCTGCTACTTATGCCCTTTGTCTGTTTGGCTGGGGAGTTCAATGTAGAGAAGGATATCTTGTTCAAAACTGTAGGTGAAAGAGAGATTAAACTCGATCTTTATACTCCTTCGGTTGAATCAAATACTCAGTACCCGTTATTAGTCTGGGTACATGGTGGTGCATGGAAACGTGGGAGCAAAGACGCCATCCCAGAAAAGAACCCATTATTACTTCAGTCTGTGTTGAATGAAGGTTATGCGCTAGCTTCAGTTGATTATCGTTTAAGTGGAGAAGCGATCTTTCCTCAACCAGTACAAGACATTAATGATGCACTGAACTATTTGTACGACAATGCTGAAAAGCTCGGTATTAAAGCGGACAATGTTGTGATAATGGGACGCTCTGCTGGCGGGCACCTCGCTGGCTTTATTGGTGCGACTAACTCGGCATACAACCAAGTAGATTTCTATGAGCCACCAAAGTACAAGGTCTCAGCCGTAGTAAGCTTTTTTGGCCCTACCGATTTACTTGAGTTAAGTAATAAAGGTGGCAAGAAAACCAGCAAAAAATCGTCTGTATCTCGTTTCTTAGGAGATATTCCAAACAATATTCCAAAGCTTGCCAAGAAAGCATCAACGACGAGTTATGTGAATGAAAATACTCCACCATATATACAGTTACACGGCACCTTGGATAAGCGAGTGCCTCTATCTCAAAGTGAGATACTTAAGGCTAAGCTTGATGAGCATGGAGTTACTAACCAACTTTTCATTGAAGAAGGTGTAGGACACAGTGCACCTGTCTTTGATACCGAGAAGTACGTTACTCATGTTTTGGACTTCTTAAATAAACACTTTCCGAACTAACGCTCTAGTCAATATAAGGCTTAAAAGTTCAAGGGGAAATACTGAGCCAACTGTGATTACAGTTGGCTTTTTCATGTATCTCTATTGGGCATTTTATCATTCTGATTAATGGGAGCGGCTGGCTCATTTTCAGGCAGTGGTTGAATAAATCTATGACTACTTTAGGGTATGTATTCTAACGTACTTCTGTCCAAAAAAGTGTTTCGTTAGCTTGAATTAGAACAACAAAGCGCTCTTCACAGAAAATGAAGGTCGTTTATCTCGTCTTAACAGCCTTTCAAGTTGTTTGAAATGAGGTATCGAGATCCGCTTCGCTCTTAGTTACGTTCAACCTTAGCTGCTACTTTTCATCAACAAATAGAGATGAGTTACCATCAAGTAGCATAGGGAAGCGCGTGAGCACTATTCTCTCAAATGAACACTAAACTCCTTCTTTGTAGCCTGTCACCTTCAAACTACTTCCTTTAGGGCTAACAATTAACTCAAATGTGCGCTGGTTAATGATTTTTCTGTAAGTAACACAATTGAACGTGATAGAAGTAACAAAATGGCCTCTTAACGGTAACGTTCCCGAAAGATTTATATATTATCGCCCTCATTGATACAAGTAGTAGAGACGCTGTGAGCCTGAGCGCTCTGAAATTCAGGCTTTAGATGGACATTTAAAGTCACCATAAGTTTGCGATTTTTCTTGGGAACGTTTGCAATATGCCTAAGTATAAATTTACGTGAGACTATGGAAATGAAACTACACACTTTGACGATGGCAGTAGCGCTTGGACTGGTTACTGTACCTGTATTCGCAGCAACAGATGTTGACGGTCTTGAAAAGCGAATTAATGAATTAGAACAGAGACTTGAGCAGACGGAAAAAGCATCCACAGAAGCAAATGAGAAAGCCTCAAGCTTTGAGTTTCATGGCTACGCTCGTTCCGGGCTACTGATTAATGACGATCTGAATGGTGCAGTGGGCACTGGTCCTTACATGACGGCAGCTGGTGCTATTGGCGCTCCAGTTGGGCGATTAGGGGTAGAGGATGATCATTATGTGGAAGCAAACCTTATTCACAAACGCTTTGCAGATGATGGTTCCAGCGCATTGTTCCGAATCATGTTGGCAGATAGTACGGAAACCAATAACGAATGGACAGCGAGTGAGAGTCAATTAAACGTTCGTCAGATATATGCTGAGCTAAACAAGTTGAGCATGTTCTCTGAATCAAGTGCGTTTGCTGACGCAACGTTTTGGGCAGGTAAACGATTTGACCGTGATAACTTTGACATTCACTTCTTTGACTCGGATATTGTTTTCTTATCTGGTACTGGTGCTGGTGTGTATGACGTCCAAATGAGCGATTCGTGGAAAGCAAACTTCTCGATCTATGGTCGTGATTTTGGTGAGATTGATAGCTCGTCAACGGATGTTGAAAACTATATCGCGACAATGAACAACCGCTTCGGCAGTTGGCAATTGATGCTGAGCGGCATGACGTCAGCTGATAACAATGATCGCGTAGAAGGTTCAGCGGACAAAGGTTTACATGCGATGTTTGCTTACCATGGCGATAACTTCTTTGGCATGAGTGAAGGCTTCTCTAAAACCGGTATTTTGATGGGTGATGGACTGGGTGCGGAACTTAAAGGCATCGGTTCAAACGGAGATTTGTTAGAAGACGCAAAAGCCGTACGCTTGTTCAGCTATGGTGTAACACGCATCGGCGACAACTGGCGTGTAGCACCTGCGTTGCTAGCAGAACACAGCCAAGATCGCTTTGCTGAAAATGATGAATTTACGTGGGCATCGTTCAACATCCGCTTAGCGCAAGAGTTTACGCAGAACTTTGAGATGGTTTATGAAGGCTCATACCAATACATGGACCTAGACAATGCGATTGATAAAGCAAGTGGCAGTTTTTACAAAGCGACAATCGCACCAACGCTTAAGATGTCTACCGCTGCAGGTTTCTTTGACCGTCCGGAGCTACGTTTTGCAGTTAGCTACGTTGATTGGAGCGAAGACTTGAATGGCTACTCGATTAGCCAGGATGCGGGTGCTGCAACGATGGGTGATGGTGGTGAAGTTTTGTTTGCACTGCAAATGGAAACTTGGTTCTAAAGGGATCTAACCGACAAAGAGTAATAAGAAAAGCGCCAACTGATTTCAGTTGGCGCTTTTTCATTAACAGGACTGACGCTCAATTGTTTTGAAGGTTAGTACCATCTTACTCATTTCAAAACTTCTGTTGGCAATTCTATCTAGTAGCAGTTTCGCACCATTTTCACCTGCTTTATCAAATGCATAGTTAAATGTTGATAAGGTTGGGGTGCACACTGATGCGAGCTCATCATCACCAACTCCTAGCACTAAAACGTCTTTACCCGGTGTTAACCCGAGCTCTTGAATCGCTCTCATCGCACCGATAGCAATACGGTCTGTCGCACAGAACAAGCCATCTAGCTTAGGGTTCTTTGTTAAGTGTTGTTTTGCCAATGAATAGCCAGAATCGATTGTAAAGTCACCACGAGCATGGAAGGCGATCTCAAAACCATGATGTTGCAGCGCTTGAACAAATCCTTCAGAGCGTTGCTTATCTACCGCGATATCGTCACCTTGCACACCAATAAAACCCATGGTTTGGCAACCTTTTGCAACCAGTCTATTTCCTGCTTCAAACCCTACTCGTGCGTCATCATGAATGATGCTTGGAATATTAAACATGGAACCATCTTGACCGACGAGCACAACTGGGACGGCTGAGTTTTGAATTGCTTTTACCAGCTTGGAATCGAGGTGGGTGGCGTAAAGAATGATCCCTTCAACCCGTTTTTGGTTAAAGATCTGAATGTATTCCAGTTCTTTTTCGTGGGCTTGGTGAGTGCTAGCAAGTAAGACATGTTTCCCTGCTTTTTCAAGGACATCTGTTAATCCATCGACACCTTGGGATGTGGCATGAGAGGAAACCCGAGGAACAATGACACCAACCAGATTGGTCTTTTGAGATTTTAGATCTTTAGCGACTTGGTTTGGCACATAGCCACACTCCGCTACTGCTTGGCGGACCTTCAGTTTTGTCGCTTCTTTTACGCCATATTCATCGTTTATAACCCGTGACACTGTTGATTTTGATACGCCAGCCAGACGGGCGACATCATGCAGACTCGCCATTGTTCCTATCCATTCTGTTTTTCGTTTTTGGGATTGTTTGCAAAGAGAAGATGAAAAGCTCTTTGATAAGTAGCGATTCTAACCTCCTATACTGCTCTTAGGGAGAGAATTTGACGATCATTCTCACATTCTCTCTGCTTTATCTTTGATCATTTGGTTTTATTGAGCAAAAATCTGTTTTGCAAACGTTCCCGAAAATTTCACAAGCTCAGATAATAATCCAATGGGGTATGAAATGAATTATCCGGCAGTAGCAAAAGAGTTGTTAACTCTATTAGGTGGTAAAAGCAACATCACCGCACTTGCGCATTGTGCGACACGCTTACGCCTTGCCGTTGCAGATGAGCAAAAAATAGATGAACAAGCGATTGATAGCCTTGAAGGAGTAAAAGGGCAGTTCAAAGTTGCGGGTCAGTACCAAATCATTTTTGGATCTGGCATCGTAAACCAAGTTTATGCAGAAATGGCGAAGTTGACGGGGATGAGTGAAATGTCCACCAACGACGTTGCGTCTGCTGGCGCAGAGAAACAAAACATTGTTCAGCGCGCGGTGAAAGGGCTGTCTGATATTTTCGTTCCAATCATTCCAGCAATCGTCGCTGGTGGTTTGTTGATGGGTATCTATAACCTATTGACTGCTCAAGGCTTGTTCATTGATGGCAAATCTTTGATTGATGCCAACCCAGGACTGACAGACTTGGCGAACATGATCAACACGTTTGCGAACGCGCCGTTTGTTTACCTGCCTATTCTGCTGGCATTTTCAGCCAGTAAGAAGTTTGGCGGTAACCCATATTTAGGGGCGGCGCTAGGTATGTTGATGGTTCACCCTGACTTGCTGAATGGTTGGGGATTCGGCGGCGCATCTGTGTCTGGCAACATTCCGGTTTGGAATATTCTTGGCTTTGAAATCCAAAAAGTGGGTTACCAAGGTTCGGTGTTACCGGTTTTGGTATCGGCATTCATTCTTGCGAAGGTTGAGCTAGGCTTACGTAAAGTCATCCCTTCTGTTTTAGACAACCTTTTAACGCCATTACTGGCGATTTTCATAGCGGGTTTGCTGACGTTTACTGTCGTCGGTCCGTTCACGCGTGATATCGGTTTCCTATTGGGTGATGGTCTGAACTGGCTATACAACACAGCTGGCTTTGTTGGTGGTGCGGTATTTGGTCTTATTTATGCTCCGTTTGTTATTACTGGTATGCATCACAGCTTCATTGCGATTGAAACTCAACTTCTTGCGGATATTGCGACGACGGGCGGCACCTTTATCTTTCCTATTGCGGCGATGTCTAACGTTTCTCAAGGAGCGGCAGCGTTGGCGGTGGGCGTGATGAGCAAAGATAAGAAGATGAAAGGTATTGCGATTCCATCGGGTGTTACGGGTTTGCTGGGTATTACAGAACCGGCTATGTTTGGTGTTAACTTAAAACTACGTTACCCATTTATTGCGGCAGTTTGCGCTGCGGCGTTATCAAGTGCGTTCATCACAATGTTTAATGTGAAAGCTCAGGCATTGGGCGCAGCTGGTCTTCCAGGCATCATTTCCATTACGCCAGAGAAGATTGGGTACTACATCGCGGGTATGGTGATCGCGTTCTTGACCGCATTTGTTCTCACCATTGTTCTTGGTATGCGTGACCGCGCTAAAGTCGGTAAAAAAGCAGCGGCTTAATCTGAACTCCTTAAGGGTGGAGTCCCCCAAAATCCACTTCTTTTCCTAAATGTTTGGGGTGCTAGCCAAGCACTAATGGCTTGGCTAGCCTTTTTCAATTTTTACTTGGTAGTGAAGGTGTTCAACACGTTGGACTATCAGGGCTTTAATTTTAAGGTAAGCAAGATGAATCAAGTATGGGTAACTGGTGATGCAGTTGTCGATCTAATACCGGAATCTGAGACTTCTTTACTCAAATGTCCCGGTGGTGCACCAGCGAATGTCGCCGTAGCAATTGCTCGTCTATCTGGTAAGAGTGCGTTTTTTGGACGTGTAGGTGATGACCCATTTGGTCGCTTCATGCAATCAACGCTCGATCAAGAGGGCGTGAGCACGGAGTTTCTCGTTAAAGACCCTGAGCAAAGAACATCAACAGTGGTGGTAGATTTAGACGATCAAGGGGAACGCAGCTTTACATTTATGGTAAAACCGAGCGCTGATCAGTTTATGTCTGTTGAAGACATCCCAAACTTTAAGCAAGGTGACTGGCTACACGTTTGCTCAATTTCACTGGCAAATGAGCCAAGTAGAAGCAGCACATTTGAGGCGATCAAAAGAGCAAAAGCCGCTGGTGGTTTCATTAGCTTTGACCCTAACTTGCGTGATGAAGTGTGGCAAGATCAATCAGAAATCCAAGCTGTCGTGATGAAGGCTGTAGCGATGGCCGATGTGGTTAAGTTCTCTGAAGAAGAGCTTTTGTTCTTAACTGACTCAACGTCGATGGCGCAAGGTTTACAACAAATAGCCTCTTTGAATATTGCTTTGGTCTTGGTGACACAAGGTGCGAAAGGTGTTTGGCGCGTCTTTGAAAGTCAGAGTGAACTGATCACAGGTCAAGTCGTTAGTCCGATTGACACCACAGGTGCGGGTGATGCTTTTGTCGGAGGGCTACTGGCATGCCTGTCTCGGCATGACGATTGGAAAAATCATCCTGTTGTTAGCTCTGCGATTCAATGGGCAAATGGCTGTGGTGCATTAGCGACGACGCAAAAAGGCGCAATGACCGCGCTTCCGACCCAGACAGAGTTGCTGCAATTTATTGGGCAATGATCTTCAGATCCAATTTCAGTTGAGAAAAATTATGAGCTTAAACAACCGTTGGACTGTAGAGCAAAGATATCGCCGACTTGAGCAAATCCCTCAGTGTGATATCGAAGAAATGACACTTTCACGTCAGCAAGATAAAGACTTTCCTAGTTTTCATATCGCCCCTAGATTTGGGCTGTTAAATGACCCAAATGGGTTGTGCTATTTCAATGGTGAGCACCACATCTTTTACCAGTGGACGCCTGTGGGACCAGTCCATGGAATGAAGTATTGGTATCACCTTTCTACTAAAGACTTCATCCATTTTACTGATCATGGTGTGGGTCTTCATCCCGACCAAGACTACGATTCACATGGTGTCTATTCGGGCGGCGCTTTGGTGGAAAACAACAAGGCTTTGCTGTTTTTTACTGGCAACAAGCGTGACCAAAACTGGAATCGAATCCCAACACAGTGTTTTGCCACCATGGATTCAGACGGCAGCATTGAAAAGCACGGTGTAGTCATTGAGAACGAACATTACACGGAGCACTTTCGTGACCCAAAAGTTTGGAAGAAAGGCGACGACTATTTGATGGTGGTGGGTGCTCAAACCAAAACCGAGCATGGTTCTATGGCGCTCTATCAAAGCAAAGATTTGAAAACGTGGCAGCATAAAGGTCCTATCAAGACCAAGTTCTCTGACCTTGGGTACATGTGGGAGTGTCCTGATTTATTTGAGATTAATGGTCAATCGGTGATGCTGTTTTCTCCACAGGGCGTGAGCAGTAGTAATCCTTATGATTTCAAAAACATCTATTCTGTCGCGTATATCGTGGGTGATCAGTTGAACCTAGAGTCGATGACTTTAGAAAACCACCAAGATATTTTACAGCCAGATTATGGGTTTGATTTCTACGCCCCACAAACCTATTTAGATGAGAATGGGCGTCGCATTCTTATTGCATGGATAGGGTTGCCAGAAATCGACACGCCATCGGTCACACACCAGTGGGCAGGAATGTTGTCTCTTCCTAGAGAACTAACGTTGAAAGATGGTTTTCTTGTTCAAACTCCACTCCCTGAATTGGAGAGTTTAAGAAAAGAAGAGGTAGTCTTTGCACAGTCCCATACACTGGAAAGCACAAGTTGTTTGATCCAATTAGACCTTGAGGGCGATGGCTTTGAACTTGAGCTGAGTAACCTCAAAGGTGACAACATCGTCTTTAGTGCGACAAAGCACGAGTTTATGCTGGACCGTCGTCACATGTCTCATTTGTACGCAGAAGAATTTGGTAGCATTCGAAAAGCACCAAGATTGGACGCTAAGCAGACGATTGATATATATATCGACAATTCTGTCATCGAGATTTTCATTAATGGTGGCAAACACACGATGACCAGTCGTTTCTTTATTGATGATCTTAGTAAAGTAACGTTGATAGGGTTGGAGCAAGCAAGGCTTTTCCCTTTGAAAGGTATTTCTGGTTTGTTTGAATCAGCTAAGTAACGGTTTCGAATACATTAAAACGCCCTTCATTGATTTAGTGAAGGGCGTTTTTCTTTCTAACTATCTAACTTAACTGCCTATCATGCACGTAAGTTGTTTGAACTAAGGTATCCAGAACAACTTCATTCTTGGTGACTTTGAAGTTTAGCGGTTGTTCTAAATCCCCAAATAGAGGTGCGCCGCCGAGTGTAGCTTACTCATCGTTGGCATCTCGAACCTAGTTCACATTATCGCGACGTTTTTACTTATAGCGTGAAAGAAAATCCCATAACCAAAGGTTCTAACTAAAAGAGATTGCAGGACTTTTATTTAGCGAATTCGACCTAATATCTTGAGTATGCCTAATCGCAGTTGGCGAAGAGGTGATGTTAATAATGCTTGCTGGCGCGTAAGACCCGTCAGTTTGAAGATGCATTCAAACACAATAAGGGAAAACAATGGCTAACGAATACATTCCACCAAAAGTTTGGACAAACGATAATGAAAACGGCGGTCAGTGGGCGAGCATCAACCGTCCGGATTCTGGCGCACGTCATGAGCAAGAGCTTCCAGTTGGTGAGCACCCATTCCAACTTTACTCAATGGGTACCCCAAATGGTCAGAAAGTGACGATCATGTTTGAAGAGCTTTTGGCGGCTGGCGTAACGGCAGCAGAATACGATGCATACCTGATTAAGATTGGCGATGGCGACCAGTTTGGCTCTGGCTTTGTGGCTGTTAACCCAAACTCAAAAATTCCGGCATTGGTTGACCGTTCGGGTTCTGAGCCAGTGAACGTGTTTGAATCTGGCAACATCTTGTTTTATCTAGCAGAGAAGTTTGATCATTTCTTACCAAAAGAAGGCGCTAAGCGTGCTGAGGTAATGAACTGGTTATTCTGGCTGCAAGGTTCTGCGCCATATCTAGGCGGTGGTTTTGGTCACTTCTATGCGTACGCACCAGAGAAGTTCGAGTACCCAATCAACCGCTTTACAATGGAAGCAAAACGTCAGTTAGATGTATTAGACAAGCGTCTTGCGAACAATGAATTCCTAGGTGGCGATGAGTACAGCATCGCTGATATCGCAACATGGCCATGGTACGGCAACCTTGTGTTGGGTCGTGCTTACGATGCGGCTGAATTCTTAGACGTAGAAAGCTACAAAAACGTTGTGCGTTGGGCAAAAGTAATTGATGAGCGTGAAGCGGTAAAACGTGGTCGAATTGTGAACCGTTCATGGGGTGAAGAATGGGAGCAGTTACCTGAGCGCCACAGCGCAGAAGATATTGATAAAGTATTGAAACTTAAACCATAAGCAATCTTGGCCTAGCTACGTCAAATGAGTTTAGTTTTATCTATGCTTATACAGTGACCTTAATCAAATCTATAGCGCACCATATACGGTGCGCTATTTTTATTCTCATTTAGTCTCGAAATTCTAATTTATATCACCTATTGAAGAGCATTTAGTTTGTAGATGAATCTTTAATATATTTATATATTATGATGCGAAACAAGACTCACACCTTCATATTAAATATGGGCTGGTTATTTTGATTTCTAATAATTAAATTATTAGAAATTTATAAACTGAATTTATATTCATTATAAATAAAATTAATGATAACTAATATTTGACATAACCACTAAATTTGTGTGGAATATGCGGGTTGATTTGTTTTGATGAAATAAAATTAATTTCTAATACTTTTATTTATGACAAGCTTAGCTTTTAGCGATGCTTAATTATTAATACTTATATCATGAAAGAGGATATGTATGATGTCGTCGTTTGAGTCGTACTGGGTTGGGATACGTCAAAGAATAGCCACACAAACCGAAGGTAGCCGCAGTTTAAAGTCTCTAGTCATTAAAAAGCAGCGTGTGAACTTAAATAACAGTGGGTTATCCTTTCGCGCTAAGTCCGGATGCCTTATCCCTCACTGTTATACCAAGTTCTCTGATGAGATAAACCTAAAAACATCGAGAAAATCGTCTCTTAGTTTTAAGAAAGGAAAGCTGTACTTTTCTCCGATTTAATAATAAATGAAATTTACATAAATTATAATCTGAGGTTTTTAAATTTATCGATAATTAATTGCGATTTTATGATGCGTTTTTAATATGTTTTCTTGGTAAGTAATTAGCTGGGCTTATTGTTGATTGTTTTTGTTGTTTCCTATTTAGATATGGATAAAAGCTCAACTACTTTTCCTATACCAACTTACTCCCTGAATTGACTTGCGCGCTTTTTCTCTCCTCTCAAAAAACATAGCGTTACGGAATTATTTTCGCTCCTGTTTCATTCTTCAAGACGAAAGCTCTACCTACCTCTCATTATTTTCGACAAACATTGAGTAAAAGTAACCAATCGTAACAAGGTGGCTGTAACTGAGCGCCGTTTCAATATACTCGTTTTTTAACTAGGTAATCCCGCGCTTTGAATTCATTCGGGTACCGTTTGTAAGCCTTAAATGCGACTAAGATAAGATGTCATGATGAGAAAAAGTACTATATTACACACAGTGTTAATTACAGGGTTCGCTGCTGTATCCTCGTTGGCTTATGCTGCGCCTTCAGTTGTGCCAAATGCGCCGGAACTCAGTTCTCGTGGTTATGTTTTGATGGACTTCCATACGGGGAAAGTACTGGTTGAACGTGATGCCCACAAACGTTTAAACCCCGCGAGTTTAACGAAGTTGATGACTGCTTATGTAGCTGGTCAAGAAATTAATACAGGCAATATTACGTTGAATGATGAGGTTGTCATCAGCCGAAATGCTTGGGCAAAAAACTTCCCAGATTCTTCAAAAATGTTTATTGAAGTCAATACTTCCGTTTCTTTGTCTGACTTATACCGTGGTCTGATTGTTCAATCTGGTAACGATGCCAGTGTTGCTATTGCTGAGCATGTTGCGGGAAGTGAATCAGGGTTTGTGAGTTTGATGAATAGTTGGGCCGCCAAGCTTGAATTGTCTAACACGGCATTCACCAACCCTCACGGCCTAGACAGTGACGGTTTATATTCGACACCTTATGATATTGCCAAGTTGGGCCAAGCGATTATTCGTGACTTACCTGATATCTATCCGCTGTATAGCGAAACCTCGTTTACTTACAATGGCATCACTCAATACAACCGTAATGGCTTGCTTCGTGATCGTAGTATGAATGTCGATGGCATGAAAACTGGTTATACAACCGGCGCGGGTTATAGTCTAGCGACTTCTGCAACACAAGGTGATATGCGTTTGATTGCCGTAGTGATGGGAGCGAAGAGTGAGAATGTTCGTGAATCAGAAAGCAAGCAGCTGTTGAGTTATGGCTTCCGCTTTTACGATACGGTAATGCCGACTGAGGCGGGTGCGGAACTTGCGAAAGCTCGAGTTTGGATGGGCGAAAAAGACGAGCTTACTGTCGGCGTAGCTAACGATGTGTATCTCACTTTGTCAAAAGGAGATGTAAAAAATCTGCAAGCGGATGTTGAATACAACGGTGATTTAGTTGCGCCAATTTCTGAGCAACAAGTGGTTGGTAAAGTGCTTTACAAAGTCGACGGTAAGGTCGTAAATGAAGCCGAGCTCGTTGCATTGGAGTCCGTGGAGGAAGGCAGTTTATTCAAGCGAATTTTAGACTGGTTTAAGCAATTGGTCGCTAGCTGGTTCTAAACAGTAGCGAACTTCTGTCTATATCACTCTATCTTGTTAATTTTCTATTAAATCAGTTTACTAAGGCGACCAACGTGGTCGCCTTACGTTTTTGGAATACTCGTTGCGTTAAAACGCAGGCCTTCTTGTAAGGGTGTGTTTTACCTGACCAAGAGCGTTTTGTGTTTTTGGGTGCGAGAGAAAAGAAACTAGAACAAGAATGGAGTGACACGTGCACAAGATTTTATCTTTGACATTGATTTTATCGCTCATGGGCTGCGCTATGCCTTACCAGCAGGAGGTCGATAGCGGCCAATGTGTTGGAGTCATGACCTCTCAGGATGCATATGGTTATTTAAACCCAAACCATTACACGATGCAGGTACTCGCGCTAAAGCAAGAAAAAGATGTGAAAGATTATATTCGCTATATCGATCCTAAGCATCCGGTTTGGGTTAACTGGAAAAACAGCCGAGGCACGCGTTGGTATACGGTAACTGTTGGTGATTTTAAAACGAAACAGGATGCCTACAATGCGCTTTCTTCATTACCAAGCCGTGTAAAGCAGTCATCCCCGTTTGTGCTGACTTTTGCGGAAATGCAGCGTAAGCAACAAACGAGTGTTGTGAGAATGCGTTAGCCAACAAAAAACGGAAGCGATGGCTTCCGTTTTTGTATTTAGGAGTAAGCTTAAAGCGCCGCTAAAATCGTTTCTGCTTTGCTTGCTTCAAACTCTTTTGGCTCTTCAACGTTAAGCTTAGTCACTGTGCCGTTTTCAATGATCATCGCGTAACGTTGTGAGCGAATACCACCAAAGCCGCCTGTATCCATTTCAAGACCTAATGCTTTAGTAAAGCTAGCGTCGCCATCACCCAACATCAGAATCTCAGAAGCGTTTTGAGCTTCGCCCCACGCTTGCATCACAAATGCATCGTTTACAGAAACGCAAGCAATTAAATCAACACCTTTTGCCTTTAGCTCATCAGCTAATACCACATAGCCTGGTAGATGAGCTTCTGAACAGGTAGGGGTGAATGCGCCAGGTACAGCAAAGAGTACGACTTTCTTGTTCGCAAACAGTTCTGTAACGTCGTGGTTAACCATACCATCGGCAGTCAACTCACTAAGAGTTGCAACTGGTAGAGCTTGGCCTTGTTGAATCATGATTCTATTCCTTTTTGTGTGCTAGTTTAGCTTTCTCAGTCTAGCGTTTATAAATGCGGTTAACCACAGAGTCTTTGTAGGGTTTTAATACCTACGCGTTTGACCTAAGGCGTGGCACTATGCCTTTATTGCAACGCTTCGTGCTGGTTTACGTATTGGCTAACAAGGTGACGATATTTCGCCTTTAACTCGTTATCGATAAAGCTGGCATCAATCGCGTTCATTGTAAATTGGGCAAGTTCACTCTTACTCATTGGATGTGCGTTGTTGACGGCCAAAAAGTTGTCCGTCATGTAGCCACCAAAGTACACAGGATCGTCTGAGTTAATCGTTACGGCGACACCTTTTCGTAGCAAATCCACAATATTGTGATCTTTCATATCGTCGAATACACATAGCTTAAGATTCGATAACGGACACACTGTCAGTGGCATTTGGCTTTCGATTAAGGATTCAACTAATGCTTCATCATCAACACAGCGAACACCGTGATCCACGCGGCTCACGTAAAGCATTTCAATGGCATCGCTAATATTTTGTGCGGGGCCTTCTTCTCCTGCGTGAGCAACGGTAAGTAAGCCTTCTTCTACTGCTTGTTTAAATACGCGCTTGAATTTAGCTGGCGGATGACCTTGTTCTGAAGAATCTAGTCCAACACCAATGATCTTATCACGGTGTTTCAGAATAGTCTGTAGGGTCTCTATGGCGCTCTCTTCTGAAAGGTGACGGAGAAAACACGCAATAATTTGCGAGGTAATGCCAAGTTTTTCGTGACCATCTTTTAGCGCACGAGCGATTCCATTGATAACAGTGTCAAAGTCTATGCCGCGTTCTGTGTGTGTTTGAGGGTCAAAAAAGATTTCGGTATGAATAACGTTGTCTTCTTTACAGTGCAGTAAGTATTCCCAAGTGAGATCGTAAAAATCTTGCTCAGTACGCAGAACTCCCGCTCCTTGGTAATAGAGGTCGAGAAATGATTGTAAGTCTGTGAACTGATATGCGCTGCGTAGTTCACTCGGAGAAGAGTAAGGGATCTCGATGCCGTTTCGTTTTGCTAATTTGAATAAGAGTTCCGGCTCAAGTGAACCTTCGATATGTAAGTGCAGCTCTACTTTTGGAAGACCTTGAATAAATGCGTTCATATTCCACCTTATGTGTATTGTGGATGCAGTTACTCTAAGAATAGGTATAGATAGAAATAAATCGAACGCTATCACAAAGAGTAAGACCCACGATGATCTCAACTCTTCGTAATCAGCACTTTGCGGGAACTGGTAGAGACCCCCAAACCATATCATTGGGGTTATACGAAGCAAACGAGAGGGATTATACGCAAAAATATCGCTTTGGCTATACGCAAATAACCTAACTGTCATTAGTCACGGGTTTTCCTGTGAGCGAAACGACTATTTGCAAGTCACTTGAGTATAGAGGAGCCAGTTGTTTTTGCGTGTGTGAGAGGCACGTGTAATTAGAAGAGTAGTCTAAAAGAGTGGAGATTCGTTTGAGCAAAGGTAGGTGGCGGTACCTTGCACAACGATAAAGGCAGAGAAAGCACTAGAGAGCATTTATAGATCGAATAACTTATCAAATTCTCTTTGTTCCATAATGTCTTCTATGCGGCGTCGAGTTTTCTGCTTTACCGCCGCCGCGTTTTGTTCAGACTCTTTTTTGTCTTTTTCTGACTGCTTCTTACTTTTTCTAGCCATTGGATACCTTCCAAATTAGTTGCATTATCCATTAATGCATGAAAACTGAATCAGTTAACAGTAAAACTTCCTAACTTTGAACCTGAATCACAGAGAATAGTTCCAGATTGCGTTTTCTCACAATATTCAAAATCGATCATGAAGCTATGAGAAAGAAGTTTCGGTAATACGTGTCTTCGTAAAATATCACCATTTAATTGATGTATTTTAGCGTTCCAAGAGGTTTGAGGTTGTTCTAAATTAAATTCAATTTCTAACATTTATTCTCCTGTTTTTTAGTGATTTTCTCTTTGTTAAGTAATTGATACCAATGCCTTTGACGGCCAGTTCTTTTTGAGGACATGATTTTTCCTATAAATAATAAATTAAGCAGTACTATTCAGTTTATTTTAGATAGCACAAAGCAATGCCTAAAATTAGGCTGAGTGATTGATGAAAGAATATTTTTGAAGGAGAGAGGTTTGGTGCAGCATGGGCATGCTACACCAAGAAAAGCAGTCTTATAGAGGAGTTACTTCAGTCGCTTGAGGACCTTTTTTACCTTGCTCTACATTGAAGCTTACTTTCTGACCTTCAGTCAGTGTTTTGAAACCGTCAGAAACGATAGCGTTAAAGTGTACGAATACATCTTGGCCGCCGTTGTCTTGAGATAGAAAACCGAAGCCTTTAGTTTCGTTAAACCATTTTACTGAACCAGTTACTTTAGACATAAAAATACCTTTGAATTAAACATTAAAATTATGATTTGTTTTGTGGATCTTTTCTAAGCTATTGAATGTTCAATCAAGAGGAAGTTGTACGCAGGTGTCTGAATTGGGGATTCAAGATTTTACTGAGAGGAAACTTAAACTAAATGTTGCATTAACAGCTCTCTTCTAAGAGCCAAGGCACACTATACACCTTGTTTAGAAAATAGCTACATTTATTTTAGATAAATTAAATGTGCTCATTATTAACTCGATAAATTGTATTGTTCGAAAAAGTTGAATAAGTAGAACGAATAGTATGGCTCATAATTTTAGCTCATCAACCTAAAATAGAACCTTATCGATAGCCATAGATTGAACATGCGATTTGCAAGCGGTCACATAGATAAACTAGGAGAACTAGTATGAGTACATTCAGAGACATTCGTCAGCTTATTCCTGCGCAAGCTACTGCTGATGGTGATGGAGTGAAAATTCGCCGAGTAGCGGGTTTCAATAATGCTAGCTTTTCTCCATTTTTGATGATGGATGAACTCAAATCAGAAGACCGCGCTGATTATATCGGCGGTTTCCCTCCGCATCCGCACCGCGGTATCGAGACGCTTACTTATATGTTGAAAGGTCATTTCCAGCATCGTGATCATATGGATAATGTTGGTGAGCTTCGTTCCGGTGGTGCACAGTGGATGGCGGCAGGAAGAGGCGTCATCCATAGCGAAATGCCTATTATGAAGGAAGGCGAACTGCATGGTTTCCAAATTTGGATTAACCAGCCTGCGAAAAATAAGATGCAGCCAGCTCAATATCATGACTTTCAACCTGAAACGATCACTGAGTTTGATACTCCGAATACGGGGGTTGTACGTTTGATTGCGGGTCATATGACTATAAACAACGAACGAATTCAGGGGCCGCTAACAGAGACAGGTGTTGCTGCCACGGTAGCCGATTGGAGAGCGATGGGTGGTCAAGCTTTGAATTTGAACACGGATCAAGACAACAACATGATGCTCTATGTCTATAAAGGTCGTATTCAATTAAAAGGTCGTGAGATCAATCAAGGCGAAATGGCCATTTTATCGAAAGGTGAATGGGTTGAATTGCAGGCCGAAAAAGAGAGTGGTGCACTGATCTTTATAGGTGAGCCAATTAATGAACCCGTGGTGCATTATGGCCCTTTTGTCATGAATAGCATGGAAGAGATAGAACAAGCCATCCAAGACTACAACTCTGGGTTGTTTGAAACTTACTAGTTTTGACAGCCTACTCGCCTTCTCAGTTAGCGAGCAAATTAAAACAGTTTTGAGCCTGAATATTGGGCTCGACCAGAAGCAAATACGATAATCCACTGCCATCGAATTTGCGTTAGCCACGTTTAATCCACGTGGCTTTTTTCTACTTCTGACTCCAGCGTATGATGGCTTCCTTTCCTGCTTCAATTCCTAACTCATAAGCATGACGCAGTGGTGCTGGCGATCGACTCAGCCGTTTCAACTTGAATGTTTCAGGAGGACACACTTGAATGATTTCGATACCAGGTGGTGGGTTGTTGATCAGCGCTAAGGTCTGATTGTAGCGAACTTCACGTGTCAACATAGGTTCAATTAATCCGGGCGTTTCTTTCAACATCCTCCTAGTTAGGGCGCTGAATTTTCCTCTTGGCTTTTGATAGCTTGCGGGCTGACTGCGTAAAACCATAATCTTTTTGGCTCCTCGCTTTATTGCTTCTGCAACAGGAAGTGCGTCTGAGACGCCACCATCAACGTATTGAATTCCGTTCAGTGATACGCCATTTCGGTAAAGTACAGGCAGTGCGCTGCTGGCTTTCATTGTTTCTGCCAAGTCGTCGACATCAGGAAGGTGGTACTCCGCTTGCCCATTGTCTTGACGCGTCACGCCTAAAAAGAAAGGTCGTGAATCAGCTTTGAGCGCAGATTTATCGATTCCAAGTTCTTCGAGGGTGACATTCCACATCCAGTCTAAGTTCATCATATCACCACCACGTAGAAGTTGAGATGGAGAGATAAATTCTTTTCTTAAGCTGTAATCGAGGTAGATTTTTAAGTTACGTCCGGGCATTTTAGCTAAGTAGGCAGCCAAGTTGCTAGCACCCGCAGACACTCCCCAAAAGCTATCAAATGGAGAGAACTCGCTAGCAAGAAAATGATCGAGTATGCCGCATGAAAATACGCCTCGCATGGCTCCACCTTCGACAATCAATGCTCGAGAGCCTACTTTTTCCATCACTTCGCTCCACTCTTTATCAATCGGATAATAGCGTGCAGCTTAACGCATAATGGTTTTATACCCAAGTGGGCCAAAGGTCTATTGGTTGCGTTCCTTTGAATAAAAAGGGCATCAACGGATGCCCTTGTCACTTTTAGCTTATGGAATTGCGGGTAATTGAGTCGCTAATTTAGTGAAGGAGACCGAGCGAATTAGCCCCCTTACATAGAGCCATACCTGTAGTCCCATACTGATCGTTGTTGGAATAGTTTGATGATCACTTGTTAAATAGGCATACAAACACTATCCAGAGCGTTGTAAGCAAAAGTAATGGGGTGAATACTTTCTGGATAGAAGCGCCATCAGTTAAATTGTAAATTTTGATGGATTCATTATAGAACGCTCGTTTGAATTCTTTGAAGCTAATGTCGCTCTTCGCATGCGACTGTTCATAGTGCTGGTGCGCAGCGTCCGATAGCTGGTATTCCAAGTCTTGGAGCTCGTACTCCTTGTTAAAAAACGCATCCCAAGCCGAAAGGCGGGCTATCGTTTTAGGAGATGGATCCCCATTTAGTTTCTCTAGACGCTTAGCATAAGCTGCTTGATATTTATCCACGGTATATTCCTGTCTGAATAGACGTTGAGTTAGAACATATGTAAAAAGAAAAATAAGTAATAAAAGGTTTTTTACGTTCTATACCTGTGATAAATGCTAAAAAGTTCAATGCTCTAGCACTCCGATGTCGCAAATGATATTGATGGAATTGCTCTGCGACAAATAAAATAATTACTCTAGATAACAACGAATTTTTGTTGTTTTTTAAAAAAACTGATCATGAGATTGAGTGGGGAGTTTTACCGAGAAGAATTTCGCTACTGTAACTGTCTATATTTACTCAAAAAGAGAAAATCTTAGAAGCTTTCTTTGATTGATGTGAGATATTTTAGGTCGAAAAGCATTAATTTTGGCTATGATTATAGTTCGTCTTTTTGTTGTTGAACTCTACTTCGAGGGGGAAAGAATCCATATTTCGAGCATAGGATAGCTCGCTTTTTCGTTACGTCGTTCTTGGAGTTTGAGTCAGTGACGACGCTATGAGTCTAGCATCTTGAACTCGATTGGGCGTATTAATTAATTATAAAAGTAAAGCAGTGCTGAGCTAGGATAAACTTCAACGTAAAGGTGACGGTATGAATATACAATCAGCCATTATTGAATATGCGATAGCGATTATAGGCTTACTTTTGACGGGCGTTACCCTCTGAGCATGACTGCCCAGAGGATAGAAAGCGCATTAGCTTTTTGCTAACGATTGATGTTGTATCGAGCCATTGCAGCTTCTTCTGACGATACAACCGTTTTACCAATTGGTGCGAGTGAAATAACCGCTAGCTTGAGGTGTTGGAGCGCAAACGGAATGCCGATTATGGTGACAAAGCATGCTGCGGCAGAAAGTACGTGACCGATAGCTAACCAAAGGCCTGCAAATACAAACCAAAGGACGTTACCAATAACGCCGAGCGGACTCGTGCCAATGTCCATTTCATTGGTCAATTCATCGCGTGAGATGGCCTCTTTACCGAATGGGAAAAAGGAAAAATTACCCATAACGATACACGCACGCCCCCAAGGTATTCCGATGATGCTAATAAAGGCCAAAATACCAAAAAACCACCATAGCAACCCCATAAATACGCCACCAAATACAAACCAAATGATGTTACCAAGTGTTCTCATTCTATTTCCTTTATTCTTGAATGTGATGATTCAGATACCTGAGAGCAGTGTAAAACAAATCTAAACCGTCTGTTTTGTCGATGTGTGCTTCCGTGCCCTCATTCACCTGATTGATAGAATAATCGCCGTAGTCTTAACAGAGAATGAATGCCTTCCCTAAGGCAAGTCTTTTTAGTATAGAGCGTAATACTCAATCAAGCATATAGCCAAGAATCGCATTATCTAGAGACAACTTTCTCGAGATATTGACAAATTTGCTCTGCCAATCGATGGCTGGCAATGTTGCGTGTTACTACTTCATCAGCAATATTTCCAGACTCAACGACGCCAAACCAATCGAGCAACATCGAATGGAAACCTTTACTCGTCAGCATTGGCGTCCAGTCTTTCAAATTGATTTTTTGCTCTTGGTTAGATTGCCATAGTTTGCCTTCAACGAAGGAGTCGAACTCCACTGCTTTGTTTGCATAACAAGCTTGAACGCGCTCTGTAGTGATACCGAAGTGGCGATTCATCGAGGCGTGGAGCAAAGTATCTCCATGTTGCCACTGAATATCTAAACGCGCCAACTGACCACCTTCAAGTTGATGAGTTACATAAGCATCTTTTAGATCGGCTTTGGCTGTGACGTTAACGCTGTCTAATGGGTGAATAAAATCATCAAATATAAAGGTACGAACATCCCCCGGTAGTTGGTGACGGTTCTTTTCCCAGCGTAACGACTTTAAGTCAGATATGTTGCCTTGCTGCACTTGTGGCATATGTTGGTTGTAAAGTGGAATGTGACGACGGTTCAAGCCCACATAGAGTGGCTGTCTCTCTTTTTCGGCAATGTCGTACAGCTTTTCCACGTCATCAGCACTATTCGCTAATGGTTTGTCGACAAAGGTTGGAATTCCATGCTGCAGAAAAAATGCCGCTATTTGAGGGTGTACGCTTGTTGCCGCATGAATCATGACGGCATCGACGCCAAAGTGCAGAAGTTGCTGGTAGTCTTGGCAGATCTCTGAGATTCGATACTGCTTAGCCAGGCTCTCAAGTGTGTTTGGGTTGCGGGTACAAAATACAAGTTCGATATTTGGAAGCTGAGTGATAACAGGAAGGTATGCTTTCTGAGCGATATCCCCTAGACCAATAATACCAATTTTCATCCTAGTCCTTATCTCGATGTATGGATCGCGGACTGTCAGTATAACGCTTGGCGCGGCGATGAGTTTAAATACCTTGTTAGAAAAAGCCTGATTCACACTTTGAGCCAGGCTTTATTGAATGATTTAGGAAACGGCTCGGCAGGCTTTGAATATATCTAACTTGCTATCGTAGGCTTGAGTTTGTACATCCATAATGCCTAATAAAGAGTGGAACACGTTATCATGTGAGTATTGGCCTGCATTCTGTGCTTGTTTATACAAACAGTCGGTATTGATCTGCTTCGCTTGTTTAAAGCCCGAAGACAGCCACATAATCAAAGGAACACGTTTTTGGAAATCTGGTGCAAGGCCATAAGGCATACCATGTAAGAACAATCCGTTTTCGCCTAGTGACTCACCGTGATCCGATATGTAAATTAGCGCGGTATTATACTCAGACTCTAACGCTTTAAGTTTTTTGATGGTTTCTGCCAATACAAGATCGGTGTAGCGTATTGTATTGTCATATGTGTTCACTATTTGTTCGATGCTACAGTTTTCGATATCTGCACGTGGACAGTCTGGTTTAAAGAAGGCGTTGTCTCTTGGGTAACGCTGAAAGTAGGTCGGACCGTGGCTTCCTATAAGGTGCATGGCGACCACTCGGTTACCGTGCATATCCGCGACTTCCTGATCAAAATGATCTAATAGCGCCATGTCGTAACAAGTTTGGCCATTACACATAGGGTTTACTTGCTTTCGATCCACTTCAATTTTCTTGATCTTGTGGGCTACTTCTTTATCCCCACCGTCATTTTCTTTCCAAATGAGGTCAACCCCAGCGCGCAGCATTATATCGAGAGCATTGTCCTGGTTATCCGCTTTGGTGCGTTCAAACTCGTTTCGCGTGAGCTGTGAAAACATACAAGGCACAGATACAGCAGTCGCGGTGCCACAAGACGCGACGTCTTGAAATGAGATAACATCCAGTTTACTAGTATAAGGGTTTGTCTCTCGTGTATAGCCATTGAGTTGGTAGTTCTGCGTTCGAGCGGTTTCTCCTACGACAAAAACCAGCAGTGTTGGTTTGCGCTGTGCTAGCTGTACGGCGCTATCTGACTGCTTTGCATCTGTGCCGATTTCTCGATATGGCTCTGGCGTGGTGAAATATTTCTCCTTCACATACCCGGTCGCGCTGTAAACGAACTGGGTGGGTATGATGATTTTTTTTAGGTGGCTATTGTTGCGCCCTACAGATGCGTAGTCTTGATAGTACACGCTGGCAATGACGGCGATGACAGCTAGCGACGACAGCATCGATACTAATTTGGTAACAGAGAAGTACAGTAATTGGTGACGTTGAGATTGCAGCTTGACCTTAAAGATAATTATCGCTGGGATAACTCCCATAATCAGCGTCCAAATTACAGAGTGAGCACTCAGGTAAGAACTCGCCTCGCTCGAATCGGTTTCAACAATATTGGCAATCATTCCAGAATCGAAAAGTGTGCCATAGTTATAGCTTGCGTAGCTCACCATACTTGAAACAATGATTAAAATTATAAAGAACGGCTTGCCGATCCAAGGCCAACTAAATAAATTAAAAAGGAAATTGAGCGCGGCAAGAAAGAAAATTGGTATTGTGATAATAAATCCAATCTTGACATTATCTAAGTGTGTAAAGATGCCGATCAGTTCTTTATAAATAGGGATGTTTACGACGAGAGCGAAATACAGCGCCAACAGGAAAGTAAAGGTAACGTAAGAGATACCTCTCTGTTGTAAATCATGTGTCTTCATAATGAGTGTCTTGAATAAAAATTAGAGCAAGAACGAAGCCCAAATAAAAAGGGCAAGAGTTAACGCAACAAATACTGCTGCTGAACCAATATCTTTGGCTCTACCACTGAGCTCGTGCCAGTCATCGCTAACACGGTCGACAACCGCTTCTACGGCGGAATTAATGAGTTCGACGATCAATACCAAGAACAGGCTACTGATCATCAGCACTCTTTCGTATGTGGTGACAGGAAGGAAAAAAGCACAGACGGAAAGCACCAAGGCGAGAATCAATTCTTGTCTAAAAGCGGCTTCGTGTGTCCATGCGGCTTTCAATCCTTGAAATGAATAGCCGGTCGCATCCATGACACGGCGTATACCTGTTTTACCTGGCTTCAAAATATGACCTTACTATTTAAGCATTGGGATGGAACACATATCCCAGAGAGGTAACGAGATTAATCGTTACAGCGTGAAACATTTGTGAATAGAATCCATCGCGCGATAATTTAAGAAAAGTGCTTATTTAATCAAGATCGTAGACGGTATAGCCTTTGTTCTGGAGACATTTACGCAATACGAGAGATTGGGTTTTGGTTGAATCATTTGTTCCACTCAAAGCACCAGCTCCAGCTCCTACAGCACCGCCGGCAGCAGCACCGACAGCCGCTCCACCTAATCCGTCTTCTAGCGCACCAGCAGCTGCGCCGATCAATGCGCCTGTAACTGCCCCATTAGTGGCTTCAGATTTCGCTGCCTCTGATTTGTCGACATTTTCTGCATAGCCTTGGCAGTAAAGAAAGTCTTGTTCATATGTACTAGGGTCAACATTGGTCATGTCGACGACAGGTTTTTGGTTGTAGGCGCAAGCTGTAAGCGTAGAAGTAAGCGCCATAATCAGGATAAAAGATTTATACATGAGTACTATCCATTTAGTGTGTGAATCTTATGGATTAAATGTACACTGTTTTATTGTTGGGCTCTGTCGCTTGAGTGTATTGAAGTGTCGTCTTCTGTAAACGGGGTAGGAAGGTTAAGTTAACTGTCTGATTTTTTGAGGCTAAGTGTGAAGCAAGCTCCTCCAAGTGGGCTATGGCAAATCGAAACTTCTCCACGTTGAAGCTCCATTATCTGTCTGACAATCGCCAAACCGAGCCCAAACCCGCTCGTCTTTTTGTTGCGAGATTCATCCGCGCTGTAAAATGGTTCGAATAGATGAGGCCAATGCTTTTCTTCAATACCTATGCCATCATCATGAACATTGATGAAGCAGCGGTGCTGATCGTGTTTTATCTCCACTAAAATCTGCTTATCTGCGTACCGCATTGCATTGCGCAGCAAGTTATCTAAGGCTCGCTTTAACAATTTTGGGTCAGCAAACGCGAGAACGTTTTCTGAGTTTACTTCTTGAAGCGAGATAGCGAGCGTAGTCTCTTTTTGCCATCTCTGTCGTAATTCTTTGACTAAGTTGAATAGGACGACTTCTTCTTGAGTTTGTAATGCTGTGTCAGGACGCTCCATCTTTGCGTAGTAAAGCAATTCTTCAACCATTTCTTCCATCTCGTCAATGTCTTCGACGATACTGTAAACATACTTTTTCTGTTGTTCAGTTAAGGTTGAATCCGATAACAAATCTGCTTGCCATTGTAAGCGGAAGATTGGGGTACGCAATTCATGTGCAACGGCGTTAGTTAGCATTTTATTGCTAGTGATCAAGCGAGATACTTTATCGGCCATCGTGTTAAAGCTTTTGTTTAACGTCCCAACAGACTTAGCGCTTGAGGTACTAGCTCGAGCCTTGAAGTTACCTGAGGCAAACTCAACGGTCACTCTCTCTAGCTCTCGAATCCGACGGCTTAAGAACCAGATCAACAATATGCAATACAGAGCAAATCCAGCTAAAAAGAACAACCAAACGATATTGTCATCAAAGTTGGCAGCTTTAACCACAGGGCTATTCGGATTATCGCTCATTTTAAAGATAGGCGTGCTCGCATCTAGGCGGAACCAGATATCCCTTTCTTCATCGTAAGCGACGTTAACGGAGGTATCATTTTCAAACGCCTTTTTGATGTCTGTTGGAAGCTCTTCAAGCGTATGAGGCACCAACAAACGATGGCTTGATGTGGCAAATTGTTCCAACTGTTGTTGAGTATATTCTAATCCGTGTTCTTTATAGATAGGGTAGATCAGATCGTGAAAAGCTTGACCCTCATGCTCTTGTAACAGGTAGTCATAATCTGTGTTGATCTCATAAACTAAGAACTCGTATCCCCACAAGCTAGCCATAAACAGAATGATAAGGCCAACAAAGCTTTCCAGATAAATCCGTCTCATTATTCATTCCATGCATCAGGCATAAATAGGTAGCCTTTGCCGCGAACAGTAATGATTTTTTGTGGTGAGCAAGAAGCATCGCCTAGCTTCTTTCTCAGTGTCACTATGCGATTATCAATGGTGCGGTCTGTTCCATCGTATTCAATACCACGCAGTGTTTTGGTCAGCCACTCGCGTGATAGTGTTTTTTCAGCATGCGTTGCAAGAACCCACAACAAATCGAACTCGCCGTCTGTCAGCGCAATTTCTTCTTGGTTCATTACGCACGATTTACGCAATCGGTTTAAACACAGAACACCAATTTGTAGGCCGTTTTCGGACTCGGTAGGCGCCGCCTCTTTTCTTCTTAATAGCATGCGAATACGAGCCAGCAATACGCGAGGTTTGATGGGTTTAGTAACAAAGTCATCTGCGCCTATTTCTAATGCGGCGACATGATCGAAGTCATCATCACTTGCTGTTAGCATCAACACTTTGCCTTTGTAGCATTCTCGGATTTGACGACATACACTCAGACCATCTTGTCCGGGTAGCATCAAATCTAACAGCACCACGTCTGGTTGTGTGTCAATAATCGCATTAGGTGCGTCCGTCCCATTGTCGATAC
This sequence comes from Vibrio sp. 2CM40D, assembly GCF_023161825.1. Lineage (NCBI taxonomy): Bacteria > Pseudomonadati > Pseudomonadota > Gammaproteobacteria > Vibrionales > Vibrionaceae > Vibrio > Vibrio sp. 2CM40D. Next base: position 302,837 of record NZ_JALNTL010000003.1, read on the forward strand.
ATTTGACCTGAAAACCTTGTTCAACAAAATACTCTCCCAACATAGTTTGTAATTTGGGATCGTCTTCCACAATGATTAGAGATGGTTTGATTTGTTGTGCGTTCATTTAAGTGATGTATACAATATTTAATATCAATGGAACTTAAACAAATTTACGAATTATTTCAAATAAAGCTTTCTCAGAATAAGGTTATCGGATGAGTTAATTGGATAAAATTGCCAATTAATAATTTAAATCTAATCACCTATCACATTTAGAGAGATGCAAAAAGGCGCAACGTTTGCGCCTAGGTATGGAATCTTAAAGCGAAATTACCGCTTATTCGGTGGTACACACGACGCTGTTGTCGCTGCCAAATGTATTTGGAACGTAAGCATCAGCTTGTGGGTCATTTTCCCACTTCGCGTCATCGAGCAAGTAACGGAACTGAACATTCTGCGCTTTAGGTAAGCGGGTTTTAAATTTAAACTGACGACTTTTCTTCACTAATTTCATCGGTTCTGGCTGCCAGTTGTTGAAGTCTCCAGCAATTTGGACAGAGTCCCACTGATCTTTATCTAGCTCGAACGTGACTTCGACTTCATCTTTTGTCTTAAAGAATCTTTTTTTAAGCATTGATCTTTCCTTGTTCGTACAAAAACCGTTCTAACTATTACTCGTGTTTCATAATGATTTCAAGTTTTATCGAATTGTTGCTGGTATCTGATGAGGGGAGTATCCGAACGGTGAATAGCTCGTTGTGCTGGTTTCGTGTACTGAGGGAGTGTTAGAGAGAAAATTCACTAGCCTAAAATGGTCAAAGAACAGAGTTTGTTAGCGAGCCGAGAGTCCGTATCTTGAAGTCAAATCGTTATCATGTATTATCTTAAATCACCATTTTCCTTGATGTAGCTATGTTGAAGTTTAACCGTACATTGTTGACTGCGATAGTTTGCTTAGTTGCTATGCTTTTGAGTAGTGTCGCTCCTGTGGCGCAGGCTTCCGCTCCGATGAAAACAATTGAAGTACGCGATCTTATTGTTCAACAGGCTGCTCTGCACAAACAACTTGGCGTCAATGACGACTGCGTAGAATCACATCACGATGAGTCAGCCATCAATAAGGCACAACAATCTCACACGAGTTGTAGCTCTTCCTGCATGGTCAAAATTCCCGCCAACTTATCTCAAAACGACTTACTGCTTCTTCCTTATAGCCTTGCCTTGATTGATAGGCCTCTAGTCGAAAAAGTAGTGACAGTGATCACCAAACTTTATCGTCCTCCGATTGTTTAATTCCTCATCTCAAATTACTTGGGGTTTCCCCCTTTTACCAAATGAAATGATTTGGCATTTGAATGCCATAAGGAAATAAACAATGAAAAAACTACTTGCCTTATGTAGTGCACTTTTACTGACTTTTACCGCTCATGCAGCGCAATTTGAAGAAGGGAAGCACTACAAAGTTCTGGATGTTAAGAAAGCATCGAAACCTGTTGTGACGGAATTCTTTTCTTTTTATTGCCCACATTGCTACAAGTTTGAGTCGCTTATTGAGCGTTTAAAACCTGCTCTGCCAAAAGAGGCAAAGTTTGAAAAGGTACATGTGGGGTTCATGGGCGGAGATATGGCGATTCCGATGGCCAAGTCCTACGCGACGATGGTGTCGCTAGGAGTTGAAGATACAATGATTCCTGCTATGTTTGCCCAAATTCATCAAAAGCGACAAGCGCCAAAAGACGAAGCTGAGCTGAAACAGCTGTTCGTTGATAATGGCGTCGAAGGTAAGAAGTTTGATGCGGCGTACAATAGTTTCGCCGTAAACTCAATGCAGAAAGGTTTTGATAAGCAATTCTCTGCCAGCACGTTGAGAGGGGTTCCGGGTGTGGTTGTGAACAATAAATACATTGTTTTGGCCAACGAAATTCGTACTTACGACGAGTACAATCAATTAGTTAACTACTTATTGACGCTGTAACTGTAAATAGCATTGAAGCTTAAAAATGGCGACGGTAGAGTCGCCATTTTTTATGCTTATCACTTTCGTATTATCTAAGAACGCTTGTACATGCTTGAGTCGGAACACTAGTCATAAATATGGCATGCGGATAAAACAAGCTAGCAGCAGTGATTGCAACATTACATGGCTGAGCAATCGTAGTTTTAATCACATTGGTAAGCACAGCGCCTGTATTATTTACTGTTTGAGCGGCGGCTTGTTGTGCCTGGTAAGACACGCAACCTGTCGTTGCATTGATCATCGCAGTGCTAAACAAAAGTTTGCGAAAAAACATATTCATATCCTTTGTGAATGCTTTGAATTACTTATATGTGGATTGATTCATAAATGAAACAAAACAGTGTTCAAAATATGTGTGCATTCACGAAATGAACATTGTTTTATAAAAAGACGTTTTTTTGTGATCTTAGTACTGGACAGACCAGGTTATGAAACTAAAGCCAATCCGTGCATTACGATTACGCCGAAGGTCAGTTTGCTCCTCATTCCTTGATATCCCTTGGGCTCGGCGTCTTGTTCGACTTTCCTCACGAGCTTTTCTGCATACCAAACAGCAAGGTACCCAATTGCTAAGAGTAGGGTTGCGACTGCGTAATGTTTGTGGCCCTGCAGTAGTGCGCCCCAAGCTAGTAAGACAAAAAGGTTGCTGAGAATTAATATATTTCGGCTAAGGCGGTGGTAGTAATGCTCAATGCCATTACCCCAAAGGATGCCGGATAAAAAACTTAATATAACGGCGCTATATGCGATGAAAAATTGCTGACCACTTAAATTGAAGAGTGAGATGTCAGTGAAAATCAGCCCTAAACTAAACACAAATGGAACCAGGCCTAAGTAACCGAGTTGTAGCATGGTTGAGCGTGTTGTCATGGTCGTCACCTTACAATTGTTGCTCTATCATATTGGTAAGCGTAGTACTTGTCGGTGATGTGGAGCTTGGAAAAGTAGCAATAACTTTACCTTCAGAGCTAATTAGAAACTTGTAGAAGTTCCATTTTGGTTTTATGCCTGCTTGGTTAGTAATCTGGTTGAAGACTGGGTTCGCATCTACACCTAATACTGAAGAGCGAGCCATCATTGGAAAGGTGACCCCGTAATCGAGATAACAGACTTTCGCTGTGTTTGTTTCGCTTCCTCTATCTTGTCGAAAGTCATTGCTCGGGAAACCGATAACGGTGAAGTTTTGGTCTTTGTAAGTTTGATAGAGGGTTTCTAACTGTTCGAACTGAGGAGTGAAGCCGCACTGGCTTGCTGTATTGACGATTAGTAGTGTCTTTCCCTTAAAGCTTTCGCATAGATCGACTTCTTCCGTTGAGTTTAACAACCTTTGCTTACCTTGAAGAATATCAGGGCACTCAGATGCAAGAGCAAGCGAATTCATGGAGAGAAAGCTAACGAGAGCGGCGAGTTTCAGTAATCCTTTCATGGTGTTGTTCCCCTTGTTTTCAATAAGTATAACTACTTAAGTGCAAAGAGGATCGATCAAAAAAGCCGCACAAATGCGCGGCTTTTTCAAGAGCTGAGATCTGACTATGCCAGTTTCAACTCGAACTGGTTCAGGTACATTACCATATCTTCAATCGTCAGTACCGGCATGTTGTGCAGGCGACCGAATGCTACGATCTCCGGTGCCTTTGCCATCGTGCCATCTGGATTGGTCACTTCACACAGTACGCCAGCGGGTTGAAGCCCTGCCATTTGCATCAGATCAATCGTACCTTCTGTGTGACCACGGCGAGTCATTACACCACCTGGACGTGCGCGCAGAGGGAATACGTGACCCGGGCGAGCAAGATCTTCCGGTTTTGCGTGCGGGTTTGCCGCCGTTTTAATGGTCGTTACGCGGTCTGCTGCTGAAACACCCGTTGTTACACCAACTTTCGCTTCAATAGAAACCGTAAATGCGGTTTGGTTTGCGCTGTTGTTGTTTACCACCATTGGAGGCAGTTCCAGTTTGTCTGCTTGAACATCTGTTAAGCACAAACAAACGATGCCGCTACATTCGCGGATCATCAATGCCATTTGCTCGTTAGTGAGGTGCTCGACTGAATAAATGATATCGCCTTCGTTTTCGCGATCTTCATCATCAAGAAGCAGTACGCCACGGCCTTCTTTTAAAGCGATAAGTGCGTTTTCAACGCGAGTAATTGGGTCGCCGAATTCGGCAAGTAGTGATGACTGATTCATGGTTAACTCCTAAATTTCACCAGAATCAGGGCGGTATGAGAGATCGCCGTAAAATACGATCAAAAAGAAGTGCACCAGCATTCTTAGCGATCTGACTCGCTATGCTGGTGTATTCTTATTCTCTTTCATCCGGACTATAACCGTCGGCTCTGGCATCTCACCAGATCTGCTGACCTCGACGAATCGAGCGCTCGCGGGCTCACTTGAAAAAGTATACCGCCGGTGGGGAATTTCGCCCCGCCCTGAGAACAATTAAAAATGTACCACTTCATCCAAGTTGTGAAGAAGTGGAGCTAGGATAGTACTGCGAACTGAATAGCTTGGAAAGTCGATTCCATCTGTATGATGGAAAAGTGTGCTATCGACGGAAATAATCTGTGTGAATAAAGTGATCAATCTGCTGCGGCACGAAGGTGTTGTAAATCAGGCTCGTATGCGTTTGCTTCACTTCGATATGATCTTGCATACCGTCCAGTCTTGTCTCTTCTACGGTAACCGTACCGTCCGACATGGTGTTGTCATTACGGATCAACAATGGGCGAGCGCCAATCGGCATCGTTCCTGCGATACTGCCGAGTTTTTGAGGGAAATCCCAAGCGTCATCATGTTTGTTTAATCCGTGGTGTGGCGAATTGCCTAAAATTGCACCCAATCCGAGATCTTGAATTCGACCTACAATGGACGCGCCTTTAAGAGGCGAACCGATAGCGACAACATGAGAGATTAAGTTAGTGCTCGGTTTTCTGTTGGCGAGATAGCGCTTAATCATCAAGCCTCCCAAGCTGTGTCCCACGAGCACGTTTGTGGTCAGTGGATTAAGCGAATGATCAATAGAATCAAACAGTGAAGACTCATCGATAGCAACAGTGTTATAGCTGAGTACTTGCGTTTCGTATCCGAGTTTTCTCAGCTTTTGGCTAAGAGGCTGCATGACCAGCCCATGCATATAAAGACCATGTAAGATGATGATTTTCATAATACCTCCTAGATTTATGACGTCGTAGGTATCCTACTCTAATTGACAAGAAACTACTTGTGCTTTGTGGTGCATATTTACGTTTTGCTGCAAAGTTTGACTGCTGTAGCAAGCGACTCAGCCCAGTAAATCCTGTACTTGTTGTTGCAATTGATGACGATTTAAAGACGCAGGACTTAACACTTCACCGATAACAACATCCACTTTTGACCAAAAACGAGTCGGTCGTTTTGTGAGAGCATGTCCGCCTTTGTGGCTGAAAAAAGAACCCCAAAGCCCTTTTAACGCCATAGGGATGACAGGAACAGGGTTACGTTCAAGGATTTTCTCTACACCAGGGCGAAACTCACCCAATTGACCGTTAGACGTTAAACGACCCTCAGGGAAGATACAGACAACCTCACCGTCGTAAAGTGCTTGTTCAATCTCCTCAAATGCTCGTCGGTAAGTGTCGGCACACTTACGTGGAGAACAGATCGGGATAACACCGGCATGACGGAATACATATTTAAGAACAGGTAGCTCGCTGATGGACTTGTCCATCACAAAACGAACCGGGCGAGTAGAGGTTCCCATCAAAATCAACGCATCGACATAGCTAACATGGTTAGCCACGATTAACACAGCACCTTGTTCAGGAATATGTTGACGCCCCTTTACAGACACACGATACATACAATGGCTGAGTAAATAACTGATAAAGCGTTGTGTGAATTCCGGTACTTGACGATAGACATAGACTGCCACGAAGAAGTTACCTATTGCCATCATGGCAAACAGTTCCACAATAGAAAGCTCTAGTACGCTGAGTACAACGATCGAAACCAAAGCAGACACCACCATAAACAATGCATTCATGATGTTGTTAGCAGCAATGGCACGTGCACATTCCCCTTTGTTTGAACGCGATTGGATGAACGCATAAAGAGGAACAATAAAGACACCGCCGCTTACACCAACAAGGAACAGGTCAATCATGACGCGCAGATGTTTGGATTCAGCAACGAAGCTTTGCACATCATAAAAGTGCACCGGAAGCGATGGATAACTCGGGACTGCCCATAGCAAGTCGACGCCAAACACTGTCAGTCCAAGGATACCGAATGGCAAAATACCAAGCTCAACGTGGTTGAAAGAGAGCTTTTCACACAACCAAGAGCCTGTCGCGATACCAATGGAAAACAATGCCAACAGTAAAGAAACGACAGTACTGTCTGCAAACAAATGTTCGCGTGCGAAGTTAGGGAATTGAGTTAGGTAAGTCGCACCCATGAACCAGAACCAACTGATGGCAAGAATAGACATCCAGATGCCTCTCTGCTTTTTTGCCACTTTTAACGTGTTCTTTAAACCAGAAATCGGCTCAAATTTCGCTTTGTCATTCGATTGGCTAGGCATCGCTGGAATATTCACGCTGCTCATGAACCCAAGCAAAGACAAGGCAATCACTACACAAGAAGCAATCAAGGTACCATTAGGAATGGATAGCAGCAGGCCTGCACTAAGCGTACCTATAAGAATCGAAAGGAACGTGCCCATTTCAACCCAAGCATTTCCTTTAACAAGCTCATTTGGTTTGAGCGCTTGTGGTAGTAAGGCGTATTTCACGGGGCCAAAATAGGCCGATTGAGTGCCTGTCATAAACAGCAGAACCAGCATCAGCATGGCACTTTGGGTGGCAATAGCGGTTGCTGCGCAAGACATGATAGCCAGCTCGATGAGCTTTAGACGTCGGATTAATTTGGCTTTGTCCATGCTGTCAGCGACGGCACCAGCATGCGCTGAGAATAGAAAGAAAGGTAGGATGAATAAGCCTGCCGCCAAATTAACGAATAGATTGACGGATATTGGTAGGTTATCAATTTGGCTGTATGTGACCATCAATAACAGAACGTTTTTGTAGATGTTGTCATTGAGTGCGCCAAGGCATTGCGTCACAAAGTAAGGAAAAAAGCGTTTTGAGAAAAACATACGGGCCCCGATTAAACAAAGTCGAATGAGATGGGAGCACTTTATGCTCAATGAACGATTAAACCAGCTTTCTCTTTCAAGTGACGTTGTATGCCACCAAAAGTAACGAAATTCGTTACTTTTATTTCCATTTTTTTATTGAGTTACTAATTGCGAGACTTATTGGTGAGTTTTCTTTCCCATGGTTCAAACAAAGGGAACGTCCAGCGACGCATCGCAATAATCAGAGAGGTGCCGTGTTTTTCGTCCATATCGAGAGAGCTATCACTTTGGCAAGCCTGATAAAACTCATCGATGACCTTTTGCAGTTTCTGTTGTAGCTTCTTGTTGCTTGGTACACTCATCAGTCCTGTTGCCATGGAGAACTTTTCATCTTCACCAGAAAAGTAGCTTTGGAAAAAGGCGTCTTGAACTTGCTGTTGGAAGAACCGTTGAATAGGGCCGCCCATCTGCCACTTAAATGTCGGAGATATACGCAAACGAATTTTGTTATTTGGCTGCAAGTCGATGATGTTCAGCCGATCCAAATGAGCAAGCTTTTGCACCAGTTCCAACTCATTGAAGGTATATTGCTGAACGATTTGTTCAAACTGATAGCCATTTACAACACAGATCGCCACGAGCAGCAGGGCTTTATCGTCAACCAGCTGCTTTTCTTGCTCTAACGTTAGCGACTCTAGACCTTTATTGTGCGCAGCCGCGAGCTTAAATAGTTCCGCCATTTCTAAACCAATCAATTGGCAAATTCGTTCTAAGCGCTCAAGGCTAATGTGCTGACCTTCAGCGAGTAAACGTTTGACGCTTCCTTCACTTAAATCAAGGTGTTGTGCAACATCGGCATAATGCAGCCCAGCTAACTTTAGTTGGCGTTTAAGCTCTTTAATTAACGTATAGCTTTCTGACATTTACGCTGTTACCTCGTCGTGTAACTGCTCTAGGTACGTTTGCATAAAGGTTTTGCGTTTTTGCGCTTCGCGTCTTGCTGACTCTGTGTTCATGGTTTCAGCGATTTTGAATAACTTGGTCTGAAAGTGATCCAGAGTGAATTGTTTATCGTTAAGTTCACGTTCTTCGGCAAATATATCGCTGTCGTTGTAAAGTTGCGCGTTAAATTGAGTGCTGACTTGAATGCATCGCGTCACGCCAATTGCGCCTAAAGCGTCCAGACGGTCGGCATCTTGGACGATTTTGGCTTCCAACGTATTTGGCCTGATGTTTGCGCTAAAGCTGTGTGCCTCTATCGCATGAGCAATGGCATCATGATATTGCTGCGGATAATCGATACTCTCTAAAAATGCGACCGCTTTTTTGGCTGCGATGATTGAGCTCTCTTTGCGATTTGGGTGATCTTTCGGATAAGTAAAGCAATCATGCAAATAGGCAGCCGGTAATACAATCGCGATGTCTGCATTTTCTTCTTTGCAGAGCTGTTTCGCTGTTTTGACCACGCGTTTTACGTGTTTAAGATCATGAGCTGCATCCACTTGCATCTCTTGCTGCATAAATTCCAAAAATTGCGGTTCTATCTGGCTTAATGACGTCATGGTTCATATCTACAACTAAAATGAAGTCAGAAGTATGCCCAACGCTTAGAATAATTTCCAAGTGCGATGGTGTAATTGAGATTCAGCCACCAGAACCTTGTGCAACGTTTGGTACTGAGCCGTTTTATATGGCCTTTCAATGTGTTCAGCGGTTTATGAGACAAGAATAGACAGAGCGAGCAGTGATGTTTACCAGTAGAAAAAAGGCCTGACGATGTCGTCAGGCCTTTTTCTTTTCGCCGATCTTTTTAGCGTTTGAACGTTACTTGCTCTGCTTGTTCAAGATGAATATGAGTTGTCGCAGGCTGTGTTTCTGCAATCACTTTACCGTGACGGACAGAGTAACGAACCGGCACTTGGCGACGTACTGCGTCAAAACCATTTTCTGCGGGAAGAATCAGTAAACTACCAGGTTTGCCTTCTTCAATGCCGTGCTTATCTTGAATGTTCAGTGTACGTGCTGAATTGGTGCTGATCAGATCCAGTGAGTTGTTGATTTGGTCGTAACCCATCACCTGGCACACGTGCAGACCCATATGCAGCACTTGCAGCATGTTTGCAGTGCCTAGTGGGTACCAAGGGTCAAATACATCATCGTGTCCAAAGCAGACGTTGATGTTGGCATTCAGCATCTCTTTCACTCGTGTTACGCCGCGACGTTTTGGGTAATCATCAAAACGGCCTTGTAAGTGAATGTTCACCAATGGATTTGCCACGAAGTTGATACCGGACATGCGTAATAAACGGAACAGGCGAGATGCGTATGCACCGTTGTAGGAACCCATCGCTGTGGTGTGACTGGCCGTGACTTTATTCCCCATATCAAACTTGTGCGCTAATGCTGCCAGTGTTTCAACGAAGCGAGATTGTTCGTCATCGATTTCATCACAATGCACGTCGATCAGGCGGTCGTATTTTTGCGCTAACTCGAATACGTAGTGCAGCGATTCAATGCCATATTCGCGTGTGAATTCAAAGTGTGGAATCGCGCCAATCACGTCCGCACCTAATTTGACGGCTTCTTCTAGCAGCTCTTTGCCATTTGGGTAAGAGAGAATTCCTTCCTGCGGGAAGGCGACGATTTGGATATCTACCCATTCTTTCATCTCTTCACGCACTTCTACCATCGCTTTTAGGGCAATTAGGGTAGGGTCTGAAACATCGACGTGGGTACGAACGTGTTGTACGCCGTTTGCTATCTGCCATTTTAAGGTTTGTTTTGCGCGCGCTTTCACGTCTTCAATCGACAGCATTTCTTTGCGCTCAGCCCAACGTTCAATACCCTCAAACAATGTGCCAGAGATGTTCCAGCTTGGCTCACCTGCGGTTTGAGTTGTATCTAAGTGAATGTGTGGCTCGCAGAAAGGCGCAACCACCACACCGCCTTCTGCATCGATGATGTCACCGTTATGACTAAGCTCCACATCGTTGCTTTCAATGCGCTTGAATTGACCATCTTCAATCAAAATTTGCTGCAGACCTTCTTGTCCTTTTAGCGTTACGTTTTTGATCAGTAGTGTTGTCATGATGGTTCCTTACGCTGGCTGTGTTGCCAGTGCTTTTTTGTTGAGAATAGGATTAAGAATCAGGAAGCTAATTGCACCGCCAAGTACAGCGTTAATCGGCACTACGCCAGGAAGGAAGTGTCCTGCACCAACGCCAATCGCTACAGCGATAATGCCAGCCCAGTTTACGCTTTGGAACTGGGTGGCTTCAAAGTTTGCGTAGCGTTTACGGTTCGTGAAGAAGTCAGCGATGATCACACCGCCAATCGGTGGAATTGCCAAAGATAAGAAGGTCAGCCAGCCAACAAAGTTATTGTAGAGCCAGAGAGCGCAAAGTGTGCCAACAAGACCGTTCGCCATTGAGATGTATTTACTTGGTAAGCCTGTGATGTTGGAAAATCCAAGACCCGATGCGTAGAGCGCGTTGTCGTTGGTCGTCCAGATGTTCAAGCCAAGAACGATGATAGCTGGAATAAGAAGACCTTGCGCGATCATCACTTCAGAGATGTCTGATTGACCCGTCACCGACGCACCTGCCGCGCCAAAGATAAACATTAACGAGTTACCGATGAAAAATGCCACCATGGTGATCATCACGGCGCTGCGCGGCTTTTTGCCAAAGCGTACGAAATCCGCCGTTAACGTACCTGCACTAACAAAAGAGCCGACAACCATCGCGAGTGCTATTGAAAAATCGAGTGGCTCGCTTGGTTGAACTTGTTGTAGTTCGCCAATACCGCCAACGCTCTTTACTGCCTCGATGACAGAGTAACCGCCAAGTAGTGCAATCGCGGGAACGGCGATTGCTGACAGCACCACCAGTGCTGAGATTCCAAAGTAAACGGTCGCGGTCATGAGCAAACCGGATACAAGGATCAATGTGTTGGTATCGATGTCCGTTGCTTTGTGCACCGGAATCGCAAACATCGCGACACCAACTCCAAACCACCCGACTTGAGTACCGCCAAGAAGAGCGGAAGGAAGCCAAGAGCCTTTAGAACCAAAAGAGAAACGAGCAAGAAGGTGAGTAGAGAGACCAGTAGAAGCGCCGATGTAACCGAGGAAAGAAGTGTAAGTACCGAGGATTAGGTTGCCGATGAGAACAGCGAGGAAAAAATCATTAAAGGAGAGCCCAGTACCGAGAGAACCCCCAGTCCACATACTTGCGGAGAAAAAAGTGAGTCCTAACATCACCATTGTAAGTGACGCCACGCCTTTTCTGGCCGTGTTAGGAACTGGTCCAAGACTGTAGTTATTGTCTCCAGCCATTATTACCTCCGCACATTGAAATATTAAATTATAGCACCTGATTTTCAGGCAAACGGCGCGTATTATCGTGATGTAAATTTAATAGTCAATGATAAAATTGCAATTTAAACGTTTGCTTTGTTTTTGATGTGTGTTTTTTCTTTTAATAACAATGGTTTGATTTTTAAATTCTAAAGGTGGAAATTTTGATTTTACGTATTTTCTATGATTTATAGACAGGTTTTCTATGTGAAATGAATGTTTTGAATTGCTATTTGTTTTTATGGATTAAATTTATCTATAACTCTGGATTGTTCAGTCGATTTCTATGAAAAGAAAACGATTTCATGATGAGGTTTTTGGTTTGGACGTTATTTGTTCTTTTCTTGGGTGTGTTTTCTTGGTTTTATTTTATGTAGGTGATTTATTTTTGTTGAAGCTGGCATTTCTAATGGTTTAGTGGGCGAATATTTGAATTTTATAAACAGTAAACAATCTGTTGTGGGTAAGAAAAGTACAACCGAGCTCGGTCAGAGGATAAGAGGGCAATAGCCACATAAAAAAATAGCCAACCGCAAAGAGTGCGATTGGCTTATATACATGTGAACAAAATCAAGTTCACTAACAACGTCAGTTGGCTAGGTGACCCTCGGCTTAAGAAGGGTCGATTTATATAATGCAGTTACTGTGCCAACTTTAATATGCCCTAAAATACGTAGTTTCTGTGACATGCGTTGCTTAAAGTTTGAGTATGTTTGCAATTTGCAACTGCGTTATGCAATTTGACTCTATTATGCTAATGATTGATTAATAAACAATGAACCTTTTAAAGCATGACTAAACTCGCCGTTCCTAAAAAGGCGAAAAAACCAACTACATCTGTCACTGTTGTTAGAATCACCGAGCCAGCCAAAGCGGGGTCCAATTTAAACTTATCCAGAATAATGGGAATCAGCACACCAAATAAAGCTGCGGTAATAATATTGACGATAATGGCCAGCGCGATGGTTCCCCCAAGAACCGGAGATTGAAACCACAATCCGGCGAGCCCGCCGATGATTAACGCCCAAGCAATGCCGTTCAGAGAGCCAATACCCAACTCATTTTTCAAAAGCTTGAAGCGGTTACCTGGGGTGATCTGATTAAGCGCCATCGCACGAATCATTAGAGTGAGCGTTTGGCTGCCAGCAATGCCCCCCATGGATGCAACAATTGGCATGAGCACCGCCAAAGCCACCACCTGCGCAATTACATCTTCAAATAGTCCGATAGTGACAGACGCCAAAATCGCAGTAAGCAAATTGATGCCTAACCAAACACCGCGCTTTTGCGAGCTTTTTAATACTGGCGCAAACAAGTCATCGCCTTCATCCATACCTGTACCGGCCATCAAACGTGCTTCGTAGATTTCACGCTGTGTACTCAATGCAAACTGCCAATCGACTTCACCGATCAGTGTTTGGTCTGCATCAGTTACAGGGAGAGCGGGCAGTGCGCTGTGTTCTAATGCCTCTACCGCTTCAGGAAGCATCATTTTACTGTCTAGAACCGTCACAGCCTCAATAACGAGTGTTTTTAAGCGAGTATCGGGGTCACCACGTAAGATATCGAAGTAATTGACCGTTCCACGATACTGTTTATTACGATTAATCAGATACACCTGTTGAGGCGTGTCGTAGCTATAGCGCTCCATTAACTGCTTAGCTGTCCCAATCGTAATGTTGAAGGGCAGGGTGATGATCTTACGTTCAGCCCAGTGGCCGAGTTCTTCATCAGCATACTCGTTTGCTTGATCGTAAAGTTCCAACTCATCTTTTTCTATCAACGAGAGCGCTTCGTTGATGATCGACTCTGGCAACGAATCGGCCCATTCGATGAGCGACAAGTTGTCGAGTTTAGCGAGAGTGAGCTTTAGCTCGACTTCAGATAACGCATTGATGATAGAGAAACGTACGTCCGCACGCATTTCCGTTAACACGTCGATATGTAGCTCTAGTGGTAAAGCTCGCCATAAGCGAACACGATCGTCGATTGGAAAGGCTTCTAGAATCAGGGCAACCGCGCCGGGCTCGAGGCCCGCTTCAATAGATTCATTGAGCGTTGCGACTTGATCCGCTTCTTCGGCTTGGCCAATTTGCTGGATTAGAGTGGAGAGATCTTGAAACTTGCTCACCGAGTACCCCGATAGTTAATTCGTTTTATGGAAGTATGGCATGTTATTGAGATGCACAACTATGCATCTTAACCTTGCTCAAGGTACTTGAAAGTAACAGAAAAACAATAGGCTATTCGCTGTTGATGGTGAGATATGGCTGTACCAATTGGCGAATGTTCACTTTTGCGCCAATACGGGCTGCCAGCAAGTACATTCCGCCGATTTTTCTGTGTAAAAATAGGGCATCTGCTGGTGGAGTATGCCAGTATTCTTGCTCCATGCTTAGAATGGTGCCAGCCTCGCGAAGCTTTTGTGCTAAGCCGCTGGCTTTGAAATCATAGGGCTCATCGACCAACATAGGTTCACATGCCATTTTCACTAGATCGAGAATCGCTTGGCGTTGGTCTAGAAGGATGGTTTGGCTGAAGAAGCCTATTTGTTCAAGCGCATCATTCAAGCCTTGTTCGTCATTGTTAACGACAGATGCGAAAGCTTGGCGATAACCAGTGCTGAACCGCTCGCTGTACTCGCGAGTGGCCCCGAAATCTAGCAAGCCGATTTGACGAGTGTTTTCGATATATAAGTAGTTGGCGAAATTTGGGTCGGTTTGTACCATCTTAAATTCGAACAGCTCTCGAAACAGTAATTCGAGTAGGCTGTGCATGACAAAATCTCGCGTACTCTGATCATAATGTTCGATTTGCTCAATCGGACTGCCATCAATGAATTCCATCGCGAGAACGGAGTCTGAGCAACTTTCAGTATGAATCTTGGGCACCACAAAATGAGGGTGCTCCTTCAAAGCGTCATGATAACGAATGGCAAATTGTGCCTCTCGTGCGTAATCGGCCTCGTCATGTAGCTGCTTTTTCGCTTCTTCGAGTAATCCTTTGTAGTCGACAGACTCGGGAATCAACCCAACGACCTTGAGCATTGTACCGACATTATCGACGTCGCTATCGATACTTTTCCGTATGCCCGGATATTGCACTTTGACGGCTAGGTTATCGCCCGCATCGCTGTAGGCTTGGTGCACTTGTCCTATTGATGCACTGGCGATTGGTTTGAAGTTAAATGACAGAAACTCAGCTTTCCAATTCGTTCCTAGCGAACTTTCCATTACTGCGTTGAGTTGTTTTGCAGGCATTGGGTCTGCGTTGGAACGAAGACGGGAAAGAATATCGGCAAGTTCAGGTTCTAAAACATCACCAGCATCCATTGATAGCATTTGACCAAGCTTCATTGCAGCGCCACGCAGGTGAGCAAGTTGGTCAGTTAAGCGCGCGATGTTCTGTGGCGTCAGCAAGAGGTCTTTCGCTTTTGGTTTGTTGCCTTTGGCTATCTGTTTCGTGCCTTCTGCAATCACATTGCCTGCGACACGGGTAGCAAGTGAAGCGAACTTGCTGAATCTTGAGATGCGATGGGTAGGTAGGCTTCTTTCCTTTGCCGACATGAATCTTCTCCGCTATTTACTAACTAATTGTTATACGGGAAAAGGATATGTTTGGATACAAATGAAAAGAAAACCGCCAGCGTAACTGGCGGTTTGCTAGTTTAGATAGAGTAGAAGAAGTACAGTTGAGACTTCATTCGGATGATGATCCCGCGAATCACATCTAAGAAGGCCATAAAGCCTATCGGTTTTTCACCGCTGACCCATGCGAGGCCAACAGAGCCAACAGGGATGTCGTAGCCTTCTGGCTCATCAATCTTAAGACGAACAAAGTGGTGTTTGTTCTGTAAGTTCTTTCCAGTGGTGACACGTACGGAATCATCGAAACCCAGTAGATTACCTTGTGACTCACCTGTTGCTTCAACAATGCCTTCGACGGTCGCTGAGAAGATCTTACCTGGGTAAACGGACGAAGAGAATTCCGCTGGCTGACCCGGTTTGATGTTACGAATCGCCTGGTGGTTGACTCGCATCAGCACGTACTTCTCGTTAGTGTACATGTTGATACGCGGCATCATCGATACACGCTGACCTTCACGCAGGATAAAGTTGGTGACAAAGCCATCTGTTGGGGCATGAACTTTTGTGCTATTCAAATCCCATTGCGCTTTTGCAATTTGCTCTTCAGCTTGGCGCAGTTCGGCTTGTTTAGTTTCAACTGCAAGTTCCGCTTTATGAATCGCCAGTTTTGCACGGGAAATATCGACTTGTTTCTTCTTGATTTGAGACTCAAGGGTCAACACGTTGTGACGTGCCATATCAACCGCACTCGATTGTTTGTCGATATCGCTTTCCGTGATGGTGTTGTGCACCACTCGGTTTTGCTCAACATAACGATCTAGCATTTTTTTCTGCAATTTGTAGTCAACTTTCGCCGCTTCCAACTGGCTCTTTGATGTTTCTAGATCTTGCACTAGCGCTTCGTGGTTAGCTTCTTCAATCTCGATGTCGCCTATTGCTGTAGCTAATGCAACGCGAGCAGAATCAGCGGATACGTTCGCTTGATTTAATGCGATGTTGTATTGCGTTGGGTCAAGTTCATAAATGAGCTGACCTTCTTTAACTTGCTGATTCGGCTCAATGTAAATGTGGTCAACTTTACCTTTTACATTGGTTGAATCTGGACGCAATTGGATGTGTGGCGACTGCACGACAGAACCGCCGGATAAATCCATCGGGGTGAAGTTAATCAAACCTACCCAGACGAACATTAGCCAACCCAAGCCGCCAAGATAAGCGAACGATTTGGTTGCTTTGTTCCAAGGCATGCCAACCAAACGCAACAGATAGATGAAGAGTGCCCATACCGCTAAACCTTCTAACATTATGCTTCCTCTTTTGGCTGTGTTTCTGTTTGCGGTTTACTTTTCCATGTATCACGCAGATTGATGATGGCTTTTTCCATATCAACGAATGCAAAGATCACGGCTAGCACCCAAACCCAGTGCCAGACAAACCCTATCCAGGTCAGCGTAGTGATGAGCCCTATCTGATGATGGTCTTTGCTGTGTGCTTTATTGATAGGTAATTCATGGATTTTCCAAAAGCCGTAACACGCGCCCGCGACACTCGCGATTAAAACGACAGCAGCGACAACATGTAACGCCGTATCTGCGCCTGTACCGACAAATGGGACACTCAGTAAACTCATTAAACACTCCTCTATCAAACTGTTGGCGTATTGTGATCTGAATTTGATTTGCGGCTTTCTTTGTGACAGATTCAATCACTATAGGATTAAATTTGATGTGATTGGTTATGAAAACGGTTCGGTTTATTCGTGCGATGGGCATTCTAAACATGCATAACCTCGCGTTATCTAAATACAATTTGGACTCGGATGAGTTAGGGATCCCAGCATCGGTGTTTCGCAACCCAATGACACTGATCCCGCTAAAAGCCGTTGCGGAATGGTACCGTTGTGTTGAACAAGCCAGTGGTGACCCGGATGTGGTGTTGAGTCTCAGCCGAGGTATTGAACTGCAAAAGCTAGGGCCAGTGGGACGCTGGTTATTCTCCGGCAATGATTTAGCCAGTACCATTCGGCGAGTGAATTATGGTGTGAGCAACCTACAATCAGGGGCGTTTTTTGCTGGCGAACAGTCGGGTAAAATCATCAAATGGACTTACCACAACCCGTTTATAGAAACGTCAGTAAAGGTGCACGATAGTATCCGCTGTGCGGTATTTATGATTAAGGTGTTACGCGAATTTCTTGGCAAAGATTACCAGCCTTTACGTGTCAAGGTTTCAGGCTCGAGAAAAAATACTGAGCGATACCGGGAATATTTCGGCTGCGAGGTGGAATGGAGTCAGCCAAAAACAGAGATATGGATCCCGGGAGATGACCGACTAGCTTCTCGCCAAGTGAGCCATCGAGAAGACAGCCGTCTAGCGATGAGTTTTTCCGATTTGGATGATTTGCTTAATATGCCCGACCCAGAAGATGAGTTGAAAGTGATTTATGAAGTGGTGAATTACAGCAGCCATTATGGATTGCCAACGTTAGAGCGCGTTTCTTCTCTGCTTGATTTATCTGAACAGCAGTTTCAACGTCGTTTGCATAAATTAGGACTCAATTTTTCGACGGTTTCTGGCTATGTATTGAGTAATATTGCAGCTGGTTTGTTGAGTAAGCGCGTGAGTATTGATGACATTGCCACGCGCCTTGGTTACACCAATGTGGCGAGCTTCAATCGTATGTTTAAGAAACATCGTGGATTAACGCCCAAGCAGTATACGGGAAGATTAGAGAAGTAGTGCTCCACTTATCTCTATGAGTACAAGCAATAAAAGCCCTCAAAAAAGTAGAGGGCTTTGTTTTTTTGTGTCGTTTTCTGTGGTGGCTATTTCTTAGGACGCCAACTTAGTGCACTTGCAACAGCGCCGATGGCAATTACATCCTTTTTTTGTTCGCTAAGTTCAGGGAGCATCTGTACCGCAATGGTACCGTTCGTCTGCACTGCGGCAATTTCTTGTGTGCCCTCCTTAAAGCTATAACCCAATGGAATGTCTACCGCCATCATGGCGTCAGGACTAGTATGTACAGTTTCTACATTAAAGTGGGTGCTACCAATACGCACTACGCCTGTCTCTTTTTTCTCAAAGCTGATGTCGATGAGAGCCGATTTTGGCTCCATCGCAAACTCACCGACTTTTTTACCATCTTGAGTAATGTCACAGGTGTAAGGATCATTCCCACCAAAATCGACGCCCATGTAGTTAACCGACATACCGCCTCCAGTGCAGTTCAAAAGCCAAGTTTCCCCGCTGTCGATACGAGTCACTTCTGCGCCCATTGAACCTTCTTTGAAAGAGATACGGTTAAACCAACTTGAGTTAGAAGCACTGCGTGAATACTTGCCTTTGTACTTACCAGCAAAATCAAAATGGCCATCTGCACCGAATCCCCAAAAATCACCGTCGGTTTTGATCAGCATTTCTGGTTGTGCTTTTACGGCATCAGTACGATCCATGACGGCTAGGCCACCACAACCAACAAGGAGCAAGGGAGCGAATAGAATAAGTTTCTTCATGTTTTTCATTGTTTATAGCTTGGTTACATCTAGGGTTTGGTCGGTGAATTGGATGTTCTGAATGTCGTACAACTCGTCAGTGCCTGTATTTGGGCACTCAACAGAAACACTCTTTGCTTTGATAACAGTACATTCCGCCAGTTTGTGTGGCACGATATAGGTGTTGATACCGCCTTCACCATAAATGCTGTTGTCTTTGCTGTTGCCTTCAAAAGTATTGTTTTGATCATTACCGATCACATTCATCGCGTCGTCGCCAATGATCTTCACTTTTGTTAGCCACTGAGATTTGTAGGTGTACGCTTCTATCGAACCGTCTTTGTTGGGAGCCATACGGAAGGTAGGTACTGTGCCTGGATTTGTCTTTTCTGTGTAGAGCTTGACGCCCGCAGAGTCGATATTCGCGGTATATTGCAAGTATCCGTGGAATAAGCCACTGATCCAATCAACGGCTTGTGGATCTTGGGTTTGCATTTCTTCACGCGTTAACGCTTGGTAGCCATCTAAACCATGTCCGTTTGCTTTTGCTACACCCATGTAAGCTTCAAAAGCGGCAGCAAAATATTCGTGAGAATATGAAGGGCCCGTTTTTTTAACACTTTCAGGATCGAAGTCGTCCGATTTCCAATCGTCCCAGTCATACTGAGTAGGGCGCCACACCGTCGGTTTGCCCGATTGAATATCGTTATAGATGCTTAACGCATGAGCTTGAATGTCATTTTGCAGTGCCGCAGTCGCCGTGTTAGGTGCAATACCTTGCGCTTGGACCAAGTGTAAAATTTCTTCAAAAGCGGCGTCTCGTTCGGCTTTTTTGCCAAGATTGGCGCAGTAATCGGCAAAATTACTCATGTAATGGCAATCGCCTTCAACTGTCAGTTCTCGATACATTAAAGATTGGCTATTCCTTAGCCAGTTTGGTGTTTCTTTACTAGTTACTAATGTTGACGCGATAGATGTGACAAGTGTATCCATATCATCTTCGTTAAGTACCATCATGCTTACAACAAACTTTTCTAGAGAACTCGTATCAAAAGAGTGTGCTAAGCCCGAGTTTGTAACTGCGTCGTTCAGTTTGTCTTGGCGAATCAGTTCGTTGATAAAGATTTTGGTTAACATCTCATCATTCTGTTCGTCGTTTTCGGTCAGCATTAGTGTGGCATCACGCTCGGCTAATGTCTTAGCGATACGAGACTTGTCAGCACCGTACTTAGAGTCTGGTTGGTTTGTGAGAAGGTGTTGGATGATTTTGGCTGCACGAAAGATTTTTTCATTATTCGCACCGTCATCAACAGCCACAATGTGAAATGTATCGTTGTTGTTTGCTTCGGAAAGGGAGATTTTCACATAGTGGGTGAAGCCCGAATCAGCAGCCACTTTTAACTTGGCTGGAAACTTTGTAGAAACGACAGTTGGGATTGTGACAGTGCTCAATGTTGGCATTGGTGGTGTTGGAGGTGTCGTTGTCGATGGTTTCGAATTAGATTCACTGCCGCCACAAGCAGTTAGACTTATCGCGCAAAATATGGCTAAAGGTGTTAATTTGGAATATCTCATTTCATGTTACTCGTAGACTTTATTAGAGCAGGAAACTTAGAAGCAACATAAAGTCCTGTCTATATAAGCAAACTAAGTCATATATGTTGATATTATTTTTTGGTAAGACCTATTATTCGATATATTTAAAAATATAGTGGATTTTTATTCCGAATTTTATTTTCTATGTGAAGCTATATTCTGATAATGAATAAAACCTCAGGTTATTGCATGGCTTTAGGGGTATAGAATGATTAGGATTATCGTATATGTATGGTTTGTAAGCGTATGTAAGCCTGCGTTTTATTAAAATTATCATTTAAGTAGGTTGCGCAGTATAGGACGAGCGATATACTCCCTCCATCATATTGGTGGAGTAAATGATTCATGGTGGGTAATACAATCTTACTGGTAGAAGACGACTCAGAGATTGCTCGATTAACCAAAATGTACCTCGAAGCCGAAGGATATACGGTAACTGTCATCGATAACGGTCAAAATGCATTAGAAACGATTAAGGGGCTCAAGCCGGACCTAGTGCTGTTAGATTTGATGTTACCAGGAAAAAATGGCGCAGAAATATGTCAAGAGGCGCGTAAGTTTTATCATGGTATTATCATTGTTTTGACTGCGACCGATGATGAAATGAGCGAGGTGAGCTTATTTAAGTTTGGTGCTGATGATTACCTTACCAAACCGATAAAAGGCAATATCCTTCTCGCCCGTATTGAAGCAGCGTTGCGTCGCTATTGTCGTCAAGTTGACATCGTTGAAGAAGAAAAGCTGAGCCGATATGGCATTAGTCTTTGTCTTCGTCGCTCCCAAGCATTTTATTTGCAAAAAGATATTGGTTTAACGAGTTCTGAGTTTGAAATTTTAGAGCTCCTGATGCTGAATGTCGATAAGCCAGTATCTCGTGAATCATGTTGCCGTCTTGCCCGAGGCATTGAATACTGTATTACTGATCGTTCGATTGATATGCGTATATCCTCACTAAGGAAGAAATTCTCTAAGGCTCATATCCATACGGCTACCATTAAAACCATACGTCACCACGGCTACATGCTGACAGGTAAATGACGCATGTTTTCCCTGTTTACTCGTCTATATGTGGGGTTAGTAACTGGCCTTGCGCTGACTGTTGCTTTGTTTCTCTTTATGGGGGAAGAGTACATGCGCAAAACAGAAGTCGGTGTTTTTTTGAGTGACGGTGCTTATTTTGTCGATCAATACATTGAGCAACGAGGCACTCCGGATTCTCTCTACAAGAAGTTAACCGAAAACGGCAAGCAAGATTTCTTTATCTTTGATTTAACATTGGTTGAAAACTGGGACGGATCACCGCCTTGTCGAGATTGTAATCTGCTGTACCGTATGCAAGGGATACCTGTTTATCTTATTGACGGCAGTACCTATGCTGCGGTGTTCCCTTTGCCTAACACTTCGAAGAGTTTAGTTTTCAAAGAAAAAACGGACTTCTTTAGCCCACACGTTGATTGGAATGAAGATTCTGAGATTGTATTTATACTTACTCTGCTTTTGGTTGTTGTATGCAGTTTAGGCATTATGGTTTACATACCTGTACGACGTCTTGACCGCCAAATTCGGCAACTAACGGCTGCGCAACAACAATTTGGTTCTGGTGAGTTGAATACGCGAGTCGATCTAAAGCAATTTTCGCAACCCGTGAAAGAGCTCGCCCAAGGCTTCAACTGCATGTCTGAAGAGATTGAGAGACGAGTACGTCAAACACACATCTTTACTCAAGCTATTCCTCATGAAGTGCGCACACCGCTGAGTCGTATTCAGCTAGCGACGGATTTAGCTAGGCGCACGAGTGGTGAAATGCAGGCAGAGTTACATGACGATATTGAACGATACGTTGATGTCGTGACGGATTTAACGTCCGACATTGTCATGCTGTCTCGCTTGAGTGTGAAAAACCATTCTTTGAGCGATTCTGTTGAAACCATGGAACTGCCTCTTTGGTGTAAAAGCCGCATGAATTACCTAGGCTTAGAGTCCGCCATGTTGAGAGCAGAAAATGAACTCGCGAACCAATTGATTCACTTTCAGCCTACTTTGGGTAACCTCGTCCTCGATAATTTATTGCAAAACGCCAAGCGTTACGGTGAATCCTGCGTTGAGGTGACGATTCGAATGGTAGCGGATTGCTGGAGCATCGATATTGAGGACGATGGTCCGGGCATACCTGAAGCGATGCGAGAAGAAGTATTTATGCCATTTTCACGTTTAGATAAAAGCCGCAACGCCGACGTGAAAGGCTTTGGTTTAGGGCTTGCTATCGCTACCAGTGCAGCGCGGCAACTGGGTTGGGAGCTTTCCGTCGGCGAGAGTCACTTAGGCGGCGCACGTTTTACGGTGCTTATTCCTGCCAACGATTAGAGTAGGCACTGCGGTAGTCTGGTTCAGCGATACCTTCATACAAATCTCCACAAGCTTGCAGCGGACCTACGACGGTTCGGTAGGGTAGGACACCTGCCCAAACAGGAATGTCCATGTCTTCTGCGTCGTCGTTGACGCCAAAATTGCTGATTTTCACTGATGCCTCCGTGAGCGGGATACGCAGTAGCATGGTGGCTTTGAGTTCTTTTTCATTACTCAAACGGACTTGTTCTGTTCTCCCCGGAGCGATCTGTTCAATAAAGTGATTCAGCAACCTGTCTTTCTCTTGGTTATCTTCCACCACCTCAAACTGGCCAAAGACCACAGCACTGCGATAATGCGCACTGTGGTGAAACGCACTGTGGTGAAACGCACTTCGAGCCAATACCCAACCATCAAACAAAGTAAAGGTTAAGCACGTTTGCACTCCTTGTTTGAGTGAGCGTAACAGTCGACTGTTGTTGGCACCATGGATATACACGTAATCATCGACACGCCATGCCAGCATAGGGATGACCACAGGGCCTGACTCGTTGGTTATCGCAATATGAGCGATTAGGCTGTCATCTATGATGGCGTGCAGTTTGCTAACATCAGAGACGGCTTTATGTGCGCCTTTCTTAATTTCCGTTCTATTGGTGTTGGATAGCATTTTCTCTCCTTGTTTGCTCACGATTACGAGCGATTGATCCTCATTCTTTGATTGCAATGTAGCGTTTAACTGGTAGCTTAAAGAGAGCCAGTTTTAACTAATGGATGGATCCAGTTTGTCTTTGATTGATATCGGTGACCTACATTTAAAAGACAGTGAAGGAACGCGTCAGCAAGCGTTGTTTTTGGCTATTCGCAAGAAAATTGTTCAAGGACTGTGGGTGAAGAATGGGAAGCTGCCTTCTACGCGGAAGCTTTCACAAGAGCTTAATCTAAGTAGGAATACCGTGATTTCTGCCTACGAACAGTTAGTGGCGGAAGGGTACTTGAACAGCCAAAAAGGTTCTGGCTTTTATGTTGCCGTAGAACTGCCAGAGCAGTACTTGCCTGAACCTAGTTCAGTTCAGAGAGACTCATCACCGAAAGCTCACTTTGATATCAACCGCGCATTTGCACCGGGTGTGCCGGATTTGGACGCATTTCCGATGGCGCAATGGCAAAAGTTACTCACTCGCCATATGTCTCGTACTTGCTTGTTGGGGAATCAAGATATTCAGGGTAGTTGGGCATTGCGCTGTGCTTTAGCTGACTACCTCGCATCAAGCCGTTCAGTGAATTGTTCTCCAGAGCGCATTATTATTACCTCTGGGGCGCAGCAAGCGTTGTCGATTGCGACGATGGTAGTGCTCAAACAAGGTGATAAGGTTCTGATGGAGCAACCAGGTTACGCGCAAATGCGGAAGTTGATTCAGTTCCAAAACTATCAATTTGAGCCTTTGTTCGTAACAGAGAAATTAGGTTTTGATGTGGAAGCGGTGACCTCAAGCGATGCCGATGCGCTGTATATTACACCAAGTAATCAATATCCGATGGGTACCACACTCAATACCGAGCAAAGAGGAAAGATCATCAACTGGGCGGTCGAACAATCAAGTTGGATCATCGAGGATGATTATGACAGCGAATTTCAGTTTGCTCATCGTCCCTATACCAGCTTACAGGGGCTAGCAGCTCAAATGGGTCGAGATGATCGCGTGTTGTATGTGGGTTCCTTCAGTAAAGTGATGTTTAACGGATTGCGGCTTGGCTACCTTGTAGTTCCTGAACGTTTAGTAGAGCAATGCTTAGTGGTTAAGGATGCGTTAAGTGGTGATTCGCCGACGCATACACAAGAAGCATTGGCAGACTTTATTACTGAAGGTGGGTTATTACGTCATATTCGAAAAATGCGTCGACTGTACAAAACTAAGCATGAACAGATGCATGTATCCATTCAACAGCATTTTGGCGACCGTGTTTGCGTCGTTAGCCAAGCGGCGGGGCTTCATGTTACGTTGAAATGGCAAGACGGTATGGATGAGCAGCGTTTTATAAAACTAGCAGAGCATGAAGGGATCATCTTGCGACCTTTGAGCTATTATGAACACCCAGATTTTCAAGCACGTCACTGGCATGGTGCCGTGCTTGGTTACGGCAATATCGCGTTAGAGAACATAGACGCTGGTATCCAACGTTTAGCTCACATATTTCGAAATGGGAAGCGATGACTATTCAACTACACGTGTTTGTCGCTTATGTCGCCACTGTTTCCAAGGCAGTAAAAGTAGAGTAAAAATGCCAAGTGCATAAAACATTGACCAGCCTAAACATATAAAAACACCGGTACAAAGCAGTAGGGACAGTCCCGCAAGTGTTTTACCAAATCCTCGAAGCAATTTAAAAGCGGCTAACATCGCCAACATGTAAACCAGAACGAATACACTGTTTGCGAGTTTTAGGAAAAACTCCAGATCGAGCTGTGATAGGGTTCCTATCACACAAGATATCAATAATATACCGCCAACTAATATGGTGGCTGAGAAAGGGACACCACGACGCGAAATCTTGGCTAGTGGACTAGAAGGACGATGTTCACGAGCTTGAGCCCAGACCATTCGCGCTAGGCTCTGTGTGTATAAGTTAACGCTCGCGAAACAAGCGGAGAAACCTATCAAGCTGATTATCCATTTGGCTCCATCGCCTAGTAGTTGGGCACTAAGCCAGGGGATGGATGCGTTATCAAATTGAGCGTTACCATACGCGCCAAATTTTAAAATAACGACAGAGCATGCCCAATAGGTAGCCCCTGCTACAAAACAACCGACCACAATGGCAATAGGGAAATCTCTTTGAGGGTTTTTGAACTCTTCCCCCATATGGGCAAAAGCCTCTATGCCAACAAAACACCAGAACATCACGCCTAACGCTGCGGTAATAGGCCAAATTGACTCTTGTGTGATGGCGGGCATCACAAGATCGGCGCTGTTAACGTCGCCTTTCCATAAAAATGCGCCAACAAGTGCGAAGACACTCAAAGCAATAAGAGTTTGTAAATGACCTGATGATTTTGTGCCCATCAAGTTGACGAACACAAGAAGTACTACCGTGAGAACTTGTGCAAACAGATTGTTGCTAATAGGCTCTGGCAATATTTGTTGTAGAAAGCCTGCGGCGAGTGCAATCGCGGCCGGAACCCCTACCGGAATGACACTAACAAATAGCCAAGCGACACTACTTTCCAGCTTGGCGTTAAAGGCTTTGCGTACAAAAAAGGCTGTTCCGCCCGCGTTGGGGTATCGTTTACCCAGTTGAGCAAAAGTCAGCGCAATAGGACAAATCGCGATGAACAATAAAATCCAAGCCCATAGTGAAAAATGGCCAGCTATACCTGCTGCGATAGCCGGGATCATAAACAGCCCCGTTCCCATTAATGTGGTGGATAACTGTGCGATACCTGATGTGAGTGAAATGTCTTTTTTGAGCTCTTCCATGCGAATTGATTCATCCAATGTTATGAGGGTTATTGCGAAAAAGCTTGTGGCTTCTGGTTATTTCGTTTTATGTGTTTAAGCGATGCTATTTATGTGCTGAGTACTTAAGGTGGGAATTTGATTTCAATGTGTTATCTATTTTCTGTTGAAATGGATAACAGCACTCATCTCATGCCCGCCAAATAGCATATCCAAAATGTTAATAACAAAATGATTTACTAAACCGTCAATATGACGGTTGTTTTAAATAATTCCAACAAAATGTTGGTTTCTTATGCAGTTAGAATCGGTATAGAATGAGAAAAATAAGGAAAGCTTGGTAACGGTATGGACAAGTTTGATCATAAGATTGTGGATCTGCTCAGGCACAACGCTCGGCTGTCGGTGACTGAAATTGCGGATAAAGTAAACCTTTCTCGTTCTGCGGTAACGGCCCGTATTCGTAAGCTAGAGCATGACAAAGTGATTCTAGGGTATCACGCTGAAATTGCGCCTTCGGGTGGGGATTCGATTTGCGCCTATTTTGCCTTAAAGTTCGATAAATCAACCTCTACGTATTATTGCGAATCATACGCGGACGAGTTATACAAAATTGATGGCGTAAAATGGTGTCATGCGATCAGCGGTGAGACGGACATGATGGTTTTTGTCGAAGTGCCTACGATGGCTCGCTTGAACGAAATCAGAGATCAAATTCAACGATATCCAGAGCTTCGAAACCTGATGACTCATACCGTCTTAGCTGAATTCTTTAACACGACTGGGAACCTGTTTGTGAAGTGACCATGAATGGATGCTATGTTGAAAACCCTTCTGAGCGAATATGTTAAACAACATTAATTTGAATCTACTTAGATCCTTGCATGTACTTTTAGAGGAGTGTCATGTCAGCCGGACCGCAGACCGTTTGCACATTACGCAGTCTGCCGTCAGTCGACAGCTTGCACAATTGCGCGATCTGTGTGGTGACCCACTGCTTATTCGTCAAGGTAATCAACTGATACCAACGCCACGAGCAATAGCGTTAAAATCAAAGCTTGATGCATTACTGGCTGAGTTTGACCATTTACTCGATGACCAACCTTTTGAGCCGCGGCAGTGGCAAGGTGAGCTTGTTATTGCTTCTAGTGACTACGTGGCGCAATACGTATTGCCCGATATTGCCTCTCACTTGGGTGAACAAGCGCCACAGCTAGATATGGCGTACCGACTGTGGCAACCCAACTTTCTTGATAAACTTCATGAGACGGGCATCCATATCGCGTCTTCTATGTATCCAGAAAAACCACAGAGTGTGTCGAGCGTTAAAATTGGTGAGGATTCATCAGTTTGTTTGATGAAATCTTCTCATCCGTTAGCAAAGCAGGACCAGATCAGTATTGAAGACTTGATTTCATATTCACACATCAAAGTGACTGGCGGCGGAGACAAAGATTCCTACACTGATTTAGCATTGAAAGAGCTAGGGCACACCCGCCACGTTACCTTTAAGGTTCCATTCTTCTCTGCTGCGATCAATCGCTTAGTTGCAAGCGAGCACCTGATGGTGGCTCCTGAACATATTGCCGTTAACCTCGCTAAGCATTGGGACTTAACCCATAAAGCATTACCACTCGAAACACCTATTCATCAATATTGGTTAATGTGGCATCCCAAATACGACACGGATCCTGCGCATAAATGGGTGCGAGAAGAGATTCGCTCAGTAATGCAAATCTCTGAATATTCCATTCGCTAATACGTACATCGTTTAGCTATGACTTGAAGTCATGATTAGTATGAATAACTTTGATTTCTAATTATACCTCTTCCGTTGATAGAGTGAGCTTCAAAGAGGGGAAATTCTTATGACACTAACAGTTTGGTTATCACTTTTTACCGTGTGTTTATTAGGGGCTATGTCACCAGGTCCCAGCTTAGCTATTGTCGCTAAGCACTCGTTGGCTGGTGGACGTATCAATGGATTAGCTACGGCTTGGGCTCATGCGTTTGGCATTGGTATATATGCGTTTATTACCTTGATTGGTCTCGCTGTTGTTTTGCAGCAAAGCCCGATGCTGTTCAAGACGATTAGCCTTGTGGGTGCGGCATATCTTGCGTATTTAGGGTTTAATGCTTTGCGTTCAAAAGGTGGTGTGGCTGCGAAGTTGGAGTCAGGTGAGGAGACAACGGTAATCCAGTCTGCGCGAGAAGGCTTTTTTATCTCGATTTTAAGTCCCAAAATTGCTTTGTTTTTTATCGCATTATTCAGTCAGTTTGTCGCGCTCGGTAATGATTTGAGTAATCAGATGATCATTGTTGCCACGCCGTTTGTTGTGGATGGGCTTTGGTACACCTTTATTACCCTAGTGCTATCGAGCTCTAAAGTCGTTGACAGAATTCGCTCTAAGGCAGTGTTGATTGATCGTTTGTCAGGGGTAGTACTCATGCTGCTGGCTCTTAGAGTGGTCGTAACGGTATAGACAAGCTCGCAAGACAGAAATACTAAAAGCAGCCCGTGTGGCTGCTTTTTTGTCTACTCTCAGTAACCCTTACACAATTTACGTAATTCTGACGCTAAACGTTGCTAAAATTAATATTATCAATAGTGTTACTTTGGTTCATATTCTCATTTGCTGTGAAAGCTACTTTCCAACGCATTGTTATAATGAGAACGATAGCCACTTAACGTTAATACTAACAGTGTCGCATATTAAGTCGAGAGTGCTTTATTGGATAAAAACGGACTTTCCTCTTACTTACCCTATGAAAGGGGTAGAGACTTCATGACCGTTTAGAAGGTGAGAGCAATATGCAAAGAATAGTAGATTTAGCTCCAGTAGTAATTTTGACCAGTGTTTGCAGCGTTGCTTGGATATTCTTTTCAACAAAGAGCATTTGGGTGTTTTTTGAACTGTTTGTATTTACGATGCTTGGCTTTGGCCTTTTGTACGGGTTACTACAAAAGGCTGATCCTAAACACTTTGACTTTGTTTTAAATCACATCGATGAAATTAAGAAGGAAGGCAAAGATGCTTGCCTAAGCGGCGCTCCGAAAGAATCCAACCCATACTCTGGTGTCGATGGTGATTTATGGGAGGCTGGTTACACAGCCTCCTACAACAAAAAGATAAAGCAATAAACCGCTAGGTGCTTATTCAACATTGTGCATTTCAAAAAAGCACCCTGCCATTTTAAGGACAGGGTGAAAGCAAGAAGTTTCTCAGGAGCGGTCGGGGGAGAGAAACTCATCTAAATCTTATTTACTTACCGGCGAACCTCTTCAAATTCACCTTCAATCGCATCTGCTTTACCTGTATTAAACTCATACTCTTCGTGCATTTCTCTCTGCATTTTCTTGACGCGCTTTTCAATACGCTTGCCGGTAATTAATGCTGCGATGGTCAACGGAATCGCAATGATCAAGCTAAATACTAACGTAAAAAAGCCGGTAATCAGTGCTAGTGCAGTTACAATAATCCGATTCATAATCATGACCTCTCTGTAATTTATGTGCTCAGATTAATGCTGTGAACATGAACAAAACATGAATGCTGACGTTCACTTTGTCCGGAGAGTGTCAAATGAATGAAACGAAAAAACGCCTGAGGGTGATCAGGCGTATAAACGGGGAAAAATATTAGTAATGCGCATGGCGCTTATTATTTAGAACAAATATGAGATATTGTCCGCTACGCTATGTGGTTAACGTTGTGGAGCAAAGTTCACCTATCGAGGGAATGTTTGGTAACGAACACCCATCATTTGTTCCATACAGTGCACAACTTGGCAGCTGTAACCGAATTCGTTGTCGTACCAGATGTAAAGTACACAACGCTTGTCTTGTGCGATAGTCGCTTGACCATCTACGACGCCTGCATGGCGAGAGCCAACTAAGTCAGTTGATACAATTTCTGTTGAATCGGTGTAGTCAATCTGTGCCGAAAGCTCAGAGTTCAACGCCATTTCACGCAAGTAATCGTTCAGTGAATCACGGTCTACGTCTTCACCTAAGTTTAGATTAGCGACTGCCATAGAAACGTTTGGTGTCGGTACGCGTATCGCGTTGCCTGTTAGCTTGCCTGCAAGCTCTGGCAATGCTTTAGCAACTGCTTTTGCCGCACCTGTTGAAGTCAGAACCATGTTTAGTGAAGCACTACGTCCGCGACGGTCACCAGAGTGGAAGTTGTCGATCAAATTTTGGTCGTTTGTGTATGAGTGCACGGTTTCAATATGGCCAGAAAGAACACCATATTTATCGTTCAGAGCCTTAAGGACTGGCGTGATTGCATTTGTTGTACAGCTTGCCGCAGAGATGATGGTGTCATCTTCTTTAATTACCGACTCATTTACACCGAAGACAACGTTTTTGATGTCACCTTTACCTGGTGCTGTTAGCAGTACTTTCTCTGCGCCTTTACACGCTAAGTGTTGGCTCAGGCCTTCAGAATCACGCCAAACACCTGTGTTATCAACAACTAGCGCGTTATTGATACCGAAAGCTGAGTAATCCACTTCGCTTGGGTTATTTGCGTAGATGATTTGGATGTAGTTGCCGTTAACGATCAGTGCTTTACGCTCTTCATCGATAACAATGCTACCGTTGAACTGACCGTGAACTGAGTCACGACGCAGCAAGCTAGCACGCTTCTCCAAATCGCCTTTTTTACCGCCACGAACCACAATCGCACGTAGTCTTAGTGGGTAACCTGGACCACTTTTCTCAATGAGAAGGCGAGTAAGTAGTCGACCAATGCGACCGAACCCGTAAAGAACCACATCACGCGCTTTCAATGAAGAATCTGCGTCGCGAGCGCCATCAAGTGCAGTGATAAGGAAATCGTTTAGAGAGCTTGTATCGTCATGTTCATTCCAGTACATAGTTGCCAATTGGCCAACATCGACACGGCATGAAGAAATGCTCATTTCACAAAGCGCTTGAATAATAGGCATCGTGTGCTCAAGCGAAAGTGGGTTACCGGTATAACGTCTTGCAACGCGATGAGTTTTGAGAATGTCTATAGTAGTAGCATTAATAAGCGTTTTACCAAACAGAACCACTTCGATTCCTTTTTGACGATATAGCTTACCAATTAGAGGGGAAATAGATTCAGCAATCGTTTGGCTTGTTTGCCAGTCTTGGAGATATTTCTCTGGACTCATTGTTGTATTAGACCTTTCACGTTTTGGGGGCTAACCATACTCTCTGCTGTTGCCTCTTCGGCAGCGTGCAAGAGTGTGGTGGGTTATGTAATCGGGTTGTAATAGTTATGTGTGCGGATTCTAAGGTCGGAGTCCTTATTCTGCTAGGAAAATTAAATCCAGTGTAAAACACTACTTAAGGGGACGTTAGTGGTGGATTAATGTGACTAAAGCAGTGGTTTTCACGTATTGACATTTAGAAAGTAACTTACTTTTTTTGCGATGATAACGTTTGCTTTCAAATTAGTTTTGTTGACAAAAATGGATATTTTGCATTTTTGTGTGATTTGACTCGATAAGGCAACTCAATAGGTAAACATACAATAGATGATTTCCTGAAAAGTGAGGCGACTCTTAGTTGTGAGTGAAACTTTATTGTTTGCATCCAACTTTAAGATCAAAAAATATGACTTGAATCACAATTGCCACTTCATTAGCCGATGATAAAACACTCACAATAACCATAATCTAGGTAGGTGAATGTTGTTTGAAAGTAACAATGTCGTATATGCCTTTCAATGCAGGAAACTAGTCTAATATTAAATAAACGGATGAAATCAACCATTAGGCTGATGGATGTTGAGATTATCAATAAAAACACGCTTAGCACTCCTCGCACTATTACCCGCTGTGGTAATAGTGGTGTTTGCAGTTCAGCAGTTTTCTGATAATGCGTTGCGCGTGAGCCGTCTCAATCAAACGGTTAGCAATATTCAAGGTTTCCAATTGATATCCAAGGCCTCCCACTTTATTTACTCCATAGAGAAAGTACGCCGACAGCCTGATCTTCAAGTCTCTGCAGCCATTAATATTGAAGAACAAGGTGAAGTTATTTCTTCTTTGCATCAAAAGTTTGTGAGTAACCCTAATACTGCTGAGTATGCTGATGACCTGAAAGAAGCCATGCTGGGGGTATTGTCAGGTAGATTGAGTGAGATGGACGACCTGGGTGATTGGGCATTTCAACAGCTCCAAAATATGTCGCGCTCTTTGTTGCAAAATCATCAATGGTATGGCAGTGACGATGGCATTCGCATGCAAAATTTTATTGCCTACCTTGCTCAGCTCTCTTTTTGGACACAGAAAGAAGCTTGGCTGACGAACCGTTTAGTCCAAGACCCTGAGAGTCGGCTAAGTCAAAGTATGTTTTATCAGGCGATTGACCGACAGCAGCAAAATTTGGATGCGTTTTTAAACTTAGGTGGGTCATACGAGCAAGTGGATAAATTGCTTGGCTTGTTTACTTCGCCGAGATATCAGAGAAACTTAGCGTCTCGCGGACAATTAATGTCAGGAGACATGTCACAAAGTGACTACGCCGCGTATTTAAAAGAACTCGATTTTCGTGTGCAGCGCTTACAAGTGCTCATTGATGGGTTCACCAAACAAACTGAGCAGTCGCTTCTCACGCAGGTTCATGAACAAAAGGCCAATATAGCGATGATCAGTTTTGGCGTCGCCTTAGTGGTTATCCTGCTTTGTTGGCTCGGATTTAGTACTTGGTTCCGAGTTAACAGCAAACTCGATGCGATCATTCATACTTTAAACGCGTTGATCAACTCCGAAGAGAAGCAAACAAAAGTCAAAGTTGATGGAAGTGATGAACTGACCATTTTTGCTCAGCAAGTGAATCGAGTGGTTGAAGAAATGCAGAGACAAACTGAAGAAATACTGCATGCAAAAGAGTCAGCAGTATCGGCTAATCGTGCAAAATCTGTGTTTCTTGCCAACATGTCACATGAAATACGCACGCCCCTTAACGGGATCATGGGCATGACAGAAATACTCTCTCAAAGTGAGTTGTCTTCGCATCAACAAGAAGTTGTTGATGACATTGACTCCTCATCTCAAACACTGCTTACTTTACTTAACGATATATTGGATCTCTCTAAAATCGAGTCTGGACGATTGGAGCTGTCACTAGTAGAAGCGGATATCCGAGAAGTCGTGTATCAGTCGGTGATTTTATTCCAATCCAAAGCAACATCTAAACAGCTAAAGTTAGGTATTAATTTAGCTGAAAATATCCCCATTCGCGTGATGGTCGATGATCATCGTGTCAAACAGGTAGTTACGAATCTGGTATCGAATGCGGTTAAGTTTACCGAAAGTGGGCATGTATGCGTTGATGTTAGTTATGAGGAATTACTTGAGAAAGAACGTGGAGTGCTGACGTTTAAAGTAGAAGATACCGGAATAGGCATTGATCAAGATAAGTTAACCACGATTTTTGAACCCTTTACTCAGGAAGATGAAGGAGTGTCGAGGCAATTTGGCGGTACAGGGTTGGGTTTGGCAATTTGTTGTCAGCTTGTGTCGATGATGGGGGGCAAGCTCGTAGCAACATCTACAAAAGGAGTGGGCACATGCTTTGAATTCTCGATTGAGGTTGAAGCAATTCCGGTGTTTGGCTGGCGTTCGGAGGTGATTAATAAAGGGCTTTTGATCTGCTCAAATTACGACTACGCCGACCAAGTATTAAAAGAGTGTCGCTTAGCGAAAATCAATCTCTTTGGTGTTAATAATGTGAATGAAGTGCAAGCGATAAATGATGACTTTGATGTCATATTTCTGTGCCACAGTAACGACGCTAATACCGATGAAATCTTGGATAATCTATCATTTAATTACGATCTTCGCCGTGTGATTATTTGCCAGCATCATTTATCCACTCCCTACGAAAATGCAGAAAAAGTACATGCCGTACTCACATTACCTTTCCTTGGCAATCGATTTAAGCATGTCATTGATGATTTAGCTAAGGTTGAAAAGACTATATCAAGTGACAATGTCACCAATAATGTTGTCAGCTCTGAATATCGAGCGTCGCGCTCTCATCGGAGGATCTTAATTGCGGAGGATAACTTGATGAACCAGAAAATAGCGAGTTTCTTTCTGGATAAAGCAGGTTATGACTATTTGATAACAAGCAACGGTCAAGAAGCGTTAGAAGCCATCACAAAGGGAGAAGAATTCGATGCAATTTTAATGGACTGCATGATGCCCGTGATGGATGGACTGACCGCGACGAAAGAAATTCGTCGTTGGGAAAAGAAAGCAGGACGTGAAAAAACGATGATTATCGCACTCACTGCGAGTGTTTTGGAAGAAGACATCCACAACTGTTTTGCGGCAGGCATGGATGCTTATTTACCTAAGCCGTATAAATCGAACCAGTTATTTGAGCTCTTTAGTGAATTAAAACTCGCCTAGCTAACATTTCAACTTAGACAAGGCGTCAAAACGATAAAGCCCCACTTCAGGGGCTTAGTTCTGATTATTCATTGTTGTGCGTTGGCTTGCGCGCCTGCGAGTTTGCGTATGGTTTGGCGATAGGTTAGGTATGCGGAAACACCAGCTAACAGGTTGCCGATACAAGCGCCTAAGAGTAAACCTCGGATTCCATCCATTTGAGCGCCAACCCACAAGCACGGTAGGAAAAAGACAAACAAGCGCAGCGCTGAAATGGTGAGCGCGGTGTAAGATTTGCCTAATGCATTACAAAGAGAAACCATTAGCATACAAACCCCTAATGAACCCAAACTGATCGGCACTATCAGTAAATGCATTTCCAAGACTTGCTCCACTTGCACATCACTTGTCATCAATAATGCGAGTGGGTTTGCGACGGCAAATGTAATGGCAGCAATCAAAAGTTGGAAACCTAGAATGAATTTTACGGCAATACTGACGAGCCTTTGGATATCTTCATAGTTCTTTGCTCCAAGTAAGCGTCCAACCATTGGAGGCATAGACATTGTCAGCGCCAAGACCGAAACGATAGCAAAGAACTCATAGCGTGAACCAAGCGCCCAAGCGGCGACTGCTGCGGTTCCAAAGCTTGCCAATAATTTTGTTGCTAGCATGGAAGACAACGGTGGCAGCAGTTGGCTAATCATCGCAGGGCCCATAATGTTACCGATAGATGCAACACTTTTGGCTACGTTAAGATCTTGCCATTGTGTCGTTGCCCAGTGATTCTTTTTCACGCGAGGAGCGACGACTAAAATACCAAACCCAAAAGCGACGATGGTTGCTATTGCCGCTCCGTTAATACCCAAGTCAAACGTGAAAATAAATAGCGGATCGAGTACAAGGTTCACGCCGCTGGTTATCATCATCATTGTGCCAGGTAACATTGTATTGCCATTAGCTCGGCAGATACTGTAATAAAAATACAAAACCGCACCAGTCCATGAGCTTAATAACCACCAAGGCCAGTAACTGTCGATTATCGGCATAACTGATTCTGGAGCGCTTAATAGAGCTAAAATGGGGTAGCGCAAAAGCCAAATTAGCCCGCCAAAAATAGCGACACCAATTGAGCCGATCATCAATACCAATCCGCCAAGTTGTTTGGCATACCGACTTTCATTCGCCCCAAGAGCTTTAGAAATGACCGCTGTCGTTGCGATCCCTAGACCGACTTGAATACCGATAATGACCATTTGCAAAGGCAGAGTGAAACCTTGAGCGGCTAACGGTAAAACGCCGAGCTGACCGATAAACGCACTATCCACGAGCTGAAAGCTCATTAAAGACAGAACGCCAAATAGCATTGGCCAGGTCATCGTAAATAATTGTTTTGCAAGCGTTGGTTGTGTACTTGTCGTAGTTGAAGACATAGAAAGCTGAATGCGTTAGGAATAAGAGTTAGATTGATTGTACACGGCGGTTAGTTTAGAGACAAAAATAAACCCCGAGGAAGATATTCTTGCTCGGGGTTCGAAAATCTAGCTTACGCGTTTATTTTTTGCCGCTAGTTTGCTTGTCTTCTTCAGTCAGCTCACGAATGCGACGGCTGATGTCACGACGTGCTTTAGAGATCTCAGCGCTTTTAATGATGTGGTCATCAACACGATCTTCATAGTCTGCTTTCATATTTTTGATGATTGCGACGATTTCATCGTGAGTCATTTCTGGTTTGATGTAGTCTAGAAGGTTTTCTAGAAGATCAACACGTTTACGGTTATCACGAACTTTCTTCTCGTTATCAAGAAGCTCACGTTTTAGTTTGTTTTTACGACGAGCTTGGTTAACGATTTCAAATACGCTACTCATAGTTCTCTTTCCTAATTTTATGAATATCTTCCTCGATTAAAGCACAACATCCAGTGGCATAACAGTCTTTAGATCAATAGCAATGCAGAGTTGAACATTTCTCAACCAATTGCGCTGTGTCCATATAATCGTGCTGCTTTCTTCGAGTTTTGGCCAACATCGTAGAATCCATCGATTCATTGTCATAACGTGGCCTTCACTATATTATCAACACCATTGAATGCAAAATGATGAACTTGATATGGACTCTGGTAACACTGCGGAGCAAGTAAATAGTCAAGATAATGAGCAAGTCACTCGCTCTGTGGCTGAAAAGTTAAAAACGGCGTATATCAACGCCCGTGAGCAACTCGAAATCATCGAAGTTGAGCTTAATCGTTCAAAAATAATGATGGTCGACCAAGATGGCAATTTGACGAGAGTGCCGATTCTCTCGGAGCATTGATACCTGACCCTATTCGTAAGGGGTGTCAGGTCTTACGCTATGCTTTAGCCTGACACCAACACCTGAACCGCTAACGCTTCTTGCACTGCTGTGTGAATTTATGGCGTATGATTTCGAAGCGATTTAGGTACAAAGTCAAATGCAAAAATAATAAGGAAATGCATTATGAAAGTTGAGCTAACGGCAATTGAAGCACGAGTTATTGGTTGCTTGATCGAAAAAGAAGTCACTACCCCAGATCTTTACCCCCTCAGCCTAAACGCATTAACCAACGCGTGTAATCAAAAAAGCAACCGTGATCCCGTGATGTCACTCTCTGAGTCAGACGTTCTCGATGCCGTTGATGCTCTTATTGAGCGCAGGCTCGTCAGTGACGAAAGTGCGTTCAACAGCCGCGTCAGCAAGTATCAACACCGTTTCTGTAATACGGAATTTGGTGATTTAAAGCTGACAGAGCAGGAGAAGGGCATTGTATGCTGTATGCTTTTGCGCGGTGCTCAAACACCTGGGGAAATTCGTACTCGTACTAATCGTCTCGCGACATTTCATGATGTAAAAGAAGTGGAAACGGTCCTTGAGCATTTAGCAAGTGAAGAGAAAGGACCATTAGTGGTCAAATTACCACGTGAGGCTGGTAAGCGGGAGTCGCGTTATATGCATTTGTTCTGTGGTGATGTTGATGCGTCCGAACTTGCAGCGCCTGTGTCTGCTGCAAGCTCGAGCTCCGATCGAGTAAGTCAGCTAGAGCTCGAAGTCGCTCAGCTGAAAGAAGAGCTGGATGAATTAAAAGCTAAGGTTGAGTCACTGCTTTCATGATGGAAAATACAACGCAGCGTTGGAGTGTCTATCTGATACGAAATAACCGCAACGCGTTGTATTGTGGTGTTACCAATGATGTTGAACGAAGATTCAATCAGCACCAAACCGGAAAAGGAGCGAAAGCTTTGAAGGGAAAAGGCCCTTTGGTATTGGAATGGTCATCGGATTTTGACTCAAAGACGCTTGCCATGCGAGCAGAGTACTATATTAAGCAACTAACTAAAGCGAAAAAAGAGCTGCTCGTTATGTCAAAAGCAAATATTGTCGTCGACGAACATCAACAAATGATGTTAGAGATAGTGGCACTCTGATAAGCCCTTGCTACGCAAAGATACACGGAAACCGCCTATGT
The DNA here is from genome assembly GCF_023161825.1 of Vibrio sp. 2CM40D. NCBI lineage: Bacteria > Pseudomonadati > Pseudomonadota > Gammaproteobacteria > Vibrionales > Vibrionaceae > Vibrio > Vibrio sp. 2CM40D. The sequence continues at coordinate 340,669 of NZ_JALNTL010000003.1, forward strand.
CACATTGGCGGTTTCTTTTTGTTTTTGGAGTACCATGTAGGAATAAACTGACGCATAATGGGCTGGTGTTCTGTTTAAAGGTCCTGAATATGAAAAGCGCGAAATGTCTCTACGTCATCGAGACAAAGGAAGCGACTCAATGTACTTTATTTGCATCCACTCAGACCAAGAACCAATTTACTATTGAAACAGACACTAAGAGGAAGGTAGATTACAAGAGTATAGGATGACTCGGCTAGGTAATGAATAGAGCTGAATTAGGCTCATAAAAAAGCTAAAAGAGCAGTAGATGAAAAAAGCGTTAGTATTCTCCCTGATTTCAATGGCCGCTTTTGCGCCGAATGTGCAGGCCACCCAAGTTCTTAATGGGTATTGGGCATATCAAGAGTTTTTAGACCAGTTTCCACAACAGAAGCAGCTAACTAGTGCGTTGGCTGAAGTGGTAAGAGAAACCCCTGTACCCGTAGCAAAAGACAAGAAGCGTCCACTGAAAATTTCTGTTGTTTATCCAGGGCAGCAGATCTCTGATTATTGGATTCGAAACATCGACGCGTTTGAAAAACGCCTAGATAAGCTTGATATCGACTATCAACTAAATCAAGTGTTTACTCGTCCTAATGCAGATATAAAGCAGCAGAGTTTGTCTTTAATGGAGGCGCTGAAAAGCAACTCCGATTACTTGATCTTTACTCTAGATACCACAAGACATCGTAAGTTTGTTGAGCATGTCTTAGATTCAAAGAAAACCAAGTTAATTTTACAAAATATCACCACACCTGTTAGGGATTGGGAACATCATCAGCCGTTTCTTTATGTTGGTTTCGACCACGCAGAAGGAAGTCGTGAATTGGCCGTTGAGTTTGGCAAGCGTTTCCCTAAACATAGCCACTATAGTGTTCTCTATTTCTCGGAGGGCTACATTAGTGACATCAGAGGCAACACTTTTATCAACCAAGTGAACCGCGATAACCAGTTTGAACTACAATCTGCTTACTACACCAAAGCAACAAAGCAATCTGGGTATGAAGCTGCAAAAGCCAGTTTGGAGAAGTATCCGGACGTTGATTTCATTTACGCGTGTTCTACCGATGTAGCATTAGGTGCTGTTGACGCTCTTAAAGAGTTAGGTCGTGACGATGTCATGCTCAATGGTTGGGGCGGCGGTTCAGCAGAGTTAGAGGCGCTTTCTAAAGGGGAGTTAGACGTTACCGTTATGCGTATGAACGATGATACAGGTATTGCAATGGCTGAGGCCATTAAGTGGGATTTAGAAGGAAAGCCAGTTCCCACCGTTTACTCTGGTGATTTTGAAGTCGTTACCAAATCGGACTCTCCAGAAAGAATTGAAGCATTAAGAAAACGTGCATTTAGATACTCAGATAATTGATGACAACTACATCAAAAACAAGAAAGCGTCGCTCACTGTCGACGCTTATTACCAAAATAATTATTCTCGTACTTGCTCCGATCATTCTAGGCATCTTTGTTCAGAGTTATTACTTCTCGAAGCAGATTATTTGGCAGGAAGTCGACCGAACCAAGCAGCAGACCTCTGCCCTGATCCTGAACATTTTTGATAGCCATTTTGCTGCGATTCAGATTCATCACAACAGCAATTCGAAAAGTGATGTTGTATTGGATTTTTATACAGAACGTGATGAAGAGGCACTCAATTACTTTTTCATGAGTATTGACCAGAGTGATCCTTCCCATACACCGGAGTTTCGTTTCCTAACCGATCATCAAGGTATTATTTGGGACGATGGCAACGCGCATTTCTATGGCATCAACAACCTGATACTTAGCCGACTTGCCAGTCAAGTGACCTTTAGCAACAACTGGTATTATCTACCCTCACAGACCCCGATGGGAACTCGCCATCTGTTACTTCGTCGCGTACCCGTTTTACAACCTAAAACCGGTGAAGTGATGGGGTACTCTTACAATGTTGTTGTTTTAGATAATAACTTTGGGTTGATGGAAAGGCTAAAAAATGAAGGCAACGTCGACAATGTTGTGTTGGTCGCTAACAACACACCATTGGCAAGCTCATTAGTAGGAGATGAGGCTTATCAAATATTTGACGTACTCAAACGACGAGAGTCCCAGCACAAGCTTGACCAATTATTGATCATCAAAACCCCTATTGAGGTAAATGCCGCCGAGACTGACTTGTGCTTGCTTACTGTGCAAGACAATCAGAGCGTGGTGACATTGCAAATCCAACACCTGCTAGCAATGCTAGCCTCAGTTATCGGTATGGTCATGATTGCGCTAATGACTAAAGAATGGATCGAGAATCGAGTAGTTGAAGAGTTAGGATCCCTGATGGCATATACCCGCTCGGCTCGTGAAGAAAAAGGATTTGAGCGTTTTGAGGGGTCAGATATTGAGGAATTCGATCATATTGGTTCGACACTAGAAAACACTTTTGAAGAGCTTGAAGCACAAAAGCGGTCTTTCCGCGACCTGTTTAACTTTGCGTTATCACCTATTATGGTGTGGTCTGAATCGGGTGTGCTTGTCCAAATCAATCCGGCAGCACGCAAAGAGTTAGTCATGGAAAACGATGTTGAAACCATGCACCCAGTGTTCAAAGGTTTCAAAGAAAAGTTGATGCCACACCTTCGCATGGCGGCTCAGGGAGCTACGTTGACAGGCGTTAATGTGCCAATTGGAGACAAAGTATATCGCTGGAACTTATCGCCGATTCGAGTTGATGGAGATATTAGCGGTATTATTGTTCAAGGTCAGGATATAACCACGCTTATTGAGGCGGAAAAACAGAGTAACTTGGCGCGCAAAGAAGCAGAAAAATCTGCTCAAGCCCGTGCCGACTTTCTGGCTAAAATGAGCCATGAGATCCGAACGCCAATCAATGGAATTTTAGGGGTTGCTCAATTGCTAAAAGACTCTGTGGAAACAGAAGAGCAGAATAACCAAATTGACGTACTTCGACATAGTGGTGAGCACTTACTTGCTGTTTTGAATGATATTTTGGACTTTTCGAAGATTGAGCAGGGTAAGTTTAATATCCAAAAGCACCCGTTTTCTTTCACTGATACAATTCGAACGTTAGAAAACATTTATCGTCCTATTTGTGAAAGTAAAGGCGTCAACCTTGTCATTGAAAACAAAATAGATCCCAATGTTGAAATCTTTACTGACCAAGTTCGTCTGAACCAAATTTTATTCAACCTAGTCAGTAATTCTGTGAAGTTTACGCCCTCGGGTAGCGTGCGCTTGCATGCGGAACTGGAGCAGTTCTATGGCGCTGACAATAGCGTGCTGGTCGTGGAAATTACGGATACAGGTATCGGCATCGAGTCTGACAAACTCGACCAAATGTTCGAACCTTTTGTTCAAGAAGAAGCAACAACGACTCGAGAATACGGTGGTAGTGGCTTAGGGCTGACCATTGTGAAGAGCCTTGTCGACATGCTGGAAGGTGATGTTCAAGTCCGCAGTCAGAAAGGTTTAGGAACGACTTTTGTCATTACAATGCCAGTGAAAGATCGTGAGCGAGTACTCACCCCTCTTGATTCGAGTTTGCGAGTTAAGCCAGGTGAACTATTTGCAGAGAGTCTCAAAGTGTTGTTGGTAGAGGATAACCATACTAACGCATTCATTCTAAAAGCGTTTTGTAACAAGTACAAAATGCAGGTTGATTGGGCGAAAGATGGGTTAGAAGCAATGGAATTCTTAAAAGATCATACTTACGATTTGATACTGATGGACAACCAACTTCCGCATCTTGGTGGAATTGAAACGACCAAAGAGATCCGACAAAAGCTGAAACTAGGCACGCCAATTTATGCGTGTACTGCTGACACCGCGAAAGAAACCAGTGACGCCTTTATGGAATCGGGTGCGAACTACGTGCTTCTCAAGCCGATTAAAGAAAATGCGCTCCATGAAGCATTTGTGGATTTTAAACAGCGGTTCTTAGTTGAGCGAACATAAGGAATTGGCTCACTACGGGATAATCCAATTATTCATTATCTGAAAAGCACAACACCATGACTGTGGGTTGTGCTTTTTTGTATCTGACCCTTTTACTCTTATACAAATCAGACTTTATTGGTCTCGACGTTTGTTGTGTACATCGCTGCATTTCAAATTCAAACATCGTGTTGTGTTACTTAGATTTCTGCCCCTTCACTGACGCACCCAACGTGATTTCAATCACAAAAAGATATTTACTTAGCGTGCTAACTATTTTATATTACTTAGCACGCTAAGTAATTGAGTAGATCTTATGATTCAAGACATCAACAGTTTGCGAGACCTTTCTCTGGCTGAGAAATTATCTCGTGTTGCTCGTTTGTGGAAAATGGTTGCAGATCGCGAGTTAGAGCCTTTAAACCTAACGTATCCGCGTTGGACTGCGTTATGGAAGCTTTATCGAATGGGTGACAACATCAGTCAGAAGCATTTGGCTGAAGCGCTTGAGATCGAGTTAGCGTCGTTGATGCGAACATTAAAATTATTAGAAGAGCAATCTCTGATCGTTCGCCATTGCTGTGAACACGATAAGCGAGCACGTATTGTTAGCCTCACAGAAGAGGGGAAAACCCTACTAAAGCAAATGGAGGCTCGGATTCTTCAAGTTCGAAGCAAGCTCCTAACGGACATCAACGACCAGGAACTTCAGCAGCTTTCATTGATTCTTGATCAGATTGCTCACAATGCGCTTGATTCACTTAGCGAATAAGTCAGAAAACCGAATAAAAAGAGAAGTAAACGCCTATGACTCCAGATCAAAAATTCGCACGTTGGATCAAATATTCTTGCGTCGCGTTTGTCCTTGTCTTTGCCTATTTTCTAGTTGCAGATCTCGCCATGCCGTTGACGCCTCAGGCAATGGCAACGCGTGTGGTAACTAAAGTGGCCCCCCGTGTGAGTGGGCAGATTACGCATCTTTATGTTGCCAACAACCAAGAAATAAGCCAAGGCGATCTACTATTTCAGATTGATCCCCAGCCTTATCAGCTCGCCGTAGAAAAGGCTCAACTTAACCTTGAGCGTGTGATTCAAAACAACGAACAACTTGATGCTTCTATTGCTGCGGCAAAAGCAGACGTTGAAGCGAGCAAAATCGTGGCGGAACAAAAAGTTCGCGAAGCAAAACGTCTTAATACTCTGTTTCACCGTAATGGTACTTCGCAACAGCAGCGCGATGACGCACAGAGCAGTGCAACGGCAGCTAAAGCGAACTTACTGGCCGCACGTGCTCGTTTAAAAGAGTTGGAAGTAAACCGCGGTGATTTAGGCGCGACGAATGTGAATATCCGCGTAGCGCAAAACCAGCTAAAACAAGCGGAACTTAATCTGTCTTACACTCAAGTCTCGGCGGAACATGATGGCGTTGTCGCTAACTTGCAGCTGGAGACGGGGGCCTATGCGGCAGCTGGTACACCTCTTGTCGCTTTAGTCTCCGATGACGTGGATATCATTGCCGACTTTCGTGAAAAGAGTTTACGACACTTTAATCAGAACAGCCGTGCGTTAGTGGCTTTTGATAGCTTGCCTGGTGATGTATTTGAAGCTCGTATTACGAGTGTGGATGCCGGGGTCAGCTCGGGTCAATTCGATGCGGATGGTCGCTTAGCAACACCAACTGACTCAAACCGTTGGGTGAGAGACGCGCAGCGCTTACGTTTACATTTAGCTATCGATGAGCCTCAGCAGCGTGCATTTCCAGCAGGGGCTCGAGCAACCGTGCAGTTGCTGCCAGAAAACGCATTATCTGGCTGGTTAGCGAGATGCCAGATCCAATTCTTGAGTCTTCTTCATTATATTTATTAACGAGGAGGCGATATGAAGTTATGGGACCACCCCATGTCGGAAAACGACTTCCGTCAGTGTTTGCGCATTGCAACTGGTGCGACCATTGGTTTCACTTTATGTAAAGTATTTGGTTGGAACTATGGCGTATTCTTTACTGTAACCCCGATGCTGTTACTTGGAATGGTGCCAGTCATGAGTCTACATGCCGCACGACAACTGATTTTTTCAGCGGTTGTGTGTGGATTAGAAGTTGGTGTGCTTGGTGGGTTATTTGGTGGGCACCCAGGCATGATGACAATCATTGCATTCGGGTTGTTCCTGTATAAATTCGCCTGTATGTCAAAAGGGAGCTTATTCTTATTTGGAGCGAACAGCGTACTGAGCTTAAGCATCATGCTGCACTTTGCGAGTTATCCAACCACGGACTTAAATGACCTAATCTTTAGCAATCTGCAAGCGAATGTTATTTCAGTGATCGTTGCTTATGTGGTGACATTTTTGATTCCCGATGCGGAACCTCGTCAGCCACCAGCGAAACCGTCGCAGCCTAAACAGAGTCATCGCATGCGTCATGAAGCCCTTATGGGGGCGAGTATCGCTACAATGTCTTTCCTTGTATTCCAGCTATTTGACCTCAGTGACTCTATGTCTGCTCAGGCGACAACCTTACTTTTATTGTTTCCTATGCATTGGAACGGTGCTTTAGGGTATGCGCGAAAAAGAGCAATGGGGACCTTGATGGGGGTGACCTTTGGTATTGTAGGACAACTTGTATTATACGATTGGTCGGATACCTTATTGTTTATCGTTCCATTGCTTTGGATTGGGGCTATGATGTTCAGTTATATGCACGTGAAAGAGTCTAGCGGTTCGGGAGCCGGATTTGGCGGCTTAACCACGTTAGGTATTCTTTTCGGCCAATACCTTACTCCGGATGGTGACTTAATGTTCAGTGCGCTGTATCGCGTGAGCAGTATTTTGTTTGCTATTGTTGCGACGCTGCTTGTGACCTATACGGTTCACAGAATACTCAACAGCTTTGAGGCGACGCGCTTTAGCGAGCAGTAAGTTCAGACGTTACTGGTTAGAAAGGATTGCTCCAGTAACTCTGTTTTTAGTTCGTGAGTCATCTCAATGGAACTAGCAAACTTAATTCCAACTACCCATCCCTTCACCAATTTCTTAATGTTGGCAATGACACATCGATTTTCTTCTCCGATATAGTGGCTTAACGGGCATTCGATGGTAACACTCTCACCCACGTTGAATTCGGGCTCAATCAAGGTTGATATACCAACACCTGCTAGAGAGAAATCGATAAGGCTACCGTCGTAGACATTCCCTGCATGAATAACGTTACAGTCCATTTGCAACTTGTAACGCTCATGTTCCCGAACTGGTTTGGTTGCAAATGTTCCTGGAATGCGGATAAACAAAAGGGGGGATGGTCGAACGGTCGTCGTCAGCACGCTGGACTTAAACGCAATGACATGGCCTAACTCCGTATCTGATACACCACGCACGATGACATCGGCGTTGGGGAGTTTTCTCATCACTTGCTCTTCAAGCAAACGCATTGGTATATCAAGAATCAAATAAGCATTTTCTTTCATCCCCAGATAGGTGGTGGAATACGTATATTGATCCTTAGGCCCAAATTCGAAATTAGTAGAAAGCTTCATTCCCGGTTTGAGAAACCTATGCAGTTCATCTTTAGTATGAGTGGCTGGCATCACATTGGCGTTTTAATTTTTTAGTTAAGCTGAGGCTATCAAAACGCCATTTTGTTATTCAAGATAGTAAGGCATAAGTTTTTGTAAAATCATCGCTATCTGTGAAGTGGTGGGCGATAAGTTTGGTTCATTCCATCTTTCATAAAGATTTGGCTTGCCACAATACTGCCGCATGTGACCAACATCAGCGCTAACCAAGTGAGAGAATCTGGTTGTTCACCAAAAATTGGAACGGCAAGAAGTGTCGCGACGACTGGAGTTAATGAACCAAAAGCAGCGCTGGCTTCGGCACCGATGATCCTAATTGCATAAATGAAAGTGAAAGAAGCGATTAAACCTGCGCCAACACCTTGTAGCATCGCGTGGCCAAATAACTCCTCCCATGGCCACTGGCTGAACGGTGTTACCACCAAATAACTGTCTACCCACCCGAAACCAACGGCGATGATGAGCAGAGCCAAAGACGCGATTGCAACGAATCCTGCACAGATGTGTGCATTAAGATTGGCGACACGAGCGCTGATGGTGAAAGCAGCCCACATGATGCTGCCAGTTAGAAACAGGATATGCCCTTGTAATTGAGACCAGTTGTACTCTGCGCCGCTATTAGAAAGAAGGAATACGAAAATCCCTAACAGCACCGTAGAAAGCCCGATTAAGCGGTGAGCACTCAGCGACTGTTGATAACAAAGTACCGCGATAGCAGAAACAAACAATGGCAAAGTGCCAGGTACTAATGCACTGCCGTGCGCCACGGGAGCGAAATGCATAGCCGTTCCGACGACCAGAAGATAGGGAAGGCCGCTTCCAACCACAACACCAACCAGGTAGCGTTTAGGCACTACGCGCAGCGACTGTTTATGCTTAATCACAAATGGTAATAAAATTATACTTGGGATTAGAAAGCGAACTAACGCGATATCGGCTGGCTGCAAGGCAGAAATTGCGCCCCCTTTTAAAGAAATAAAGAAACCAGACCAAAGCAGTAAGGTCGTTAATATAGCTGCGTATCCCAAGATCATTATCGACATGTCCATTTGTAAATGATGTGTTAATTGTTGAATAAAACTCTTGCCAAAGGGAGGCAAAGTTTGACGTAATTAGGCTTGATGTTGGTGATAAATTGCGTATAAGTGTTAATTGTTGGTGATTAAAGGCACGGAAGAATAAATGGATAAAATTGACAGGCAACTTATCAACCTAATGCAGAAGGATGCCACTCTGACAACGGCAGAACTTGCTGACCAAGTAGGGCTATCGGCATCACCTTGTGCAAGACGCATTAAGCGTTTGGAGCAGGAAGGTGTAATAAGTGGTTATCGAGCTATTGTGTCCAGAGACACTGTAGGCATCGCGATGACTGTATTTGTTGAAGTGAGTTTAAATAACCACCAAGCTTCTTCGATTGATGAGTTTGAACATGCCGTTGTTGAGATGGATGAAGTGATCTCATGCCATGTCGTATCAGGGGCCTATGATTACCTGTTAGAGGTGGTCAGTAAAGATCTCGCTGGTTATGAAACATTTACTAGAAAGTTACAGCGATTAGAAAATGTGAAAGATATTCATACCCACCTGGCGATTAGACAAGTGAAAGGAAATGGCAGTTTACCGATTTATGCATAAGAAAGATGAAATTTTTCGATAGACTTAAGATTGCCCACTATCATCGAAAGCGATATAGACAGTTTGGTAAAGACAGAGCCCGAACTCTGGGATGGGCAGATAAGTATAGTCAGATCAGCCGTTTTGAGGCGTTGTGCCGAGGGTTAACGTTAGACGGTTCAAGTATTTTAGATATTGGGTGCGGCTACGGAGACTTGTTAGCGTTTATCGAACTTACGGGGGGGCTTCCTCAAAGCTATATTGGCATTGATCAGCAAAAACAGTTTATCTCTGAAGCCAGAAAACGAGATTTTCGTACGCAAAGTAAGTTTATATGTGGCGACTTTTCAACGTTGGTATTGCCTCGTTGCGACTTTGTTTTTGCTTCCGGATCATTGAACTATCAATCCACCAACCCAAATCATACCATTGAAATGATTGATAAAATGTACCGAGCGACAGAGAAAGGTTGTGTGTTTAACTTGTTGGATGAATCCAAACTACCCAGCATGAAAATGTTAGCGTCGCACAATAAAGAAGGTGTCTTTCGCTATTGTCGGTTGCTGTGTCCGAATACACGATTGATTGAGGGGTACTCCGAGCACGACTTTACGATTGCCATGATCAAAAAAGAGGAGTCCGTTTCCTGACTCCGCCTTATAAATTCTTAAGCCTTATTGGTTTTTGTATTGTGAGATTTCACAGTTACCTGTGTATCTATCAACCTTGAATGAGAAAGCGGCTGAATGGTATTCCCTCCCATCACTCCATATTGTTTCTCCGAAGATTTTACAAAGATCCAAATCACTGATTGAACCGAACTCTTTTACGTGCCTAACTACTGACAAAAACTTGGCTTTGGTAGCATTAGGACATTCCCTGTTACTTAATCGATTGATAACCATGTTTGTAGCATCATCTCCAGCCAAATGTGACTTTTTATTAAATTTTATTAATGGCTAAACTAACCAAAAAATGTCCATAAGTAAAGCATTAATGTGACGTATGTCTCTATAAATTGATTGTCTTGGTCATGGTTTAGTCAAGTTTGTCAAAGGGAACAATCCCATTATTTACATTTGATATTATTCACGACTAAGGAAAGATAAAAAGCACGAATAACGTCCAATATTGGAGTGAAAAACCAACATCGTCTATTCAAAACTGGCTCTGTTTTTACTTCGAAACATCTTGAGCGTATTGGAGTGCTCGAGCTTCTTTATCATAGACTTGTGACAGAGTTTGATATTGTGAAGAGAGGCGCTTGTAATCTTCAGCAAGTTCCAAAGCGTTGGTGTTATACCATTCCGCAGTTATTTGATTGGCTGTTTTGTTTGACTCGCGGCACTTTTGGGCCAGGATCTCCCACCCATTAGCTGACCATTGGGATTGTGTGCTCAATTTAAGCAGCTGATTCGCTTTAGTTGTGAGCTCTTCTTTGTATTGAATCGATGCTTTTAATTGCGCTTTGAACACATTTTGGTTCGACTTGGCACGCCAAAGTAGCACGAGCTCATGCAGTGAAAAGGTTTCGGACAATAACTGACGCTGTTTATGTTCGGTTAAAAGTGTATTGAATACCTCAACATGCTGATTGTAATTGGACTCTAAGCGATTGAATTGGGTAAGATTGTCATTCCACGACGATGGGTTACATTGAATATTGGCGTGCCCCGTTATCGGGAACAGAAGAAATAGTAGTATCCAATTGAGTCTGTTGATCATTATTGCTCGCGTTAGTTGACCTGCTCTTTTGAGTATATACCCAAATTTCTACGACATGCGTGCTGCTGGTGGGATAAGAATGAAAAGGAAAAGGGCATGAAGAAAATTCTCGTCGCATTGATTGTCATGCTGTTGCTCGGCGGAGCGGGGGCTGGATACTATTTCTTCTTTATGCAGAAAGATGAACCTGAAGCACCAAAGGCTACGCAAGTCGAGCAATCTTCACTGCAAAAAGAAACATCCAAACCGATTCTGGATTTAGAAGCCGCTCCCCCGGAAGTTACCGAGTACTACGTTATTGAGCGTCGTGTCAATGTTTACAACAAGCCTAACTTTAATGCTTTAGTTGTCGATACGCTCTATAAGGGAGAAAAAGTATCGGTGTTAGAAAAAGTAGATGGGTGGTACCGAATCTCCGGCTATCTTGTCTATGAAGAGGGTGGTGAAGAAAAAGCCGAATGGTTGAATGCTGAGGGGTTATCGGAAGCAGAGCCAGTTATTAAAGAGCAAGAGCGCTTAGAGATATTGGATGAATACCTACAGAAGTCGGATGATTTAAAAGTTCACTTGGATATTTTCCGTAAGAAAACACAGCAATTGTTAGACGATGAAACTTGTGACCCGAGTGATTTTGAGGAGCTCGGAGGCTGGGTTCGTTCTGTGACGTTCAAAAAGCGCAACGTTTACTTCATCTATTGTGGCGGTTTGGAGCAAGAGAACAAGATCTACTTAGATGTTGATAAGGGCGATATTTTTTATCGATAACTCACCACCAATTACACTCGTTCTCTAAAGACGTTTTGATAAATGCAATAACGATGCAAACCTGAAATCAGAGATTTATAACTTTTTAGTTGTGAACCATAATCAATAGGAATACTATCAACGAGTCAAGTGACCTAACTTGGCTCTTTGTGTTTTTAGAGAGTTCCTATGCCTTGGATTTACCTTAGAAAGTTGATTTTGCTGCTATTTGCAATGGTATTGCTACCAGTGCATGTATCTGCTGCGCAAATCGACCACAAGGCTCACGTACCGCACTTTTCTAAGCTACAACCTTTTGTAGCCGTAAGTGTATCGCCAAACTCTTCCGTCGATTTTTCTGAAGTTTCAGAAGAAAGCTCTCAATCTCCAGTATCTGAAGGCCATGCAAGTCTCGATTCCGTTGCTTTGTTTAACTCTCAGCGCTGGACGTCTTACTTACGGGAAGGGCTTGATGACGAACACGTAGATTTTGTCGGCGATCTCACTACTCCGTTTTACGCTGATGCGGGTTACGCATACAGCTTGATGGACATTAACTGGCGTCACAACCAGTCCACATTTTATCATTTCACAAGCGATCATCGCATTTCTGGTTGGAAAGAGACCAATGCCATGTACGTCGCACTCAATAGTCAGTTCTCTGCCTAAACACCATCTATTTGCACCATTGTGCACTCTTAACACGACGATTGTATTCGACAGGACGTGAGCGTTCTGAGCATTTCATACCCTGAATTTATTCTGGGAGCATCTGTCGTGTGTTAAGCCTTGTTATTAAAAGCTTCACTTCATCGTGAAGGGATGATGTTTACATGAAAAAAACACCAAAGCAGCAAAAGAACAGAAAGCTGATGAATCACTACTCAGCTTGGAAATATGTCGTATTAATCACGACGGTCATTATCTTAACTTTAAGTGCGATCCCAACTTGGTTTGGCGAACAGCCTTCTATTCAGTTGACGTTTGCGGATCAAAACAACAGTGAAATGTCGGTTGTTCATCTGAATCAACTGCTAAAAACCAACCATATTTCAGCCGACAAAATCATCGAAAAAGACGGCAAAACAACCATTGTATTCGATGGTGAAGATGCGCAAAGTAAAGCTCGTGCGTTGTTAAACAAAGAGCTAAATAAAGACGACAGCATCACTTTCTCATACGTATCGGTTGCGCCAGAATGGTTGAATGAGATGGGCTTTAGCCCAATTAAACTCGGTCTTGACCTTCGTGGTGGCGTTCAGTTCTTGTTGAATGTTGATGTGAATAAAGCGTTTGAAGAGCAACGTGATGCGTTGATTGATGAAATCAAAGCGAATTTACGTGATCAACGTGTCCGTGGTGTGCAAGTTCGAGCAGAAAGCGGCAACCGAATTACGGTAAACAGTGACAGCGAGCAAGCATTGTCGGAAGTGAACAAGTTCTTGCGTCAAAATTACCCTGGCTGGATTTCAAAAAGTTCATCTCGTGGCTTTGTGCTTGAACCGAGTGAACAAAATATCCAAGAATTTCAATCGTCGACTCTTCAACAAAACCTGAAGATCATGCGTGGTCGTATTGAAGAACTTGGTATCACAGAAGCACTAGTGCAACGCCAAGGTAAAGAGAGCATTCGAATTGAACTCCCTGGTGTACAAGATCCTGCTCAAGCGAAAAACGTTATTGGTGCAACAGCAAGCTTGGCGTTTTATGAAGTGAAAGATGCGAGCCAAGCACACAGCAGCCAAGATCTTGTTCTTCAAGACAATGACGGTCGTACGGTGATTTTGGCAAAACGACCAGTCCTAACGGGTGAGCACATCGTAAACGCTCGTGCTGGTGTCGACAAAATGGGTATGTCAGAAGTAAATATTTCTCTTGACCACGCTGGTGGTAAGAAAATGAGCGACTTCTCAGCAACTCACATCGGCAAGCCAATGGCGACCGTTTACCGAGAGTACAAAACAAACGATCGCGGTGTAACCGAGCGTAGTGAGCGCGTTATCAGCGTCGCGACTATTCAATCTCAACTTGGTAGCCAGTTCCGTATTACCGGAGCAGGTAGCATGGACGATGCGCAGCAGTTAGCGCTATTGCTTCGCGCGGGCTCACTAACTGCGCCGGTTACTATTGTGGAAGAGCGAACAATCGGTGCTTCTCTGGGTGCAGAAAACATTGAAAACGGTTTTGCAGCACTGGCTTTAGGTATGGGTTTAACACTGACCTTTATGGCACTTTGGTACCGCCGCTTAGGTTGGGTAGCGAACGTGGCGCTTTGTGCCAACATGCTTTGTTTGCTTGGCCTAATTGCTTTGTTACCAGGCGCTGTGTTAACGCTTCCTGGCATTGCAGGCTTAGTGTTAACCGTCGGTATGGCAGTGGACACCAACGTTATTATTTTCGAACGTATTAAGGACAAAATGCGTGAAGGCCGCAGCTTCGCTCAAGCAATTGATCTAGGCTTTGACAGCGCATTCTCGACCATCCTTGATGCCAACATTACTACCATGATCACCGCCGTGATTTTGTACGCCATCGGTAATGGCCCAATCCAAGGCTTTGCCTTAACACTCGGATTAGGTTTGTTAACCAGTATGTTTACAGGCGTATTTGCCTCTCGAGCAATGATCAATTTAATTTGGGGCCGCGATGCCCGTCGTGATGTGAGGGTTTAATCATGGTCGAAATGCTAAAACAAAATATTCGTAAAATTCGCTACTTTACTACGCTAGTTTCCATCATTTTAACGGTGATCGCGATCGTCGCTCTAGGCTTTAAAGGGTTGAACCTAGGTTTGGACTTCACTGGCGGTATGGTGACAGAAGTAAAGGTAGATAAGCAGCTAACTAACCATGATCTGCTTGACGTTCTGCAACCAAAGCTTGGTGAATCTGCGTCAGTGACACGCTCTGGTGAAGATGGCCGTTGGGTGATTCGTTACTCTGCGCCGGAAGATGGACAAACGTTGCCAAGTGTAGAAGAGGTGTTGAAGCCAATCTCTCACCAAGTTGATGTTGTCAGCAACAGTATAGTTGGCGCTCAAGTTGGCCAAGACTTGTTTGAACAAGGTGGCTTAGCATTGTTGATTTGTGTGTTGAGTATTCTCGGTTACTTGTGTTTCCGTTTTGAGTGGCGTTTGGCAAGCGGTTCACTGTTTGCTTTGGCTCATGATGTGATCTTAGTGCTTGGTTTCTTTGCAATTACTCAAATGGAGTTCAACTTAACCGTTTTTGCTGCTGTGCTGGCGATTTTAGGTTACTCATTGAATGACTCGATCATCATTGCAGACCGAATCCGTGAGCTGTTGATTGCGAAACAGAGTTGGAAAACAGAAGACATCAATGATCAAGCTGTTATCGCGACGTTTTCACGCACTATGGTGACATCTGGTACGACATTGATCACTGTTGGTGCATTATGGATTATGGGAGGAGCGCCTTTGGCTGGTTTCTCAACCGCCATGTTTATTGGCGTTCTGTCGGGTACATGGTCTTCGATTTCTATTGGTACTGTGCTGCCTGAGTGGTTGAAACTGGAGCCGAAACATTATCTTCCAGTTGAGATCGACGCTGCGCCGTAGCATTATTTTTAAGGTAAAAGTGCTTGCGCCACTCATCTTGAGTGGCGCTTTTTTGTGCTTATTTCACACGCATCAAGCGATGTTTCACAAGTCCCAAATCGAACTCTAAGACTTGTGAGCGCTTCATTGCTTCGACTTTATTCAACATTGACTCTTGGTAGCCTTTCTTCTTCATCCACTGAAGAGGTACAGAGAAAGCATCTTCATTAACGACATAAGACTCGCCTTTATGCTCACCGGTATAGACGTTCACAACCCAAACTCGGGCTTGAAAGTCCAATACTTCACCCATGACTTTAGCTATTTTATTCAGAATATTTTTCATTGTTTCCAGTTTGCCTTAGCTTAGTAGCAACCAGACACCAACTCCCATCATTAAAGTGCCTGCGATACGGTTCATTAGACGTACATTCTTAGACTGACCTAATACGTGTTTCAACCCTTTACCACCAGTAGCGTACAGAGACATGCAAATGAACTCAAACAGTAAAATAATGGAGACAAGTATGATCAGTTGCGGTGCAAGCGCTGCGTTTTGGTCTATAAAAGGCGGTAAAAGAGAAATCATAAATGCCCAGCCTTTTGGGTTTGCGATTGCGGTAACGAAGCCTTGCATGATCAGTGCGATATTGTCACTCTTTGGTGTTTCTAAGTTGTCGACATTAATCGCAAGTTTCCCTCGCGATCGCCACATTTCAACTCCAAGATAGAGTAAATAACCGCCACCAATGAACTTTAACGCGATAAACATCCAAGGATAATTGAGCATAATCGCAGCGATACCTAACACCGCAGAGACTGACACCAGCGCAACACCGAGAAGCTCTCCTATCATCATCCATAACGTGCGACGATAACCGATACTCATACCTAACGTTAGGGCGAGAGTCATGCACATACCAGGCGTGATTGAGACAAAAAAGAAAGTAGGGATGAACATACTGAGCAATGCAAGATTCATATCTGTTGATGATTTAGTAATTAAAGAGAAGCCACAAAGATAGTGCAAAGTGGAAAAGGATGCTACTACAAAGCGAACGATTACTTTCACTAGTAGCTAGTTGATGTTCTTCGAATATATAAATTTAAAATGAAATTATATTTTAATCTATGCGTCATAATAGTGCGTATTGCACCAGCATGAGGCAAGCTCTTATATCATTTTTAGATTAAATATATTTAACTTATTATATTTTATCGGTATTAATCATCACTGTATTAAAATAATCGAATTGATAACTAAATTATCATTAAATGCAGTAATTAAATGATATGTTTGATAATTATTTTTACTGATAATTGAATTATTATTCTAATCTCAAGTTTGTTGTAATCATATAGGCTTAAAATTCAGATCTTAAATCATGACATAATGTAACGTCTACCATTCTGTATGTAAGTGCATGATATTTAATAATTATGTTTCTATTTCTGTTGGTGTGGCTTTTGTGGAAGTGTGATTTAAAACAATGGCTTATGTAAAATTAACCATTTTATAACATTTCACGGGTAATGAGATCTAAATCAATCTTATGCAATTGGGTGAGTTTTTTATTTGAAATGTAATATTTCTAGGTTAACTTAAAATAAAGGCAGCACGGGATTGGTTGTCAAAAGAATAAATAAACACGTCAGTTGGTGAACTATTTCATCAGTGTATTAAGTTTGCTTTTTAAATGCCGTTAAGAATGGAGTCTTCAATGAAGAAAGTCGCTTTGATCACTGGATCAAAAGGCGGAATTGGTTCTGCTATTTCCTCTCAATTAGTCAATGACGGTTACCGTGTAATCGCTACTTATTTCACAGGTAACTACGAATGTGCGCTGGAGTGGTTCAACAGCAAAGGGTTTACCAAAGATCAGGTTCGCCTTTTTGAGTTGGATGTAACAAACACGACAGAGTGTGCAGAGAAATTGGCGCAATTGCTTGGGGAGGAAGGAACCATTGATGTTGTTGTCAACAACGCAGGAATTACACGTGATGGCGTGTTTAAAAAGATGACTGCGCAAGCTTGGAATGATGTCATCAATACCAACCTCAATAGTTTATTCAACGTTACGCAACCCCTGTTTGCTGCAATGTGCGAAAAAGGCGGTGGTCGTGTCATCAATATCTCTTCAGTCAATGGTCTTAAAGGGCAGTTTGGTCAAGCAAACTACTCGGCGGCGAAAGCTGGGATGATCGGTTTCTCTAAAGCCTTAGCATACGAAGGTGCTCGCTCGGGTGTAACAGTTAATGTTATCGCGCCGGGTTACACGGGAACGCCAATGGTTGAGCAAATGAAGCCAGAAGTGCTGGAATCTATCACGAACCAAATTCCAATGAAACGTCTTGCGACACCAGAAGAAATTGCAGCATCAGTGAGCTTCTTGGTCAGCGATGCGGGCGCCTATATCACCGGAGAGACTTTGTCGGTGAACGGCGGCCTATACATGCACTAAGGAGATAAGATGATGGAAAAAGTATTTATCGTAGCGGCGAAGCGTACCCCAATCGGCGCTTTTGGTGGCAGCCTGAAAAATACTTCTGCTGGCGATCTGGCAGCAGTAGCGATTAAAGGCGCGTTGGAGGCGGCAAAGTTGCCTGGCGACAAGGTTGACGAAGTGATTGTTGGCAACGTTGTTGGTGCAGGTCAAGGAATGGGTGTTGGCCGCCAAGCGGCACTGTTTGCGGGGATTCCTGAATCTGTTCCTGCATATGGCGTAAACATGGTTTGCGGTAGTGGCATGAAAACGGTCATGGATGCCGTGTCCCATATCCGTAGTGGCGATGCTGAGATCGTTGTTGCAGCGGGTGTTGAAGTCATGTCTCAGATTCCGTTTGCCGCACCAAGCAGCATTCGTGATGGCAACAAAATGGGCAATCTGGAGCTAAAAGATCTGCTCGTAGCGGACGGTTTAACCGATGTTTACAACCAATATCACATGGGTGTGACGGCAGAAAACGTAGCAAAACAAATCGGCTTAACTCGCCAGCAGCAAGACGAATACGCGCTGTCTAGCCAACAGAAAGCGGTAGCCGCTATCGAAGCTGGCAAATTTCAAGACGAAATTGTGCCAGTGGAAGTAAAGCAACGCCGTGAAACCGTGATGTTTGATACGGATGAATACCCAAAAGCGAACGCGACAATGGAAGCCTTAAGCAAGCTACGTCCTGCTTTTGACCGCGAAGGCACTGTGACTGCGGGTAATGCATCAGGCATTAACGATGGCGCGAGTGCGATTATCGTTGCGTCTGAAAGCGCAGTTAAAGCGCATGGATTAACGCCGCTTGCTGAGATCGTAAGCTATGCGCAATCGGGTCTTGATCCGAAGATCATGGGCCTAGGTCCTGTTGAGTCGGTCAATAAAGCACTCGAAAAAGCGGAACTCACAGTAAATGACATCGACGTTTACGAGTTAAACGAAGCATTTGCAGCGCAAGCACTTGGCGTGATTCATCAGTTGGCGGAAACAAACCAAGTTCCAGTTAACGCGATTCAAGATAAAGCGAACTTTAACGGTGGTGCTATCGCGCTAGGACACCCGCTTGGTGCATCTGGAAACCGAATCTTAGTCACGCTGGTTCACGAGCTTCATAAACAAAATGGTCAATATGGCGTTGCTTCACTTTGTGTGGGCGGCGGCATGGGCACGGCTGTGGTTGTAAAGACAGTTAAGTAATTATTTAAACGGACATTTTTAATTCTTTCTCTAGGAGACAAACCATGTACACAGATTTCTTCAAAACATTTAGCGATCAAACTGAAAAAAATCTAGAACCTTACTTGAAGTTCAACAAGCTAGTGACAAAAAACGTAGAAGTGTTGACCGAGCTTCAATTGAACGCCATTCGCACATACAGTGAAGTGGGTCTAAACCAGATGAAAGCAGCGACAGAAATCAAAGACGTAACGTCATTGACTGCTTTCAACAGTCAGCAACTAAGCGTACTTACTAAACTTTCTCAACAAATGATGGATGACAGCAACAAGCTTCAAGCGATTGCAAAAGAGTTCAAAGAAGACGTTGAGAAAATGACTTCGGAAAATCTAAAGACTGTTACTCCAGCGTAATTTGTCCGATTCTCGCCGCCCCTAGATTTGGGCGGCGTTGTTTTTTCCGAATATAGGAGTAAGACTATGTTTCAACACTTCTTTTCGGACTATCTTGTGAAGCTTCAGGAAACCAATCATCAGTGGTGGCATGATTTCGAAGTGAACAAGGCAGTCGTGAACTCTCCTTTAAACAAGGCCATGCAAGAAGTGAACTTTGAGGATACTGCCAAACTGTTCGAACAAGCTGCGAATCAGCCTGCTGCGATTTTAAAGCTGCAAGCACAGTGGTGGGAACAGCAGCTGCAAATTTGGCAGAATGTTTCATTGGCAGGGAACCAAGCACAAATCGTCGAAGCTGAAAAAGGGGATAAGCGTTTCTCAAACGCAGCGTGGCAAAATGAAGCCATGTATAGCTTCATCAAACAATCCTACCTTTTATTTAGTAAGACCTATCTGGACACCATCGAGTCTTTGGAAGGCTTAGATGAAAAGACGAAAGAACGTATTATTTTTTTCTCTCGCCAAGCCATTAACGCCCTTTCTCCTTCCAACTTCATCGCCACTAACCCAGAGCTTTTGAAGCTGACACTTGAGCAAAACGGTCAAAACTTACTGGCAGGCTTAGAGCAGTTGAAAGAAGACGTTGAGTCGAGCGCAGACATTTTAAAAATTCGTATGACGAATAACAATGCATTCCGCGTGGGCGATGACGTTGCGACGACACAGGGCAATGTGGTTTTTCAAAACGAATTGTTTGAGTTGATTCAATATCGACCTCTAACAGAGAAAGTGAATGCGACGCCGCTGCTCATCGTCCCACCTTTCATCAATAAATACTACATCCTTGATTTAACAGCAAAGAACTCAATGGTTCGATGGTTGTTAGAGCAGGGGCATAGTGTATTTATGATGTCTTGGCGCAATCCAGGCAAGGCACAAGCGCACATAGAGTTTGGTGACTACGTGACAGAAGGCGTAGTGAAAGCCGTCGCTGTAATTGAAGATATAACAGGACAAGAGCAAATCAATGCTGCTGGTTATTGTATCGGTGGTACTGTTTTAGCAAGCACGGTTGCCTACTACGCTGCAAAACGTATGAAGAAGCGCATTAAGTCTGCCACTTTCTTCACCACGTTGCTCGACTTCTCTCAACCAGGTGAAGTCGGCGCGTATATCAATGACACCATTGTTAGTGCAATTGAAGCGCAAAATAACGCAAAAGGGTATATGGACGGCCGTTCCTTAAGCGTGACGTTTAGTTTACTGCGTGAAAACAGCTTGTACTGGAACTACTACGTCGACAATTACTTGAAGGGTAACAGTCCGGTTGATTTCGACTTGTTGTACTGGAATAGCGATAGCACCAACGTCAGCGCTGCATCTCACAATTTCTTGCTTCGCGAGCTCTATTTAGAGAACAAGCTAGTGCAAGATAAAGGCGTCAAAATTGGTGGAGTATGGATTGATCTAAATAAGATCAAAATTCCTAGCTATTTTGTGTCAACGAAAGAAGACCACATTGCGTTATGGCAGGGAACTTACCGTGGTGCGCTGAACACGGGTGGTAACAAAACGTTTGTCCTCGGTGAGTCTGGTCATATTGCGGGCATCGTGAACCCTCCAGCTAAAAATAAGTATGGTTATTGGTTGAACGATAATTTGGATGACTCTGCTGATGAGTGGTTGAATAACGCGGAACACAAAGAGGGATCGTGGTGGACACACTGGAACGAGTGGTTACTCCAATTCAACCCTAAAGAGCAAGTTGAGCCTTTCCCTATTGGCTCAGAAAACCATCCGGTTATTGATGAGGCGCCAGGACAATACGTCAAACAGGTTCTGCCAGTAAAAGAATCTTAAACGACTCCCTATAGCAGTAAATCTTAGCGGCCTTTATGGTCGCTTTTTTTATGTATGATTGCTTGTTTATTGTTGGCAAGTACCATTGATTAATAAATAAAAAGCGCCGAGCATTTGCTCGGCGCTCAGTGTCAACAAATAGGCTAGTTGACGAGTAGAGATGCGTTACGTTACACCTCTTTATCCTTACCAAATGACAGCAGCCAGAGAGAGATTGCTGCTACCGCCACAAAGCCGGAAAGAATAATCACTGGCATAGCACTGTAGCCAAGGATATGCCAAATTACAGATTCTAATGTACTCATGGTAAGTCTCCTTAGTGCCAGCCTTCAACGCCGCTCATGTCTGGTAGTTTGTGCGCAATACCTTTGTGACAGTCTACACATGTTTTCTCGCCTGAAGCTAGAGCGGTGGAGTGTTGTTCTGCCGCACGTGATCCTTGCTGAGAGTAATCCATGAAATCAAACTCATGACAGTTACGACATTCAAGAGAGTCATTCTTTTTCATACGTGCCCACTCTCGTTCTGCGAGGTGTCCACGACGCTCTTGGAACTTCTCTGGCGTATCGATCGTCTTCGTTACGAAGTGTGCAAATAGCTCTTTAGATGCCTGTACTTTACGAACGATCTTATCCGTCCATTCATGAGGAACGTGACAGTCTGAACAAATCGCACGAACACCAGAACGGTTGGAGTAGTGAATTGTTTCTTGAATTTCAGCAACGATCGGCGCGTGACAGCCAGAACAGAATTCTTCTGTGTTGGTTGCTTCCATACCTGTGTTGAATGCGCCCCAAAATAGAAGGCCACCAGCGAAGCCTAGAAATAAAACCACACCAGCGGCAGCTTTACTCGGGCTCGACAGTCTCTTCCAAAACGCTTTAAGTATTTTCATAAGTAACCTCTTAGTACTCGCGTTTCAATTACTGAAGCGAATCGACTGCCTTAAACTCGTTTTCCACTAGTGGTTTTGCATCCGTTTGTGGAACGTGACATTGCAAACAGAAGTAACGACGAGGAGACATATCTGCCAGTACCGCATCTTCTCTGTTTACATAGTGCGTTACGCTAATTTTAGTCGCACCTGACTCTTTTGCATTTTTCCAGCTATGACATGCAAGACACTTGTTAGCATTTAACGAAATTTCGTAGTGACGAATGCTGTGTGGGATCAACGGTGGTTGATAAACATAGCTGTCTTCAACGATTTGATCTTTAGGGAAGTCTTTGAACTCGTCTGCTGGACGCGTATCTTCCAATTGAGACATTCCACGTAAAGATTCTAGACCACCAATACCACCAGGATTATCCAACTCAGCTTGCGCAATGCCTGTCACTAACGCACCTACAGATAAAACTGCGACAAGTAATTTTTTCATCATTTCATCTCCGCCTTTATGGCTTAAATTCTTTATTAGGCCGCCATAATGACGGCCGTAGCATTCAGTATCTGAAGGTTAAGCAATCTTAGTGATTTTGACTGGGCACTTCTTAAAGTCTGTCTGTTTAGACAGTGGATCAGTCGCATCTAGGATAAGCTTGTTAATCAAAATACGTGCATCAAAGAACGGTACGAATACCAAACCTTTTGGCGGACGGTTACGACCGCGAGTTTCAACACGAACGCGTACTTCACCGCGTTTGTTTGCCATGAGTACTTCTTCACCACGACGAACATTGCGTGCTTTTGCGTCTTCTGGGTGCATGTAACACACTGCGTCTGGTACTGCTTTGTATAATTCAGGTACACGACGAGTCATGGTGCCTGTGTGCCAATGCTCAAGAACACGACCAGTACATAACCACATATCAAATTCATCGTTCGGTACTTCTGGTGGCGCTTCGTATGGCGCGGAAATGATCTTCGCTTTGCCATCAGCATTGCCGTAGAAGTCCCAACCAGAGCCTTCTTTCGCGTATGGGTCTGAACCTTCTTTAAAGCGCCACTGTGTTTCCTTACCATCAACAACAGGCCAACGTAGACCACGTACTTGATGGTAGCGGTCGTATGGAGCCAAATCATGACCGTGACCACGGCCAAATGTTGCGTATTCCTCAAACAGACCTTTTTGAACATAGAAACCGAAGTGGTGAGCATCGTCATTCAGTTCACGAGCTTCTTCGATAGGGAATTTGTCGACGTTACCATTGCGGTAAAGTACGTCGTACATTGTTTTACCACGGTATTGAGGCGCTTTCGCTAGAAGCTCTTCAGGCCACACTTCTTCCATTTTGAAGCGTTTCGAGAACTCCATTAGCTGCCAAAGGTCGGATTTTGCTTGACCGACTGTGCCCACTTGTTGGTACCAAGCTTGGGTACGACGCTCTGCGTTACCGTAAGCACCTTCTTTTTCAATCCACATTGCGGTAGGAAGAATAAGGTCTGCTGCTTGTGCTGTTGCTGTCGGGTATGGGTCAGACACAACGATGAAGTTTTCTGGGTTTCGGTAACCTGGAAGACGTTCTGTGTTGATGTTTGGACCGGCTTGCATGTTGTTGTTACATTGAACCCAGTAACAGTTCAGAACGCCGTCATTCAGCATACGGTCTTGCAATACGGCGTGGAAGCCAGGTTTTGGTGGAATCGTACCTTCTGGCAGTTTCCAGATGTCTTCTGCAATCTTACGGTGTTTAGGGTTAGCAACCACCATGTCCGCTGGTAGGCGGTGAGCAAACGTACCAACCTCACGAGCGGTACCACATGCTGATGGTTGGCCCGTTAGTGAGAATGGGCTGTTCCCCGGAGTCGAGATCTTACCGGTTAGTAGGTGGATGTTGTAAACCAAGTTATTCATCCAAACACCACGAGTATGCTGGTTCATGCCCATCGTCCATAGAGACATCACTTTCGTGTTTGGATCCGCGTATTGCTTCGCAAGCTCGATAAGCTTCTCTTTCTCAACACCAGAGATTTCAGATGCTTTCTCTACTGTGTATGGCGCTATTGATTTCTTGTACTCTTCGAATGAGATAGAAGTGAGTTTGCCAGAGTTCGGGTTCTTCGCTGCTTTTTGTAGCGGATCATCGTCACGTAGACCGTAGCCGATGTCAGTGTCTGCTTGAGTGAAGTTCGTGTGTTTGTTCACGAAGTCCCAGTTTACTGCATCGTTTTCGATGATGTAGTTTGCGATGAAGTTAGCAATTGCAAGGTCAGACTGAGGATTGAAAATGTAGCCGTGGTCTGCCAACTCAAATGAACGATGGTAGTAAGTAGAAAGCACGTTCACTTTAACGTGAGGGTGGCTTAGGCGGCGGTCAGTAATGCGAGTCCATAGAACCGGGTGCATCTCTGCCATGTTTGAGCCCCAAAGAACGAAAGCGTCTGCGTTCTCGAAGTCATCGTAACAACCCATTGGCTCATCGATACCGAATGCGCGCATGAAACCTACAACGGCAGAAGCCATACAGTGACGAGCGTTTGGATCAATGTTGTTTGATCGGAAGCCTGCTTTCATTAACTTTGATGCAGCGTAGCCTTCCATTACTGTCCATTGGCCTGAGCCAAACATACCTACGCTTGTTGGGCCTTTTTTCTCGAGGGAAGCTTTCCATTTCTCAGCCATGATGTCGAAAGCGTCATCCCAAGATATAGGTGTAAATTCACCATCTTTGTGGAATTTGCCATCTTTCATTCGTAGCATCGGTTGAGTTAGACGGTCTTGACCGTACATGATCTTAGAAAGGAAGTAACCTTTGATGCAGTTCAGACCTTTGTTTACTGGTGCTTCTGGGTCACCCTGTGTTGCTACCACTTTGCCGTTTTGAGTGCCAACAAGAACAGAACAGCCTGTACCACAGAAACGACAAGGTGCTTTGTCCCATGTGATTTTGGTTTGATCAGAGCTTGCAATCAGGTTGGCTGCAGATGCTGGTAGTGTCACACCTGCGACAGCAGCAGCTGATGCAGCCGCGTTTGCTTTCACAAACGCACGTCTTGTCATTTTCATACTTCACCCTCGATTTGGGAATGTTGTGTTCCAGTGTCTTCTTCATCCGTTTCTTCAAGCCCAGTTTCGATTTGGTGATAAACCAATACCGTGCTCAAGACGTTCGGTAAATTATTAATGGCATCGATAGTGTCTGTGATGAAACCTTGGTTCTCAGTTTCAAGTACGACGATAATCTTGCCTTCAGGACTGTCACCATAGATTTCCGCATTTTCGTGTGCTTCTATCTTTTGTTTGATTTCGTCCAAATGTTCCGGCAGCACATGTACTACCAAACTTGAAATATGCACTTCATTTAGTGACATATAGCTCTCTCATTTATTTTTATTGCCTTTGGCCGACGACATTCGGCTTAGGCTGTTGTATTGCTCACATTGATGGATGAAGTCGGGCACACTGAAACACAGGCGCCGCAGCCGTTACACTCATCAAGGTCTAAATTGGGTTGTGCTACTTTCCCCAGTTCTAATTTGAACTGAATTGCCATCGGGTCGCACATATCCCCACAGCTTCGGCATTCGACATTTTGTTTTGCTAAGCAGTTATCGTTGATACTTGCTTTTGCTTGCCAAGGTTGTTCTGTTTCTGGCAAGAAAAGGGGCTCAGGACAGGCGTTTGCACATTGATAGCAAAATGTGCATTCATCGATGGAAAAATCGACCGAGGGGAATCCGCCATCACTTTTGGTTATAATCTTTGTTTCACAGGCCTCAATGCATTTACCGCAGCGAGTGCAATCGTCCGTAAACTGTTGCGGTTTAGTTAACCAAGGCAAACGTACGGCGTTGTCGGGGTGCGCTTTTCTTGCAAAGAGTCTTCTTCTGGAAAGGTCTACCACTTAGTCACCTCGAAACTTGGAACCCAAACTAAGCATAGTCCACAATTTTCATTAATAAACTGTCATTTAAACTAACGAAATTGTAGTTTTTGACATATTTGTATAAATACCTCTTAGGGGGTAAATGGTATGCAATATTGTTTTGGATCAATAAATTCCGTCGCAGGTGATCACATATTGATAAAGTTGAAAGGTAATGGGTTCATTGCACGTACAAATAGGATTGTTAATGGGCGAGGAACTCAGATTGTTTAAAAATGTGAAAAAGTCAGTGACGCGCACGATTGCGTCCGCGATGCTTCTTATTTTGCTGCTCTCAGTCGCTACGACTGGTTTTGCTATTTTTACGTTAGCGTCCAGTTTGAACGATGCTGAAGCCGTCAATGTTGCTGGCTCGATGCGAATGCAAAGCTACCGTCTGGCGAATGATATTCAGGTTAAATCTGTTGACTATTCTTCACATATTGACGCATTTGAACATTCGATATATTCACCTTCAATGAAAGCGCTTCAGCATTGGTCTGTGCCAGAAGACATCACTCACGATTACTACCGTCTTATTATCAGATGGCATGAACTCAAGGCGGTGCTGAGAGGAGACAACCCGGCAGAATATCAACTCCTAGTGGCCGGTTTTGTTGAACAAATCGATGAGTTTGTATTTAAGCTGCAGAGCTTTTCGGAGCAAAAACTGATTAACTTAGCCTGGATTGGTGGGTTAGGGTTGGGTGGCATTCTTTGTGTCAGTATGTTTGTCGTTCATTTTGTGCGCCTCGAAGTTGTTCGGCCTCTGCGTGCTTTAGTTTTTGCTAGCGAGCAAATTAAAAATCGCTCATTTAATATATCGCTCAATGTATCCAGCGATAATGAAATGGGAATACTGACTCGAACCTTTAATCGGATGGCGACAGACCTTGGTAAGTTGTACCGAGGATTAGAACAAGCGGTTGATGAGAAAACACGTAAATTGCAGCATGCCAACCAGTCTTTAGAGGTGCTGTATGACTCGTCAAAAGAACTCACGGCGTCGCGTATTAATCAAGACAATTTCCAGGCGATTTTGCAGCATATCGTCAGTCTTGAGGGCATTAAAGCGGTCAAACTTGAAATCGAGCAGCTGGGAGAACCGAGCTGGATATTGATGGAAGGAGAAGAATGCTGCCAAGATTGTGATGAAGAT
Organism: Vibrio sp. 2CM40D; assembly: GCF_023161825.1. NCBI lineage: Bacteria > Pseudomonadati > Pseudomonadota > Gammaproteobacteria > Vibrionales > Vibrionaceae > Vibrio > Vibrio sp. 2CM40D. The sequence continues at coordinate 367,704 of NZ_JALNTL010000003.1, forward strand.
TGCCACGGTAAAGCCCTGATGCTAGATGGTGAGCACTTGGGTTATTTATATTGGAAAGCAGGGTTACCTTGTCCGAACGAGGCTCTTATTGACAACTTCGTGCAGATTTTATCACGCGCCGTGTATTACAATCGGGCGCAGCGCCAAGCAGAACAAATTCTGCTGATGGAAGAGCGAGCCACTATTGCTCGGGAGTTGCATGATTCATTGGCTCAAGCACTCTCTTACTTAAAAATTCAGGTCGCTTTGTTAAAGAGAAGCGTAAAGAACTTGCCTGACGAAAAGGCGATCGCGCAGGCTAATCAAGTTATTGCTGAGCTAGATACGGGCTTATCTGCGGCTTATACGCAGTTACGCGAGTTACTGACGACGTTTCGTCTTACGATTAAAGAGGGCAGTTTTGGCCAAGCATTGCAAGACATGGTTGAAACGCTCAGTGAACAAACTGCTGCGGACATTACGCTAAAAAATAGACTTTCATCAACTGAACTGGATGCACATCAGCAGGTTCATTTACTACAGTTGATAAGAGAAGCGGCAATTAATGCTATCAAACATGCGCAAGCAGATAATATTCACATTCAATGTCTCGATAATGATGGAAAAGTCACAGTAACCGTTAGCGACGATGGAATAGGCTTTGAACATCAAGACGAAAAATTAAATCATTACGGTATGAGTATCATGCAAGAGCGGGCCGCTAGACTGCATGCCGATCTTCACATCGAAGCATCGATAAACAAAGGTTGTACCGTAAAATTAGAATTCCAACATAGTAAGGAAGTAAACAGTGACAGTGTGTAAAGTAATGCTGGTGGATGATCATCCACTCATGCGAAGAGGTATCCACCAGCTTTTAAGCTTTGAGCCTGAGTTTGAGGTCATTGCAGAAGCAAGTAATGGCGCGGATGCAGTAGCGAAAGCGCATGAGCTGGAACTGGATCTTGTACTTCTTGATCTTAATATGAAAGGCATGTCTGGCCTTGATACTTTGCAAGCACTGCGTGCAGATGGCTGTGAAGCCAGAATTGTCATTCTAACCGTTTCGGATAGTCCAGCAGATATAGAAGCAATAGTTCGAAGTGGTGCCGATGGCTATTTATTGAAAGACACTGAGCCTGATGAGTTGGTTGAGTTGCTAAAACAAGCACATCAAGGGGACAAGGCATACAGCCAAGAAGTTTCTAAGTATTTGAGTGAACGTTCAGAGCAAGAGGACGTGTTTGATACACTGACCGATCGTGAATCGCAGATCTTAAGAGAGGTGGCAAGAGGTTTCCGCAACAAGCAAATTGCCGATCGTCTTTTTATCTCTGAGTCTACGGTTAAAGTACATATGAAGAGTTTACTTAAAAAGCTACAAGTTCCTTCTCGTACTGCAGCAACCGTCCTTTATCTTGAGCGCTTTGGCGACATCAAATAACATTGTTGGATTTGAATCTGTAATAATAAATAAAATCAACCAGTTATATTGATTCTGACGAATAAAAAAACCGCCTGTTAGGCGGTTTTTTTACTTGTCTGGGCGAATAGAGTACAAGTCACTGTTGTGCTTACCACACTCCAAATAGTACTGATAAGCCACTTTTTTGCTTTCAGCAATGACTCTCATGCAGTGCATTTTCCCCTGTTCAAAATATCGAATCTCATATTCTACACTGGTATCAAGTTGCTCAGCGGCTGCCATACTTCGCCTCCATAAACCATCCAAAAAACATCCATGCAAATTATATGCCGTTATAGGGAGCGTCGTTCGGTACGTTTTTTAGCCGATAATTGCGCTCTAACTCACTTTTTTGCGGATAGCTGTGATCAAAAAGTTAATTTCAAACTCTATATATTATTAAGGTGGCAATCAATATTTGTCACACTGGTGTAAGTTTGCCGCAATACTAAGTGATACAGGTTGAGTATAGAACTTAATCAACAGAAAAGGGAATACGAATAAGTGACTAAATTAAAGGATGTATCTAATAAGGCGCTTCGTTATGGCCTTCTATTTTGTTTCGTATTTCTGCTTGCCGGTTGTGCGAAAAAGTTTTTATACAGCAATATCGATTGGTTCGTGCTCGATTACTTAGAGGACTATGTCTCGTTGCAAGGAGAACAAGAAGTCCTGGTGGAAGAGCGCTTGTTATTGTTGGCAGACTGGCACAAGAAAGAGGAGTTACCAATATATATCGAACATTTAAAAGACCTTGAGAGATTAAAAGCGAGCGATATCACCTTAAATTACTTACAACAAAATCGAGATAGAATGCGAGCGCATTACGATAGAGTGGTCAGCAAAGCAGCACCAGATCTTTTTGCGTTAAGTTTGCAATTAACGAAAGAGCAAGAACGCGAGTTTTTGAGTAATGTACAAGAACATTATCAAGAGCGAAACGCAAAATATGCCGATAAGACAGAAGACGAAGTGCGTGAAATTATTCTGGATAACACTGAAGAGTGGATGGAAGAATGGCTAGGGAATCTATCAGGAAATCAGCGTCAATTAGCTCAAAGATTTTCTCAGCAAGTTATTTTAAACAGCCCTTTATGGAGAGATTATCGAGCCACGGTATATCAAGAGCTCGAATACTTGTTCGACAACAAATCTAATGTTGTGACTTATCAAGATATATTTATGCGACTCTTGTTCGAGCCAGAGAGTTATTATAGTGAGCAGCTTTCTCTGAATATTGATTCTAACTTTGCATTGGTTGATCAACTGACATTAGATGTTTCTCGTTCGATGACCGATAAGCAATGGCGTCATTTTCGTGAAAAGGTTAAAGAGTGGCGAGTACTGGCTGAGGAACTTTTAGATTAAATTCATACTTCAATGAGCGAAAGCAAAGCGCAAAAGCCTTTCTTATCAAAAAATGATTCAAAGCAAATTCTTATTGAGCTAAGAGCGTAACATAGCGTGAGGTTTGATGAGGCAACGTCAGCTTATCAATGCGTGATAAGGCCTCATCGTACAAAACAATGAGAATAAATATGAAACATTTAGTTGAAAGATTTCTTCGATACGTCACGTTTGATACCCAATCCAATCCACATGTGACGCTTTGCCCAAGTTCACCTGGTCAGCTTGTGTTTGCTGAGTTACTTAAAAAAGAGATGATCGAGCTTGGTTTAAGTGACGTGACTTTGGATAAAAATGGCTACTTGATGGCTAAACTGCCAGCCAATGTTGATTATGAGGTTCCTCCTATCGGCTTCATTGCCCATATGGATACCGCGCCGGATGCATCTGGCAAAAACGTAAAGCCGCAATTCATCGAAGATTACCAGGGTGGCGATATTGCATTAGGGTTGGGGGATGAAGTGTTATCTCCCGTGCAATACCCAGATTTACATCACCTACATGGCCACAATCTTATTACTACCGATGGCACTACATTACTTGGCGCGGATAACAAAGCCGGTATCGCAGAGATTCTTTCCGCGGTAGCTCTGCTACTGGAAAACCCAGACATTCCACACGGCGACATTTGTATCGGCTTTACTCCGGATGAAGAAATCGGTCGTGGTGCAGATTTGTTTGATGTTAAAAAATTTGGCGCGAAATGGGCATACACTATAGATGGTGGCCCGCAAGGTGAATTGGAATACGAAAACTTTAATGCAGCAAACGCTGATGTAATTTTTCATGGTGTTAGCGTTCATCCAGGTACTGCAAAAGGCAAAATGGTCAATGCGATGAACTTGGCTGCGAAATTTCAAGTTCAAATGCCCCAAGATCAAACTCCGGAAACAACCGAAGGTTACGAAGGGTTCTTCCATCTAAAATCGGCAGAAATGGGCGTTGCACGAAGCGAGCTAGGTTACATTATTAGAGACTTTGACCGTCAAAGACTTGAGGATCGAAAAGCTTTTATGCAGAAACTCGTCGATGAAATGAACACGGGTTTACGCCATGGTTCTGTAGAGCTAAAAATAAAAGACAGCTATTACAATATGAGAGAAATGGTTGAGCCTTACCCTCATATCATTGAGCTGGCAAAGCAAGCGATGGAAGCGTGTGATGTGGAACCGATTATAAAACCTATTCGTGGTGGTACAGATGGTGCTCGTTTATCTTTTATGGGTTTGCCGTGCCCGAATATCTTCACCGGTGGTTTTAACTTCCACGGAATTCATGAGTTTATTTCTGTTGAAATGATGGAAAAATCAGTACTCGTTATTGTCAAAATTGCTGAGCTCACTGCGAAAAAACACAGTTAAAAGACTACGTCGAGACCTCTTGCAGATTTAATAACAAAATAGCCCAGATCTCTCTGGGCTATTTAAATATTAAGATGGAATACTAGCGCACGTCTTTGTCTTCAATTTCAATGTCCTCTAGCGGTAACCAGTCGACTTTCACACCCGCTTGGTCGAACATATCTTGACTGACTTGGATTTTATCTCCCCAGCGAGATAAAAAGTCTTCAGACTGCTCAGGGCAGTGTACGTGTGAGATCCCTGTTTGAATGATCTTTGCCGCGCAGTTAGGGCAAGGAAAATGCGTTACCCAAATATCACATCCGTCTAAGTCACGTTTTGAGAACAAAATTGCGTTCTCTTCCGCGTGCAGTGTTTTAAGGTATTTCAACTCGCGCTCATCGGTGTCGACACTGTCAGAAACACCATGCGGATAGCCATTAAATCCAACAGATACAATGCGATTCTGTTTAGTAATAACGGCACCGACTTGTGTTGATGGGTCCTTACTCCAAGACGCCACTAGTTCTGCCATCTGGTAAAAGCGTTTCGCCCATTTAGAAATCATAGTCATCCTCTCTGTCGAAGGCGTTGAATTAATTGAATGATAACCCATTTATATTAAAAAAATAGTCAAAATCGGGGTCTTGAGTATGAAGGCGTCACTTTTTACCTTTTTAGCCACAAAACGTTCTTATCTTGAGCACTGAATCTCACTTTACGCCCGAATACAATACTCCCGTTAGTGTTTCCAAGCACACGCTAAAATTCGCGATCTCCTAAGGCGTATATTAAATAGTTATGATTGAGTTGTATGTATATTGCTCATTGAATACCACTGTTAACTAAATTACTTTATTTTCCTTTTGTTTCTCATGTTTACATTTAGAAACACCTTGGGCGCTTTTCAGTGAAGTTTTCAGTGGCAGCAAGGAGTAAGGTTGATAGGAATTCAACAATATCCTGTTCTATAAAGACGGTAAATACATGCAAAAGAAACCACTTGTCGCACTAATGGCGGCTACAGCAATCCTCGCTGGATGCGGGGAAGCTAATAATGCCCAAACGAAAGGTCAAGCGCCTCTCGTAGTGACTCAGGATGTCACGGTTATCGACTACCAACCGAGCAAGTCTTATATCGGTCGCATTGAAGCAGTAGAAGATACCAATATTACCGCGCAGATTTCTGGCTACTTAAAAGCTCGTCACTTTGAAGAGGGGCAAATGGTAGAAAAAGGGCAGCTCCTTTACTCTATCGAGCCATCTTCTTTTGAAGCCCAAGTCGCGAGTGCTAAAGCCGCACTTGCACAAGCTAAAGCGGCGCTAAAAAAAGCCGAATTAGATCATACTCGAGGTAAAAACTTGTTGCCTCGCGGTAGTATCTCTCAATCTGAGTTTGATGCTTTAACTGCGGCACTTCTTGGTGCGAGAGCAGAGCTAGAAGCGGCAAATGCTCAACTTAAACTTGCTGAAGTTAACCTTTCCTATACTCAAATCCGAGCACCTTTTAGCGGACGTATTAGTGATACCAAAGTTAGTACGGGTGATCTGGTTTCTCCATCATCTGGCGTGCTGACAACTCTGGTGAGTTTAGATCCAGTTCATACCTCATTTAGTGTGAGTGAGCGTGAGCGTTTAGCTATGGGTATGGATCAAGTAAAAGGTGATGGCTCGGCTGAATCAAACCGCGTTGAAGTTCAGCTTGAACTGGAAAATGGACAGTTTTTTGAGCATCTAGGTAAGCTTGATTTCTTAGGTAATCGTATTGACACCAAAACGGGTACGATTGCTATGCGCGCGCTAGTGCCAAACCCAGAGCAGAAGTTACTTCCGGGTCAACACATCAAAGTGAACTTGAGAGATAAGAACACGAAAGACGTTATTGTTATCCCACGACGTGCCGTACAGACTGACTTAGAAGGTGACTTTGTGATGGTGATGGCTGAGGGAAGTGTGGCAGAGCGTCGTAACGTCGAGCTTGGCCCTCAGGTTGAACAAGGCATTATCATTCGAGAAGGGCTCGATCAGGAAGATACGGTTATTACACAAGGCCTACAACGTGTGCGTAATGGTGTAGAAGTGCGCCTTCAAGCACCTGCTGAAGATAAGCAGTAGGGGGCACTATGTTAAGTCGTTTCTTTATTCAGAGACCTAAATTCGCGCTGGTTATTTCGATCATATTAACGCTAGCCGGCGCGATCTCACTGGCGATTTTGCCAGTGGCTGAGTACCCACAGATAAGCCCGCCATCAGTAAGCGTTTCGGCTTACTACACTGGCGCGAGTGCGGAAGTTGTCGAGCAGGCCATTGCGGACCCCATAGAGACCTCAGTCAACGGCGTTGAGGATATGATATACATGTCTTCAAAGAGCGCGAACGATGGCTCTTACAGCCTAAACGTCACGTTCGATGTTGGCACCGATCCAGATATGGCGCAAGTTAACGTGCAAAACCGCGTGTCACAGATTGAGTCAAAACTGCCTCAAGAAGTTCGCATGGTTGGTGTGACGGTGAAAAAGCGTTCACCTGACTTGCTGATGGTACTTAACTTCTATTCACCTGATGGCAAATACGATGATCAGTTCTTGATTAACTACATTAACTTGAATGTAAAAGATCAGTTGGCTCGTGCGAAAGGTATCAGTGAAGTTAACGTGATTGGTGGTGGCGAATACGCAATGCGTGTTTGGTTAGATCCTGAAAAAATGGCCAACCTTAAGCTAACCACGTCAGACGTATACGCCGCTTTGGCTGAACAGAACGTTCAAGTTGCGGCAGGGCGTGTAGGTGCAGCACCATACAACAATCCGCAAGAAGTTCAGTTTAACCTTGTGACCAAAGGTCGCTTGGAAAGCGTGAGTGAGTTTGAGAACGTAGTCCTTCGAGCTAATCCCAATGGCTCTACGGTTTATCTGAAAGATGTTGCTCGCGTTGAACTAGGCAAAAAGTTCTACGATGGTAACGGTAAGTTCCGTGGCCAGGACGCGTCAATCGTTGCGTTGTCTCTTCAATCGGATGCGAATGCGTTAGAAAGTGGTCAGGCCGTCATGGAGCTCCTTGAGGGCTTGAGCAAAAACTTCCCAGAGGGAATGGAATACGAGACCAGCTACGATACAACCGTGTTCGTATCTGAATCGATCAAAGGGGTAGTAAAAACACTGATTGAAGCGATTCTATTGGTGATCGCTGTAACTTACTTGTTCTTGGGTAGTGCGCGTGCAACGTTGATTCCTGTTGTCGCGATCCCCGTTTCTCTGATTGGTACGTTTGCCATCATGCAGGCAACGGGCTTCACCATTAATACGGTTACTTTGTTTGGCCTGATCCTTGCGATTGGTATCGTGGTGGACGATGCGATTCTGGTTATCGAAAACGTCGATACTACCATGGCGAAAGACCCAACCATTTCACCGCGTAAAGCGACGTTGCTAGCGATGAAAGAAGTAACGGGACCAATCATCACGTCGACCTTGGTTCTACTTGCGGTATTCATACCCGTCGCCATGCTGCCAGGTATCACCGGTATCATGTATCGCCAGTTCGCTTTGACCATCTGTATTTCGGTTGTGATTTCATCCATCAATGCATTGACGCTGTCTCCAGCACTTTGTTCTCTGGTATTGAAGCAGGGTGGGGGCAATACCGCTAACTGGTTCCAGGCTTTCAACCGAGGCTTAGAGCGCATCACTACGCGTTATGGCCAGATCGCTGGTTTCTTGGTGAAGAAGTCTTTACTGCTCGTGACGTTCTTTATAGTTGCTATCGCAGCGGTCACTTTCTTTGCGAAAACCACCTCTACAGCGTTTGTTCCTCAAGAAGATAAAGGCATTTTGCTGGTTAACGTACAGCTACCAGATTCAGCCTCTTTATCACGCACTGAAGAAGTCACCAATGATTTAATGAAAATGATCGGTGAAGAACCTGGTGTGGATGGTGTGACGGTTGCGAACGGTTACTCGTTTATGACAGGCGCAGCAGCATCAAACGGTGCTTCTGTATTTATCAAATTGCATGATTGGGATACTCGTAACTCGCTGCAAGGAGAGCACTCTGCTAATGCTATCGCGGCACGTATTAACGGGCGAGCGGCGACAGAGTTACCTCAAGCGGTTGTTTTTGCGATGGGACCACCGGCGGTTCCAGGTATGGGCGCTGCGTCTGGTTTTGAGTTTGTGCTTGAAGACACGCTAGGGCGAAGTCGTACCGACTTGTCGATGGTCATGGGAGAAATGATCCAAGCGGCTAACCAAGCGCCTGAAATTGCCTACACGTTTAGCACGTTCCGCGCGAATGTTCCGCACTACTACGTTGATATCGATCGTGAGAAAGCGCAGCAATTAGGTATTTCGCTGTCGTCTATTTTCCAAACCTTGCAAGGCAACTTAGGTTCGCTTTATGTGAATGACTTCACCATGTTTGGTAAGAACTTCCGCGTAACCATGCAAGCTGATAGCCAGCACCGTAGCAGCATGGAAGATCTAGAGCGTTTCCATGTTCGTTCTTCGAACGGTGATATGGTTCCGTTAAGTACGCTAGTGAGCTACGAGCAAGTGTTTGAGCCTGATGTGGCGTGGCGTTACAACATGTACCGCAGTGCTATCATTCAAGGCCAACCAGCACCGGGTTACTCTAGTGGTGATGCGATTGCCGAAATGGAACGCGTTGCTGCTGAAGTTCTTCCACAAGGGTACACGTATGAATGGACAGGTATGGCTTATCAGGAAGTGCTCGCGGGTAACCAAGCCATTTATGCGTTTGCGCTGGCTTTGATCTTCATTTACTTGTTTATGGTGGCTCAGTATGAGAGTTGGAGTATTCCACTGGCTATTATTTTGGTGGTCCCAGTAGCAACGTTAGGTTCCTTCCTTGCGTTGAATCTAACTGGCACGCCGCTTAACTTGTATGCCCAAATTGGTCTTGTCTTGCTCATAGCCTTGGCGGCGAAAAACGCAATTTTGATTGTGGAGTTCGCCAAGCAAGAGCGAGAAGAAAAAGATGCTGATATCGATAGTGCAGCGGTTAAAGGAGGCACGTTACGTTTCCGCGCTGTGAATATGACATCCTGGTCATTTATCCTGGGTATCTTCCCGCTTATCTTTGCCGCTGGTGCGGGGCACGTCAGTCAAAACTCACTCGGCGTGTCGCTGATTGGTGGTCTATTGTGTGTGCTTCTAGCAGGTACATTCTTGATCCCAGGCTTCTACGCCCTGGTGCAAAGACAGCGTGAGAAAGTTCATGGCGGCAACACCAAGCTGGTTCCTCTTGATGATGAATAATCACATCCGAAGTGCGCAGTAAGCACGAAGTGACAATTGAAAAAAAGCCCGAAGCAATGATTGCCTCGGGCTTTCTATTTTGAAAAGGGTTATTTTAGCGCAGTTTTGAATTGTGCAACAGCTTCATCCATATCATGAGCTTGAGCAGAGACAGAGTTGACTTCATGCAAGCATTCCTGAGCGGATTGCATGTTATTCTCAGATATTGCGTTTAGCTCGGTGATTGAACCGCTAACTTGGTTCATCACGATACCTTGTTCTTCAATTGCTGAAGCTATGCGCTCCGAATTACCTTGAATTGAATGCATGTCAGTGATGATCTGTTGCAGGCTAGAATCCAGTTTTTCAGAAGCATTAAGTGTTTGTTGCCCTTGATCGTTACATTGATCAATATCAGCAACAACTGTAGACATTTGAGTTTGAATATCTGCAACTACCCGCGTGATTTCCTCTGTGGATTGATGAGTTCGGCTAGCTAGGGCGCGTACTTCATCGGCAACAACTGCAAACCCGCGGCCTTGTTCGCCTGCTCGCGCGGCTTCAATTGCTGCGTTGAGAGCTAGTAGGTTGGTTTGCTCTGCAATCTCTTGGATGATGTTCACGGCACCACCAATTTTATCTACATGCTGATTCAGCGAGCCAATCGACTGCTGGCTGTTTGATAAAATCGTGGTTAGTTGACCGATGTTGGTTACCGTCGCCTCAACAACTCCTCGACCTTGTTCGGCATTATTCGCTGCCTGATGTACGCCTTCTACCGCAACTGATGTGCTTTCTGAGATTTCACCTATTGTGGCAACCATTTGCTGAACTGCCGTCGCCATTGATGCAGTGTGGTCAGTTTGAGTGTGGAATTGCTCCATAACGCCTTCTAACTCACGATGCATATTATCGGTACTTGCAGTGAGTTGCGCCGATTTTTCTTGGGTACTACTAATTAGATGCTCAAGCTTATCCAATAGGTCATTGAGGTGATGACTGATATCAAATAGCTCGTCTTGACCTTTCAAATCAGATCGAAGTCCCATGTTGTTCGTTTCGCTGATACTTCGAATGGTGCCAAGTAAGCTATTCACTCGCGTATTGATTGAACGTGAAATTTGCCAAATCAATGCGAAAATAACGACTAAGATCAGAGCTGTAATGACCTGCTTGATGGTCGACATTTGTTCATCACGTTGTGCGGCAGCAGAGCTAAGGGCTGTGGAAAAGGTTTCAAATTGCTCTTCTACGGCATGGGATAATGCGCGAGTTTCACCGAGTAGGCCTTTGTCATAAGCAACCCCAACAACTTGCTTTTGGGCCGCCAATTGCTTACCTGTTTTGATAAGCTCCGGAGCATATTGCCCCTCAAGCAAGTCACTATTGAATAGTCCTGCTTTTACCGCAGAGTCAAAACGGACTAATGCCAATAACTGCTGGTGGTCTGAACGTTGTTTTGCTTCTAATAGTGCTTGTTCGTAACCAGCGAGAAGCCCACTCTTTGAATCAAGCCCGTATCGTTGGTAAGCGCTGACCAGATTCTGAAAGCCCCTTTGGTATGCGAGCAAGTCTTGCTTAAATTGTTGACTGGAAGGTAATTCATTACTCTTGAGTATGTTCGCAAGCTCTTTTTCTGTGTCTATAAACTTGTCAACATTGGCGTCAAACTTATTTAGATATTTGTCATTACTACGTAGTAGGAAATCTTTTTCATTTCTGCGTAAGTTGAGTAAGCGTATTTCTAGATCACCAACGAGTTTGATGGCGTGATTAAGATCATTGCTCTTATTTTCAAAATGGGATGACGTACCCAAAAGGGCCACGATGCCTAAAATGGCGATAACTCCGAGGAAGTAGAGTTTTTGCCTAATAGTCATATTGTTGTTTCCTGAATAAGTAACTAAAAAGAGAAATCCAATGAGATTTCCAAGGGCTAGCAAACGTTGTTCAACTAACATGTCGAGAAAACGACATGCACTAATACAGCACTTTCTTACGTTGCTGTTTTTTCGCTCCGTGCTTGTTTTTTGTATCAAGTCGTCGGCGTTGAGAAGCGCGGGTTGGTTTCGTTTTAATACGCTTCTTCTCCTGTAAAGCGGCAGCTTTTATCAATGCTTGAAGCCGATTTAGGGCGTCTTCCTTATTTTGTTCTTGTGTCCGAAATTGTTGCGCTTTGATGATGATCACGCCATCTTTACTTATACGACTATCAGAAAGTGCAAGTAATCGCTCTTTGTAAAAGTCAGGTAAGCTTGAATGCCGGATATCAAAGCGCAGGTGTATAGCGGACGCTACCTTGTTAACGTTCTGGCCACCATTTCCTTGAGCTCTAATTGGGGATAATTGAATTTCCCACTCTTGAATTGTGACGGAGTTCGAAATTTTGAGCATGATAAGTAAATGCCGGTAAGGACGATTGAAAGAGCTGATAAATTAACATTACAGATGCACAAATAGAAGAAAAGACATGAGCACGATTGATTTTAGACCCTATGAGGGATTCATATTTGATATGGATGGTACTCTAATCGATACCATGCCAGCCCATTTGGCAGCTTGGCAAGCAACTGCTGAGCGTTTTGATTTTCCGTTTTGCCAGGAATGGTTTCACAGTTTGGGAGGGATGCCGAGCTTTAAAATTGTTGAGGAACTAAATCGTGTGCATGAGCTTTCATTAGATCCTAAAACTGTCGCGACATTTAAAATGGAAACATTCGCTGCTATGGAGCTTCATGGTGACGTTATTCCTTGCACGAACATCGTGTTAGAGGAATATTTAGGCCATAAGAAAATTGCAGTCGGTACTGGCAGCCAACGAGAAAGTGCCATGCGCTTATTAAGTCATGCAGGTTTATTAGACAAGTTGGATGTTGTAGTAACCGCAAGTGATGTAGAGAACCATAAACCCTTTCCAGATACCTTTTTGATGGCCGCGGAACAACTCGACTTGGAGGCGTCACAGTGTCTTGTGTTCGAGGATACTGAGTTGGGGAAGCGAGCGGCGCATGCAGCTGGTATGGATTGCGTTATGGTGCAAGATAATGAGTTGATCTTTTTCCCAAAACCATAGTGGCAATATCCCTTAATATGAGATCAAAATGGGGTGCAAATGCACCCCATTAATTTTTACCACATCATCGATCATGAATCATAGATGCTTATTCTGGTTGAACTAGCTCTTGGTATTCAAATGAAGGTACCACAACTTCTACGCGACGGTTTTTCTCACGACCTTCGCGAGTGCTGTTGTCAGCAACTGGGTTTTCTTCACCCATACCTTTAACTGTCAAACGATCTGAACCAATGCCAGCTGCGGTTAGGTAATCAGCAACAGATTGAGCACGACGCTCAGACAGTTTTTGGTTGTATGCCGCAGGGCCTGAGCTATCCGTGTAACCAGTAATCTCTACTTGAGCTTGAGGATATTCGTTCAAGAATGAAACAAAGTTGTCCAGACGTTCAGAAACGGAATCTGTTAACTTAGCACTATCGAATTCAAACGTACCTGTACCGTACTCTTCTTTGTGCACCTTGCTCATCATCACTGGTTCTGGATCTGGCTCGATCACTTCTTCCGTTACAACTGCTGCAACAACTGGAGCTGCTGCAAATTTGTAGTTAACACCGATACCAAAGAAGTTAGCATCCATGTCGTCCCACACGTCGTCAGACATGTCTTGGTAGCGTTGGTATTCAGCGCGAACACTCCAGTTTCTATCGATCGAGTATTCAGCCCCCAAAGAACCTGTTGGGACAAAGTCTGTTTCGTCATCAGACATCATGTAAGCACCACCGATCTTAGCAAACAGATTCCAAGAGTCGTTTAAGTGCCAGTTGAATTTAGGTGCAAGTGTTAAAGCCGTTAGATTGCCGTCAATCGTATTAACCGTGTTAGCCCCTGACATCGAGTTAGCTTTGTAGTCGCCTAAGAAGTCTACGCCGTACTCTAGCCCAATGATATCGGTAAAGTCATAACCGATATGTAGTCCTGCACCGAACGCTTCATCATCACAAGGGCTATTTAGATAGCAAGCGTCGTCAAGTGTAGTCATGCCCACTTTGCCCCCGATGTACATTTCAGCTTGAGCAGAGTTTAAAAGCGCGCTACTACCAGCTACCACTGCTGCTACTGCAATTGCTACTTTGTTCATAATGTTTCCTTGTATTGATTGCATATTAACTTCTACTTCGTTTTATCAAAAAATTAGAAAAAACCAGCGTTTATAAGAAATTAGTTTAATATTCTAATCATTTCATATCAAGCAACAATATATTTGAACTTGATCAACATTTACTACCCAAAAATACCTCACAAACTTCTGATATTTCTTACATTGTAGTAAAGATTTTTTGGTGCATAAGAAAATTGATGATTATTTTGAACTTTTTTTCGTAAACTTTACTTTACATTGTGCGTGGTGGTTAACGGGTGGTTTTTATTTGCATTTATTTGCAAAAACTGATTGCAAGTCTACGCCTAAGCCGATAAGTTACTTAAACGCTAGACAGAAAATGACCACAGCCCTTGATGCTGCTCGCTTTGTGAACAATGTTGCAATGAGTTCAGTTGGTAAAAATGGGGTCGGAAATAAAACCAGGAAGTAGAAGTAATGTTTCAAACTGATGATGTAAGAATAAATAGAGTAAAAGAGTTATTGCCACCTGTTGCAGTATTAGAGAAGTTCCCAGCGACTGAAACCGCTTCTTCGACCACTTTTGATTGCCGTAACGCCATTCACAATATTCTTGAAGGAAAAGACGATCGATTACTCGTGATCGTTGGCCCGTGTTCTATTCACGATCCGGCTGCCGCGGTTGAGTACGGCAAAAAGCTAAAAGTACTACGTGATGAACTGGGCGAGCAGCTTGAGGTTGTTATGCGAGTTTATTTTGAAAAGCCGCGTACGACCGTTGGTTGGAAAGGCCTTATCAATGACCCTTACTTAAATGACACCTATAAGCTAAATGATGGTCTACGTATCGGACGTAAACTCCTTCTTGATCTAACCGATATGGGCTTGCCAACGGCAAGTGAATTCTTAGATATGATCACACCTCAGTACGTGGCGGATTTGATCAGTTGGGGCGCTATCGGTGCTCGTACGACAGAATCTCAGGTTCACCGCGAGCTAGCTTCTGGTCTTTCTTGTCCTGTAGGTTTCAAAAACGGTACAGACGGGAATATTAAAATAGCGAGCGACGCGATTCGTTCTGCAAGCGCTTCCCATCACTTCCTTTCAGTAACAAAATACGGTCATTCCGCGATCGTAGAAACCGCTGGTAATCCAGACTGCCATATTATTCTACGTGGCGGTAAAGAACCAAACTACAGTGCAGCACATGTAGCTCAAATTAAAGATGAGCTGGACACCGCAGGTCTGCCGAAAAAAGTGATGATTGATTTTAGCCATGCTAACAGCTCGAAGCAGTTCAAGCGTCAAATGCTGGTGTCTGATGATGTATCCGAGCAAATCTCTGCTGGCGAAGAAGCCATTTTTGGTGTGATGATCGAGTCTCATTTAGTTGAAGGTCGCCAAGACTTAGTGGATGGCAAAGCAGCCACTTATGGTCAGTCGATCACTGATGCATGTATTGGTTGGGAAGACACGGAAACGGTACTTCGTCAGCTTTCTGATGCAGTAAAAGCGCGCCGCAACAAGTAAGCTCAACAGAAAAACTTTTTTAAAAGCGAATAGTGAAGAGCCAGAGGTACTATGCCTCTGGCTCTTTTTGTTGAGAATTACTCTCATATCTTTCTATTGTTTCTGCTTTCCTATATGTTATCTGTATACGTCGTAACCAAAAGGAATTTGGAATTGAATCGTAATGTATGGCTTCTATCCCTCTGCCAAGCCTTATTAATGACAGGGAATATTTTACTCATATCTGTTATTGCCCTTATTGGCAAAACACTTGCGCCGTCATCAAGTTTTATCACATTACCAGTTGCACTGCAGTTTTTGGGACTGATGGCCGCGACAATTCCTGCGTCGCTAATTATGGGCAAGTTAGGGCGTCGCCTTGGTTTTAGCCTTGGTAATGTCATTGGCATTTTGGGTGCTAGTCTAGCGACGTATGCATTAAGTCAACAAAACTTCTATCTGTTCTGCATGTCTACGTTTTTGCTTGGTGTTGGTATAGGTTTCGGTACTCTATACAGGTTTGCTGCCATTGAAGTGTGTGAAGAGTCGGCAAGGCATAGGGCGATTTCGATATCTATGGCGGGTGGGGTGTTAGCGGCGATCCTTGGGCCTAATCTGGCCGTGTACTCGCAGCAGTGGTCAGATGATGGCTTATACATTAGTGCATTTGCTGTGCTTGTCGTGCTTTATATAACCGCGTTGGTTGTGCTACAAACCATTCGTTTTCCACCTGCACACACGCAGGCGCTACACGCTAAGGCGGATAAGCTGAGACTGATTATTCGTCGACCTAATTTCATGCTGGCAGTTATCGCGGCAATGGTTGCGTACGCGGTGATGAACATTTTAATGACAGCAACTCCTTTAGCGATGATTGGTTGTGGCTTTGATTTTGATAAAGCGGCGGGAGTGATCGAATGGCACGTGTTGGGTATGTTTGCACCTGCGTTTGTCACGGGCCGTCTGATAGAACGGTTTGGCGCTAAGAATATGATTTTGGCGGGTGGATTGCTATTTGTTGCTTGTATTGGAATTAATATACATGGAGTGTCTATCTGGCATTTTAGTCTTGCTTTAATCCTGTTAGGAATAGGGTGGAACTTTATGTTTATCGCAGCAACCGGGCTGTTTAGTCAAAGCTATGAAGCGAAAAACAGAAGCAAGGCTCAAGCGTTTAATGAATTCTTCGTGTTCAGTTGTGTCACCATCACCGCATTACTATCTGGTTGGCTTGAGTCTACCGTAGGTTGGCAGAATCTTAATTTGTATGTTCTTCCATTTGTGTTACTCGTTATCGCGATGTTTGCGTTAAAAACGAATAAAAAGCCAGAATCACAAACCGCTTAATTAAGGCTTAATATATAACCCGGCCGATCGTGTCGGGTTTGTTTATTAGCTCAAATCAACAATCTCTTCTTTATGTTTTTATCGATAATGTGAATTCCCACAATAAAAATGTCGATTTGATAAGACTTTTTATCTAACTTTTTGTAATAAAAATAAAAATCCTGTATATATCTTGCCGAAAATCAATAAAAACTAAAGAAGTTTCGTCTATGTCAGCCAATATTTCTCATAAAGCTCAAGAAACTCTCGTGAGGGAGTCTGAGGAACTCGTCTCAACAACGAACTTACAAGGTGTTATTACATATTGTAATGAAGCCTTTTGCCGCGTTGCTGAATACACTCACGAAGAACTTGTCGGTCAGAACCACAATATAGTTCGTCATAATGATATGCCTAAAGCCGCTTTCGGTGACATGTGGGCACGCCTTAAACAAGGTAAAGCCTGGCGTGGAATGGTTAAGAATGCCACTAAGTCTGGCGGTTACTATTGGGTTGATGCTTATGTCACCCCTATCTACGAAGACAACCATGTTGTTGGGTATCAATCAGTGCGCGTGAAACCAAAGCGAGAGTGGGTTGATATTGCGACAAAAGCCTACAAAAGCATGCGTGCTGCAGAGAAGTCTGGTCGAACTTGGTCGTTGAAAATCAATGAAACCATTCGCTATGCGATTCTACTTGGTGCACTAACCGCACCTGCAACCGCATATGCGTTGTCTGTTGAAGGGCCGTTGGCTTGGCTTGCAAGTGCGTTACCTGCAAGTGTTCTGGCTCTGTTATTCCGCCAAGAGTTAATTGATACACCTCAGCAACTTAAAAAGTTACAAAAGCAATATGACAGCGTAAGTCGCTTGATCTATTCCGGTAACACGGCATTTTCGATTGCCGATTTCCATATCAAAATGCTATCCGCAAGAATTCGAACCGTGTTAGGAAGAATGACTGACTCCGCATTGCCTTTGCAGCATTGCGCCGAAGAGCTCAGTCAAACAACGGCAGAAGTCTCGGCTGCATTAAATCAGCAAAATACCGATATTCATCGTGTGCGAGATGCTACCCAAGAGGTGGAGTCGTCGGCAAATTCGGTTTCTTCGAGTACCAATGATGCCCATATGTTGATTGATGATACATTGAAGTCATGCTTGATGGCGAAGGAGACCATTGATCAAACGCACACCAATCTAGCGCAATTAAGCCTTCAAGCTGAAAAAGCGACGGAAACGACGTATCAACTGAGTGATCAGGCGCAGAAGGTGAACCATTTGATGGAAGAGATTGGTGGGATCGCAGAGCAAACCAATTTACTGGCACTTAACGCGGCGATTGAAGCGGCAAGAGCAGGGGAGCAAGGTCGTGGTTTTGCTGTTGTAGCTGATGAGGTCCGCGCGCTTTCTGGGCGTACATCCAATGCAACTGAACAAATCCAAGCTTCTATCTCCACTATGTTGGCAACGATTCAAAGTTGGCAGAAAGATATTCTGGCAAACAAAGAGCAAACCGATGCCTGTTCTCAAGTAGCAGAACAAAGCGCGTTGCGTTTGTCTGAAGTTGAACAGATGATGCAAACCATGAGTGGGCTGATGGTTGATGTAGCAGAAGCGGCGAATAACCAGTTAAAGCTATCTAGTGATGTAAACCAGCACATTCATTCTATCGCTTCGACCGCAGAACAAAACTTGGCAGCAACACATTCAGTTGAACAAAACAGCCGACAGTTGAAAGACCAAGTACAAGATTTCTATCAGCTCGCACTTCGATTTGAAGACAAATAGTCGTAACGAAAGTTGTGATGTTTATGTCCTGGCTGCGTTTATGCGAATAGGAGCCAGATAAAAGAAAGCCCCGCCATTGCTGGTGGGGCTTTTCAGTTTTCACATTCGCAATAGAGAAAACTGACTATCTTTTTACTGCAATTACGCGAGTAGCTCTTTTGCTGTGTTCACTACGTTTTCAGTCGTGAAACCAAACATTTTGAATAGTTCGCCAGCTGGTGCAGATTCACCGAATGAAGTCATACCGATGATGCGACCGTCGAAGCCTACGTACTTGTACCAGAAGTCAGCAATACCTGCTTCAATTGCGATACGTGCTGTTACGTCTGATGGCAGTACAGCTTCACGGTAAGCGGCGTCTTGTTTGTCGAATGCGTCTGTTGATGGCATTGAAACAACGCGTACTTTCTTACCTTCAGCAGTTAGCTGTGCTGCTGCTTCTACTGCTAGTTCAACTTCAGAACCTGTTGCGATAAGGATTAGCTCTGGCTTGCCTTCGCAATCTTTCAGAATGTAAGCACCTTTCGCGATGTCTGCTACTTGTTCTGCTGTGCGCTCTTGTTGCGCAAGGTTTTGACGAGAGAAGATAAGTGCTGTCGGTGCATCTTTACGTTCAATCGCTAGTTTCCAAGCTACAGCGGACTCAACTTGGTCACATGGACGCCATGTGCTCATGTTTGGTGTTAGGCGTAGCGATGCCATTTGCTCAACTGGTTGGTGAGTTGGACCATCTTCGCCAAGACCGATAGAGTCATGCGTGTACACTTGGATGTTCTGAATTTTCATCAGCGCAGCCATACGCATTGCGTTACGTGCGTACTCCATGAACATTAGGAATGTTGCGCCGTAAGGAACGAAACCACCGTGTAGCGCGATACCGTTCATGATCGCTGTCATACCGAATTCACGTACGCCGTAGTGGATGTAGTTACCAGAGAAGTCGCTTGCTTCTAGAGACTTAGAACCAGACCACATTGTTAGGTTAGAAGGTGCTAGGTCAGCAGAGCCACCCATGAACTCTGGTAGTAGAGCACCAAATGCTTCTAGAGCATTTTGAGACGCTTTACGTGATGCAATGTTTGCTGGGTTAGCTTGAAGATCAGCAATGATTTGGCTTGCTTTCTCTTCCCACTGTGCAGGAAGCTCACCGTTTACGCGGCGTTTAAATTCAGCTGCCAGCTCAGGGTACGCTGCTTCATAAGCTGCAAATTTCTCGTTCCACGCTGCTTCCTTAGCTGCGCCTGTTTCTTTCGCTGACCATTCTGCGTAGACTTCTTGCGGAATTTCAAAAGGACCGTGCTCCCAACCTAGTTCTTTGCGTGTTGCTGCAATTTCTTCAGCGCCTAGTGGCGCACCGTGACAATCGTGTGAACCAGATTTGTTTGGTGAACCAAAACCGATGATAGTCTTAGTACAGATAAGTGTAGGACGTGGATCCGCTTTCGCCGCTTCAATTGCTGCGTTGATTGCGTCAGCATCGTGACCATCGACTGCAGGGATTACGTGCCAACCGTAAGCTTCGAAACGCTTAGGTGTGTCGTCAGAGAACCAACCTTCAACGTGACCGTCGATAGAGATGCCGTTGTCATCCCAGAATGCAATCAGCTTGCCTAGACCTAGAGTACCTGCAAGAGAACATGCCTCGTGCGAAATACCTTCCATCAGACAGCCGTCGCCCATGAACACGTAAGTGAAGTGGTCAACGATGTCGTGGCCTTCTTTGTTGAATTGCGCTGCTAGCGCTTTTTCAGCTAGAGCCATACCAACCGCGTTAGTGATGCCTTGACCTAGCGGACCCGTTGTGGTCTCGATACCTGGCGCGTAACCGTACTCTGGGTGACCAGGAGTTTTAGAGTGAAGCTGACGGAAGTTTTTCAGATCGTCGATAGACAACTCGTAACCTGCAAGGTGCAGTAGAGAGTAAATCAGCATTGAGCCGTGGCCGTTAGACAGTACGAAACGGTCGCGGTCTGCCCACTCAGGGTTTGATGGGTTGTGGTTTAGATGAGAGCGCCAAAGAACTTCAGCGATGTCAGCCATACCCATAGGTGCACCTGGGTGACCAGAGTTAGCTTGTTGAACACCATCCATGCTTAGCGCACGGATTGCATTTGCTAGATGTTTACGATCCATAGTGATTACTTCTCGATATTTGATTTAAATAGAGGGAACTCGCCGAAACAAGTTCAAATAGAATTTTTTGAAAATAGTGCTGATGGTAAAAGCGAGTAGACGGGCTACTCGCTTTTGGTAAGCAATTAAAGCTTAGCTTCGATCATCGCTTCTAGTTTGCCTTGGTCAACGGCGAAGTTGCGGATACCTTCAGCCAGCTTCTCAACAGCCATTGGGTCTTGGTTATGTTCCCATAGGAATTCAGCGTGAGTCATTGGTGCTGGACGCTCAGCTGCGCCTTTAGAATCAACTAGTTTCTCAACTACTTCACCTTCAGCTGCTTCTAGTTCTGCAAGTAGAGCAGGAGCGATAGTTAGACGGTCACAACCAGCTAGTTCTAAGATCTCACCGATATTACGGAAGCTTGCGCCCATAACTACAGTTTTGTAGCCGTATTCTTTGTAGTAGTTGTAGATCTTAGTTACAGATAGTACGCCTGGATCTTCTTGAGCTTCGAAGTCACGGCCTTCTTTCGCTTTGTACCAGTCCATGATACGACCAACGAATGGCGAGATTAGGAATACACCCGCTTCTGCACAAGCACGTGCTTGAGCGAACGAGAATAGAAGCGTTAGGTTACAGTTGATGCCTTCTTTTTCTAGGATCTCAGCTGCGCGAATGCCTTCCCAAGTTGAAGCCAGTTTGATAAGGATACGGTCGTTAGTGATGCCAGCATCGTTGTACATTTTCACTAGTTGACGAGCTTTCGCTACGCTGCCTTCCATATCGTAAGATAGACGAGCGTCTACTTCTGTAGAGATACGACCTGGGATAGTTTTTAGGATTTCTTTACCGATGTTTACTGCAAGCATGTCACAAGTATCTTGAACTTGTTGAGCTTTGTCGTTGCTCTGTGCTTTAGCGTATTCGATTGAAGCATCGATTAGAGGTGCGTACTCTGCGATTTGAGCGGCTTTAAGGATAAGAGAAGGGTTAGTTGTTGCGTCTTCTGGCTGATACTTTTTAATTGCATCAATCTCGCCAGTGTCTGCTACTACAGTCGTTAGTTTACGAAGTTGCTCTAACTTGTTGCTCATAATCGATCATCCTATTTAAATGGGCTTAAGCGTGATTTTTGTTATCACAGCTTGTGCATTTGCAAGCGAGTTAGCTAACCGTCTCATCGCATTTAATGAGACATCTGCTCAGCCAACTACGGAAAATTTCGTTACCGAACAAATGCTATGAACATTTGATCGATAGCTGAGTAAATGATGTGTCCATATTTATCCTATCTATGCTGAAAGTCAATCGCTGAAATGGACTTATAGTGAACTTCATCAACGTTTTTTTACTGTGTGTTTAGTGGTTAACCCAAATAAACGTTTGCCCTTATTGTTCAAAGCTTGAGCGTTGTCCAAGAGGGTAAAAAATTGTAGTGAGAAAATGTTATTGCGATGAGCAAATGTAGCGTTTAAATTGATAAAGAACATATGCTAAGTCAATGAGCATATGTTCACTTATTGCATACAATATCGATCCTCTTAAAGGGCGAGAGAAACCATGAGCAGTTCTAATCAAGATATTTCCATTGAAAACACGGATTTGTTGACAGAGATTTCCGTCGCGTATTATCAAGACGGTGCGACTCAGGAAGAGATATCGAGAAAATTTGCCATATCACGCGCAAAGGTCGGGCGAATGCTCAAGCAGGCGCGTGATGAAGGCATTGTTGAAATTACCGTTAAATACCATCCGGTGTTCAGCGCCAAGATTGAACAACGTTTGATCGAGCGATTCGGCGTTAAGCGCGCGCTTGTTGCTCTTGATCAACCGAATGAAGAAGCGCAACGACTACAGGTATCGGGATTGGTGTCCAATTATCTCACTAGCACGCTCAAAAACGGCATGGTGGTGACGGTCGGACAAGGGCGCAACGTGTCGTCTGTCGCTCACCATATTGGTGTTATTACGCCGCGTGACTGTAAATTTGTGTGTGGTATTGGTGGTATTCACCCGCGTGGCGGTATGTATAACGCCGACCATATTTGTCGTCAGTTGGCGAAGAAATATGGGGGGACCTCTGAAACCCTTTATGCGCCGGCATACGCAGAAAATAGAGAACAGAAGTTGGCCTTCATGCAAAATGCAACCGTGAAACAAACGCTCGACCTAGCACGTAAAGCCGATGTTGCTTTGGTTGGTATTGGTGACATGAGCGAAAACAGTTACATGGTCGACTTAGGTTGGTTTACGCCTGATGAAGTGGTTCAGTCGAGACTTCAACAAGGTGTGGTAGGGGATTTTGCAGGTTATGACTTCTTTGATATTCACGGTAATGTAGCGAACACGGTAATGAGTGACCGAGTAATTGGACTTGGTATTGAAGAGTTTCGGCCGATCTCGGAAGTTATTGCGATCGCAGCTGAGAACAGCAAGCCACTCGCTCTACTCGGAGCATTAAGAACTGGAGCGATAGACGTGATCGCCACGAGCGTTAGCAACGCATTAACCGTGCTCAACTTAGATGAGCAAATGCACGGTAACGCGACATCTGAACGCTAACGGAAATAGTCGGCTTTTGATGTAGTCAGGCTATGAGGAGGGACAAATCACTCATAGCCAGTTTCTATTTCGAAATGACAAGTTTGGTTTAGAAGCTGCGTTTAGTTTATTGGAACACATCATCTTTAGATAAACGTAAGATACTTTGTTAAACAGACACTTGTCTTAACACTCGATAGGTAGAGAGTGGTCTGCACCCCATTCGGTCCAAGAACCGTCGTACACCGACAGGTTGTCCAGACCAATTTGATACGCCGCGAGTAATAAAATGCATGCGGTTACACCGGAACCGCAACTAAAAATAATCGAATTGTCACTATCTATCGTTAGTGCGCTAAATATCTGTTGCAACTCTGAATTTGGTTTAATGTGACCGTTGGTCAAGAGTTCTTGAAACGGTAAGCAAACCGAATTTGGAATGTGCCCACTACGTAGACCTTCTCGTGGCTCAGGCACTTCACCAAGGAAGCGAGCTTTGGCTCTGGCATCGATGATATTGGCACTTTTATTGGTTGAATGAGCAAGAACATCTTGTGCACTCAAAAAGGCATTTTGGTTGAGCTTGCCCGCAAAGTTGCCTTCTTCGCTTGGTTGCGATAGGGCACTTTCGACAGGAAATCCGGCTTCAATCCAAGCAGGAAGACCGCCGTTTAAGACTCGAACATTATCATGTCCCATAGCTTTGAACATCCACCAAGCTCTTGGCGCGGCTAAAGTGCCAGAGTTGTCGTAAACCACAATCAAATCTTCGTTGTTCAAACCGAGTTGTTTCGCATTTTGGTTGAAGCCTTCTTCTGTTGGCATCATATGCGGCAGAGAAGAACCGGGTAAGCAAAAGTCATTGTCGTAATCAAAGCGTAAAGTATTTGGAATCCACTTATCTTGAATCTTTTTGCCTTCAGAAGGGATTTGAAACGCAATACTAGCGTCGAGGAGCTTGACGTTAGGTTGGCCGAGAAGGCTATTGAGTTCATCAGTACTAATCAGTGCTTGCATTGTCTTTAGTTTGCTAGGTGGATAATCTTACTGTTTTACAACAAAAAAATCGCATGTTCAAAAGAACGATGCGATTTTTAAGCTTGAGATTGAAGATTTATGATGAAAGGTCGCTTTCGCTATGCCTTCAATCTATCTAGTTACATGGTCCAAGTGTTGTCTCCAGAAGTAATCACTTTCTGAACTGGGTCACTGCCGTCATAGAACCAAATTTCAACAAGTAGGCTACCTTGGCTATCAGAAACATTAAAGTCGACGTTTGCTGTACCGTTGTTGAGTGGAACCGATGCGACTTTGCTTGGATATTTTGCATCGTAGTTACCTGAACTGTTCTCGACAAACTCTTTGTACACGCTTAGGTGTGCACGTTGTGAAGAGAAACCACTGATGTCTACATTGAGCGTACCCTCCGTCACTGGGTTGTAGCTAAAGCCATCCGGTACTACTAGGTCCTGCATGGTTGCATTTTCTACAGTTACGGTAGTCTCTTCTACGGTTGTTTCTTCCTGTTGGGTTGTGTCTTCCTCTGCAACGGTGGTTTGGGTTGGTGAAGGTGGTGTACTGTTACCACCTCCGCCGCCACCGCCACAAGCCGTTAGTGCTAATCCCATGATGATTGTGATAAGTGCTTTCATAATGTTATCTCCCTATGGAATGTAGCATTTGTTAGGTGTTGGAGCGGTGTGCCAATCTGTGCTTCGTTCGCCACCAGACTCAGCCCAAGTTTGGAATTGAGGGTATGCATCGACCATGTCTACACGCTCTAGCGGCCAATCCCAATCTTCTACTATCAACAGTGCCCAAGGTAAGTTGTTTGCTGTTTTGAAGTACACACCTTGCGCAGGGTCACTTGCATCGACGCCGACACCGAAGAGGTTTTGGTCATCAAACTGTTCTGTTGGTGCTTGGTCTGCTAAGTGAACTTCCCATTTACGGCCTGGTTGGAAGGTAATCCCATCGCCATGGTAAGTGCCCGGTGTTGCAAAGATGAACGGGTCGTATGGCATGGCTTGAATGGCTGAACGGTCAGATCCTTCAGTGAAGTACACATTCAAGGTAAAGGTGAGTGAAACGTTATCATCACAGCCAGACTCGGTACGGAAGTAGCTACAGCTGCTCGCCGCGTGTGTGCTTAAGTCTTCACTGATGATGAAAATGGCTTCATCAGAAATACTTTCCAAGCCATTAGATGCTTGTTCTACACCATTGAAGGAGAGCGTTGTTAGTCCGTTTTCAATCGAGCTTCTTAAAACACCCGGTAGTCGGATTGCGAAGCCATTTTTGTAACTTGCGCCGTAAGCCGCTAGGTCACCAGTAATTTGAATATTCTCAACATGACCAGCAAGACTGGTTTCAGTGATGCGGAATTTCACGACCACATCGTTCATATCGTAGTCTGCGGTGTATGGCCAGTTATCTTCGTAAGCGACGGTGGCGTAATCTTCTGCACTCGGGAAATATTCCACTGAGTAACCATTACCAGTGATGGTAATTGGGTAATCTTCCACCTCACCAGATGTCGAACCACCATCGTAGTTTAATCCGGTTTGTTGGCTAAAGCGGAATCGGCTCCAGCTAGACCCTTCCGTTGCAGCGGTTGAAACTACAAACGGTAGGGGATTATTACCCGCAGACAGTAATTGGTCGGTAAAGACTTGTTCGCCTTCATCATTAAAGTCACCATCGCGGTTCCAGTCAAACCATGCTGATAGGTAACCAGAAGTAGAAGCAGTCACATTCACAATTGAGCTTAAGCCTGGGTCAAGTGCGGATACAAAACCAACACCATCTTCATCGGCTGTGCCCACAGAGTTGTCGTTTGCTTGACCGTCGGCATCACCATCAGGAGCGACTGAACCAAGCCAAGTTACACCGTCGACTTCGTGGCGAGGACCGTTTGACGCAAGTGTTGTGTGGTAGCTGTCTGGAGCATCACCGAAATCAATTGGCTCGTCTTCGTTAATCACCGGAGCATTTGCACAACGTGCGCCATCATTTTGGCTTGAGCTTGGACCGTTGGATACAAACTCAACCGCAGGAACGATACCTGCTGCGATATTGGCTGCGTTACCTTCCGAAAGGTCAACGCGATAGATTTTGCCATCTTGGTTACGTGACACGTAGTAGTTGCCGTTTACATCGAAGTAGCCAGCACCAAATGTGCCTTTCTCACCTGTGTCACCTATCGCAGTTGCGCTACCATTTGATGGGTTGAACTGATATAGCACACCAGAGTTGTTGTCGATGCCGTAAAGGGAGCCATCACCTGGATGAAATGCAAAGTCGGTTAGGTTCACAGTCGCTGTTGAGCTGATTTTCACGATGCTCAATGTCGCATTTGGATCAGAATCGAGCGGAGAAAGGTCAATGGAGAAAAGTCCTTTGCCTTTGCGGTACAAGTAGTAGACGTGGTTGTAAACGTCACCTACGTAAAACGTGTGGTCGGTAGGAAGACCCGAAACATCAAGTGTCTCTGCTTGGAAGTCTTGACCAAGACGAACAATCTTTTTGTTTGTGGTGTCGTAGCCGTAGATATAACGGTCAGTGAAGTTAAAGCCTACACCGTTGATGCCCGAAGCCAAACCTGTGTCGTCCTCTAAAAGAGTCGTAGAGCCTGTAACCAAATTGACGCCATAGATTTGAACCGGGGTTGATTGGAACAGGTATGCTTGGCTTGGGCACGTATCAAATGCCGCCGCTTGTGCGTAAGCGCTCGCTACTAGAGACCCAAGTAGTAGTGATGTCCTTTTCATAATTCGCCCTCTCATTGGTTCGTGATATATGCAATGAAAGGAATGTGCCAACTTTTAAGTTGTTGAATTTTATAGAGCTAAGATTTGTAAGAAGAAGGGTTGTAAATCTGATTGTCAAAATGAGAAAAAGCCCAACATCGAGTTGGGCTTTTTGGGAATGATTAGAGGTATAGAGCTAACTACAAACCGGGCATGTGGGCATTTTCATCAGATTCATTTCTCGCCAAGACATGCTGAGCGCATCCAAAATCAGAATTTTGCCTTTCTTTGGTTGGCCGTAATCAGCAATCACTTTGATCGTCTCCATCGCTTGTACTGCGCCAACAATACCCACAACAGGAGCCATGACTCCGGCTTCGACACAACTTAACGCACCGCTGCCGAAGAGGGCACTTAAGCACTGGTAACATGGTTGAGTTGGGTCGTCGTAAGTAAACACACTCACTTGGCCTTCCATACGAATAGCCGCGCCTGAAATTAGCGGTGTTTTAGTCGCAAAACATAGGCGGTTAAGTTGATTGCGCGTATCGACGTTATCTGATGCATCGACAACAATAGTGTGTTGCTTAATCAGGCTCTCTAACGCGGTATCATCAAGACGTTTTGCGATGGTATCTACGACAATGTGCGGATTAAGTTCACGTAGTGCATTGGCCGCCGAGTCTACCTTCTTACGACCAATATCCGCATCGTGGTGCAGCACTTGGCGCTGAAGGTTAGACAACTCGACGATATCATCATCAATCAGCGTGATTTTACCGACACCAGCAGTCGCCAAATATTGGCTTGATGCGCAGCCTAAACCGCCAGCACCAAGCATCAATACCGATGCTTGTTTGAGTGCTTCTTGTCCTTCAAAGTCAAACTGACGAAGAATGATTTGGCGGTTGTAACGCAACATTTCCTGATCGGAAAGAATATCCACAACGTCTTCCTAGTAAAGGGTTGAGTTGAATAGTTGAATCTGAACCGTTTCGCCCACTTCAACTCGGCCGCGTTCACGTTCCAATACAACAAAACAGTTCGCTAGGCTCATTGAGCGGAATGCACCAGAGCTTTGGTTACCGGTTGTTTCAACGACAAACTTGCCATCTTCCAATGTATAGATACCACGTTGGTAATCGGTACGACCTGGCGCTTTCTTAAAGGCGGTTTTGGTTGTTGCTGGAATAGATTCGGGTGCTTTCCATTCTGTATGGCCTGCAAGTTTTGCCAGCATTGGTTGAACAAGCACGTACATAGTAAGAACTGCAGAAACAGGGTTACCCGGCAGCCCACAGAACCAAGCTGTACTTAGCTTACCAAATGCGAAAGGTTTACCCGGCTTGATTGCTAACTTCCAGAAACCGATTTCACCAAGCTCTTCAAGAATGTCTTTGGTGTAATCCGCTTCGCCCACACTAACACCGCCTGAGGTCACAACCACATCTGCCAATGTTTGCGCTTGTTCAAAGGTTGCTTTCAGAGTCTCTGGGCAATCTGGAATGATACCAAGATCAACGGCTTCACAACCGAAGTTCTCGATAAGTGGTTTAATACCGTAACGGTTGCTGTCGTAGATCTGACCTTCGTCTAGCGGTTCGCCCAGTGGTTTAAGTTCATCACCAGTAGAGAAGAAAGCAACTTTTGGCTTACGTACTACTGTCACATGGCTAACACCAAGCGACGCAATCATCGGAATATCGCGAGGTGTCAAACGTGCACCTTTTGCCAGTACGATGTCGCCTTGTTTGATGTCGTCACCTGTTGGGCGGATGTTGTTTTGTGGCTTCACGTCGGTTTGGTTGAACTGAATGCCAGCATCTGTTACTTCAGTGTTTTCTTGCATGATAACGGCATCACAACCCTGTGGGATTTTTGCGCCAGTCATGATGCGAACACAGGTACCTTGAGGCCATTCACCTTCAAAAGGTTGTCCTGCAAATGATTTACCTGCCAGAGGCAATACAGAAGATGACTCAAGATCTTGAATGCGAATAGCGTAGCCATCCATTGCTGAGTTATCGAATGGCGGTACGTGAATAGGAGACAGGATGTCTTCTGCCAGTACAAAACCGAGTGCTTCAGCAAGTGGAAGAGAAAGCGTTGTTTGGATAGGTTTGATTCGCGATAACATTTTGTCCATCGCTTCTTCAATTGGCATCAAGCCAGGTGCGTCGCAGCAGCCCATTGAGAAAATCCTGTGTTCTTTTGTTTTGTGGCAACTTTACCATAAAAGGGGACTGAGTAAGAATGTCCACCTATAAAATATGGGTGTAATTATTCAAAAATCCGAGTATCCTTGTCAGCCATCCAAAAGGGGTAAAAAACCTGCGGAGCTCAAGAAAATCAGCTCAGTACCTTCATCTGATGTGACTTGGTGTAAAGACACGAACTGAGCAACTCAAAGCGAAAAGTATGAATGCAATTTTGATTGGGTTTGTACGAAGGCTGAAGTAAAACAAAAGAGGAAGTGGAATGTCAGGTCTGAGCGAGTCAGCGAAGTTAGTAAAAGAAGCGCTAGAGCAACGCGGTTTGGAAACGCCAATGCGTCCAAACAACGTAAGTCGTGAAGAGAAGAAAGAGAAGATCGAACACCACATGCGTGAGATCTTAGGTCTACTTCAACTTGACCTTACCGACGATAGCCTAGAAGAAACCCCTCACCGCATTGCTAAGATGTACGTTGACGAAATCTTCTCTGGTCTGGATTACTCCAACTTTCCTAAAATCACAGTGATTGAGAACAAGATGAACGTGAGCGAGATGGTTCGCGTGAAGGACATCACCGTAACCAGTACTTGTGAACACCACCTTGTGACCATTGATGGCAAGGCCGCTGTGGCTTACATTCCACGTGGAAAGATCATTGGCCTGTCAAAGATCAACCGTATCGTTCGCTTCTTTGCTCAGCGTCCACAAGTACAAGAGCGTATGACTCAGCAGATTCTTGTTGCACTTCAAACGCTGCTTGAGTCCGATGATGTGGCAGTGACGATTGACGCAACACACTACTGCGTGAAATCTCGCGGTGTGATGGATGCAACTAGCGAAACGACAACAACTGCATTGGGTGGCATCTTCAAGAGCAACCCAGCAACGCGTGCCGAATTTCTGCACGGTTTACGCTAGGTAACTAAGCAAGTTTCTAAGAGGATGGCAAACGCCATCCTTTTTTTATACTTGTTTAGAAAATGACTTCATGATTTCTGGCCAATACATTTTGACGTAACCTGCCGATACCCAAACAACCAATACAGTCGCGATACTGAGCTCTAGAAAACCAAAGTCGTGTAGCCAGTGCCAGTGAGGGTGCGATTCGGCAAAAAAAGAGGTTAAGCGATGCATTGCGATAGCGCTGATCACGGAAGGAAAGGTTACTGCCGCGATAGAAGGTTGAAACTTCAAGCGAAGTAAGCGGAAGTAACATAAGTAGATCAATAAAGTCATAGTGATGGCGATCCCGGCCAATGCGCCTGTCAGTATCGGATCAGGTAAGGGAAAGTTCACCAAGTATGCTGCTAATGACAAGTTTACCGGCGCGGCCATAATCGCGAGGGTCGGTCTTGCTCGCCTTGGTAGAGAGCCGAAAAACACCAAACGATACAACACGAGTGGCAGCATGAAGAAATAAATGCCGATGCACATCATCGCTAACGTTTCGGAGAATAAGTTGTGACCTAGTTGAGAACCGGCTAGTGAACTACTGATTAGCCCCACCGGATAAAGAAACCAACTCGGTACGATATTGGACATTTTGAAGTTCATTAGCTGAAAGCTAAAAAACAGCACCATCATAGTAAAATGCAGCAAAAGCGCCATAAACCAAAGTGGATAAGCGATGATAGGCGCTACAGCGGCAAGATAATCTGCAAGGATCAGTAACGCCATACTCATTGGTGCCATTAAACTACCACTCAGCGGGTGACGAATGTCGACCATGAATAATCGTGGATTAGCGGCATATTTTATGAGTACAGGGGCGAGTAAAAGTGCGCCGAGTGACGCCAAAAATGGGCGTATCGGTTCACCAATCTCAGGAACATAGAGTGCCCAAGCTTGCCCTAAACCTATCATACCTAGTGCCAACGCGGCTTGAGACGGCGGGACACTATAAAACTGCACAAGTCTTCTCCAGTTCAAATCTACTCCATTTGATTTTTGCCTGAATGAAACGAAACATGACGATTTGGATGAAATGCTCTATTTAAGTAGCAAATACTAACAAGTATGGAGAGGGGTTTCTCATGAAAGGTGGTGAGCAAATATCAGAGAATGATAATTTTGTGAGTTTGGTATCGAATATTTGGGAAAAGATGTAAAAATGCAGAGTTTATCGCTCCAAACCCTTCGATAGTCTGGAGCGAAGTGATAACAAAGAGAATGTTATGTTGATTGATTCTCCGGTAGATCCTGTTGGCGTAACTTTTCGTTTTTGATTGTGCGATGCAGCAGCTGGCTGTAAATAGGTTGTCCACCCAACAATTGAGCAATAATCACAGCGCCCAAACAAGTAATGATCAATGGCAGGATTAAGTAGTAGTTATTCGTCATTTCAATCACTAACAGAATACCTGTAATCGGTGCACGTACCGTTGCTGCAAACAGGGCACCCATGCCCGCAATCGCAAATACACCAGGCTCGATATCAAGCGCAGGGAGCAAGACATCAGCACTTGCTCCGAACGCATAACCAAATAAGGTTCCCAGAGCAAGCATAGGTGCAAAGATGCCTCCCGGCGCACCAGAACCAAAACAGAGCAGGGTTGTAATTACACGACCAAAGAAAAGCAAAACTAAAATAGATACCGAGTAGTTACCGTTAGTAATGTCAGGAATAAGGCCGATACCACCACCAGTTAGTTGGGGTACGTACAAAAGAAGCAAACCAAACACGCCTCCCAGTAGCGAACCCACAATCAAGTAGCGCTTACGATCGTTTTTGTGAATTGCGACAAAACTGTCTTGTGCCACGGTAATCAGTTTATTGAAGATCACGCCAAACACGCCAAACAATGCGCCAAGCAATAAAAACAGCCATAGGGTTTGAAGCTCTGGCGACTGGTATTGCGGCATAGTGATAACGGCGTCTTGCCCGTTGATGGCGCGAAACACTATGTTCGCCATAATGGCAGAAATGATCACTGCGCGAATTGAGATCAAAGAGTAGCGAAACTGAGGTCGCATTTCCTCCACAACGAACATAATGCCTGCGAGTGGGGCATTAAAAGCCGCAGCCAAACCGCCAGCAGCACCAGAAGCGAGCAGGGAGTGGCGGGTATCGTCATCCTTTACGCGGAATATATCGGTCACCATTCGACCAACAGCGCCCCCCATTTGAACGGTTGGGCCTTCACGACCCAGCACCATACCTGAGCCAAGTGCGCCCATGCCGCCGAAGAATTTTACTGGTAGAACTCGCCACCAGCGCACTGGACGAATATTATCCATTGCCCCTTCGATTTCAGGAATACCAGAACCTGCCGCTTCTGGCGCAAAGCGGTGCACAAGAAAATAGCCAATAAAAGCTAAAAGTGCGCTAATGAGAACCGCTGCCAGCCACAACGGTAGAACATTACCAATTTCGCTTCTTAACCATTCTGTTCGTGTTTCAGAAACGAAATGAACGGCAAGCTCGAAATACGTACCGACAAAACCAGCCAACGTACCCACAATGGCGGCCATAATGAGAACAGAAAATGGTGTTGACCCTCGAGAGACAAACTGGTTAATCGCATCTTTCGGTACGTGCGCCAACACAGATTTCACAATTCTCTCGCGTTTGGTCATTAACAAGCTCTCCTGTTGCTGGGGGGGAAGGGACGAAAGAAAGTATACGCTTCGCAGAGTCTAGACCTAATCAATAAAGATGCAATTTAGCTTTTCACTATTGAGTGTTTGAAGTGTCGCGATATTATTCATTCACTCAGATTGTGCTATTGCTCTCATAATTTAGGATAAAAAACTTGTTTTTTGAGAAAAATGAACCATGCTTTAAATGTAAAGCAACATGACTGCTTCAGAAGGAGGGATGTGAGGTTTTACACACAATTTGGATGGATTCAAACCCTACGGTAAGTCCTCGTTTTATGTTCGGGATGCATCAATAGACATCGCCGATTCGCACACTCACGATTGAGTAACGAGGTAGAGGCGCACGCACATGTGCGCCTTCTTAATTTCTGCGTTATAACTTTCATCACCATAACTTTCATCGCCACCTGCCACTATTTTTCTCTTGAACATTTTCTTGCAGTCAGTAATGTCTTGGTTCGATGTCAACCAACTAGAGCAGTGCATGCGCTTTTATCTTCGACTCTTACTTTCTTTATGTTGTTGTTCGGTAACGTTTCCGGCACTTTCAACGCCGAGCTGGTGGCAAGACACGTTGTCAGCAATGCCATATTCCAATCTAAAAGAACGTATAGAAAAAAGTGGAAGCTGGTATGGTTGCGAAGTGCAGCTGCGAGACAACTCAACGTTTATCAGCGCATTTTGTTTGGATGATTTTTCGTACTACCAGCAGCACTTGTATGGTGAAGTGATTTTGAGAAGAGAAAGTGCTCAGTTCTCGTTTCTTACTGAATACGAGTGGCAGCGTCTGAATGACTTACTTCTCAACTTAAGAAAGGATGGGTTAGTTTTACGCAGAGTTACTATCGGACAAGAACACTATGATGTCGTTGAAGCTCTGGAAAAGAAATCTTCCGAGCTTGTCGATAAAGAAGTTATTTTGTTGATGAACCGCTATCCACAAGAAGCGATTCGAAGTTTGCTTTGGGTAAAACCGGACGAGTTTCTGACGCCATCACCGTCCTTAAATGTGCAATTGCGCAGTGATGGCGAAATTATCGAGGTCAAAGTGACTCGTTTTTAGATTCTTTATGGAGAGATAGGAAGGTCGCCATTGCAGACTCATCCAAAAAACCATCCGATTTTTTGTGAGCGCGCAGGTATTGATAGCCTGCGATTAGCTTGCGGTGTATCTCTTCTGCATCGTCTGACAACGGCTGATTCATAACGTGTTGAAAGGCAAGTTTGTACGCATCCATATCCACGACTTCAGCACGGCGATATAAATAACCACATCCCGTTGCTAACCATTCGAGAGAGCAATTGGCGCGCATTGCAATTTGATTTGCTTTAGTTAGGCTAGGTTCACTGCCTTTAAGGTATTTGCGTATTAAAGCTTCAGACACATCGACGCGTCGAGCGAACCCGCTGATGCTTTCTTCTCCGATCAGGGTGGCTAGGCGTTGGGCAAAAGACATATTTCGTACTCCAGTTCGAATTGCGAAAGTTTACCCGTTGAGCCGGTACGAAAACAAGACTACGATGAATGCAGATCAATTGAAGGAGAAAACCCATGGTTGCAAAAGTAGTAACTGCACCAAAAGGCCCAGAGTTCTCAGAGCTGGTTCAAGGATATTGGCGTGCAGTTGAGTGGGGAATGACGGCTCAAGAGCGTTTGTCATTCCTCAAGCAACACATTGAGTTAGGCATTACGACAGTCGATCACGCCGACATCTACGGTAATTACGAGTGTGAGGCGTTGTTTGGTGAAGCGCTAGCTTTAGACAAGAGTGTTCGTGAGCAAATTCAGATCGTGACGAAATGCGACATCAATTTGTGTGGCGATAAAACGCCAGAGCGTAAGATCAATCACTACGACACGAGCTCAGCACATATCTACCAATCGGTGAATAACTCGCTAGAACGTTTGAATGTGGATGAAATCGACGTACTTTTAATTCATCGTCCTGACGTGTTAATGGATGCAGACGAGGTTGCAGAAGCATTTTCTGAGCTTCATAAAGTCGGCAAAGTGAAGCACTTTGGCGTGTCTAACTTCACTCCACGCCAGTTTGAACTGCTGCAATCTCGCTTAGGTAAGCCGTTGGTTACTAACCAAGTGGAAATCAACCCACTTAACTTTGAGGTTGCACACGATGGAACGCTTGATCAAATGCAAATGTTGCGCACGCGACCAATGGCTTGGTCTTGCCTCGGTGGTGGTTCAATTTTTAGTGGTGACAGTGAGCAAGCTGTTCGTGTCCGTAACGAATTAGAAGCAATTCGTGAAGAAGTGGGCGCAGCGAGTATTGATCAAGTAATTTATGCCTGGGTACGTCGTTTGCCATCTAACCCTATTCCAATCATTGGCTCTGGTAAAATCGAGCGTGTGCAAACTGCAGTTAATGCATTGAACATCGAACTTACTCGAGAGCAATGGTATCGCGTATGGGTGGCTTCTAAAGGCCATGGTGTGCCATAGAATTGATATCTTATCGATGAAATTATTATTAAAGGCATCCTCTAGCAGGGTGCCTTTTTAGTTTTAGCGCGTTACTGTTTACCCATTATGGAAATGGAAAGAATGAAATTCGAGCAAAAATGGGCTTTGGATGTTAGCTGCAACTTTTTGCTTACTTTTGGCGGAGGAGTTTTACCCATGTTTGTTTTATGTCACTAAACAGCGAATGTGATGCTTGCTTTTTAGTCATTTTGTTCACTCATTCATTCATATTGCGTATGCTTATTGAATAATAAAGAAATAAAAAACTCGTCAGTTTTCTCGTATTACATGCTGTAACAATCTGTTAGACTCCGGCGCAGATTGTGGAATATAAAAAGGTGATTGAATGTCTTTTCCCGTACTCATCTGTGATGATTCAGCGTTAGCACGCAAACAGATGGCGAGATCACTACCAGCCACATTGAATGCCGATATTACGTTTGCTATCCACGGAAAAAACGCGCTAGAAGAACTCGAAAAAAACGAGTTTAAATTGATGTTTCTTGATTTGACCATGCCAGAAATGGATGGCTTTGAAACACTAGAGCACATGCAACGGTTAGGGGATAAAACTCCGGTGGTTGTGGTGTCGGGGGATATCCAACCTAAAGCGAAAGAGCGCGTGTTCGCACTGGGTGCAAAAGCGTTTATTCAAAAACCGATCGCCAAAGATGAACTCAAGAAGGCGCTTAAAGAGTTGGTCGAGCCAGAACCTCGTCCTCAAATTATCACGCCTGTCTCAATTGAGTTACCGATTTTACGTCGTCGCGATATTTACATGGAAGTGGCTAACGTTTCAATTGGTCGAGCAGCCGATGCGTTGGCGCGTCACTTTGATGTGTTTGTGCAACTACCTCTGCCGAACGTCAATATCTTTGAAGTGAGCGAACTTCACATGGCCCTACGCGACTTGGCGTCGCATGACAACGTATCGGGTGTTTGTCAGGGATTTTGTGGCGAAGGTATTGCTGGCGAAGCGCTAGTGATCTTGAGTGACTCAAGCGTATCTGATCTCAAAAAGTTGATGAAAGTACCAGCAGACAGCGAAGAGCTAGAAGAGCTTGAGCTGCTAATGGATATTTCTAATATTTTAGTGGGGTCGTTCTTAAATGGTTTAGGCGAGCAGTCTGAAGTCCGATTCTTCCAAAGTCCACCAGTACTCCTTGGTCAGCATATCTCAATTGACTCGATCATTGAATCTACAACTGGAGCATTCAGCCGCACGATGACATTCGAAGTGAGCTACAACATTGAAGGGACGTCGATTCGTTGTGACTTGTTGTTTATGTTTGTGGATGAATCCTTGCCGCTGCTTGATAACAAACTGTCTTATCTAATGGAGGAGTTCTAATGTTGAATATGCCAGCAGAGTTTGAACAATTCCATTGGATGGTGGATATGGTACAAAACGTCGACATGGGCTTAGTGGTCATTGATCGAGATTACAATGTACAGGTCTGGAATGGTTTTATGACTCATCACAGTGGTTTGCAGTCTCATGATGCGATAGGTCGTTCTATATTTGATATCTTCCCTGAAATCCCACAGGAGTGGTTTAAATTAAAAACAAAACCAGTGTATGACCTAGGCTGCCGCAGCTTCATCACATGGCGACAACGACCTTACTTATTTTGCTGTCGCAATGTTCGACCAGTCACGCAGCAAGCGGAGTTTATGTACCAGAATGTTACGTTGAACCCAATGCGCACACCGACTGGAAAAATCAACTCGTTGTTTTTGTCTATACAAGACGCGACGGCTGAAGCTCTGATGTCTCAGAATCAATAGCGATAAAAAACTTTCTCAAAAGCCAAGGTCCGCCTTGGCTTTTTTGTATACTTATAATTGTGTTTCCCAATGCGTAGAACGTGAATATGGACTTTAATCTCGCCCTAAAACTCTACACCGCAGAGCAAGTAAAAAACGGTGAAACGCTGGCTGCGCAAATGGCTGGTGTTTCTATGTATAGCTTAATGCAACGCGCTGGTATGGCCGTGTATGAGCGCTTTTTACATCTGTATCCTAAATCAAAAAATATCTTAGTGATTTGCGGTAAAGGGAATAACGGTGGCGATGGTTACGTATTTGCATCTCTTGCGAAACAAGCTCAACTCAATGTACATGTTTTCCAAATTGGTGATGTATCTGTGCTAAAAGGTGATGCTTTGCGCGCATACCAAGACTGGCAGTCAATCGACGGTGTTAACAATGATTGGGATGAATGGAATACCGCATTGCTAGAAGCAGATGTGATCATCGATGCCATGTTAGGCACTGGTTTAAGCGGTGAGGTTCGTTCGGAGTATCGTCGCTATATTGACCAAATTAATCAAATTCATACCCCTGTGATTGCAGTCGACGTTCCTTCTGGTCTGTGTGCTAATACAGGTGCAGTTTTAGGTGATGCTATTCGTGCCGAGCATACTGTAACCTTCATTGGGGTTAAGCAAGGCTTATGCACTGGACAAGCGAGAGATCGAGTTGGCGAGCTCTACTTTTGTGGTTTAGGCGTCAATACTAAGTTTGATACTATCGAAGTAGAAAGTGCATTAGGTATTGATCATCAGGTTGTTTCAAGATTAATGCCCAAGCCAAATCCAACGGTCCATAAAGGTGACAACGGGAAGTTGCTTTGTGTTGGTGGCAATCAAGGGATGTCTGGAGCGATTCGTTTATGTTCCTCCGCTGCGATTAGAGCCGGAGCGGGTTTAACTGCCGCAATTACTCACACGAGTAGCCTTATTCCACTGCAGGTTGGTTGCCCAGAAGTAATGAGCCAGAGCATCACCGCTGACTTACTCAGGGATACTGAGAACGACTTAACTAAACGCATTCGCTGGGCTGACGTATTAGTGTTTGGTCCTGGCTTTGGAGATGATGAGTGGGCTTATCAAGCCTATCAATATCTGGCTCAAGAGCAGAAACCTAAAGTTGTTGATGCTGATGGCCTCAATATTCTA
This sequence comes from Vibrio sp. 2CM40D, assembly GCF_023161825.1. Lineage (NCBI taxonomy): Bacteria > Pseudomonadati > Pseudomonadota > Gammaproteobacteria > Vibrionales > Vibrionaceae > Vibrio > Vibrio sp. 2CM40D. The sequence continues at coordinate 405,575 of NZ_JALNTL010000003.1, forward strand.
GCGATGCTGAGCCAGCGGTGCGATGGCACTCTGGTTTGCGACAACCATCGAGTGATCACGCCGCATCCTGGAGAGGCAGCTCGACTACTAAATGTAACCATTCAACAAATAGAAAGTGACCGATACTCTGCTGCAAGACAACTGCAAGAGCGTTATGGCGGTGTAGTGGTTTTAAAAGGCGCGGGGACGCTTATTTACGATGGAACGAGAATGTACGTCTGTCTAGCGGGTAACGCCGGAATGGCGACGGGGGGAATGGGAGATGTGTTATCTGGAGTCATTGGTGCATTACTAGCCAAAGGTTTACCAATTTCTGTTGCCGCACGTTTAGGTGTGGTACTTCACAGTCATGCTGCTGATATAAACGTGAGTCAGAATGGTCAAATTGGTCTTTTGGCAAGTGATGTCGTTAGCACTCTTCGTACCGCTATCACCCAAGAGCTCTATCGAAATTAATTAGATTTCATGCATTGCTGAGAAAATTGGTCGATTTTTTTGAGTACTTTTTTACGAATTAGCAGGGCATCTTAGTATTAGGTGATTGAGTTTTAGGCAGGTTTGAGAGGTAATGCGTTTTAATTTTTAAGATATGACGCAAAGGTTTGCGCAATAGGTTAACTCAAGTGCTTTCTCAAGTTGTTGATAGTTATAAATAATAAGAGGTTTTGGTGACTTGGGGAGCGTTTTTGATATGCGATTTTCAAGATGGTATCACAAAAAAAATTCAAATATCAGACTTGTAGGAAATAAATCACAGCCTATAATGCTGAAAACCGGAGCGTCTGCCAACGCTCCGGTTTTTTTGTGTCCGAAGAACAGTGAACTCGTCTGCCAACGAAATCACTACGCACTCTGGAATGACACATATACATATGAATCAAGGAATTACACAATGCGTATCGAACAAGAACTTAAGTTAGGTTTTAAAGATGTACTGTTTCGCCCGAAACGTTCTACCCTTAAGAGCCGTTCTCAAGTAAATTTAACCCGCGATTTTACATTCAAGCATAGTGGTCGTCAATGGTCTGGTGTGCCAGTAATCGCAGCAAACATGGATTCGGTTGGTAGCTTTGCAATGGCTAAAGCGCTGGCTGAGCATGGTGTAATGACCGCTGTTCACAAACATTACACGGTAGAAGATTGGGCTGAGTTTGCTAAATCAGCAGATAAAGTAACCATGAATAACGTTATGGTGTCTACGGGAACATCTGACGCAGACTTCCAAAAAACCAAAGACATCATGGCGCTTTCAGATGAATTTATTTTCATTTGTATCGACATTGCTAATGGTTACTCAGAGCATTTGGTCGAGTATGTTGAACGCGTGCGAGCTGAGTTCCCAGACAAGGTCATTTCTGCAGGCAACGTGGTTACTGGTGATATGTGTGAAGAGCTAATCCTAGCTGGTGCAGACATCGTTAAAGTGGGTATCGGCCCAGGCTCTGTATGTACAACTCGTGTAAAAACGGGTGTTGGTTACCCGCAGCTTTCTGCAATCATCGAGTGTGGTGATGCAGCGCACGGCCTTGGTGGCATGATCGTCGGTGACGGTGGTTGTTCTTGTGCGGGTGACGTAGCGAAAGCATTCGGTGGTGGCGCGGACTTCGTAATGCTAGGTGGGATGCTAGCGGGTCACGAAGAGTCAGGCGGCGAAGTGATCGAGAAAGACGGCGAGAAGTTCATGAAATTCTATGGCATGTCGTCGAAGAGCGCGATGGATAAGCACTCAGGTGGTGTCGCTGGCTACCGTGCGGCTGAAGGTAAAACCGTATTATTGCCATACCGTGGTAGCGTTCACGGCACTATTCAAGACATCCTTGGAGGCGTTCGCTCAACATGTACATACGTAGGTGCAGCAAAGCTTAAAGAGCTAACCAAGCGTACTACATTCATCCGCGTTCAAGAACAAGAGAACAACGTGTTCGGTAAAGAGTAAATCGACTGAATGTAACAAGTGTAAAAGCAACCATACGTTATATCTATAGCAGATAAAACTATACTATATGCAGCTATGAGCCAGAGTGAGATTGATTTCTTACTCTGGCTTTTTGCTTCTCATTTGTTTGCGCTTCAAAATTAACTCTAAGCGATTTTAATAGTTGGTCGAGATTCGACTTGTTCAAACGGTAATGATGTTGTAACTGGCATGAGCTGTAAAACGCTTGAAATCTGACAGTCTCTATTTAACCCAATATAGTCTTTGACATTAGCGACTCGCCAAGTCATGTCTCCGTAAGTACGCAGATAGAACGCGGGTGATTGATGACTGTTATGTCTAATAACGCTCCATTGGGTAATATCACTAAAAAAGACTTCAGGGTTATCGGATGTCTCAAACTCATTCGCCATGATGCCCAAAGGTATATCAACGCGATTAAGTAGCTTTTGTCCGAGTGAGAAGGCTTCGTCGAAGTTAGTTGGTTGTTCGCTTAACTGCTTAATTGCATAGGTTTGTACAAATCGAGACGGCGGTGTTGGGTCGGCGGGTAGACCCATCAAGCCAGCGCCATTGATTGATTGAAGTGGGCCAGGCACTTGGACATGACGTTGCATGGTTGCTTCATTGTTCGGTTCTGGGTTGTAGTTGCGCAAATTGGAAAAATAAGAGAGGTGATTGACATGCCAATGGTAATTTGGGCAGTTAGTCATTACTCCAACGTAGGAGTGGTCCACAACCACTTTATAATCATCAAAGTCGTATTCGGTACATTGATAGCGTGCTTGCTGATTTTCCTCTTTGCTGAACATATCGCTTTCTTTGAATGCTCGATAGATATGCATATTACCGTTAAGAAACTCAATGACGGCACTGTCATTATTTGCATCGTGAATCACGAAATGCTGGTCCAAAGCCATGTTGTCACTCTCTGTTTCACCAGTTGAAATAGTCGAGTTAAACACGTAAACGGGGTGGGTGGTGAAGTAGGTCACCATCTCGTCCACAGTATTAAACGTAGACAAGATAAAAGTACCAAACAGGCCGCTGCCTAATGCAAAGGCATCATCAGGGATGTGAGAGGTCGATACATTTTGATTGAGAATGGGCAAGTACAGTGACCCAACAGAAAGGCCAGATTCATTAATGCCATCAGCTGTTAAAAGAGGGTTATTATACCGGGTAATGGCATTGCAGTGTATGAAGCTCAACTCTCCCTGCCAATTTGCTCGAAACTCACATTCTTTACTGTGACGTTTTGGCGGCTGACCATTGAAAACACGGTCGGCTTTTCCGTCGGAAGTAAAGGTCGTAATTTGGTAAGTTTGTTGGGCTCTAAACCAAATCTCGGTCTGAAGGTTAACTGCAAACTCCATGGTTCTAGCGGATAAGGTTTGGTTGTTGCAACCATAATTGATATTAACATCTGTACACATAGCCATGCTTTCCGTTGTTTATCTTGAATGATGAATATCCAAGAAACCCTCTGAATCAAATGCTTAGAGATTACGTGGATATAGATGAATTGCGCTTTAATAATGGTTTTAGCCATTGAGATAAGCGCATGCTATTAAGTTAAGCATTCAATCAAAAAACGTCAGTAGCAGTTTAGTATCAGTTGATAGAGTTAAAATAAAAAGTGATGTATTAAGTAAAACTCTTTGATCTTAGAAATTAATAATATATTTATTTTTTCAATCTTGGTTACTCTAGATTTAAAGTTTATTTTAAAAGTGATTTGTATTTATTCGATTATCTTGCAGTGGTGATATAAAGTGAGAACATAAAGTTAACAATTTCAGATTGTGATTGAAAATGGGGAGAGTCTTCAATCCAAATACCGAGAAATGAAACTGCCCGAGAAGTTGTGCAACTGTCTCGGGCGAAGTGATGAATCAGGTGAGCAGCTATAAAGTTTTCTCACAAGAACCGCTAAGTGGTGGAGATATTTTTAAATTATCATTAAAGATTTCTACAACGACGGGGCCTTTATTTTCATCTTTTGCATAGTATGCACAGGACTTGTCCCCAGTATAGGTTTTACCTGCCTTTTTGAAACTGTAATACCAGGAGTCATGGGTAGCGGCACCGGATTCAAAACTAGCAGATTCAGATTGTTCGCCAATATTCAAGTCGAAATGAACCTCCATTTCCGGAGAGTCTTTAAATCTCACATATCCGGTGATTTTATCGTTGGAGTTATTTTTAACGTAAAATGAACCCTTAGTTGTCATAATTTTTCCTCTTTTTTAATTTCTATACGTGATAGAACGGCCAAATGACGTTCTGTTAATATATGCTTTTTAAGATGCATATTGATGTTAAATGATGGTCTTATTAGTTCTAAGGTGATTAAACTTATCCTTAGCGTATTTTTCTTTTATACCGATTAAGTCGCGGTAGCTTCGATCAAAATAAACGCTTGTCGGAATTGCCGGATCTTTAAAGCTGATGAAGGCACCATAGGTTCCCGGTATATCAGCTTCTCTGGCTTTATCAATCCAGTCCATGGCTCTGTTTACATCAACAAGTACTGGGTTATTTTGTAGTTCTAGTTTTTGCTTTATCTCTTCATTCCACCAGGTTTGGTATTGGACTGTATATTGACACTGGCGGTAGGGGAAAGATATGTCTTCAAGGTCGTCTGAGTGATGATAAAAACCGCCAGTGATCGCCCCTAAGGTTACGTAACTAAATAGCCCTTGATCGCGGTTTTCTGGCTTTATCAAAGGTGAAGTTAAGCTTTGCAAAAGTGCAGTATAGCCTTCTGGTTTAAGACCTCGCTCTGACACCAATCGCGAAGTGATTTTGTGAGGTGCTGGGGCGTCATAATCGGGAGGGAAAGGAGAACCGTTTTGACACAAAGAATCGCGCCCCCATGTGCTCATCAGGGAGTGATCGTATTTCTTCCCGTCAAAGTCAGTGCCATGTGCTTCATAGACTTGAACTAAATCAGGGAAGCAAGCGCCAAATTGAACGGCTATAAATTGGTGAAGATCTTGTTCTGTTCCTTCCCAGTAGCCATACATGGTGCAGTGATGGCTGATGGTTTCAATATCACAGTGGTTAGATGATTCAGGCAGAGCATCAATTTGCAAGTTGGTGCCAAGAAGTTTAGGCGTATCGAGGCTTTTTATAGCCTGCTCCCAATTTTTTAGCACATCTATGGTAGGGTGCGTTGGTATTGGCTGAAGCATACCGTTGATTTTTGGATAGAGGTTCCACTGAAGCTCGAAGCGGTGGATCTCTTTGGGTAAAGGGAATGTTTTTACGCGTAGCTCGGTAACAATGCCATAGCTCATGCCTCCGCCGCCTCTTAGTGCCCAAAATAGGTGAGGGTTGGACTCTGCTGAGACTTCTGTGATCGTACCATCACCCAATACCACGGTTGCACTCACTAGGTGCTCACAACACATGCCGTATTTTCGCGTCCAAGGGCCCCATCCTCCGCCTTGAATATAGCCAGTCAACCCAACTGTGGCACAGGTTCCATGTGCAATCATTCGATCATGCTCTGCAAGTTTTGGTGTCAGTTGATAGAAGCGATAGCCAGCACCAATGGTGGCAATATTGTCACACAATTGGAAGGTCTTAATTCTGCTCACGTCAATCAAAATGACGTTGTCACCACTGCATTCACCTGCGTGATCATGCCCTCCTGAGCGAACACGAATCGGGAGATTGAATTGAGTTGCTGTTAGATAGGCTTGCTGAACTTCTTGCGTACTTTCGCACATGACAATGACAAAGGGTTGGTGTTGATAGCGAGTATTGAAGATGAGTGACTCGACTTGATATTGGTTCAAACCGGGAACCGGTGAAACCGTGTTTTCAAGAGGTGTCAGTAATCGTTCTTTAGGAAAACCGCACTTATCCATTTTCTGAATAAACAGTTTGGCATTATTGACTGAGATTGAGTACGCGCTAAGTACAGCGAGGCGTTGTATTTGAGGGTTAGGGTGCTGTTCTACCACTTGGTTTTCTTTAGTTCCCTGCATCCATTCATGTTCCATTATTTTTTCCATTTGGCTTATGTATTGAATAGTTGTTCAAATATTAAACCAAATGCATACATTCACCATATCAGTTTGGTATCAGTTGTTCTGTACAAATCGCCAAAAGCATCAGCGAGAGAGCAACAATATCTGGTTGATGAAAAGAACGATCGGCATCTGCGTGACCGTGGATAATTTATGTAGCCAAGTAGATCTGAGCCTAAATTGATACTGAACCAGAATGACGTGTTATCTACATTGAATGGGTCACTAACGACAATAAATTCAGTTGGAGAACACAATGAAAATGGACTCAAAAGAATCACAAGCAATTTTTACTGCTCATTATCAAATTGGTAACGGCTTACCTGGAGGAGTGAGCTTCGATGTTAATCTACTCGTGGCCAGCGAAGACAAATCAATAGTGGGTAAAGGACATATCTTTCAGGCCGTTAACCCACCGTTAAATGTGGTGTCTGATCTCAATGGTAGTTTCAACTATCAATGCACGATGCGTGATTGTCATATCATGGTGACGTTGCAGGGCTACCAGCCTTATCTAGGCATTGCTCCTTTAGGAGCTGATCTTCATAACGTAACGCTCAACCTCCTACTTAATGATGATTGGAAATCAGGCGTGGCATTCTATCGATATAAAAATAGTTCAGGTAAATGGATTGAAGCAGCAAATCAACGCGTTACTCTACTTTTGCCTGAGCATGTTCCTAGCATCGAGAACTTTAAGGTGGAGCAAAATGATCTTGCGCCAGCATAAATCTCATCAGCGATGACACTGTGCCAAAACACAGATATTCGATGGTTTCGAATATCTGTGTTTGACGAGGTAAATCGAGTAAACACGATGACTTGACGGTGCAATTAATCGACTTTCTTCGTTTATTGAATATTTCATGGTTGAGTAGATGTGGAGAGCCAATGGTCGAGCTCATCAACACTTATTTGAGCCTGATTCAGTTGATGCTTACGCGCGGCCTGATTGAAGTTTAACAACTCAGAGACGGAGCTGGACTGGTCGAGTAAGGCAAGCATCAGATTCGCTTGTTCAATATAAAAATCACCCCATGGATGCGGATCTTCTTGGGTGAAGTTAGACAGCTTATCGCGATATTTTCGAAGTAGCGTAGGCTGCTTATACTGCCACGCTACTTGGATTCCTTGTTGGTAAAAGCGTAAATAGTTATGACCAACACAGGTAGATTCTAGCCAAGCCTCACCAGTGCGCAAAGCGGAGAGGGCCGTTGATTCATCGCCACAAATAAGTGCCTTGGTAGATACGAGCCAAGGACCAATAAAATTGTGTAGCTTATTGATATGAACAAGATCTAGAGCCGTGTCGATGTCCGAAAGGGCTTTCTCCTCTTTTCCCTGATACCAGTGCAATCTTGCACTGGACTCCAAAAGAAAAGCGACAAATCGATGAGCATTAAGCTGTTTTGAAAGTTGTAGAGCGGTCGAGATTTCGTTTTCAGCTTGCACCAAGACATTACGGTCGAGAAAGATCCATGCAGCCGTAAGCCTAGAAACAATTTCTGCTCGGCGGTTTGCCGTGAGATAGGCAAGATTCGAGGCATGCTGAGCCTGTTTTAGTGCTTCGTCAGATTGCAGTTGATAGATCATCACTGTTGCCAGCATGTAGCGATTGGCAGTTTCAATCGAAAGCAACTGATGCTCTTCACACAGTTGCAAACACTCGGTTAAGTGCTCGTATGAGCGAGCCATTTTTCCTTGTGCGTAGGCACAATCACCGAGGCCGCCAAGCGATTTTGCTTTCGCGCGAAAACAGTTTGCTCGTTGACTGTAATCTAATGCAAGTAAATGTTCTTTCTCACATTCGTCTAGCTGCCCAGTGGGGAACAGCATATTACCTCTCATCGAGTGAATTTCACACAAAGATTTATTTAACGTCAGCTTTTCGCACAGGGCTTGGGCTTGGTCTAAAATCGACATCGCTTGTACAAAGTTGTCGGTTAAACGGTAGGGGTTAATGAGGTCTAAATAGTATTGAACACGTTCAGAATCATTTTCTGTGTGATGAATCGCTTGCTCAAGAACCTCAATACTCTCTTTGATGCGTCCCATCGAATACAGGCAGTTTCCTTTCATATTTAGTGCATACGCCATCTGTGCTTTAGGTGACTCTTTAATAGCGTATTCAATAAGAGTCAGTGCTTTTTCAAATTGATAATTGCTCAGGTAATGTTTGGCGGTCTGGTCCAGAACAGTAAATACACCTTCGCCCTTGGCATGATTGATATGGACTGCATATAAGAACCGATCTCGGTTCTCATACCATTTTGCGCAGGCCATGTGTATTTTTGAACACTGTGACTTGTCTATTTGACGGAAAACAGCATTACAAATCAAATCATGATGGAAAAGGTATTGATCGCCATTGAGTTTTACTAAGCCAGCGTCGACTAACTTATCTGGTACGTAGCCGGGAATTCGAGTGATTTCACGCAGTTGCTCCAGTTGAAAGTACTGCCCCAACACAGATGCAGTACAGAGTGCTTGGCGATCTTGGGCTGGAAGTTGAGCTAATTGTATCGAAACTAAATGTTCCAATGACTCCGGAACGTCTTTATCAAACTGAGAACAAAGTAGTGTTTGGCGTAAGTATAGAGGATGGCCTTTCGCAAGCTTTATACAGTCATTGATATGTTTATTCTGTTGGCATGTGATTGAGCAAGCTAACTCGTAAGACTCTTCAGATGATAACTCCCTAAGTTCGATTAGATTCACGTTGGCAAACCAAGATTGTTTGGAACTAAGTCGTTTTTGCTGCCTAAACGTCAGAAAGAGTAAAATATTGGTGTTTGTAATATAAGGTAGCAGTGTCTCAAGAAATGCCAACATTACCTCGTCGGCCCAATGGACATCTTCAACAATAATCAAATGCGGTTTGCTGGTCTGCCGTTGTTGAATTAAGAAAGGGATAGATTGCTCTATCGTTTGTTTCAGCGTTTGGAACTCCATTAAGTTCAGCAGCTGTTTTTCTGATTCGTTGAGTGTTACCCCCATTAACCAATAAAGGCAGAGATGGAAAGAAGAGGGAATTGATGACTCGACAGTCTGCTGACGAATAGAATCATCGGTATCTTCACGAGTAAATGAACAAATTGCCCGAGTGAATATATTTTGAGGGGACAAGAGATCAGCACTGCCATGATTCAGGATTTGAATCTCTGTGGTTAAACACGAAGAACGACTCAAAGACGAAATGACCTGGTTGAGTAGGCTGGTCTTTCCTATCCCTGCGGTACCAGTAATACAATACGTTTGGCCTGCTTCTTGTTTTTGCCATCGCTTGATTCCGCTATTCAATGTTTCTAGTTCAAGTTTACGCCCTACGAAACAGTCAGTATGGTTTTGGTGTAAGGATACAAAATGCCAGTTGTTGAAGTCTGGCTCTCCTGTTAGAAAAGGTTTTATTGGTCTGGCACAATTGGACGAGATAAAGCAAGGACAAGCAGCTATTTCTCCCCAAGGGATTTTAACTAGGATTTCATTGATTGGGGTTATCGCATTCGGATGTTCCGATAGCTCAGTGATTCGATGCATGTATTTCACATTGATAAAAGACCGAATCGAAGCCGAAAGAGCAACCTTTAATTGAAGGGCTAGTTGTCGAATTCGCTCAAAAATATATTCGTCCGATTCCTGTAAAGACCAAGTAAGAACAAACGTTCGGTTTTGTATTATGGGTGTAGTGTTTTGGCTGAGAAGTAAGGTTTGCAGAGCCTTTGCGGTCAAATCACACTTTGCTTCGATTGCAAAAATAAAAAAATATGGTGGTGATGAAGATACATTTGTAAATAATGGTTCTGAGGCCCGATCTATTAAAAGGTCCTCTACGGGGACAGAAAAGTATTCCGCGAGATTGGATGCGGTACGATACAGCACATTCGCCCCAGACTCTGCTCGCTTTATAGAAGCAATAGATACGACAAAACCCTGTTGAAAGCATTCTTCCGCCAGTTTTTCTTGGCTCAGTCCTAATTTCTTTCTCAGTTCTTTGAGTCGTAATACGTTGAGTGGAATTCTTCCATCCCTATTTGCCATATTTCACTCCGTTGTAACGTATAGCTTTTCCCAGTAAACCTGAATCGATTGGATATGTTGAGTGAATAAATTTATCTTATTTCACCACATATATAATACTAGTAGTTAAAATGTTATATACGAAAATGAAATGGGCATTTTAATCTTCAAATCACCTTAATTCATTGTTATATTAGTGGTGTTTTTTTATTAATAATTTTGATATTTATTTTTGTGAGTTCATGTTTTTCTTAATAAGTTTTTTGAAATATCTTTAAACTTATATCTTTTAAAAGATTGCACACCTTAAACTTATATTGGACTTCATTAAACTTTAAAAATTAAATTCTTTAATTTTAGAGATATAAATTGACAATCTTATTTTTAGTGTTTTTTTTTGATCTCTATTCTGGCTAACTGATTTTTTCTAGTCTATAAATCAAATATCGGCAATTTCAAAATGACTGCCGAAAAAATTATTTTAATTTCAATATTATAAATAGTTGGCTTTATACTATGGATATTGGCTTTTTCTGCCTGTTAAAAGGCTTTCATATTACACCACACTTGAGTGCCGCGCTTACCTCTATTAAGGAGGCTGCGTGGCTGCTATATGTCAAACGATCTTGCCATCGAGGGGATTGGCAAGCGCTTGCTTTAGAAGAATCACATCGAAAGGCCTATTACCCTAACTATTTACTACTCTCTGAATTTACAGGATTAGAACTGTTTTTATCTCAATTTTTCTGCCCAATTTTGTCAGTACGGTTTATGAAGTTAGAGCCGGGAGCTGAGATATTGTAACGCGGACCTCTGGCATATGTTTTTCTCAAGTACAGGTGTGTTACATCATTAACTACTGCTACAGCGGCAAGTGAGGTTCATGAATTATGCAAAAAGGCTCATCTATAGAATTCTACCAGCAACGTCCTCAATCTCGTGAGACGGTCGGTGTTGAAGAAGTGCAGCAACAAACTCAACAGTTTGGTTTTGCTGAACCCGAAATGGATGAGCTGCTTAAGTACTCATTACGGACTCAACTTGAGGCTATGCTCCAAAACCAACTCAGCACGGCTGAACGCCAACGGCAACTGAAAGAGAGTTTCGCTGCGGCAGTTGAGCTCGTATTGAAGGAGACGAAAGTTGAGCACCGAACACTGGTGCAAGCCTTTCAGAGCATGTATGGCAACGCTTGCCAATCTCTTTCTCTGGCTAAACTCACTCAAGAGGAACTGACCCGACAGTACATTTCCACGTCTGGGCTGGTGATGTCCCCACTTAACTGTAAACACACCATCAAAGATGTGTACCGAATTAAAGGCTTTGCGTGTGGTATAAACAAAGCTATCCAACATATGCTTGCCAACAAGTCACAGGTTAAAGTGCTTTATCCAGCTTGCGGCCCCTTTGCACCATTGCTGCTGCCTTTACTTGCTCACTACAAACAAAGTGATCGAATTAGCGCAGAGCAGCTTCAGGTGACACTAGTAGATATTCACCCCGGAGCCATTAAAGCACTCAATCAATTGATCGCGGATCTCGATATCGCAGACTATATTGAAGCCTTAGTGGAAGAAGATGCTACCCAATTTTCGCCAACTCAAACGTTTGATCTCCTGATACTTGAAGCGATGCAGCATGGCTTTAGTCGGGAAGGGTTCCTCAGCATCGCGAAACATTTGGTTCAATATTTACATATTCAAGGCGAAATGATCCCCAATCAGGTATCTGTGCGCGCCATGGTGGTCATCGGGGAGACGGAATTTAATCAACAATGGGAAAAAGCAGAGTATGCACATTCCAACCATTGCCAGCCGGAAGCGATCGATGATCGAATTGATCTGGGAGAAATTCTTAACGTCAATAAAGCCATGTTGCTCAGAAGCGAGATTTTTGAGCTAGATGGTGGAATAAAAATGCTGCAAGGCAACACCATTGAGCTGCCGAAAGATGTGCCAGATATGGCAAAACGTATCCTCGCCATTTACAGCCATATCGATACTTACGGAGATGCGATGGTCGGACAATACGACTCTGGTATTACCCATCCTAAACCCGACATGACTTTTTATGTGAATGCCAAGCCCAAAGCTGTTGAACACCATTACTTTGAAGCGAAGGGAGGGGATAAGGTCAGTTTCTATTATCAGTTAACCGGATTGCCAGGTTTTGTCGCCACCCATGGATGATTTCGATATGCAGCAAAAATACGTCGTTTTTACAGGAAGTTGTTACGCCTTGCCCATCATTCAGTTGTTGGCACAACAGCATAAATTGGCGGGCGTGGTAGTACCGGAAGGAGAACTAAATCCTGACTTACAGCAGCTACAGAGCTATCTGAGCGCTCAATCGATTCATATTGCTCAGTATACCGCCAATGACAGCAGTGCTTTGATAGCGCAACTCGATGTTTGGCGAGTCACGGATGGCGTTATCTATTTGTTCAGGCACATAGTTCATTCCTCGCTGTGTCAGTTTTTCAACGGAAACTTGTACAACATTCATCCGGGAAAGCTGCCCGAGTATCGAGGCCCGATGCCTCTCTATTGGCAATTAAGAGAGGGTTTAGACACCTTTAGCCTCACCCTGCATCGTCTTGAGGCATCGGCTGATTCCGGCGCTATAGGAATGGAGTTAGAGGTACCATTTCACCCGTTTGAGACCTTAACCAGTGCTCAGCAAAAAGCGTCACAAATGACGGCTAAGCTGATGTATGACTTCCTCATCGCGCAACAAAAGCAAGGGCTGGTTTGGCGTGAACAAGTATCAAACCCCAACGAAGTGGCACGAGCAGTAAACCAACATGATCTGCACCTTCGTTGGAACGTGCAAACGAGTCGCGAAATCGTCAACTTAGTGCGAGCAGGCAATCATGACTTCGGTGGTGCGATGTTGAGCTTGCCAAGTGGTGTCGCCAATGTTTTGCAAGCAAGCGCAATGGAGACTTCTTTAGTCGGTGTAGAGGCGGGGAGAATTCTCGAGATCAGCCCACAACATGGGTTACAAGTGAAAACGTTAGATAGCGCCATATCAATAGATGTTATTGCTACACCGCAAGGCGTGTTTTCGGGTTATCGCTATGCGCAAATGGCTGGGCTAGATGCTGGGATGTCATTGCTCCAGCACGCTTCTGCTTGTGAGTAAATAAATATCTCAATACGGCTCTTTGCGGCAGTGATGAAGCCCGTAACGGTATTTAGTAATGCGAGATTGGAAAGTTTTAACCAACCACACCAATTTCGTTATGGGCTGGTTTTAACTTAAGTGTATACGTTGAAAGGAAGAACAGTATGGCTACAGAACCGTATCTTGGGACACTAACCGCATTTGGTGGCAATTTTGCAATTAGAAATTGGGCAATGTGCTCGGGGCAAATGCAGGCAATTGAAGATAATCCAGCGCTCTTCTCTCTAGTTAGCACTCTATACGGAGGTGACGCCCGAACTACCTTTGGTTTACCTGATTTGCGTGGCCGCAGTCCAGTTGGTGTAGGCACACGACCTGGGGGGATGGATTATCATCAGGGAGAAAGATTGGGTACTGAACTGGTAACTATTGATATAACTCAAATGCCAGCACACTTACATACGGCAATTTTTACCCCTCTTGGCACTTCTGCACCTGTAACAGGCAGGATGCAGGTTGCTACCAATGCTGCAAATACACAGGTACCCGATAGTAATTCGTATATAGCGCAAAACTCTACCCCCGGGTTCTATAAACCGACGTTTCAGCAACCAGATTTGACCGAGATCGAAGGCTTAAGTGTGTCTGGTAGTGGCTCGGGCGGAGGTACTGTAACTGTGACTGAAACAGGCGGTTCAATGCCACTTAATATTCTGAGCCCGGTATTGCCGATTAATTGGTTAATTGCCACTGCGGGAGTATACCCACCGCACAGCTAATCAACCAAGAAAGAATTGGCTGAATCTTTAGCTAATCCTTTCCTATAAAAAAATTAAATATTTAAGTTGATTATGATAACCCGGCCATGTTGATAAGGCCGTCATCTTCAGGAGAGGAAAATGAGATTACATCGTCAGGTTGCGATCGCAATTACAACAGCATGGGTGTTCTCAGCGTTTTTTTCCGGTGGAGCCTGGGCTGCACAGCAAACGATTAACTACTCTAATGGTTCAGGTTCCAATTTTAGTGAGGTGGAGACCGGCGTCACAGGGGGTATGCCCTCAGTCACTCTTACCAATGCAGGTACTGTATCTATGGTATTAGATGCGGGCACTAGCTCGGATGGCACTCCGTTTACTGGCCTAAATGACCTCGGATTTGTAGCTGGTGTTCTTTACTCAAATACCATGATTAATGAGTTCAACAATCGTGGCTTCCGCTTTTTTGAGAAATCAAGTACTAACTTCAGTTTCGACGAAATTACCTATATGCAGGGGTCGGCCCGAGACTCAGATAAAACGTATCAACTTGTGTTAACTGGCTTCTCTAATGATATTCAAACAGTGACCGAAACTGTCACCTTGCCAAAAGGTGGTGAAGCAAACTCAGGGTTACAGGACTTGTTTACCCTGACCCGTGGTACAGATTTTAATGATTCGGCATGGCAGGACGTTGATACAGTGACTATGGCGTTTACCCGAAGTCCGGGTGCTGACTCTCGTTATCTTATCAGAAGTATCAAGATTGATGACGCTGCGGTTTCAGACTCTACCGCGCCTACTTTTGTCAGTGCGAGCTCAACTCCCACTGATGATGCAACCAATGTTTCTGTTAGCAACAACATCGAGATTGCCTTCGATGAAAATATTGAGCTGAAGAGCGGCAATATTACCATTCGTAATGTTACCGACAGTCGCGACTTTGAAGTATTTAATGTTGCCACCGAAAGCGATGGCACAACAACATCACCAGGCGCTGGTCGCATCAGTGTTACCAACAATAAAGTTTACTTAAACCCAACCAGTGATCTGGCAGGGAACCGGACCTACGCCATTCATATTGAATCCAGTGCCGTGGCTGACAGCGCAAATAATAGCTTCGCTGGGATCAGCGATGATGCCACATTTAACTTTACGACAGTCGATACCACGCCAAATGCGCCATCTACACCCGATTTAGATGCTAGTTCGGATACCGGGCCATTAAATACTGATAATATTACCAGTGACACTACACCAACGTTTAGTGGGACTTCTGAGAGTGGATCGATCGTTACTTTATACAGTGATCAAGTCGGTGGAGGTGCAACGGTTATTGGCACAGGCACTGCTACTGGAGGAAACTGGCAGATAACAACCAATGAGTTGGCGTCTGGTATTACACATGCAATAAGTGCTAAAGCGTCTGATAGCGATGATAATGTTAGCTCGGCATCCAACGCGTTAAGTGTCACCATTGATACAATAGCACCATCCGTAGTGAGCATTACCACGCCGATTGAGGCTGACAGTATCGTCAACGCTGCAGAAGACAACGATGTGTTGATCGCTGGCTCCGGCGCGGAAGCAGGCAACAGCGTGACCGTGACTATCACAGACAATAACAGCTCTGTCAGTCGTACGGTGACGGCCGACAACTCAGGCAACTGGACGCTGAGCGGCAGCGAGCTGGATGTCAGTGGCCTGAACAATGGCACCCTGACGGTGTCTGCAACCCAAGCAGATATAGCAGGTAATATCTCCACCGCAGCTAGCCAGAGTGTTACCCTAGACAATGCAGCCCCATCAGCAGTGACCATCACCACGCCGATTGAAACCGATGGTATTGTCAATGCGGCAGAAGACAACGACGTACTGATTGCTGGCTCCGGCGCGGAAGTAGGCAACAGCGTGACCGTGACTATCACGGACAATAACAGTTCTGTCAGTCGTACGGTGACGGCCGATAACTCAGGCAACTGGACGTTGAGCGGCAGTGAGCTTGATGTAAGTGCGTTTAACAACGGCACCCTGACTGTGTCTGCAACCCAAGCAGATATAGCAGGTAATACTTCTACCGCAGCCACCCAGAGTATTACTCTGGACAATGCAGACCCATCTGCTGTAATCATCAATACGCCGATTGAAACTGATGGGGTCGTCAATGCGGCAGAAGACAACGACGTACTGATCGCTGGCTTCAGTGCGGAAGCAGGCAATAGCGTGACCGTGACTATCACGGACAATAACAGCTCTGTCAGCCGTACGGTGACGGCCGACAATTCAGGCAGCTGGACGTTGAGCGGCAGTGAGCTTGATGTCAGTGGCCTGAACAACGGCACACTCATAGTTGCTGTGACGCAATCGGATACGGCGGGTAATACCTCCAGAGTGACCACCCAGAGCATTACCTTAGATAACGCCGCACCATCAGCTGTGACCATCACTACACCGATTGAAACCGATGGTATTGTTAATGCAGTGGAAGATAACGATGTGTTGATTGCTGGCTCCGGCGCGGAAGCAGGCAACAGCGTGACCGTGACTATCACGGATAACAACAGCTCTGTCAGTCGTACGGTGACGACCGACAACTCAGGCAACTGGACGTTGAGCGGCAGCGAGCTGGATATCAGTGGCTTGAGCAATGGCACCCTGACTGTGTCTGCAACCCAAGCTGATATAGCAGGTAATATCTCCACCGTAGCCACCCAGAGCGTAACCCTAGATAACGCAGCGCCATCCGCTGTTACCATTTCCACGCCGATTGCAATCGACGGTATCGTCAATGCGGCAGAAGACAATGATGTGCTGATTGCTGGCTCCGGCGCGGAGGCTGGCAATAGTGTGACCGTGACCATCACGGACAATAACAACTCAGTCAGTCGTACGGTGACGGCCGACAATACCGGGGCTTGGACGACTATTGGCAGTGAGTTTGATGTAAGTGCGTTTAACAACGGCACCCTGACGGTCGCGGCGAGCCAGAGCGATGCGGCGGGCAACACCTCCAGTATAGATAGCACAACAATTACGTTAGATAACGTGAGGCCAACTGTTTCTTTGAGCAGCTCAGACCTTGATTTGATCTCTGGCGAAACGGCGACCATTACCTTTACCTTAAGTGAAGCGTCGAGCGATTTTACCGAGGCGGATATCACGGTTAGTGGCGGTACTTTGTCTGGTTTTGCTGGCAGTGGTAGCAGCTACACTGCGACCTTTACACCAACGGAAGAGAGTGCGACGAGCGGTACTATTGAAGTTGCCACAGGCACATTTACCGATGCCTCTGGTAACACCAATAGTGCAGCTACACCACTTTCCATCAGCGTCGATACTGTGCTTCCAACCGTTAGTATCACTAGCTCCAGCGCTGCGTTGAAAGCGGGTGAAACGGCAACACTCACGTTTACCTTGAGTGAAGCCGCAACTGATTTTTCCGAAGCCGATGTGACCGTGGCTGGAGGAACTCTTTCTAACTTTGCGGGCAGTAGCGCCAGTTACACGGCTACCTTTACACCTGCAGAAGAAAGCACTGAGGATGCAACTATTGATGTTGCAGCCGAGAAATTTAGCGACGCAGCTGGCAACCTCAATACAGCAGCGACTCAGTTGTTGATCTCAGTGGATACGGGGATCCCGACTGGACATAGCATCAGCATTGATCAGGAGAGCATTAACAAAACCAACGAACAGGCGATGAGCTTTACCTTCGCAGCAGCTGAAGTGAACGCGATGTTCACTTATAGCGTGACCGACGGTACCACGACCATTGACGGCGCTAGTCAAACAATTTCTTCGGAGACCATGCAAGTAACGGGCATTGACGTCACTATTTTGCAAGAGGGGACGTTGACAGTAAGCGTGGTGGTAACCGATGCCGCAGGCAACGCATCTGATGCAGTGACGGATACTGTGACCAAACGCTACGATGTCGCGCCAACGGTAGTTGATGATAGCTTCTCGACTGAGGAAGATACGGCGAAACAATTTAATCTGTTAGCCAACGATTCCGATGTTAATGATGACATGGTCGCTTCTTCTACAACGATTAAAACGCAACCAATTAAAGGTCAGGTGTCGATCAGCAACGGCGTTGTTACCTATACGCCAAATAATAATGAGACAGGCACAGATAGCTTTACCTATACCGTGAAAGATGCCCTGCTGCAGGAGTCGCAAGAGGCGACAGTGACCGTCACTATCATGGCTATAAATGATGCGCCAGTCGCTAAAGCGCTGACCATCAACACCGACGAAGATACCGCAAGCGCAGCAGTCAGCGCGCGTAGTCAAGCGGAGGATGTTGAAGATGGCATCCCAACGGGTGATTTATCGTTAGTTAGTTTGCCTCAAAAAGGACAAGTAGCCATTGATCAAACTGTAGGCACTTTTGTATATACGCCGAATCCGAATGAAAATGGTAGCGATAGCTTTACTTACACGATCGCAGACAGTGAAGGCGGCGTTTCTCTTGCGGCCACGGTCAGCGTCAATATCGGTTCCGTCAATGACTCACCAGTAGCGGAGGAAGACAGTTTTACTTTTGATGAAGATATCACATCGACACTCGATATTTTAAGTAACGACAGTGATATTGAAGATGGGTCATTCACCCCGAGTAGTATTACCCTGCAAGATCTTGGTCAAGGAGAGGGGGTATACAGTTTTGCCACGGTCAGTGTCAATGTCGATGGGACCTTAAAGATTGTGCCAACAGCGAACGTTAATGGTCAACATAGCTTTACCTACATGCTAACCGATAGTGGTCAAGCAGTCTCAGTGCCTGCAACCGTCACGCTCAATATTACGCCAGTGAATGATGCCCCCGTTGCTGTTGATAACAGTGCACAACTACTAGAGGGAGGCTCCTTCGAGGTCAATGTATTAGGCAATGATAGTGATGCCGATGTTGGAGACAGTTTTGAACTCACTAGTGTCACAGTCGTCGATACGCCAGCACATGGCAGTGTGAACGTGACGGCGTCAGGAGCGATTGTTTACAACCCCAATGAGAACTACTTCGGTGAAGATAGCTTCACCTATACGGTGGCAGACTTAGCAGGTGCTGTATCTAACGCCGCAACAGTGACCATGACAGTAACACCAGTCAACGACGCACCAATGGCGCAAGCACAGTCACAAACGCTTGATGAAGACAATAGTTTGGTGATCACGCTGGTTGGTTCAGATATTGATAACGATGATGACACTCTGCAGTATCTTATCACTGAGCAAGTCAGTCATGGCGTGCTAGAGCAGTTGACCAATAATAGTTGGCGCTATACACCAGAAGCGGACTTCAATGGCTCCGACTTCTTCTTGTTCAAGGTCAACGACGGTGATCTCGACTCGACAGAGGTTCGTGTCGATTTGACGGTTAATGCAGTCAACGATACACCAACCGCGACCGATATCAGTGCTACGGGAGAGGAAGAAATACCGCTGACCATTACTTTAAATGGTAACGATGCAGAAGGCTCATCTTTGAGCTATCAAATTGTAAAATCGCCAGTCAACGGTAATGTTACCGTCACAGGCAATCACGCGGTTTATACGGGTAACAGTAACTTCTTTGGTCAGGACAGTTTCACTTACAGCGTAAGTGACGGAGAACTTACCTCTGGAGTGGCGTTAGTGACCATCACGGTGAATAACGTTAATGACGCGCCAGTGATTACGGGTACCCCATCGGCGCAAGTTGATGAAGATAGTGTGTATCAGTTTGTGCCCGCGGCATTGGACAATGACCCAGCGGATACTCTGACCTACTTGATAGCTAACAAGCCACCTTGGGCTACATTTGACAAGACAACAGGAGCGCTTTCTGGCACGCCAAGTAACCGTTATGTGGGGACTTATCCAGGTATCGTGATTAGCGTATCCGATGGCTCTATTTCTTCCTCATTGTCAGCTTTTTCGATTACTGTGAATAACGTTAACGATGCACCCGTTATCTCTGGTTCACCAGCAACACAAGTGAATGAAGACAGCACCTATCTGTTCACGCCACAAGTGTCAGATGTTGACAGCCAAGCCTTCACCTTCAGTATCGTGAACAAGCCATCTTGGGCTAGCTTTGATGCATCAACAGGCACGCTTAGTGGTACACCAGATAATGGTGATGTTGGCAAATATCAGGGCATTGTTATCTCGGTTTCTGATGGTCTCACGACCACAATGCTCAATAGATTCAGTATTGTGGTTAACAATGTCAATGACGCGCCAGTGATCAGTGGCACTCCTGCTCTTACCGTCAACGAAGGCAGTACGTACCGCTTTGCGCTGCAGGCATCGGATGTTGATAGTAGTAGCTTGAGCTTTTCAATCCGCAATAAACCATCATGGGCAACCTTTGATAGAGCAACTGGGTTGCTAAGTGGTACGCCGGAAAATGAGCATGTTGGCAGCACCAATAATATTGTTATTAGTGTCTCAGACGGTGAGCTAAGCACATCTTTAGCAGCGTTTAGCATCACGGTAATCAACGTTAATGATGAGCCAGTGGCGGTTAATGATACCTATGTCTTTACCGAGAGTAACGATGGTAGCTACTTATTGGATGTACTCAGCAACGACAGCGATGTTGATCTAGATACATTACAACTGGAATGGGTTAAACCTACATCTGGAACGGCAACGATTGTGGGCAGTCAAATCCAATTGGTAACGACCTCAATTGGTACAGTGGCAGTGCAATACAGTGTGAAAGATGGTAACGGTGGAAAGGCCACCGCGAAAGTAATCGTGACAATTAAAAGTGCGAAATTGGACGCACCAACAATAGCCGCACCTTCAGATATCGAAGTGAACGCAACTTCGCTCTTTACTAAAGTTGCATTAGGCTCTGCTGTGGCACGAGATAGTACAGGCAAGCTATTACCTGTTTCATTGGTCGACAGCACGACCTTTTTCCGACCTGGAACTAATACGGTCTATTGGCGCACTCAAGACTCTGATGGAAACGTCGCTGAAGCTAGTCAAACGGTAACAGTGTATCCACTGATAAGTATCTCCAAAGATGCGCAAACCACGGAAGGCACCAATCATAGCGTATCGATACACCTTAACGGTCCTTCGCCGAGCTACCCAGTAATCATACCTTATACGGTTTCAGGAAGCACGGACAGTGATGACCACACGCTCACCTCTGGTGAAGTGGTGATACCTAGTGGTACCGAAGGCAAACTTTCGTTCGAACTACTTAATGATGGACAAAATGAGGGCGTTGAAACCTTAGTGATTGATCTGGACAGCACCCTTAATCTAGGTAGTAAGCGTCGTTACACCTTGACAATCTTTGAAGAGAATGTGGCTCCGAAGGTCACGGTAAGTGTATCTCAGGCGGGGGAGCAGCGGAGCCAAATTGAAAATGGTGTTGAACCGGTCACAATCACGAGCAGTGTTAGTGATGCCAATATGTCCGATATACACAGTTTCAGATGGAGTAGTGATAGCGATGTACTTAACCAAGCGATTGCGGGGCAGATGTACAGCGAAACATTGACTTTCTCTCCGCAATTACTGAGTTCAGCGATTTACAATTTGCAATTGACAGTTACTGACAATGGCACTCCACCATTATCAGTGACACGGAATGTCTATTTAGAAGTGGTACAAACATTGGCGGAGCTCGGGAGTGAAGACAGTGATGGCGACTTAATCCCGGATGATCAAGAAGGTCATAATGATAGTGATGGTGATGGTATCCCTGATTATCTTGATGCAATTTCTGACTGTAACGTAATTCAACAGGTTGTGTCAGAAAAAGATCGCTTCCTCATTGAGGGGCAGCCAGGTGTCTGTTTACGCAAAGGAATAACCATTCTGACTAACGCAACAGGAGGAGCTTTATTGCTGGATGAGGAGCTTCCTAAAGATATCAACATGAAGAGCATAGGGGGAATCTTTGATTTTGTAGTAACTAATTTGCCGCTGCCCGGCCAAAGCTATCAATTAGTTTTGCCTCAGCGTTTACCTGTTCCAGCAAATGCAGTGTACCGAAAGTATAACGCTGAACAGGGGTGGATAGACTTTATTGAGGATGCTCAAAACACGGTTTCTTCTAGTGCTGGCGAGGCTGGTTATTGTCCGCCACCAGGGCACAGTTCATGGTCACAGGGTCTGACTGAAGGTGACTGGTGTGTACAACTTACCATTGAAGACGGTGGTCCGAACGATGATGACGGATTGGCTAATGGCAGTGTCGTTGACCCTGGCGTCGTTGCCGCTCGTGTAAGCAATAATACACTCCCTCAAGCGATTGACGACAATGCGTTTGTTAGTCTCAATGGTACGGTGACGATCGATGTATTGAGCAATGATGCTGATGCTGATGGTGATGGGCTGAAGGTAAGTCGCGCTTCTGTAGATATTGGTAGTGTTAGTGTGGTTGATAACAAACTAAGTTATGTCACTCAACCACAGTACTACGGGGAGGCTTTGATCACTTATAGCGTAACGGATGGTAATGGTGGAACGGGATCGGCGAAGGTGACGGTAAATGTGGTAAACAGTCAGAATCCGAATGCGGTGGACGATAATATTACCACCGATGATCGTACCCCTGTCACGGTTTATGTCCTTGCTAACGATACCGATCCGGATAACGACACATTGAAGTTGGTTTCAGTCCAAGCGCAGTATGGGCAGGCGGTCATGAATGCAGATCAGAGCGTGACCTATACCCCTACCTCAGGGTTTGAAGGCAATGATGTGTTGACATATATCATTCAGGATAGCCAAGGCCTGCAAGACGCGGGGAAAGTTATAGTGACCGTTAAGTTGGTAAGAGATGTAAAGGTTGAAAATACTTCAGCAGGATCATTGGGTGGCATGGTGTTGATGCTTTTGATTTTGTTAGGAGCCATGCAACGTTATGGAAGAAACAGTGCTCTAGCACTAATTGCTGTGTTTAGTTTTAGTAGTCAAGCGGGCTGGTATGTTGATGTTCAAATGGGGTCAAGCCATGCAGATGAGCGTGATGCTGTTAAAGGTGATAACGTAATCTCTACTGACAACACCGGGTTCTATCGCTCTGTCGGGTTGGGATATACTTTTTCTGATCAATGGTCTGGAACTATTCGTTATATTGATATGGGTGAAGGTAGTGCTACATTGCGTAGTGCTACTACTTCACCAGAAGACTATCACGCCAATGTCGCATCTATAGCCCCACTCCTTGTTAAGGGCATGGGCTTCGACATCGGTTATAAGTTCTGGCAATACAATTCATGGTCCGCAAAACTGAGTTTGGGGGGCTTGTTCTGGGATACCGATATTGAAAGTACGTATCAAGGCAGCAAGATAACGACGGAAGTGGATGGTTTTGATGGATATATTGGTGCAGAAGTTGGCTACAACCTCTCAGATAATTGGGAGATCGGTGTCCAAGGCGCTCGTTATTTTTTACATGAAAATGATGTTGATATAATTGCGCTACAACTTCGTTATTTTTTTGAGCCGTTAGCAGCGTATTAACTTATGGTTTGGTATTTTTCGATAATTTATATCCCAATTGCTCATGAAGCGGTATGGTAAATCACTGGAGATTAATGTCGTGATTGTGCTCTTTATTATGTAGGTCAATAGTCTATAACAAATCCTTAATTACCTTGAAGTCTTTTCTTCTTTAACATCTAGCGAAAGATAGTGTTTTGATAGAGTGTTAAACAGAACTTACGGTTCGATATTAGAAAAATAAGGTTCATTGAATGCTCGATGTGAACTTAACTTAAAAGAAGATGATTTACGCAATAGGGTTGTTGGTAGTGCTGCAAATGTCAGCGTGATACGTCGCTTTACTTTGAACCTAGTACGTTTACAGTCGAAGAAATATAGTGTTGGGGCTGAAGCCAAACCAAGCGTGTCAGAGCGACACAGTTCGTATTGAACCCTTATTGGGTTGAAAAGCGTTCCACGCTGGCTGTCGCCCTGATGCTGATAACTGCGACGATAAATTGATACCGAGCAAAACGATAATTTTATATCTGTTTTAATCCAATATTGATTGAATAATATCAAATGCTTTTTCTATTTTTTGGGTAGGAATAATGCCAAATCCAAATAAGAGGGCATTAGAATGATTGTTGATAGAAAAATGCGATGATGGGTAAACCGCTACATTTGATGAAGCAAATTTATTCATCATTTGTGTCGCGCATCCCGATACTTCAGCTGCTATATGCAATCCACCTTGGCTTGGAATACGTTGTAAGCAATCTATGTTGTCAATTAATTGAGTTAGCTTATTATACCTTTCGCTGTAGATTTTATTCATATTGAGTAAATGGTAAGAGAAATGACCGTCACGCATGAATTCGTCAAGTAGGATTTGAGACACTACAGATGTACTTCTTCCCAAGTGCCATAACATATTTGAAATTGGCTCTATTAAAGACTTTGGCGGAATCATATAGCCAATGCGTATGCCGGGAAATAGTATTTTAGAGAAACTGCCTATCATAACGACGCAGTCATTTTTGTCTTGTGACTTGAGAGCTTTCTTACTGGTATTGAGATAGTGATATTCCGAATCATAATCATCTTCGATAATGATTGCGTTATTAACTTCTGCCCATCTCAGCAGTTCTAACTTCCTGTCAGCTGAGTAGCTAAAGCCTAAAGGGAACTGATGACTAGGCGTTGTATAAATAATTTTGGCATTAGAAGCGATTGATTCAACGACAACACCTTGGTCGTCCATCGGCACGGAGCCTATTTGCGCGCCAAGTAATCGAGCTTGATTTCGAAAAACAGGATATCCTGGATCTTCCGTCGACACGAGATCCCCGGGAGAGAGTAATGTAAGGAGAGTCGTCATTATTGCCTGCTGGCACCCTTGAGTAATGATGATGTCTTCAGGGTCACAGATTACGCCTCTCGAGTGTCTCACATACTCGCAGATAGACTCTCGTAAACAAGCTAACCCTTGTAAATCACCGCCATGTGCAAACTCTGGAGTTAATGCATTGAGCCTACTCAGTCTTGAGTGTCGCCAAATATGCTTTGCTATTCTCTGATGATCAGGAACGCCTAAAGTGAAGTCATAGTCTAGATTCTTTGGTGCGATGATCTCTGGCTTCTTCGATGCGTTAGTGCCAAACACCCCTAGTTGGTAGTGTTTTATTGGTCTCTTATCTTGATTCACCGTTTGTTCTAGAGCATTACTTACGTACGTGCCAGATCCTGCCTTTTTTACTATCCACCCCTCGAACTGAAGTCGCTCATACACCGAAATGACAGTGTTTCTTGCTATGCCTAACTTTTTCGACAGCATGCGGGTTGACGGTAATCTCTCATTTGATCGTAATCTGCCTTCTAATATCCCTTGGTATATCTCGGAGTAAAGTTGTTGGCTGGTGACTTTTCCAGTTTCGAAGTGTAGTGAAAATGGCATCGTTTTCTCTGTAGACGTTGAAAAGTGGTTCTAAAGCGTTGTGAGGATGTGGATCTGTATATACCAAGTATATCTACCTAGTATACCGTTATCGTGATATGGAGAAAGCGTAATTGAGTACACTATTTCCCCATTTTGGAAACGGATGTTACTTACATTCGTATCTAACCGGCCTACCTATCAACGGTGATCAGGTTTAGACCTGTTTATATCGCACTAAAAATTTGAAGACACAGTGTTATTCATCGAGGGTTAACGATTGGAGTTCTTCAAGTCAGGATTACTTTTATATAAAAAGTTAAAAGCCTTGGAATAAACTAGAAATTAATTATAAGTTAAAATTAAAAAATTGAGGGTTCAATGAAGTTAAACAATGCCTTGCTGGCCATTTTATCGCTCACTTCTTTCGTCACGTTTGCGAAAACGGAGTTAACGGTTAGCAGTCAATTAAAGAGCGTAGTTGATGAATGCGCTAAAGGATTAATCAACGAATACGACATTCCGGGGTTGGCTGTTGCAGTAACGATTGATGGTAAACGTTATTTTTATAATTACGGTTTGGCTGACGTAAGTAAGGGGAGTTTAGTCACCAACGACACAATTTTTGAACTCGGCTCTATCAGTAAAACTTTTACTGCTACTTTGACTGGGTACGCCCAAGAAAAAGGTAAGCTAGACATGGATGACAAGGTCAAAGATTATATTCCAGAATTAGAGAATAGTGCTCTGGGTAATACCAAGCTAGTTAATGTCGCCACCTACACTGCAGGTGGTCTACCATTGCAATTCCCTAGCGAAGTAACGAACGACGCTGAAATGATGCAGTACTACAAAACGTGGAAACCGGAGTACGAAGCCGGTACTAAGAGGAAGTACTCAAACCCTAGTATTGGTCTATTTGGCTACATCGGTGCCTTGAGTATGAAGTCAGACTATACGGAAATGATGGAAACCGTCATCCTGCCTGAGCTCGGTATGACCAATACCTTTGTCGATGTACCAAAGGATAAGCTTAACAACTATGCTTTTGGTTATAGTTCTGAGGGAAAACCCGTTAGAGTTAATCCAGGTATTCTTGATGCACAAGCCTATGGTATTAAATCAACAAGCTTAGATATGCTTCAATATATCGAAGCAAATATGGGTCAAGCGCAACTTAATACTGATATAGAAAATGCGCTAGAGAGAACTCATACTAAGTATTTTGATACCGACACGTTTACACAAGCCGTAGGATGGGAGGGTTATGATTACCCCGTTTCACTTTCGCAATTATTGAAGGGTAACTCCAGCGATGTAATTCTCAAAGCTAAACCGGTTCAAGCAAGTGTATCTGGTACTCTCGGTCGTGACGTTTGGTATAACAAAACGGGCTCAACAGGTGGCTTTGGGGCATATGTCGCGTATGTACCCTCTGAAAAAATAGGCATAGTGATTCTGGCGAATAAAAACTACCCTAATGCAGAAAGAGTAGAGGCTGCTTACCATATTATTAGCTCAGTGGTGAAGTAAATTTTAGTGGTAATAGGCACTACGTAATTATTAGAGCTTATTTAGATACATACTATCTACAGTGTTTTATTAGATAGTATTTATAGGAGTATTCATGAAAACTAAGCATTGGTCTAAGGTGACTTTGCTACATGAAGTTGTTACGAACCCAAATATAACGATTAAAGGTAAACATAGTTATTACAGTGATTGTTGGGACGCCGGTTTTGAAGAGTCTGTTGTAAGATATCTACAAGGCGATGAGTTCAGCCGAGATTGGGAACCAAAATGGAAGATTGATAAGTTACATATAGGTGACTTTGTCTGTATTGCAGCGGAAGTTGTCATTGTTATGGGGGGAAACAGTACACATAGAGCTGATTGGTTCTCCTTGTACCCATTTATGGACTTTATTGAAGAAGCGTACGTCGGGAAAGGAGATACTCATATTGGCGATGGCGCCTGGCTCGGTATGCGATCCATGATAATGCCGGGTGTGACTATCGGAGAAGGAGCAATCGTTGCGGCAAACAGTGTGGTGACGAAAGATGTTGAGCCTTACAGCATGGTTGCGGGGTCACCAGCTAAGCATGTCAAATATCGCTTTTCTCGAGAGACGATAGACGAACTGCTTGCTCTTAGGATATATGATTGGCCTGATAAGAAAATCGACAGCCTGAAGAGATTTTTATGTTCAGACGATTTAGAAGGGCTGAGAAAGGCAAGCGCTGAATATGATAGAAACCACTCATAATCGTGACAGCGTCACTGTTTAGAAAGTAAGAAAGAGGTATTGTTGGGCCTCTTTGTATTAGATATCTAGCCAATACAATGAGTAATCATTTTATTCTTTTATTGATCTTTTACGTGAACATGATAGGGCGCGTACCATTTGCGTTCAAGAACAAGAGGACAACGTGTTTGGTTAAGGGGAAACCGATGGAATATCGGGAAATTATAATCATTAAGAGCCGCATGTAGCGGCTCTTTTTGATCCTGAAATTGGTTAGTGGCGACAGACTACGAAGCGCTCAGAGGGTTACGAGGACTCGCTTCAGATAAATGAAGAAAGAGCGAATCGAAGTGGCTGTTGTTACCTATTTGACTGCTCATACCGTTGCCATTCCGCTGTTAACTCTGCTTTTTCTTTTCTCGCTGCAATCAGCATTTCTATATTTACGTCAGTGTTTGGGTGCCTTTGAATGTATCGTTCGTAATCAACCGGAACACCATTGATGTGCAGTTCAAGATGTAAATGCGGCCCTGTTGTTCTTCCTGTGTTACCCGTTTTCCCTATCACTTGTCCTCGGCTGATCTTCTCACCAACATGGACGTTGCGCTGAGATAAGTGTAGGTAGCGTGATACAGAGCCATTTGTGTGGCGGATATTAATGTAGTTGCCGGCAAAACGGTTGTAGCGGGACTTTAAAACGACGCCATCAGCAATACTACGAATCGGTGTACCTACAGGTGTGGCATAATCAGTGCCTAAGTGCGGAGTCGTTATATTGGTCACTGGATGTGTTCGCTTTAAGTCATAGTCAGAGCTCACTCTGTAGTTTTTATCAAAGGGTGAAGAAAACATGAACTGATTATTTATCGACACACCATGCTCATCAAATACGTTACCGTGACCATCATTGATAATAAATAAATCAGTTTTACTGCCTAAATAGTAAAAAGAACTAATGTAAGTTTCATTTTTACTATTTAATTTAGTTCTTAAGATAAAGTTATCACCTCTTTTAATAGAGTCAATAATATTAAACTTGCTTTTGATAAGTGCTAATAGCAAGTTGATCTCTTTTTGACTCACTCCTGATTTTAATAATGAAGCGACAAAAGAGTATTCAACAACACCGATAGTGATTTTTTGCCTACGAGTATTCTTATTAATTGGTGGCTGCACATTCTTACTTTCGAATTCTAAAGGCTTGATGGTAGGTAGCCTATCCACAGGAGTGAGGAAGTAGTGAGAAAGCGATACGCTAATCAATATGATTAACGCAGTAGTGATAAAGGCTACGGTAGGAGCTTGCACACTCCTTTTTATTATTAAAATAGTCATTAGTTTTGTTGATTTATCAATACTGACAGTTGTGCGTAGAGTATAATATTTTAAATAAAAACTAGCATTAAAGCATGAGTAATTCCTCTGTTTTAACTAAGTTAATAATTATAGGATGTAAGAATAATTTTAATAATTCAGTCAAAGTGACGGTTGGCTTGGTGTTTATGCCTATTTTGTTGGTGTTAATGTCACGTTGAGAAAATATTTTTCAATAATATAATCTCGGGAAAATATATTTTGCCAAATTACTATGTTCGCTAAAAATACGCTGAAATTAACATTAGGTCTTACGCTTACATCTCTTTTATTGAGTGCATGTGGTGGTGGTGATGGAGGAGACAACACACCGCCAGCTAGAAGCAAAGGAAGCATTTCCGGTATGGTGTTTGACGCCCCAGTCAATGGCGCCAAGATTGAGGTTTTCGAGTTCAAAAATGGAAACTTAGGTCGGAAGTTGGCTAACACAACGTCTGATGCCTTCGGAAACTATCTGCTAGAGTTTGAATCTTCGTCAATGCCTCTTTTTGTTGTTGCAAAAGAGGGGAGTTATACCGATCCGTTTACAAATGAAACGGTATCTGTGAGTAATGCGAAGACACTTAAATTTGAAGGTGTT
Source organism: Vibrio sp. 2CM40D (assembly GCF_023161825.1). Taxonomy (NCBI): domain Bacteria; kingdom Pseudomonadati; phylum Pseudomonadota; class Gammaproteobacteria; order Vibrionales; family Vibrionaceae; genus Vibrio; species Vibrio sp. 2CM40D. Next base: position 435,028 of record NZ_JALNTL010000003.1, read on the forward strand.
GTGAACTTTAAAGAGGGGAGTGAGCAAAAGTTAATGCTTACTCCGCTGTCGAACTTGGCAGCAGGCTTGGCAAAGTACAAAATTTCTCAGGGGGCCACAGATGAAAGTGCCTTTTCAACTGCTTTGGATAGTATCAATAGCATGTATGGCTTTGACGTAAATGAGACCAAACCTATTGATATTACCAAAGGTGGGCAAAGCAGCTTTGCTAGTGTAGGGCATCAATACGGCGCTTTATTAACAGCATACTCGTCTTACTCTTACGATCTTATTAAAAAATACGGCAACAGCGATAACGTCTACACTTCGATGCACTTCGCTGACATCCAATATCGGGATGTTATTGCAGATGGTGTTCTTGATGGTCTTGAAGTGAGCCAGACTTCCGGAGCAGTGACTCCCCTCAGCTTTGGACAGAAAAAGATAAACAGCGACGTTTATACACGTGACTTATCTCAACATGTTTTGATCGTGGTAAACGACCCAAGTATCAATATTTCTGGTACTGATGCTGCCGACTATGTCGACTTTAGTAAGAAGCTTAATGACTTAGGTACATATGGCAGTACAGATGGCGTCATTCCACCGCGAGATGGGACGGAGATCGATACCACAGCGCCTATCGTGACACGCATTGACCGTGATGTACTTGCTGGCACCGATAAAGTTGATCTAAAAATTGTTGATGATATCGGTGTAGAAGACGTATCCGCCTTTATTCAGTATCAGATTAATGGCTCTTGGTCTGGTGAATTTCAATGTAACGACATACAAGATTTTGGAAGCACATTCTGTTCGGTTGAATTTGATGATTTTGAAGTTGGCCTTCGAGAGACCAACGTTAAAGTTAACATTAATACCAAAGAGATCGATAGTGTAGATATGAACCCTGCCACAGGGCTCTCAAACGTAACAGCAGCACGGTTAGTCTTATATACAGCGGATGTACTGGGTAATGAGTTAATTCCAGGCAGCCATTCGGGTCTTCATATCAACTTTGAATGGGATAACGATGCGCCTGTTATCGATATTACATCGGCGAGTGCAATTAATAACCAACTTAAAGAATACGTTCTGAAAGGGGTTGTAAAAGAAAGCTCGCAAGAGATTAGTTCGGTCAGTATTTCATTTAAAGATGGCTTACATGAGGGCGTCACATGTTCTCCTGTCACTGTAGAGTCTGGAAATGCTTGTGAGTTTAGTAAGGCTTACCCAACTGATGAATTCCTATCTACGACGGTCTTTGAGGTTCGAGCGAGGGATAGCAAAGGCAATACGGGCTCTGCGCAGCATGCAGTAAGTCGTGACGATCAAGCGCCAGCACAGACGATAACCTATCCTGAAGGTACGTCAATGACGTACGTAAATGTGGGTTTAGATGGTGAACGAACCACTTACGATGGTATCTACTCTCAAGATACGTACACCCCAGACAATGTTCAAGCAAGCCGCGATTTCCTGAAGATTGATTATGCGTACGCAAGTTTAGGGATTAAGAACTCATTAAAAGGGATAGATTTTAGTAACTTCAACGCTAATTTATTGAAAGAGAATAAAATCCCTTATGTTCGTGTGAAAGTTTCAGACGTAAACACCGATACGGTTTTAGGCTCCAACGCTAATAAGCTTAAGCTCGTCGTCAAGTACTACGTAAGCCAAAACAACGATAACAACTACTCACTTCAGCAAGTTATTGATACAACGGCATCAGATGACGATTACATCGCAAAAATTCCGCACGAAACGCTGTTAGATAGCAATGGGCGAGTAGAGGATGTCATCTATTACATTCCTTTTGTAAGAGATATTTTGGGTGACAGCTTTAAATCGGTATCAGAAAACAGTAGTCAAAAGTTAGTCATTCAAACCATCGATGAGTCTGATAACGAAAGTACTCCAAGAGAAGTATATTTTAGAAGTAGCTTTGACCTACCAACCATAAAAGTGGTGACACCATTTATTGGTGCGCGAGCTCAACTTGAAGGGTTGAGCCCAAGTGGTGAATTCACTTCACTTGCAAGTTGTACCACTATCCAGCAACTGGAAAGTGACCAGTCTATGGCTCTTGACGTAGCGAGCTGTGAAACCACAACTGACGTAGTGAATTATGATTTCATGCGTGTTCGTTTAATTGGTATCGAAGGTAGTGAGCCATACTATTACCAATGGAAAAGAGATCCAGGGACCAAGAAAGTAACGGTTGACTTAAACAAGGCCAATATTGGTGTGTATTTTAAGCTCAAAGGTTCTCAAACTTACTATATTACTGAACTATCGACATATCAGACTGGTTTGTTTGATTTCCAGTGGGATCAAGTGACAGCGGGAGAGAAAACTTCAGAACGTGCGATTCAAATTCTTGATGAGGTGCGCTACGCGTTATCAGGTACGAATAACAACTCATTCTTTGGGTTTGATCCAACGGTTGTGTCTTATGCAACCAATGAAATGCTTACGACTAAAGCGATTCCAGACAAGCCATCAAATGACTATCTACACCGATTCCTTGTTGAAGCAATTGATAGTATTGCCGAGAGAATGCCAAGAAATAACTCATTAGATTTTGCATCTGCTATTTACGATGATTTTAGCTACGATGGAAAAGCAAATGGTATAGGGGCCGGAGGAAGTCAAGTTACGCTCGATTCTTACACGCTTGGCGCTGAAACTTACCGAAAAGATCTGGCGCAATCCTATTATGAAATCATGGCGAGCAAATACGGTATTGAGACCAATATCGCGCAGCTCTATGCTGATGATATTTCGATGGCTAATCCTGACTTAAATGGTAAGAACATTTTTGATACAGAGGGTAGCAGTATCGATACCTTGCCGCCGCAGCCAAAATTAACCATTGAAAGCGGTAGAGAGACGATGGTTGGTAATAGGCTTTATATCGCTGGCGAGGTTGTTTCTAAAATTGTCCTAGACGATCCTTCTGGTATTGTAGGAACCGACGCTCACGGCCCGAAGTTTAGCACGATGTGGTATCAAGCCAATGAGCCAAACATTGAAATACCACTGGACATCAACGTCGTAGAAAACTCAGACAGCAGCAATGCTTATCGAAAAGAGTACTTCTTCACCCTTAACTCCCAGTCTAGTGAACTAAAAGATATTATAGAGTTTGCCGTGGAGACCAGTGCTATGGACCCACATGGCAATGCGTATGGTTACAATGGTAAATCTCCGTTTATAGAATCGGTGTTTATTGATAACGACTTCCCTAAGGCCACTTACCTTCCACCGAATGATGTCGATGGTAAACCTGTAGAAAACGGTATTTATTTAAATGCGAACAATACTCATGAATTAACCTTCAAGGTTGAGGATATTGTTGGTGATAAGCTTGCCTCGAGGGGCCTTGTTTTCTACCAGCAAACCGGTGAAAAAGTAACATACACACCAGAAAACTTTGCAAGTAACTCGAAAGACGCGTTTAAAGTCAAACTATGTACGGGCGAGATTTGTTCAAATCAAGGCTCTACGATTTATCCTGGTGATGGAGATTGGTTAGTTGTTGCAGCAGCAGAGGACAACTTAGGTAACTCCGTTTCAGAGTTAACTAGCACCGCTCCGAGATTCAATATTCGTATCGACTCTGAAGCCCCTATTGTAAAAAGTGAGCAGGTTCAAAGCCGTTTAGGTGGTAATAACCAATGGGCACCTGTCATTGATTGGGGGACGTTAAGCTCTGGCAATAACGTAAAAATAGATTTGCGCCGCGGATCTGGTCAGGCTCTGACATTAGAAAGCTGTGACCCTCTAACAGAGGCGTGTGACGTACCATACCTAGTTGGTGAACAGCCTGACGTCAAAGTCCAACTGGTTTCAAAAGCATTTGATTACGATGAATGGAATGAATTTTACGTCACTGCGACGGACAACGCTTACCCTGCCAATGTTAGTACAACAGGGAAATTTACCTTCCAAGTCGATAACAAAGGCCCTGAAATCATCCTAAATACGCCTTGGGTTGAAGACACATTGTCTAAAGAGAACTATGTCATAGGGCGTGAGTTCAATGTGCGATTTAAATCCGTAATAGACGATTCAGACCTTGAGCAAGTCTCGCTGTATCAAAGTGGTAAAGATTCGCCAATTAAGACAATTGTGCCAACGGATTCATCTAAAGAATTTGTCATGTCTCTTATCAAGAGTGACACAGATAAAATAGACATTTCTGAAGATGAAAAAACAACGTCATTGTATGTAAAAGCAACCGATATTTATGGTTTTGAGTCTAGTTCTAACACGCACAAGGTTATTCTTGATCGTGATGGGCCAACATTAGGCTTAAGTGGTTTCAATGCGAATGACTACTACTTAGGTAACTATGTCTTTGACCTAACGGCGCTAGACCTAAATGCAAACGGTGATGTTTCAATTAATGGCGTAAATCGAGAAAGCCTAGAGTATTGGACGTTTAGCGATCTGGAACCATTACCTGGCTCTTCTGGTACAAAAATCAATGAGGATCTCAAAGTGAGCCTTGGTGATTTAGGTACGGGTACACACAAGATTCGTTTAAAAGGGTCTGATGTTCGTGGCAACACAACCTTAACCAGTGATGAGCAAGATTTTACCGTCAAAGTGTACAACTCAATCCCGCAGGTGACGCTGGCGATGAGTTACACGGATGGAACGCCAATTACAAACAACACCATCTATCAAGATGGGAATATCGTACTTACGCTTGATATTGTTGATGATAGTGGCGTTGATCGAATTGACTCAACGTATAGATTCTCTGGAGAGCAAAACGGGACTAACTTTACGTTCTCAGAAACCGCAGATGGCACTTGGACTGCAACGTTGCTTTCTACACAAATTGCCAAAGATGGTAATTATGAACTTGATATCAAGGTTTATAACAAAGTTCGTTACCTTGATGAAAAAGACCGAAAGGTTGGAAAAGTAAACCAAACCTTTAGCGTACAGCGTGAAGGCGTGGTTCTAACAGTTGAAAGCCCGCTGGACTTCCAAAATTACTTATCTGATGGTGTTCTTGATGTCACCTTTACTACATTGAGTGCGGTCAAGGCCAAAACGTTAGAGTGTTGGGTTCGTGAAGAATACAACTCTCTAGATGCGCCACCAACTAATGAGCAACCAACTTCTGGTGTTATCAACGTATCGCAAGAACCTTACAGTTGTAGTGTCAATGTTGGGCAAAACATGACCAAAGCACCTGTTACTTTGATCACTAAAACCTTGGGTACAAATGGGCGTGAAACGATCAACAAGTTCAATTTCTCGATGGTGGATATTGATGCACCGACAGTCGTGGATGGTAACTCATACAGTTTTAAAGGAAGTGATGTTTGGTTTGATGAAGCTTTGAAGAAGAAGATGCTCACATTTGAGCTCTCTTTTAATGATGCTTTATCAGGCGTGAATACCGAAAGTTCAGATGAATATCCAAAATTGGTTCGTAATCTTGGCAACAAAGCTTATACACCAACGACTTGTGCCAAAGGTGTTGGAAATATCAAGTGTACGTATTCTGAATCCTATGCCGATATTATTGATGGCCTGAGTACAACTCAAGAATACAAAATCAAGAACTTATCTGATTTAGCAGGAAACTTGACGCCAGAGCACGATCTAATGCTTGAATTACCTAAAGGTTCGGTAGTCGTTGAAATTACTGATCCGGTCGGAAACACAACCATTAATGGTCAGCAGCTTGTCGCCAAATTCAGAATTAAGCTGTATGAAAACTCTAGACTAGACAATGTGATGGCCAGGTTTGGAACGGAATCCTACAACTATAAAGATAATCCGGAGAAGTTTGCACAATTAGAGGTGTGTGCAGATGACCCAACCTACAAGTGTTCAACATTTACAAGTGAACTTCCTAGCGATGCGGATGGAAAAACGATCAGGACAACGATTACTGCAACGGATGTGTGGTCGAGAGTCGGTGAAGCGAACGTTGATATTAAAGTTGACAACACACCTCCAAGTGTTGGCGATGAGATAATCGTAACCGAATCGCCAACAAATCCAGATAATGTTCGTTTTCGTTTTGACATAACGGACACTGGTAGCAGCCTCACAAAAGTAAACTACTCGGTTTTAAACCCGAGTTATCAAGAAGAAAGAGTAGAGGATGGGAATGGTTCATCTACGTACTTTGAACTACCGAAATCTCAGTTAGAGGGGCGTGGTTCAATCACGGTTGATATCAAAGCGACAGATAGTGTTGGGCTATATTCAGACATCAGAAAAGTCATTGATATTAGTGTTCCTAAAGTCACGATTGATTTCGATGGGATTACGAGTTTGCAGGGTGGGAAACTGTTTTTTACCAAGGCGAGCCAGCCGTTTACGGTATCTACTGTGGAAGGAGAAAGAGTGAAAGCTTCACAATATTCTGTGGAGCTTATTTCAAGCCTCGGTGATTCCTTGCGTTACTCAGGTGATGTTATCTCATCTAGTGGTAATGGAATGATGAACTTTGCCGTCGATAACCAAGGGTCATACACCCTTAAGGTGACGGTGACGGACTCAGTTGGAAGAGAGAATACAAGCTTTGAATTACTAGGCAAAAGTTATGATGGAAAGGTTATCGAATCTATTGTTGATTATGACGCTCCAAGTATTTCGGGCTTAAGTGCTAATCAAACCTCTAAGGTGCCGACAAACGATAAGTATCAACTAGAAATTAGTGCATACATTACAGATAAAAATTTAAATCTCGTCACGTCAAAAGCGGTGAGTGGTGGTAGCACAGTGGCTCCTCAAGCGATTACTGAGCCGACAACCGAAGCGGGGCCTTATGTCATAAGCTATTTGTTACCGAAAGGCGATCATACGATCACGGTGGCAGCAACAGACAAGGTGGATAACAAGAGTGAAAGTTCTATTGACGCGCATGTGGAAGCGGCAACCGTTCCCGGGCTAAGTATCTCTACCGCCTCAAGCGCCCCTCTTTTTGGAGGCGAAGAGATTACGCTTGCGTTTAACTTTACAGAAGAAGTTACGAACTTTGATATCTCAGATGTCCATCTTGTCGCTAGTGATAGCGGTGTAACAGGAACGTTAAAACAAGATACTTGGTCGACTTCAGACAATATTACGTGGACGGTTAACTATGTCAGCCCAGAAAAACAAGATAAAAATATCACTATTCAGGTAGAAGACAATAGCTATCAAAGTACCAACACCATTCCTGGAAAAGGAAGCAGCTTAAGTATCGCGGTTGAAGGAACCTTACCAAAACTGACCAATGTGACATTTAACCCCGAGCATCAGAGCGTGGGGCAAAGCGTGAGTGTCTCGCTTGAGTTTGATAAAGAGCTCCAAGAGGCGACCGCTACGCTTGGCGGCAATCGCATTAGTTCTCTGTCAGCAACGGCAGATAAAAAGGTCTGGGTTGGTGATGTACAAGTTCCGAGCACCGCGCTGTTAAGTGTCGACTTGGTTGTTAGTCAGTTTAAAGATTTGACTGGCAACATAGGTGAGGATAACACCGCTCACGAATTGCCAATCACGCCAACCTTAGCTATTAAGCCAGTGGGCAATGTGGATGAAACGCATGCCGCCACACTACAATTCGAAGGCACGTCGACACGTTTTGACGGTCAGTCCCTGCGTCTTGAAGTGAAAGCCCAAGGCAGCGCGACGGTACTAAAAAGCGGCAGCGCGACAGTACAAGCCGGTGGCACTTGGACCAGTGACGCGATGGATATGAGTCATCAAACCAATGGCACTTACATCGTGATGGTGACGGGGACGAACTCAGCGGGCATTGAAGTGAGTGAAAGTCAGAGCTTTACACTGGCGCAGTCTCTGCCAACACTGACTAACGTGACGTTTACGCCTGAGCACCAAGCCATTGGCCAAAGCGTGACGGTGACGCTGGAATTCGATAAAGATCTGCAATCCGCCTCAGCAGAGTTAGGTGGCACGACGATCACCTCATTAATGGCAACCGCGGACCCAAGTGTTTGGACTGGTGATGTAGTGGTACCAAGCACGTCAGAGCTGAATGTGGGGTTGCTTGTTCGTGACTACCAAGACTTATCAGGGAATACCGGTAGTCAGAACACGGCTTACTCCATGCCGATCACGCCAACCTTAGCTATTACGCCAGTGGGCAATGTGGATGAAACGCATGCCACCACGCTACAATTCGAAGGTACGTCGACACGTTTTGATGGCCAGTCCCTGCGTCTTGAAGTGAAAGCCCAAGGCAGCGCGACGGTACTAAAAAGCAGCAGCGCGACAGTACAAGCCGGTGGCACTTGGACCAGTGACGCGATTGATATGAGTCATCAAACCAATGGCACTTATACCGTGATGGTGACGGGGACGAACTCAGCGGGTATTGAAGTGAGTGAAAGCCAGAGCTTTACACTGGCGCAATCTCTGCCAACACTGACTAACGTGACGTTTACGCCTGAGCACCAAGCCATCGGCCAAAGCGTGACGGTGACGCTGGAATTCGATAAAGATCTGCAATCCGCCGCAGCGGAGTTAGGTGGCACGACGATCACTTCATTAGTGGCAACCGCGGACCCAAGTGTTTGGACTGGTGATGTGGTGGTACCAAGCACGTCAGAGCTGAATGTAGCGTTGCTTGTTCGTGACTACCAAGACTTCTCAGGGAATACCGGTAGCCAGAACACGGCTTACTCCATGCCGATCACACCAACCTTAGCTATTACGCCAGTGGGTAATGTGGATGAAGCGCATGCCGCCACGCTACAATTTGAAGGTACGTCGACACGTTTTGATGGTCAGTCCCTGCGTCTTGAAGTGAAAGCCCAAGGCGGCGCGACGGTATTGAAAAGCAGCAGCGCAACGGTACAAGCCGGTGGCACTTGGACCAGTGACGCAATGGACATGAGTCACCAAACCAACGGCACTTATACCGTGATGGTGACAGGGACGAACTCAGCGGGCATTGAAGTAAGTGAAAGTCAGAGCTTTACTCTCGCGCAGTCTCTGCCAACGCTGACTAACGTGACGTTTACGCCTGAGCACCAAGCCATCGGCCAAAGCGTGACGGTAACGCTGGAATTCGATAAAGATCTGCAATCCGCCGCAGCGGAGTTAGGTGGCACGACGATCACCTCGTTAGTGGCAACCGCGAACCCAAGTGTTTGGACTGGTGATGTGGTGGTACCAAGCACGTCAGAGCTCAATGTGGCGTTGCGGGTTAGTGACTACCAAGACTTATCAGGAAACACCGGTAGCCAGAACACGGCTTACTCCATGCCGATCACGCCGACCTTAGCTATTACGCCAGTGGGCAATGTGGATGAAACGCATGCCGCCACACTACAATTCGAAGGCACGTCGACACGTTTTGACGGTCAGTCCCTGCGTCTTGAAGTGAAAGCCCAAGGCAGCGCGACGGTACTAAAAAGCGGCAGCGCGACAGTACAAGCCGGTGGCACTTGGATCAGTGACGCAATGGACATGAGTCACCAAACCAATGGTACTTATACTGTGATGGTGACGGGGACGAACTCTGCGGGCATTGAAGTGAGTGAAAGCCAGAGCTTTACACTGGCGCAGTCTCTGCCAACGCTGACTAACGCGACGTTTACGCCTGAGCACCAAGCCATCGGCCAAAGCGTGACGGTGACGCTGGAATTCGATAAAGATCTGCAATCCGCCGCAGCAGAGTTAGGTGGTACGACGATCACTTCATTAGTGGCAACCGCGGACCCAAGTGTTTGGACTGGTGATGTGGTGGTACCAAGCACGTCAGAGCTCAATGTGGCGTTGCTTGTTCGTGACTACCAAGACTTATCAGGAAATACCGGTGGCCAGAACACGGCTTACTCCATGCCAATTACACCGACAATACACCTAGACGTTATCAACGATGTTACTGGAGTGGAAAGCGTGACAGTAAGTGGTAGCAGTGAACGGTTTGAAGATGGTGAGTTCATAGATATTAAAGCAGTCGACGCTGATGGTACAGAAGCCACAGGCATGGCTACCGTGCTTTCAGACTCATGGACAACTGATTTAGATCTTTCAGGACTGAAGGAGGGGGTAGTGACGATTTATGTAAATGGTACCAACAAGCTTTCCGCCTCTGCCGAAGAGGCTCAAGCAACATTTAACTATGATCGTTTCGCAAGTACAGCGAGCGTTTAGCTCGCTTTATTTCTTTGGGATTTTTTGTGATATTTATCAAAATAATTGCCTTTATTGATAAGTTACTCGAATTAATGAATCGTCTTAATACAAGGCTGAATAACTATAATAACTAGGCCAATGTTGCTTTTAGGTGTGTATGAAGTGATTGTGATGGTCGCTCGGCAGGTGCTGTGGTGAATGTGTCGCGTTGAAAATCTTTTTAAATATTATATATTTACGCTCGTTTCTATACTCTGAGTATAGTGTTCTGCATGAGGTCGATGGGTAATACCTCGCCTCTTTAACTCGCGATGAAGCAAATTTAATCCTAGCAAGCTTCAGAGCAGTTACTTTTGTGAGTGCGTAATGCGCTCACCTTTTTATTTAAACTTCCTCAGTAACAGTCAATTTGTTGTTTGTTGCTGAGGAGGGCACCTCATAAACTTCTGAATTTCCTCGTGCTTACCTGAAGCGCACGTGACTACAATTTTTGTTAACTTCAGTCCATAAATTAAATTTTTTTAGATAGTAAGATTTTACCATTTTGACAGAGTGGGTGATGTTACTGGCTTTTATTGTGGTTAAATCGCATGTTTTAATAGTAAAAGTCGCCATTTTTTTGGTGTTTTTGATTTCGGGCGATTTTTCTATCTCGTTGAAAATAAATGGCTAAGTAAGTAGGATACGCAGACCAAATCGTACTTGTAAGCCTTATCAGCTTAATTGTCACCGCAGCCATATTTACGATGTTGGTTGTGGAGAATTCAAATGCATTTAGTTTGCAAATTTATACCTAGCTCGAAGCTATCCTCCAACGAGCTATCTTATGTTCTTACACCGGACGAGTGTATAGGACAGCTTTCGCGTTTGCGAAATTCAGATGACATCCTTAGAAACCTCCCTAAAGAATTGGCGCAAAAGATTTCCATCTCTGCCAAAAACACGACCAGCGCATTGCTAGCTGCGATAAGAATCGAATTGGGGAAAGGCAATTGGGTGTCATTATCTACCGTTGCTCGTCGTTCGCCATTGACGGACTCTCAGCTGCAAAGCTTCCCTAGACTTAAATCACTCGTTGACTCTGTATCTGCTTCGAATGAAAGCAAAGCTTTTAAAGCAGGATACAAGCAGGTTACCGACGATGTTGCTTTAGTTCGTAGTTACACGCATGTCCCCTCTGAGCCAAGCCCAGATCAAAAAATCGTTGTCGAGTTTGCAGGGCAGTGGTCTAGCAACGCGGCATGTTTGATGTTGGGAAAAACCGAAGCTCAAAAAGAAAAAGTGACTGTAGGCAAGGCTGATACAGAAAACAAACACCGCAGCCTCGCGATATTTAAAGATCTCGAAGCTGAGGGCAAAACGCTCTATATCAAAATCCCTTGCACTGACCAGCCTCAGCCAATTTTGCTTAAACTCGCCGAAGACCTGCAACCCGTTGATAAAGAAACTCAAATGGATGAGTGGGATAACGTGTTGGTGCCGGTAGTTCCAGTTCATAAGAGTGATTCAGGGTATGTATCTATTGATCGCGGTTATATTTATGTCGTTTGGCAATCAGAAGTTTGGCGAGAAATCCAAGTTCAAAACGACGGACGCTTTTCTGATGTCGATCTATCGCTCTACCAAAGCACTAAGTCCTCGCCTCAAAGATCGGTCGATATCAGCTTATATGATGAAGACTCCGAAGCATTTCTGTCAGGGGAAGCGTTTCAACTGTACCAAGACGGTAAAAAAGTCTATGAGGGCGTGTTGGACGAATACGCTTGCGCCCGTGTTTTTGGTCTTACGGGAGAAGAAGTTGAGGTAGTGGTTGCTGATTGGCCTAATGAAGGCGAAACATACAGAGAATTATTTCAAACCGAGTTGAGTCCATTTAAGGCTGGAAGTAAAACTAAGAGAGAGCCGCTTGGTGTTCCTTTGCCTCATATTTGGCTTCCATACAAAATCAACGGCAGCGTACAGAGTGATGTTGCTCTTTATTATTCTCGGGCTCAACTCAATACTCAGCAACTCAACGAGTTAAAGAGCGGGAATAACGAGAAAGCGGTTAAAGTAGACCTCAGTGATTATTCTTCTGCTCATAACTTTGATGCGAGCTCCGAACCTGTGATTTCGCTGCCGAATCTAGATACTCAAGTGTTAAGCAAATCAGATTACAATGTCGTCAGTCAAAAAGAGCAGGGTGTTGCTGCCGCTGTTGTTAACTCCCCAAGTGAAGGCATCGTAATTACTTATAAGAGTAACCCCCAATGCGATCAACCAGATGATTATTTCCAACTGGCGTGTGTTGATGAAACATGGAGCCAAAAGATTTTTTTGCGCGAGGCTGAGTTTGTGGATCAGTATTGTAAAGAAGTCGTGTTTAGTGGTTGGTTACCAGAAGTTAAAAGGGTCAATCTAACCCGTCATTGCCGATCTCATAACTCAGATAAAACGGTCTTAATGTCAGTAATTTTTCAAGACATTGAACTCACGGAACTATTATAAAATGAAACGAACAACGTTAAGTATCATGCTTCTGTCGACAGCTATGTTATTAACAGGCTGTGGTGACGAAAGTAATCAAACTTCGAATACTGCAACAACACAATCCGTAGAAAAAGAACCCACTCAAAAGGCTTGTTACAATGTTGGTGAAACAACGTCATTAGAACGCAAAGATGTGACAGGACCACGCTGCCAATGGCAAAGTGAGCACAACTTTATTGTTTACTCTGAAGATCTGTCCAAGCCTGAATACCCAGGTACACTTCCCGTAAAACCAGGCTATGCTGTTCGCAGAGCAAAAGAGTGGCCTCGTGAAGATTTATCTGATGCAAGTTCCTATGACAAACCTCGAATTCAGTTTTGGTGGAATAATGTTGGCTCTCGAGACCCTCTCGTAAACGATTACGAAAATGGCTATAAAATCTGGAGCATGAAAATTGATGGGACAGATTTACGCTTAGTCACGGATGATATGCCAAGCACCGCGTCACCACAGAATTTTACGATGAGTCGTTCACCTAACAATCGTTATGTGGCTTATGCATACAGTTATGGAGAGCCTCTGATAAAAGCCATTTTTGACTTAAAAACGCAACAGACCATTAAGCTAGGGAGCGCGCGGACTAAGCCATATTTGGTCTGGGCGGACGACTCTAGTTACATCTACTTCTCAGATGGTTTTAAGCGTTTTAAATACACACTCGCGACAGGAACCAAAGAAGAGGTAGATGTACCGTTGTCTGAAGATACGGTCATTGTAGATGGCAAGTTAATCAATGCCGCGGGCTTGGGGGTGGGAGTTTATGACGCCAAGACTCTCGAACGGTTATACACGATTTTACCTGAAAAAGAGTTTGAAGACTCCATCGATATTGAGAAGCGCATCTACCGCCAAACTGCCATCAGCCCTAATGGTAAGTACGTATGGGCGGTGAACTCATACCGTAAAGTTTTGATCAATGTTGAGGAAAAAACGTGGCTTGCGTTCTCTGACGAAGGAGAGGAAAAGAAAGTTTACGATAAGGTGGTTAACATTAGTAATGATGGCCGAGAAACCCAGACTGGAGCAGCAGTAATAACCATAAAACGCTATGGATCTGATTATCGCTATGAGTTGACCGGAAAAGGTCGACAGTCATGGAAGGTGATTCATTCTGGAAGAGTAGCTAAAACCCCAGTTCTTTATAATGCCGATGCTAACGGTGGGCGTTTTCTGGAGGTAGAAAACGATGAGTAATGACCTTAAGTATTTACCAACAGATGTCTATTTGTTTGGTGTCGATTTTCCTAATGTTGGGGATGCACAGAACCCTCAATATAAAGAACTCAATATCGAAAAAGACCTGACCTCATTGGAAGAGTTGAAAAAAATTCGCCCTATGTCACGGCTTCCCATTGCCAAAAACTTAGGAGAGGAAAGCGCAGCCCTTTGGGCGACAGACGACTTAGGTCGTTTACATGTACTGGGCGATTCTATTCAGAAAAACCAAAAAACCAGCATCAATCAGGTTTTGGCACTGCGCTCGCCAGTACATGAACTAACACAGAAGACGTACAAGCTGTCTTTTCCTGAATGGTCAATGCTTACAGAGTTGGCGATTGGTGCACAGAGTGATGCTCGGCCAATGAAAAAGACGTGTGCAGACCTTGTCTCTATCTTAGAAAAGCTAAAGGGGTATGACGGTGATCAAGCACTGAACTCGCTAGAAAAAAAAGTGGAATACGCTGTTACAGAAGTAAAGCGCTCACAACTCGCGCCTAAATATGAAGCAGGCACTCAAGCACTAACGGATGAGCAAGCTACATATAACAAATGGTATGACTCTGTTCCTGAAGATAAGCCCATTCGTGGCTTTATTGTACCCACGTTCTCATTTCTCGCCGTAGCATTTTCTACACAAGAGTATGCTGATGCAATTGTTAAAGTTACTCGTTTTGATGAGGAGACCGGACAGCACCTAAACCTGCAGGGCAAAAATACCATAACGCAAGCACAACTTGAGCAAAACAGCGGTTCGCATCGCCCAATTGCGTTGTTTCCGTTGGCGTCGGACGTTTTTATTGATGGTATGTACACCATTGAGGTGACTTTTGACATTGAACTCATTGATGAGATCCCTGAGTTTGCATTAAATGCCACTAATGTAACTAAAGAATATGATGAGGTTGGACTTATCTCCAAAGTTAGCTACGAGCTACGAGAATACATCACGCTTAGCCAAACGACACCTTTTGGTAAGATCGCGGTTGTTGCGGGCGACATGATCTCACTTGAAGAGTCTTTGATATACCAATTTCCTACGCAGTTTAAAGCTCTACAAGCCTTCCGAATGGGAGAGCTTGAAAACCTAGAGAATAGCGGAACGACTGCCAGTATGAGTGCTGCGCTGTGGGAGATTGGTACAAAAGTTACGCCAAGTTTGGTTAATGCTGGCATTAATATTCATCAAAATCCCTCCAGTAAACACGACGTGGTTGGAAGTTTAGCAAACACGTTTTGGGGGCAAGTAGATAAGGGCGCATTACCTCCAGCCATGATTTCGGCATTGGAGTTTTCATTTGGGGTATCGGCTACCGCAGCAGCTTACCAAACTCTTCAAGATTTACGCCAAGCGGCATCGGAATCCGAGCGTGCAGCACAAGTGGGCTTAAAAGTGCTCCTCAAAGAGAAGGGGTTTGACAAAAGTAAGTTCTTTACCAAGGTGATTGAACCTGCGAGAAATGGTAATGCCCACGTTGTGGCGGGGAGTGCTGCTAGAACGTGGTTGACAGGTAACGGCAGTATCAAAAGCTTTTTGTCGCCCTTTGCTGGTGCAGGGCTCAATGCAATCAACACCTTCTATGAGATAAAAGCGATCACTGACAAAAGCGAGCAATTACGCTTAGCAGAAGAGAAAGCTAAACTCAGGAAAAGTTATTTTGAGCAGGTATCACGCGATTATCTGAACTGGGTACCTGTCTGGAAAGAAAGTCTGAAGAGCGGGGAATTACTACTTAAGCAAATCATAGATAAGTTAGGCGACAATGTAACGTTTACTGACAGCATTCCTAATGACGTTGCTGAAGACAGTGCAATGTTTGTTAAAGACCATAAAGGTGCCGGTTTACGTTTGGTTTTTCCTTTTGATAACAACCAGGTTCAAGCCCCTCACTTGTCATATTTGGCTGCTGTCGATAAAGAATTATCTAAGATTCCAAATGCCGTTGTTGAAATCGAAGGGCATGCCTGTCAAAACGGTGATTCAGAATATAACCAAAACCTTTCGCAGCAGCGAGCGCAGCATGTTGCTGAGTTCTTTTCTTCAGTTAGTGACATTCGATTTTTTGGCGAACGTCGACCGATAGTCGAGGTACCAAACAACGAAATCAAACGCGAAAACGCGCAACTTAATATTAACCGACGTGTTGAGGTTCGAATCTACCTACAAGAGTTTGCGGCGAGAATTCCACCGAGTCGACTCGGCTTTAAGGCTATGGAGCAAGCGCGTTTAGCTCAGTTAAATGCGAACTTGGGAGAAGAAGCAATTGCAAAAGAGCTCAAGCTAGCTATCTTCGAGATGATCGTTGGTATGGCTTGCTATGCTCCGATAATAGGGCAGGCAGCAAGAGGCTTTTTCGTTGTCAAAGAAGGCGGAAAAATGCTGATGAGTGGTGCCCAGTTGCTTGACTCTGCACTCTTTGATTATTACTTGTCTTCTTACAACGAGGTTAGAAAAAGCGTATCTGCAATTGAACAACTTAGCCATGAAACCACAGAGATTATTGATTCATTGGCTGAGATTAATACGCAATTGACTGAGGTGTATTTTACGTCATCAGATGCGTTAGTTGAGCACTTAGGAAAAGCTACGGGTGCAAAGGAGCTGATTAAGCGCTATCAACGCCGTGCACTTGCTATTAATGGTTTGGTGCTTTTGATTCAAAGAGCTTGTGCTGAGGGCGAACAAGAGTTCACAGAACAGTGGCGAATATTAGCTATCGATGAATACATTCAGCGATATATTGAAACCGATGGTTGGATATTAAACACAGAGTTAAAAGAAAACTTGTGCAACTTGTGGATCCAAGAACTCATGCGTCGTGAGGGACGCAAGCAATTAGTTGAAAGTTACGGTGAAGAAATAGCTGAACAAATCATTACTCGTAACAAAGCCAACTATATTGCTCCAAAAAGGAAAGACGTTTCTGGGGCGTTTAATGTCGCGTTTCCAGTGCAAGACAAGCTCTATAATCGCGATCAACAACGAGGCTTAGTGGAGTTTGCGACACAGTTTAATGTTGAGTCTAAAAAATTATCAGAAGAGGACCTAGGGTTCGTTAGGTTATTAGTCTCTGAGCCTCATGACAACTCTAAATGGGTCACCTTTGATGAGTGGGAGAAGGTACGATTAAAAGCAAATAAAAAGGTGCGATTATCGCCTTTCCACCGTTTGAAGTGGCAAATGGTGTTAGGCAAACAAAGTCTGAAACAGATGACGTCAAATGTGTTTCAGTGTGAGATGTCTTATCAGCGCACTGACGGTTTACTTAATACCAGTGGACCTAAGTTTAATTTGATGTTCAAGCCGATGAAACACGAGGAATTTAGTGTAGATCCCAAAGGTGAGTTGGCCGAATTTTTTGAGGCGGAAAAAGCAGACGGCAAAGTCCTTATTGGTTGTGAGTTTGAACCGTATTTTTACTTTGGCGATGATGTCTTCTCTGGAGTGAAGCCTTTGATCGCTAAGCACGATTTAGTCGATTATAGCGGATACTTATCTCAAGTTGCTCTCGGTCCGATTTTTGGGCAGGTGATAAAAATTGACTCCCAACAAGATGTACTCAAAGAATATGTAAACAGCGGTGGCTTCAAAAATATGACCTATGAGTTCACTCTATCTGGAAGCAACTATAAGCTACCAGTACGAGTGGACAAGACAGTCGGACGATTTATTACGTCACCTAGACAGATTCCTGTAGGAGTCGATACAAACCATAACTATACACTCTCTGCTAAATCGGGCTTTATTGCGAACGGAAATAGTGTGTCAGAGAAAGATTTGTTAACGCTAGATTTTGTCTTACATAGTAAAGTTCATAAAGGCCCGACAAAGCCTGTTATCGATGACATTAAGCACAGTGCGATTGCGGTCAACTACGGAAATAAACGACAGTTTATGAACGAAGACAGTATGTTCACTACTGCTGATGAGCTCAAAGGTTTTGATTGGACTTCGAATAAGTCATTCGCTATGGAAGTTATGCTTATTGGTGGCAAGCACAGAAAAGAGTCGTATGAGGGACAAAACCTCGAATGGCAAAGTGTTCCAGTTTCACTAAAGCTATCTACTACTTTTGATAATGAAGCCGTATTCGGATCTGAAACTACCGCTGGTCCTGAGTATCTAAGTAACCTTACTTATATTGGGATACTAAAGAAAGACGGTTCTAAATGGACGCTAGATGACAGCGATGTGATTAACAAAAATATAGACGCAGATTTTGTCTCTGAGGCTCTATCCAACATAGACATGGATGAAGATTTCGATGGTAAGGTGGTCTACGCGTCTCGTTTCGAGTTCGCATTTAAAGCGCTGAACGGGCAAGAAATCAAGGGGCTTCGACCATTTGGACCCGTTGTCTCGACATCTGGTCGATTCCAAGAAGCAGTTCTAAAGGTGTCCTCTCTAGTACAACGTAATACAGCGGAAAAAACGCCGTTTAAACTTGAAAGCTTTGAGATGTCGTTGGGCAGGCAGTACAAAAATGTAGATGAGTTATCTTATTTTTCTGATTGTGAAGACCCAAGCTATAAAGTTGATAAAGATATGTACATCAACTGGGCAAAACTGAAACCTGAAGAGCGTACAGAACGTTTGGTAACTTGGATTAGAGACCCATACTTAGCAACTATCATTGAAGCGTCGATTCTCAATAAATAAAAAAACCGCCTTCGGGCGGTTTTTCTTTTCTTATCAATGGAAACTGAAGTAAGATTTCTCGCTTCTCGCTTCTCGCTTCTCGCTTCTCGCTTCTCGCTTCTCGCTTCTCGCTTCTCGCTTAACCCGCTGCAGAAATATCGTATTTCTTCATCTTATGGTTGAGAGTGCTCATTGGAAGCGCCAATTGCTCAGCGGCCTTCTTGGTGTGCCAATTGCAAGCATTTAAGCAATCGATGATTACTGTACGCTCGTATTGGCTGACAACGTCCTTAAGGCTCTTTGAAACGTCTTCTAAATCCGCTTGTGCTTGCTGCTCGTAAGTAGGTTGCTCTGGGGTAGATGAAGCTGCTTTCATGTCGATACTTGGCACACTTTCTGGGATTTGTTCGCCAAACTCGATGTGAGTAATAGTTTCAAAATCGGACAGTAGCACCGAGCGCTCAATGATGTTCTTAAGCTCACGCACGTTCCCTGGGTATTGGTAGGCAAGGAGCTGTTTACGTACGTTGGCACTTAACCCTGGTGCTTGCGGCAAACCTAGCGTGTTGGTGGTGTGTTGCACGAAATGTTCGGCAAGGGGAATAATGTCTGACTTGCGAGCTCTCAATGGTGGTAATGTAATAGGGAACACATTCAAACGATAGAACAAATCGGCACGGAATCCGCCATCTTTGATTTGCTGCATAAGATTACAGTGGGTTGCGGCGATAACGCGAACGTCCACTTCAATCTCTTTGCTAGTGCCGATTGGGCGAACTTTACGTTCCTGTAGCACACGCAGCAATTTTGCTTGCAGTAGCATTGGCATATCGCCAATTTCATCTAGGAAAAGCGTGCCGCCGTTGGCTGCTTCAAACAAACCGACTTTGTCTTTGTCCGCGCCCGTGAATGAACCTTTCTTATGCCCAAACAGTTCAGACTCTAACAACTGTTCGGGAATTGCCGCACAGTTTTGTACGATCAAAGGCTGTTCTGAACGGTTAGAGTTTTCGTGAATGTATTTCGCGATCACCTCTTTACCTGCGCCCGTTTCACCACGCAACAGAACGTCGACAGGAAGAGATAGCACCTTATCAAGACGATTCAAGACATTGAGCATTTCTTCGCTCTCTGCAATAGGACCTTGATAGGCTTTCTGAGTACGTTTTTTGAGCTGAGTGTTCTCGCGCACTAGGGCTTGATTGTCGGCATTGAGATTTTTAATCACTTGCCCATATTGCTCTAACCAAACGGCTTGACGAATGTTACTCGCTGCCATTCGACAAAACTCAGTCAAGGCTGCCTCGTTGTCAATGACATTCAAATCGAGTAAGACTAACAGCCCAATGGTTTTGCTTTCGCTATCAATCAAAGGCCAAGCCAGTAAGTTCTCGCTTTTTAGTCCCAATGTCTGCTCTGTTTGATAAATGCTTTCACAGTCGTAGCCGTTGTATTTGTATAACTCGTTAATCAACACCACTTCACCATTACGAATCGCAAAGTTAAATGGGTCGTTCTCACTGGCTGAGTCTAGCTGTAATGCTTCCCAAGGGTGGGAAACGACGGTTTTATCGTTGTGGTGAGCGGTACTTGGAATCAACGCCTGTCCTGTCTGGTCCAAAACATAAATGATGCCGTGCTTTGCTAAGGTCATTTGTCTCGCAGCGGTCAACACGGCATCCAATGTTTGGGTAAGCTGGCTGCGATCAGCCAAAGATTGGCTGATCGCAAGTAGGGCGTTGCTAAGTTCGCTATGGTTAGCTGAACGCATAGGTCAGTGTTCCTTGCTCATCGACAGAAACTGTGATTTGCGTGTGTGAATCATCCTTATCATGCACCAATAGCTGTGTCGATAGCTGAGGCAGTAACTGACGGTTGATGACCGCGTCGATGTTACGCGCGCCCGTTTCAGCAAGGCGACAGTTACCTAGTACGAACTCAACCAAGCTGTCTTCGTAGCTTAGCGACAACTTGTGATGGCTCTGTAGACGCTGAGAAACTTTATTCAGCTTGTGGTGAATAATTTCTGTCATTGCTTCATCAGACAGCGGAACAAATGGTAGTACTGACATACGTGCCAACAGCGCTGGCTTGAAGTGTTGGTTCAAAGTAGGGCGAATAGCTTCTGCGATGATGTTCGCATCGATGTCTTTTGATTGATGAACCAAAGATTCAATCTCGTGTGTTGCAAGGTTACTGGTCATGATGATCAGCGTGTTCTTGAAGTCGATGGTTCGGCCTTCGCCGTCGTTCAGCGTGCCTTTGTCGAACACTTGGTAGAACAGGTTCAACACTTCAGGGTCGGCTTTTTCCACTTCATCAAGAAGAACAACAGAATATGGACGTTGACGAACCGCTTCTGTCAGCATGCCGCCTTCGCCGTAACCTACGTAACCCGGAGGTGAACCAATTAGGCGAGATACCGTGTGCTTCTCTTGGAACTCAGACATGTTAATGGTCGTCATAAAGCGCTCACCACCAAACATTTGATCAGCAATTGCACGAGCAGTTTCGGTTTTACCCACGCCACTTGGGCCAACCAGCAGGAATACGCCTGTTGGTGCGTCTGGGTTGCCTAAGCCTGCTTTTGCGGTTTGAATGCCTTCAGACAGTGCATCGATAGCGTATTCTTGGCCTTTGATGCTTTGTGTTAGGCTTTCTTTCAGTTTTAGCGTGGTTTCTGCTTCGTCTTGAAGCATCTTACCCATTGGAATACCAGTCCAGTCCGAGATCACATGGCTGACTTCATCTGGGCCCACTTCAAAGTGAACCAGTGGGTTGCCATTGCGGATTACATCTAGCTGTTCTTGGCAGGCCGAAATTGCAATGCGAACGGCTTCTTCATCCATTTCTGCATATGGAGAAACGTCTTGCTCTTGTTCTGAATCTTCGTCTGCAACAAGCTCTTCTTCATTTGTTTCGCCAAAGACCAGTTCATGTAAGCGAGAGCGTAGAGCAATCATCTCTTGGATCTGCTCTTTTTCTTTGTGCCATTGCGCTTCTTGTTCTGCTAGCTCTTCTTTCGTTGTTTCCATTGCCAGTTTTAGGTCTGGAATGTTAGCAAGGCTGTGCTTGTCGCCAGTTTGCTGCAGAGCATCACGCTCAAGAGCTTCTAGCTCGCGCTGTTGAGCTGCAAGTTCTTGCTGCAGAGTTTCAACAGAAGCAGGAATGGCATTAAGGCTGATGTTCACTCGCGCGCATGCTGTATCTAGAACATCAATGGCTTTATCTGGCAGTTGACGACCAGAGATGTAACGAGCAGAAAGTGCTGCCGCAGCAGTGATAGCATCGTCACGCACGTAAACGTTATGTGATTTTTCATAAGCAGGGCGCAGACCACGAATGATCAATGCTGCTTGTTCAGGAGATGGTTCGTCGAGTTTCACCAATTGGAAACGACGTGCAAGGGCAGGATCTTTCTCGAAGTACTTCTTGTATTCCGACCATGTTGTTGCGGCGATGGTTTTCACTTCACCACGTGCTAGGGCTGGTTTTAGCAAGTTTGCCGCGTCGCTGCCGCCCGCTTGGTTACCGCCGCCAACAAGGGTGTGTGCTTCATCGATGAAAAGAATGAGAGGGGTTGGCGAGTTTTTCACTTCATCCAATACTGCGTTTAGGCGTTTTTCGAATTCGCCTTTTACGCTTGCACCAGCTTGCAGAAGACCCATGTCCAGGCCGTAAAGCTCAACACCTTTGAGGTTGTCTGGTACGTCACCTTGTACAATCTTAAGTGCCAAACCTTCTACTACTGCGGTTTTACCAACGCCCGGTTCACCAACAGCAATAGGGTTGTTTTTACGGCGACGAGCAAGGATGTCCACGATTTGGCGGATTTCTTGGTCACGGCAGAAAACAGGATCGATTTCGCCTTTGCGTGCTTTACCAGTGAAGTCTGTCGTGAACTTGCTCAGTGCTGAGCCATCCTCACGAGCTTGTGTTTTCTCTGAAGTAGCAACTTGCGCCTCAATAGAGTGGCTTGTTAGCTCTGCAAAGTTACGCTTAAGGCTGTCAGGGTTTACCGCTTCAAGGATAGAGGCGTAACCATGTTGGCCGTAACGGAGAGGGTTGCTAACAAGAGTAAGGAGTAAGGCACCAGAGCGGATTTGTGTTTCGGATAGATCTAAAGAAGAAACCAGCCAGCTTTCTTGCAACCATTCGATTAATAAAGCAGAAAAAACAGGTTTGCTGCCATTTCCTTTGGCGTTGGTGTCGAGTGTGGATCGAACCGATTGTCTTAATAAGTTCTCAGAACAATCAAAATGACTTAATAAGACGTCAAAATCACTATTTGGCCTTTCTAATAGACTCAGTAAATAATGCTCAATTTGAACTTCGTTTGCTTTTTCAGAGACTGCAAGTGCAGCGGCGTCTTCTAATGCTACTTTTGCAATCGGGTGTAGACGCTGAATTAATGAAGAAAGGTTTATATTTATCATAGCCATTTTATTCTTTAGAGGAAAAGAGGTAGCGGCTATTATACTAAAAGTGATTGCGTTCTTTTTTTATCAAGATATTTTGACTATCGTTTGTTGGTTATTTTTAATGATTATTGTGACATTAATGTTTGTGGTTATTTTAATGGCGTTGTTATTCTAAATTAATTGATAGTAAAAGTGTCGGATTTATTAGTTTTAATGACTTTATTTACACAGTTTTATATGGTTATTTTCACTTTTTAAAGTTAGAACAATTTATTATTATCTTAATCCAACTTTTTGGTTTTTTATCCAATAAATTGTACTCAAGATATTAGTGAATAATGCCTTAATTTGTATAAGTTGTTGTTTTTATTTTGTTTTTAAAGTTGGCACGGACTTTGATTATACCAAGTAGTCGCGGTGATAAGCGATTTGGTGATTTAAACAAAACAGATTTTAGAAAAGGAAATAGCGATGCCAACTCCAGCATATATGTCTATCCAAGGTGAGACTCAAGGCCATATTACTAAAGATACTTACTCTGCAGATTCAGTAGGTAACACATGGCAAGAAGCTCATGTTGATGAGTTCCTAGTACAAGAACTTGATCACGTGCTAACTGTTCCACGTGATCCACAAAGTGGTCAGCCAACTGGTCAACGTGTACACCGTCCACTTGTTGTAACTAAAGTTCAAGATCGCTCATCTCCACTACTATTCAACGCACTAGTATCTGGCGAAAAACTTCCTGAGTGTGTGATCCGCTTCTACCGCACTTCAGTTCAAGGTAAACAAGAGCACTACTACTCAATCAAATTGATTGATGCGCTACTTGTCGATATCCAAACTCGTATGAACCACTGTCAAGACGCAGCAACAGCTGACCGCGTGACAGAAGAAGTGCTTAAGTTCACTTACCGTGCGATCGAAGTAACTCACGAAAACTGTGGTACTGCGGGTAACGACGACTGGCGTGCTCCACGCGAAGCTTAATTGCTCGTCGCGTAAAGATTCAGGGCCAACGATTGTTGGCCCTAATTCGATTATTTGTATCAGGTAAAAGATATGGTGAATGACGTAGAATTTAAATTTGAAGTGCCTGGATGTGGGCATGAATTTCGGGTCGAGAGCTTTCATGTTCATGAAGAGTTATCTAAGCCTTTCCACATCAATCTCTCATTACTTTCACTTGATCCAGATATCTCGTTCGATGAGTTAATACGTAAAGCAGGAACATTGACACTTTACGGACAAGGTGTTGGGGCTGCGCGTGTGTTCAACGGCGTGGTGAATGAAGTGCGTTACTTAGGAACTGGACGTCGTTTTTCTCGTTATCAATTAGTCTTGGTTCCTCAAGCTTGGTTCTTATCTCAGCGCCAAGATTGTCGTATTTTCCAGCAAAAGTCAGCGCAAGACATCATCACAGAAGTACTCGATGATGGGGCAGTCACCGATTACCGATTTGAAGTGTCGGGTACTTATCCTCCAAAAGAATACGTTCTGCAATACCGTGAGTCTGACTTGCACTTCGTGCAGCGTATGATGGCTGAACACGGTATGTGGTATTACTTTGACCATAGCGATTCAAATCATACGATGGTCATTGTCGACAGTAATGACGCGATTGCACCTTTGATAAGCTCGCCACTAAATGCTTCTTACATTGGGCCGATTGTTTATCATGCCGATGGTGGCGGTGTTGCCGATCGCGAACATATCTCTGATCTCGAGTTAGTTAACCGCGTTAGAACAGGACAGGTTACGTACACAGATTACAACTACGAACACCCTAAAATTCCACAAGAGATGACACAGGCTGGCGAGCTAGACCAAGATCTCAAGCAGTTTGATTATCCTGGACGATACGTTGACCCGCTGATGGGTCAGGTGAGAACCACGGAGTGGATGTCGGAACACATAGTCGATAATCAACAAGTGGAAGCAACGAGTGACGTAATGCGCTTAGCATCTGGTTACAGCTTTAACGTCAGTGACCACCCGCGTTCTGAGATTAACCGCGATTACCTTATGTTGTCTGTAATGCACACAGGTCAAGATCCGCAAGTGCATGAAGATGAAGCGAGTGGTATGCCAACCACTTACTACAACCAGTTCTCGTGTATTCCACGTGATGTGGTGTTTAAAGCGCCTAAACTAGCAGCACCAGTGGTTGATGGCCCTCAAACGGCGGTTGTTGTAGGACCAGAAGGTGAAGAGATTTACACCGACAAGCTTGGTCGAGTGAAAGTACAGTTCCATTGGGATCGCTACGGTGATAACAACGAACATTCAAGCTGTTGGATTCGTGTAAGCCAATCCATGGCGGCGCCAACATGGGGCGCAGTTTATTTGCCGCGTATTGGCCATGAAGTCGTAGTGACTTTCCTTGAGGGGGATCCAGATCGTCCGTTAGTTACGGGCGCAGTTTACAACGGTTTGCATTTCCCACCGTACTCTTTGCCAGAAAACAAAACTCGTACCACGTTCCGCACGCAAACGCACAAAGGAACAGGTTACAACGAGTTGAGTTTTGAAGACGAAGCGAACCAAGAAGAAGTCTATATTCACGCTCAAAAAGACATGTCGACCAAGGTGCTCAACAACCGTTACCGTGATATCGGTCAAGATGAATTCTTGAAGGTTGCACGTCACCAAACGAATGAAGTTCATGGTGACCATAAAGAAACCATTCATGGACATAAAACGACACAAGTAAACAGTACGTTTACCGAGACAGTCGAGCAAGACGTTACCGTCACATACAACGCGAACGAAGCCCAGTATGTGAAAAACAATTCTGACTTAGAAATTGGTGATAACCGTACGACTAAGATCGGTAAAAATGATGACTTAGATATTGGCGAAAACAGTAACCTTACTATCGGTGCGTCTAAGAGTTCAGATATTGGTGCGGATGATAACCAGACGATTGGTGGCAACTTAACGGTATCAGTGAAAGGGAACACCGCTTATAAAGCCGATGGTGCAACGCAAATTATCAGTGGCGACAAGATTGTATTGAAAACGGGTGGTTCCTCTTTAGTGATGAACAGTGATGGTTCAATAAAGTTATCAGGCTCGGCTATTACGATCGAAGGCAGTGACAAAGTCGTCGTGAAAGGTGGCAACGTAGTGGTTAACTAACAATGGAAAAACAACCTCTTACAACAGAAGTAATATCAGAGCAGCAAGCCGAATCAACGGCTTGCTTTTCGCGTTTTGGAAGAATAGTGGCTATCAATGAGTCTACGGGCAGTGTGCGAGTTGATTTTGATGGTAACCCATTTAAGCAGCCACTCACTGCGAGACTAGGACGTGGCTTTCGTCGTTCTGAGCTGCAAATGGCTATCGATAATCGATTAAGTTGTCGAGTTGAATTTTTGAACGACGACTTAAGCTTGCCTCTTGTGACGGACATTTTCTTCTCCATTCTGGATGACTCTGACGAGTTTGTATTGCGAGCGAAGAAGATGGTTATCGAGACAGAACAAGAGTTGGTAGTCAAAAGTGGTGAGACAGAAACTCGCTATAGCGGGCGCGATGGACGAATTACCACTAAAGCGAAGTACGTCACCTCTCAAGCAGAAAAAGCACAAAAAATTCAAGGCGGAACGATCGCAATTAACTAATTACCTAGCATTAGCTAATTTACGTCGAGTTAGCTAATTACTTTGTATTAACTAATTGCAATCGCGTTATGGCACGCTAATAACGGATAACTAGATGCGACAAAGAATCGGTGTCGAGCACCTAAAGGCACCCATAACCAATCAAGAAGTCGAAGGCGCGTTAGCAAAAGCTGAGCGCGCTGTGAACGACCTTTCCCAATTGCCAGTAACATGGCTGGATTTCTGTAATGAAAAGCTGTCCATTGCTTCTGAAAGTATCGGTTTTTTAATCAGGCAGCGAGTTCAAATTCACAAAAGGGGTTATCCAAGTCGTGAGTTGGCGTATCTCAAGCTGATTGAACGCCAAATTGAAGAACTGAAGCAGGTGTACTTGTCGTTTTATCGGTTAGCACCGGGGTTGATTCATCAGTTAAGAGGCCAGGAGCCAGAAATCTACAGCTGGCTGATGCTACAAGGCGAGTTGGGCTCAGCGTTGGATAACCTTTTGTGCGGCTTGAGTTTACTCGAAGATATTGACGCTAAAACCGCAATGGTCATTGCCGTACAATCTCCGGTTGAATCTATGGATAGCACGCTTTCGGAGCTTATTGAGGGTAATGCGACATCCAGTGCGTTTTACTTTGAATGCTTACGTGTACGTCAAACATTAAGTGTTTCTCTCATCAAGCGCTGGCACAAAGCCAGCATCATTAGCTCTCATGTTGCTTTGCCACTGCTCGCTTTACAAGACGTGAAAGAGGGGATTGATTGGCTCAATGACAATGCAGGCAGCGAACAATATCTATTTGAACGTTTGATTACCAAACGTGACAGAGGCACTTGGCTCCGTCAGTGCTTTGGCATCGAACCAAATGGATTACCATCAGCGCAAGTGCTCACTTATGCCAAGTTACTTGAGTTAAAAGAGTTTGAGGCGTTTGATATCTCTTCTTCATTAGCACCTGTTGATTTTGCGCTGGGTGGTGATTGGAAACTGGTACCCCAAATCATCGAGCACTTGGAAAGTCTGGAGGAAGGTGAAGCTGAGGGTGAAATTTGGCTTCAAGCCTTGTATGTCGTCTACGGAAAGCTTCTTCCTCTGAATCCGCAAGATGTTGGTGTCGAGTATGAATGGGAAGAGATTGTCGATCTGCTCAATGAGTGGGTGGAAGATGAAAAATATATCCAAAATCTACCAAGCCGCTTGGGTTACGCATTGAGCTTCGAGTCTACGTTAGCTGCGATGCAAGATTCTAACGTTGATGTGCTGTTCCGCGATTGGCTATGGCGTCAACTCTGTATTCAATCCAGAGCCTACGTGCCTTGGGATATGGCAATGCCGATTCATCAACAAGACTGGAACTTTGACAATTTAAAGGCCGCACCTTCTGCGAGCGAACGATTCAACTTAAGGAATAGCAATGCAGTTATGGGATATTGAGGCGTACCCTGAGCTATCACTCAAAGGTCGTTTTCAACGTGACGAAAACGGCGATGAAGTCTGGGTTGTAGTCGCCAAACGCACATGGCAATTCGATGGTGTGGTTTGGCACGAATTAGGTGAAAGTGAAATCTTCGATGATCCCCAATATTTGGGCGAAGAAGGCTTCTCTGCGATGAAAGTTGACCACGAGTTCGCGTATACCAAAGAAAACACAGATGTACTTGTTTACGGCAAAGCGCGCAGCTACGCGAAAAAGCCAGTGACATACCAAGAGTGTCGTGTGCTGATTGATGGTCATATCGATAAGACTCTCGCTATTCACGGGGAACGCGTATGGGTTGAGCATGCTGGCAGTATCACGCTGAGCAATCCAGTCCCATTTATTGAAAAAGACATTGATTACACTTGCGCGGTAGGCGGTGATTTACGTAACCGAATAGGTGGTGGGGTTGCCGACTCCAACAAAGAATTGCTTGAACAGAAAGTGCCCTCGATTTTTTATCCCCGAGAGGACTGGAGTGCCGCCGCGAAAAAACTACGCGTTGCGGGGTTCGGGCCAGTGCCTCCGTTCTTTGAGTCGCGCCAGAAGCTGGCCGGCACGTTCGATGACGATTGGATTGAGAATCGCAAGCCAATGTTGCCACTCGATTTTGATAAGCGGTTCTTCCAAAGCGCGCCTATTGATCAACAGTGCAAAGGCTTCCTTCGTGGGGGGGAGCGTTTGATGATGAGTGGCTTTTGTCATGATGACACGCTTTCATTTCGAATTCCTAAAGAAAAATACCGTGCGATCGCGACGTTCAAAGATCAAAGTTATCAAGCTGATATGGCGATGTACACCTTATTCGTTGATACGGAAAAGAAAACTATATCAATCAGTTACACCGCTGCGTTTCCTTGTCAGGGCAAGGAACATTTGTTGGTGTCGACATCCATCACTAAGTTGGAAGAGGTAAGCGAGCATGCATAATTCAACAGGCCGTTACGTGCTAGGGATGGAAGTGATGACGCCAACCGGTATGAATTTAGATATTGCTAGTGCAGTTTCGTATGCTGACTTAGGAAGATTCGACCAATGTGTAGGGGATGATGGTATCGAGCGTTTTACTTACGCCAAAATCGAATACACCAAAGAAAGTGAGCAGTTTGAGAAAAC
Source organism: Vibrio sp. 2CM40D (assembly GCF_023161825.1). Classification (NCBI taxonomy): domain Bacteria; kingdom Pseudomonadati; phylum Pseudomonadota; class Gammaproteobacteria; order Vibrionales; family Vibrionaceae; genus Vibrio; species Vibrio sp. 2CM40D. Next base: position 464,145 of record NZ_JALNTL010000003.1, read on the forward strand.
GTGTGAGTTAATCACCCACTTGCTTGATTCATTGTTAGCACAGTTACCACGTTCATTGAGACCAATACCTTTGCTTATAGCGGTGCCTGCGTCTGTTTCACTAGTAAAGGTGCAAGAATGGCTTGGTGAAAGTAACTATGCTGAATTTCTCTCTGTGGTGAATGCTGTTCATGCCAGTGGGCCCAGTTTCGTTCTCCAGGCCATGAAATCATTGGATAAATACGATGCTATGATGTGTATCAGTGTCGATACCTTGGTGAGTTCGATGCAAACACTCATCGACGATGCGATGGTAATGAGTACCAATAATCCATGGGGCGTTATTCCGAGTGAGGGTGGGGCGGGTTTAATTCTTTGTCGAAGAAATACCGTAGAAACATTGAAACTTAAGCCTCAAGCGCAGCTTGGCTACATTGATACGGAATTAAACACTTCAGACCGAAGAGGCATGTTTCGACTTGTTCAACGTGCGAGTAAAAAGCTCGATTCATTTGGTGAAGTGTATTCCGATATGACGAACCTTCGCATGCACTCGGAAGATTACGGTTTTGCTCTGGGAGCTAAAGCAGAACGATTCACGAACCCAGAACAACCGCAGCTTATCAATGAGTTGTGGGGCACGATGGGCAGTTGTTCTTCTCTCGCTTTAATTGCCTTTGCGGTCAGAGAGCACCACTTTAAGCAACCAACTACATTGTTAATGTTCGACTTTCATGGTGACAAAGGAGTTCTCCAATTACTGCAATGTTAGTGGGCACTCATCGATCAAATAGCAATGAAAATATACTCATATTATTAGGTTGAAGTTTGTAACACGAAAAAGCGTATAACTCATGCAGTGAAAGCGTAAGTAAAAAGGTCTAATAAGTTAGTAATAATAACTAAAATAATAGGCTTACTGTTTGTTTTAAATACCAACCTTGATACAAGTACGTTCAAGAAAATATTATTCAACTCTAATAATATTTATTCTATGAAAGAGTACTAAGTGTCTAATAATCAGAGTACAGCCAAAGGATATATCGATCAGTTGGTTGTTAAAGCTATTGAGAAAAAGAAACTGAATGAGCAAAGGCTAGCAGAAAAAAATAAGCCGAAGCTTGAGTACGTGCTTTTTTCACAGTTTGATGTATTAGACAAGCTTCCTTCTAAAAATGGTAAGACAACGGTTTACCATCTTGCAAAAAAAGGGCAGCCAGAGAAGCAAATCTGTTGCAAAGTTATCAATGATGACTCGCCAGAATTTGCGAGCAAAATGTTGATTAACGAAGCGAGCAGGCTGGAGCTTTCTCAACACCCTAGCGTGGCTAACTTTGTAAAAATCGGCAACGAATTCGAACGCCCATATTTGATGTACGAGTGGATCCAAGGTGAATCACTGGCAGAAAAAATGGATCGTCATTCTTCTAAAGGCTTCCGCCACGACCACATCGCTTGGTTGGTGTATCAACTCGCTGGCGCTCTAGAGTTTATGCATACAAGAGGTATCTGCCATCTTGATATTAAACCATCTAACGTATTAGTGAGTGAAGGCGATTACGTTAAGCTCATTGATTTCGGCGCTGCTCGTTACATTGGAGAGACAGAACCTTACGCAGAAGCAAGCTTGAGCTACGCTTCCCCTCTTTATATAGAAACTGGCATCGCGGAACCGCAAGATGATGTTTACTCTCTCGCTTTGCTCGCTGGACATCTATTTTTAGGCTCAATATTTGGTGATGCTTGGAATAAGCAGTTAAAAGACCGAAAGCGTCCGGCTTTGATCCCGGCTCATATTTGGAAATTGCTGAAAGAAGTCATCAACAAACCAAGAGGGCATGGCTATACCGCTATTTCGTTTGCTCAGCAGTTAGCGCGAATCGATACGCAATCAATTAGCTCAAATTCTAACGCACCAATTTTCAGTAGCTTGCGTAACGCGGACTTGCTGCTTACACACTGTAAGCCAAATGATAAAACGGCGTATGGTCGCTTTAAAATATTAGAGGCGAGCTTAGTGTTGAGTGTGCTGGCAACAGCAGGAAGTTATTTATATCAACAGAATAAAGATCAATTGGATGCCATTTTTTCCCGAGGTGTCACTACTGTAACTCACGTTATTACGCCCTCTGAAACGGCTTCTTTTTTGGCTCAGCCTCCATGGAAAATCAAAGAAGAATTGTCTCAAGCTACTCAGAGTATTGATATGACAGAAGCTTATCGAACAGCATATCAAGCTCAGCAGTTAAGCCTCTCGAATTTATATGAAGAAAAACAGGCTCAGTTAACGTCGTATCAATCGTTAGCGGATGGCTTACCAATGGCATTAGTCGAGTTACGTAAGGAGCTTGTCACCTTGCGAGAAACCCTTGTTCGTGACGGTGCTCTGTTTCCATATGCGGATGAGGCGTTGACTAAAGTGATGTCTGGATTAAATGTCGCGTCTATCGATTCCATGAAAGTATCTTCCATAGCTGGCAGTCGAGATAAGCAGATTGCTCGCTTAATTTTAGATGGTGAAGCTAAGCTCGCAGAAAATGAAATGAAAGAGGCATGGTTATTAAACCAGTCACAAGCCTATTTCTACAACCAAATCTTACCAAAGGCTGTGATGGAAAATATTAATGACTCCATCGATAAACATGCAGAGGCGCACTTTTACACCAAAGCAATTGAAGAAGCCGAATTAGCCAAAGCCTACTTCGGTAATACGCCAGAACTAGACAAAAAAATAAAGGATTTAATCGTCGCAAGAAGCGAATTTATTTTGTTTAGCACCGTGATGGAGCAATCCGTTTACGACAAACAAAAGCTACATGAATCCCTTGCCGATTTAGAACGGAATGCACCAAGCAAATTTACAGAAATCACGAAAATTCTAGATAGCATGGCGTCGGATGCAATTGAGCAGAGCCATCGATTATCTAAGCCAGCAAATGGCGCAATTGCGGTAGCGCGTGCGTTGAGAGATTACTTGACTGAAGGAGACGTGAATTTTGTCCAACATTGATATCGATCGTCTGCTTAATCCTATTTCTGATGAATCTCCAGTGGGAAACGATGCCCGTTACGAGTTTTGCTATGAAATGATGGAGTCCGAAGTGAAGAAATTCGGTTCCTTGTTTGGCGAAACAGTAGATTGGAGCGTGGTAAAAACGCACGCGACTGAAGTTCTAGAGCACCACAGTAAAGACTTAAAAGCCATTTGTTACCTCGTTCGCGCGCTAACAGAAGAGTTTGGTCTGCAAGGCTTTGAACAAGGTCTAAAGCTGCTTAGTGAGGCGTTAAGTCGCTTTGGCGTTGAATTGTATCCTTCGCGAAAGCGGGGTCGAGATGGCGCGGTCGAATGGTTGAACCATCAGTTTAAACTGGTCAGCAGCAAGTTAGCGGAAAGCGCTCAGTCATGGGATTTGGTATCAAACTGCATTTCGACTATTGAAGAAGTGCAGCGCCAGTACGACGAGGTTTACCAAGACTCAGAAGCGGATTTCTTTGAGATTCGCACTCAACTCAATGTCTTATCTCAACAAGCGGTGGCTGATGAGCAGAGCGATGATGCAGTCGTTAACGTCGAACAAGCGGCGCCTGCACCAGCTACGCAGCCTGCTGCCGAAGAAACGCCAGCGCAGAGTGAAGTGCAAACCGCACCGGTGAAGGCGGTTCCGCCGGCCCCTAAACCTGCGCCAGTTAAGAAAGCGGTAGCAAAAGAAGTCGATGTCGATACGGACTTCTCTTCGCCGACGGCTTCTAAGCGCACCTTGAAGAAGGTTGCGGAAGTCATGCTTCATGCGAACCCAAGTGATCCGCTGGCTTACCGGATTTATCGTCATCTGACTTGGGATGACATTGATGGTCTACCCGACCATCAAAACAATCAAACGCCTTTGAGCTTGGCAGTGTCGTCCGATCAACAAGCGGAATACCGAGATAAAGCAGACCAAGAAAGCGACATCGACACGATTAAGCGTTTGGAGCGCACATTAACGGATGCGCCGTTTTGGCTGACGGGCCATTACTTCGTGTATTCGATGCTTAATAACTTGGGCTTTGATGATGCAGCACTTGCTGTGAAACAAGAAGTGACGCGTTTTGTTGAATCGCTAGAGGGCATCGAGCACCTCTCATTTAAGAATTCTATACCATTTGCAGATGAAGCGACCTTGAGCTGGTTATCGACTCAAGATACTACTTCTTCGACTTCTCAACCCGTTGTTCAAACGGTTGTGATTTCGCAGGAAGACTCGCTGCCAGTGGAGGATATCACTCTAGAAAATCTAGGGGAATGTGCCGCAGAGCTTGCCCACAAACTTGAGCTGGATAGCTCGGGACGTGGGCAGTTCATGCTGTATTTACAATTGATAGCAGCTTACCAGTCTGTTGGATTATACCCGTTGTGTTTGCCGTATCTTGAGAAGGGGTGGGAAGTACAAAAAGCGTTTAATCTCGCGAGCTGGGAACCCCACTTATCGTCACAGTTAGAAGACCTAATTCGAAAAACACTCCATCGGTTATTTGGAAGCAAGGATCTTCTACCTGAGAAGTATGAAGAGTGGAAAGCAATTTACGACTAATTAAAGAGTTAGATAAGGAACGAATTATGTCACGTGACGGCTCGGTGGCTCCTAAAGAGCGAATTAATATCCGTTATGTTCCAGCAACTGGCGATACGCAAGAAGACGTAGAGCTGCCGCTAAGCATGATGGTAGTTGGCGACTTTACTGCGCGTGCAGATGAGACACCAATTGAAGAACGTACTCCAATTAACATCGACAAAGACAACTTTAACGAAGTGCTAGAGGGCATGTCTCCAAACGTTAAAGTCAACGTTGAAAACCGTCTTTCTGATGAAGAAGGCGGCCAGATTGGTGTTGATCTGACGTTCCAAAACATGAAGGACTTCTCTCCTGAAGCGATCGCGAAAAGTGTACCTGAACTAAACAGCCTACTTGAGCTTCGCGAAGCCTTGGTTGCACTTAAAGGTCCTCTAGGAAATGTTCCTGCGTTCCGTAAGAAGATCGCATCGGTTCTTCAAGATGAAGAAGCGAGAAAGAAACTGTTGGATGAACTAAGCATTGGCAACGACCAAGACGCGAAAGAAGAGTAAGGGATATCATGTCTGCAGAAGCACAAGCGCCAGAACAAGAAGCAGCCTTAGTTGAATCAGGCTCACTTCTGGATAGCATTCTTAACGAAACACGTTTAAAGCCAAGTGATGAAGGTTTTGACGTTGCAAAACGCGGCGTAGAAGCATTCATCAGTGAGCTACTAAGCAGTTCGAACACAGAGAAAGTCGACCAATCTCTGGTTGATCTGATGATCTCTGAAATCGACCAAAAATTGTCTAAGCAAGTTGATGCAATTCTTCACAACGAAGAAGTTCAAGCGATTGAATCAACGTGGCGTGGCCTTAAGTACCTGGTTGATCACACTGACTTCCGCGAGAACATTCAAATCGAACTGATCTCTGCGAAGAAAGACGAAGTTCTTGATGACTTCGAAGACGCTCCAGAGGTGGTGAAGTCTGGCCTGTACAAGCAAATCTACACACGTGAATACGGCCAGTTCGGTGGTAAACCTGTTGGCGCAGTCATTTGTGATTACGCTATGTCTGCCTCGTCGCCTGACATCAAACTGATGGAATATATGGCGAACGTAGGTGCAATGTCTCACGCACCATTCATAACGTCGGCATCGGCTAAATTCTTTGGCCTAGACAGCTACGAAGAGCTGCCAAACCTAAAAGATCTGAAGTCTGTATTCGAAGGCCCACAGTACGCGAAATGGCGTGGTCTGCGTGAGCACGAAGATGCACGTTATTTAGGTCTATGTACATCTCGCTTTATGCTACGTACGCCTTACTCTGTTGAAGATAACCCAATTAAGGCGTTTGACTACGATGAGCAAGTGACAGACAGCCATGATAACTACCTATGGGGTAACTCAGCGTACGCGATGGCGTCTAAGATCAGTGAATCATTTGCTAAGTACCGTTGGTGTCCGAACATTATTGGTCCTCAAAGCGGTGGTACTGTACAAGATCTACCGGTTTACAACTTTGAAGCTATGGGTCAAATCGAGACTAAGATCCCAACCGAGATCCTGGTTTCTGACCGTCGTGAGTACGAGCTAGCGGAAGAAGGCTTCATTGCGCTAACCATGCGTAAAGGTTCTGACAACGCGGCGTTCTTCTCTGCAAACTCTGTTCAAAAACCAAAAGTGTTTGCGAACACGCCGGAAGGCAAACAAGCCGAGATGAATTACAAGCTAGGTACTCAGCTTCCTTACATGTTCATTATCAACCGTTTAGCGCACTACATCAAAGTGCTACAGCGTGAGCAAATTGGTTCTTGGAAAGAGCGTTCTGACCTAGAAATCGAATTGAACAAGTGGATTCGTCAATACGTTTCTGACCAGGAGAACCCGCCAGCGGAAGTTCGTGGTCGCCGCCCACTTCGCGCTGCGAAGGTTGAAGTATCAGACGTAGAAGGCGATCCAGGCTGGTACAAAGTATCGATGTCTGTACGTCCTCACTTCAAGTACATGGGCGCAAGCTTCGACTTGTCTCTAGTTGGTAAGCTAGACCAATAACCCATTACTGAAACCATCAAGCAGCCAGTGAAGACTGGCTGCTTTTTTCGTAGGACCGCATATGGAAAAAGGTTACCGTCTTTTAGAGCGGATCGAGCTAGGAGAACCAAAAAACTGCTACGAGAAAGTGGTGTCTCATAAGCATTTGATTGAATCCATTCACTCGCATCTCGCTGACTTGTTGAATACGCACTCCGGCAACGCAATGATCGACAATGAGTATGGTCTGCCAGATTTTAACGACGTACTTTCTAACAACACAAACCTCGTTCGCCATATTCAAAAAAACATCACGTCAACCATAGAACGCTTTGAGCCCCGACTGCTTAATGTCGAGGTTCATTACCGTGAAGACCACCATAATCCATTACAACTCGGCTTTGGTATTCGCGGCGAAGTTTCCCATAACGGCGGTAAAGTCCCAATGTCGATCGATGTCTACATGGGAACCGACGGCCAATTTAACGTTTAGTAGGTGCCACTTGAGTAACAGTAAATACTTTCAAGATGAACTCACGTATTTACGCGAGTCGGGTAGTGAGTTTGCCAAATATCATCCGAAGTTAACTCACTTTCTCTCTGAAGGAACTTTTGATCCAGATGTCGAACGATTGCTGGAAGGTTTTGCTTTTTTGACCGGACGCATCCGCGAAAAGATTGACGATGAACTGCCTGAGCTTACGCAATCTCTGATGACTTTGCTGTGGCCACATTACATGCGTTCGATTCCGTCTTTGTGTATTAGCGAACTAAAACCGCATACCGGAAGTGTTACTGAGAAAACCGTGGTGAAACGTGGTGCGGAAATGGCCAGCGAACAGGTAGAAGGCACGCAGTGTTTGTTCCGTACTTGTTATGACGTCAATCTATACCCAATTACGATTACTAACATTGAACAAACTAACAGCCGCACCAGCTCGATGATTGATGTGACGTTATCGACGGAGCATGGCCTTGAGCTGTCTCGTATCGGTTTAGATACGTTGCGTTTGCACCTGCATGGTGAGATTCATATTACTCGCACTGTCTTCTTATGGCTGTTCCGTTATCTAGATTACGTCGAGTTGGATGTTGGTGGCGGCTACAAACATCGTTTAGGGCCAGAATACGTTAAGCCAGTCGGGCATGAAGAGGACGAGGCGCTGTTGCCTTACAGCAAAAATTCCTTTGCAGGCTACCGTTTGCTGCAAGAATTCTTCTCTTTGCCAGATAAGTTCATGTTCTTCGACATTAAAGGCTTAGAGTGGCTAAAAGGCATTCCGCAACGCAGCACGGTCAAAATCAAATTCCACTTTAAGCGTGCTTTGCCTTCAGAAGTGGTACTTAAAGATAAACACTTAAGGTTGCACTGCACACCTGCGGTTAACTTGTTTGAAAAAGACGGCGATCCAATCCGTTTAGAGCATCGACGAAACGAGTACAAGGTGCGTCCACAAAGTAACACTCAGGAGCATTACGAGGTTTATTCCATTGAGCAAGTGGAGAGTTGGAGTAAAGAGGAGCGTCGCCGAAAACCACTGATTGAATTTGAATCGTTTGAGCACCAAATCAACCAGCGTGATAAGCGAGAGTTCTACAAATCCAAAGTGGGCGAGCGAGTAAGCGGAAGAGGGTTAGAGCGCTATATCTCATTCCATACTCACAATGGCGACATTGCGGATTTAGGGACTGAAACAGTATTGATGAAGCTGCAATGCAGTAACGCGGACTTAGCGGAGCGCCTGTCAGTAGGAGACATCACTTACGCGACGCACAAATCGCCAACGTATGCGACGTTTAAAAACATTACTAAGCCAACACAGTCAGTAAGTCCTCAGGTTAATGGTGAACTTCAATGGCAGTTGATTGCCAACATGTCGCTCAACTACTTGTCTTTGGCCAATATCGATGTGTTGAAAGTGTTGCTCTCGACTTACGACTTCCACTCTCGAATCGATAGACAAGCCCACCGCGCGTCGATTCATCGACTTGATGGCATTATTTCTTCAGAGATGAAACCAATCGATCGCGTATTTCGTGGTGTATCTGTGCGTGGTAACCAATTCAAGCTCGTGACGGACTCTAAGTTCTTCGTAAATGAAGGCGATATGTTCCTTATGGCCACGGTATTGAATGAATTTATCCGTTTGTATTCGAGTGTGAACTCCTTTACCGAACTAGAGGTGTTCGATGAAGCGACGGGCGAGGTTTACAACTGGGCAAGCCTAATCGGGCAGCAGACAATACTATGATTAATACACTTTCTGATAAGTCGAATGAGTTTAGTTTCTACCAAGCGGTGTTGCTGTTAGAGAAACACTACCAGCTGGAGCCAAACTCAAACTTTGTTGCCGTGGGCGAGAACAAATACTTCCATCAAGAGCGAATTGAGTTCAGCGTGTCGCCAAACCTGTGCTTTCCAAAGAGTGATATGGATTTTATTACTCATATGGAAAGAAACGGACAGCAATATTCACGTATTGAGACGAACTTTCTTGGCTTGCATGGTTCAAGCTCGCCCCTACCTGCGTCTTACACTGAGAAACTCGTCGGTCGTGATCCCGATGATAACCCAGTGAAGGATTTCTTCGACTTTTTCCACAACCGCTATACAAGCTTACTGTATCGTGTTTGGAAGAAATACCGATATCACGTGCAGTACAAAAGCGGGGCAAGCGATGCGTTTTCTGGGCGCATACTGCATTTGGCTGGTCTCTCTAGCGTTATGCAAGATTGCGAAGTCGCGGAGTTAGATCGAGCGAAAGTTCTGTCTTACGTGAACCAGTTATCTACGCGTACACGTTCACCTAAGCTTATTTCCGGTATTGTTTCACACTACTTTTCACTGCCGAATGTGCGAATCGAAGAATGGGTTTATCGGCGGGTCGAGATTGCAGAAAGCCAACGCAACAAACTCAACCGCTCCAATTGTGTATTGGGGCAAAGCTTACACTTGGGACAAAGCATTGCGGATTTGAACGGCAAGTTTAACTTGTGTATCGACAACATCGATTTTGAAACGTTTAAGCAGTTTTCCTACGATGGTGAGTTACATAAGACGCTGGTGGGCTTGATGCGCTTTATTCTGCGTGACCCAATGTCGTGGGACCTAAAGTTGACAGTTAACTTAGACAGTATTCCAGAAAACAAACTGGGTAATGGAGAAGGGAACCAACTAGGTCAAACCTTCTGGCTTGGCAACCCAGGTGATAAAGACGCCAAAATTCGACTTATCGGAAGCATATAAGAAAGCCGCTCAACGAGCGGCCCTTTATGTTTTCCTCAAAGAGGTCAGAAAAGCTTAACGACTGATCGGCTGATGCAGTACAACGGTAGTATCAAGCCTTTGAATGCCGTTAAATGATTCAATTTCATTACAAAGATGATGAATAGACTGCAGGTCGGGCGCTTCAATTAGGGCAATAATATCAAAGTTGCCACCAACAACGCTCGTTAAGCGAACCTCAGGGATTTCTTTAAGTGCATTCGTTACATCATTCTTCTTACCCTTTTCACAAGAGATCAGTAGATAACTAGCGGCTTTTCGCCCTTCATTTTCTACACGAATCTGTGCGGTATAGCCTTTGATAATACCGGTCTTTTCTAAACGATTAATTCTTTCTGCTACTGCTGTTCGAGACAAACCAATGTTTCGGGATAGATTCGCAATCGACTCTCGCCCATTCGATAATAGACTTGAAAGTATTTTTCGATCTAATTTATCTAAACCTTGTAAAGTCATGTTTGAAATCATGTGTTCTGCCTATTTTGTTTTTATATTGTTATTAAATCGACTCTGGGAGCGTAAAGTTATACAGCTCAGCAAGAGTGAATGGGTTTTTCTGTGTCAACGGAGTGATGCGTAAGCTCAAGTCCCTCCCTGACACTTTTATGTCACTGACAAAGCTGCCGTTATGAGTGTTTGTCAAGGTCGAGTCACCTAGCAATCTGTATATCGCCCATTGACCACTCTTATTTAAAACGTGCTGTCTGCCTTCATCGGTTACATCCTGGAGTGTGATACTAATATTGAAGTCACCATTTTGCGGTGGCCATGCCATTTCACGAATGCGGCTTGGACCGTGGTAGTAACTTATATTGGTATCTGCAATTTTTAAGCTCGCTCTAATCGCACTAGAATCAAGATCGAGTACTCTTGCACTAAACGGAATATGAACGCGGTTAGTGCTTTTATTAATTAATGTGTCTCGAATAACGTTATAGTTACGCAGTTGCACTAACAGAGCCGGAGAGATTGGCATCGTCTCGCCATCCACCTGTTTTGGCGTCCACAAATTGGTATCGTAGAACGGTGCAAAATTTTTCTGAATAAATGTGTCTAACAAGCCACCTGAAGCAAACAGTAATTCAAAATCTTCAATTGAGATTTCCTCGGTCGCTGTTAGATCAAATGGGTATCGTCCCAGCCCTATCTCTTTAAACTTGGTGTAAATCTCGCTGTACCATTGGGTTTGAATGCCTTTAGCGGACTCTTTAATCATGACTGACCAGCTTTGTTGAACCACATCTAACAACCAGCTACGAACGGGTTCCGGTGATTTTTGGGCAATCTGTTTAAGTTTGATTAATGGGTCAGCTTCACTGCTGTTCATTCGATGCTGAGCTGCCGCTAGCGCCGCCATTTGCGGGTCAGGTGCATCAGCGATGTCTTTCATATACGTGCGAACACGGCTTAGCGCTGTTACGGTCTCATCCCAAGGAGTAGGGGAGTTTGGTGTTTCACTGACCTGAAGTTGGTTTAATAAGTGAAAAGCTTGTTCAACACGTTTCATCAACAAGTAATCAGGCTTAACTACTTCCTCTACTGCGTCTGATGCGGAGTCTGCCGCTGCCACGAGTTTCGGGTCTAGCTTTGAAATCAGAGCATTTTTTTCACCAACGGGTGAAAATTGTGTGTTGGCATAGACCTGCTTCAGTACGGTTGTCATTGGTGAAGAAGGGCCCGAGATTAAGTCTATCGCGTTCGTTAGATCGCCGACATTGTCATAGTTCTGGACTTTTAGTTCACTCAGCGCATTGCGCCAATTACTGATGTAGTCGTCAGTATATTTTTTACGTACTTCCTCTTTGAAGGCTTCTTGTTCTTCACTAGTAGGAATAACGTGTTGTGACAGACCTAAAACCCAGTTGTCACTGATGACTTGTTGTGACATTAGGTCCACGCGTGGTCTATAAAAAGTGCTAAAACCAGTGGAGGTATAGATCTTATCTACGATCAAGCGTTCGCTATCGATTGGTGTGTTGAACACATTGCTAAACTCGAAACCCACAGCTCGTTGCAGATCTAGGGTTCCTAAATCAATCGAATTTGCTTCGTTTAAAATGCCTGCATAAACGAGATCAACATTCGAATTTGCTAGCAATGAGCGACGTGTTGCGCGAACAAGATCCATATTGATATCAATTGGATCAAACTGTGTGCGAAAGTAAGCGTCCAAATAGCGCATCGCCTGATTGACGACGTCACTTTGGTTGCTCAAATCGTTCATCATTTGGAGAGTTTGATGACGCAAAAAACGGATATCACGCTTTGTTGGATCGTTTAGCATTAGATACCCCTTCAATAGAGGTAAAGCGCGTGTAAAAGTGTTTTGATTTTGTGTCAGTTGTAGACGGTAACCTTTCTCAATGAGAGGTATCAACTGTTGAGCAACGTCCTTAAGTAATGCTTCGTAAGCGATGCGAGTGCTTTGATCCAAACGGCTAATGTTGAGTGGTAATATCTCTTCATCCAAAGCCTTAGAACCTTTAAGCCACGCCCCATAAGAAGGCTCTATTGCTTTCGTCGCCTTCGCTAAAAGCTCATTGAATCTTGCATCTTGCTCCACTTGTGATTTGTCATCGATACTCAAGAGTTGATTCATCACGTGTAAGTTACTGTCTAATGTCGTGAAAAAGAAGTAACTGCCCCCAGTAAGCAGGATAATAGAGCCGAGTATTGCCAAACGGCTTTGTCTCTGAATTAGACGAAGATACGTCTTGTTTTCGCCCGCAAAGTCGCTTTCCGGCAATATTTGTGAATCAATCAGAAAGCGAGAGAAATAAGGCGTTTCTGTTAACTGAGTATGCTCTGACGCGATAATAGGTAAGTTGAAGTAATTACTACAACTTTTTGCAAGTAAATTGTACTTGCGACCGCCTTGCAGACTCGAACTAAAGAAAATCTCACGGATGTCTAGTGAATAGACACCGTTGTTAACATCACATAGACGCTCAAGCACATAGCTGACTTCAGACTGACATAGCTCAAACTGCTTAGGGAAAGCGAGTATTGCTTGTTTCTCATCAATGTCCGTTGAATTAGCGGATGCATCTAGCGCATTACTTTCAAGCACTCTCACTAGATTTCGATAGCTATCGCGGTAGTACTCTGCAAATACACCCTTGGCTTCTTTTAGTGGGATAGAGAGGAACTCAACACGTGTCTTGAGAGAGCTAAAGTGCATGTATTCTTTAAAGCCATCTAACTTGTCTAGCTTTGACATAATCAAATAGATTGGCAATGCTGAAGACGTTTTAGAGTTGATGGTACTCAAGCGCGCCAATAACGACGAAATGGTGTACTCTTTTTGCTCTGGCTCAGAGACGATCATGAACTCGAAATCGGTGAAGAATAGACACCCAGAAAATGGCTTTCGAGGTCGATGATGAATAACTTCTTCAATGAACGTATTCCATAAAGAAGCATCACTGCTTGATACTTCCTGGAACACTAAGCGTTGGTCTGGTTTGATGTACACAGCGCTGTCAGATTCGTACCATTCAAAAAAGTCATTCTTAGCGGTTCTAGTGCGATCCATCGGTTTGATTGCACTAGAATTAAATAAAAATTGACGTCGCCCTGACCCTTTATTGCCAAGCATCAGGTAAATTGGTTTCTTGCCTGAGTTAGCAAGAAGAGGCTGGATAACCATAGAAAGTGCTTCTTCCTCGGTTTCCAAATGTTGAGCTTTAGCGTTGTTCTTTTTCTTCAACCATAATGTGAATTGAAAAGTGACGTAAACAATGGCGATAGCACCAAGAGTCAGCCAAAGATAAAGTTGATCGATTTCGTCAAGAAAAAGCAGATAAATAGTGGTGATAATTGCAGCCACTAAAAACATCAATATAGTAGAAATCACCACTGGATTTCTAAACAGTTTTTGTTTGAACATAAGCCTAAAACTTCTTTAATTGTATTGTTATTTATTGTCAGTTTTTTCAGCTTGTAGCTGACTCAATTTATATAGGTAGATGTTCAGTAAAAGGGTTGCGCGGTCAATTTCCTTTTGCTGTGAATACTTTTCAGCGTATTCAATACGACCTAAAAGCGGGAATAACGAGTTACTGTATTCGTACGCCTTTTCAGAGTTCTTATCTACATTCTGTCTAGCTACGTTGGCAAACACCGTTCTTGCGTCTGAGAATCGCTTATAAACATCCATAAACTGGTCTTCTAAATGGGCGCTCTGTGTCAAAAAGTTTTGACGTAGCTGCTGTGCAGAAGACGAATCCGGATAGATTGCGATTAATTCATTGGTCAAGCTATCGAGCTCGCTGACGTTACTTACTTTTGCCGAGTCTAAAAACCAGTTATTCATCATAATATCGACACGATTAATGGCCTGCGTTTTCAATGACTGAGCATATTTTTTATTTTCGTAATCTAACGAGGCGACCAAATTTACAAGTTCATTAAGTGAAGCTTGATTAATTTTTTGTTCCAATGTTCGATAACGTTGTTGCTCGTACATGAAATGTGAACATATCGCAGTAACAATCAAACCAATAACGAAGTAGATCATAAATCGACCAGACTTTGCCGGTGATGCTTTCTCTTGGCTATTTAGGTTGGGTGATGGCACCGGTGCCGGAGAGGGAGACACATTCACTTTAATTTCAGGTGCCTTCTGCGTTGCTGTAGGAGCGCTAGTGTTGGCTTGTTTTTCCTCGCGTAACTCAGCCGCAATTTGTTGTTCTTTTATCTGCTCAATCCATTGATTCAAAATACGGCGAATGCGACCTAATGACGGCGCTTCAATACCGTAATGAAGACGAAGCTCTTCCTCAATCCTCAAGCATAATTGATGTGCTGCCTCTATCAATGGAAGCTCTTCTGGTAACGCCCGATGCTTATTAATTCGTTTTTCAGTATGCTCTACCATCCATTCAATAGCGCTCATTCGTGCCTTTGACTTTGAATGCTCTGGATACGCGTTGAACCAATATACGACACACACATCAAGTATTGAGTTTAACCCTTCAACAAGGCCTCTTAAGCCGTCGTTATAGGTTGACGCAACGGTAAAGTAACAGCAACAACGTAGGTCTTTCGCTTGGGTACTCAAGATCTTTTTTGAGAGTGTTTGAACCGTTTTCCACGAGACTCTCCCTGTGACTTTATTCAGGTTGTTTATTTGACGTTTAATTTCGTCAAAATCCTCAGAACCATTAGGATTAGAGCCGCTT
This sequence comes from Vibrio sp. 2CM40D, assembly GCF_023161825.1. NCBI lineage: Bacteria > Pseudomonadati > Pseudomonadota > Gammaproteobacteria > Vibrionales > Vibrionaceae > Vibrio > Vibrio sp. 2CM40D. The sequence continues at coordinate 479,160 of NZ_JALNTL010000003.1, forward strand.
GGGTTATTTTCATCGATTGGTCTTCGAGCGAAGTCGGTAAAAAACATAAGGAAAGTTCCAACTGATCATATAGAAGTATTAAGTTATATAGGATTTCACTACTGTTATATTAAATTATAAGCAGTGCACATCTGTCGCAATTCTATAGACAAAATAAGCGGATTAGATAATAAAAATTCATTAAAAGAAATTAAATTACTTTTAGTGTGATCTTTGTTCATAATATTAATATCAATAGTTAAGTCTATTTATAAGAAGAAACTTATATATGAAGATGAGAACGTTGATTAAAAAGTAACTAAATTGTTATCGGAGATTACGTTTTGTTCAATTAGCAATCAAATTCTGCTACTTCTATTTAAATAGAAAGATTTACTGTCTCGTCACTTAATCTGTAGTCGGTTCTTTAGTTTTTGTTTGTAGGTAAAACAACCAACCTGATAGTTGAAATGTATTAAATTATAGGTGTTTTTTTAGGCTTATTGAAAAAGAGAATATAATTGATATCTTTCGCCTCTAAGTAGAATATCGGTTTTCCTAGAGGGACGAAATGCTAAAACCAAGTCAAATTGGGCTGATTTCAGCCATGTGTCTATTTTCTTCTGTTGCAATGGCAAAAGGGGAGCGATATGGACTCTCTACCAGTATGTTGACTATCGATAGCATTAAATACGATGAAGGTAAAAGTGGTGAGCAGGATACGCTTAGGTTCGGCTTGGTTCATACTCGTCCTATTGATGAAAACAATAACCGTTGGCGTTGGTGGTTAGGGCTAAACTATCTAGCAGAAGATATTGAAGCGCCAGCAAACGGCTTATATCAAGAAGCGACGAACTATGAACTTCGTGTTGTTCCTCAATATGCGTTGACTTCTTGGAGTGTTTTCACACCATACGTTGGTGCGGGCTTGTCTGTCGGTTACTCGCAATATTCTAATCGCTGGCAAGTAGACCAAGAGGGCTATCGTTATGAGAGTGTTGAAGACATCGACCAGTTTGAGTTAGGTGCGGTTGTGACCCTTGGTACTGCTATAAAGTTAGGCAGTAATCCTGACGCCCATATACAAATTATCCCGCAGGCCTCTTATATCCTTCCGGTTGTAAATGATGGAATTGGTGGGCTTGAACTATCAGTTTCTTTGCTCTTTTGAGGTTCGTAAATGTACTCAAATCAGCTAGTTTTATTTATCTCAAAGTGTCCAGAGGAATACACCGGTGCAAAGCATATTGAAATGCCTGAAAGTGGTGGTTCGATAGGTCGTTCCCCAAGCTGTAGCGTGTCTTTAGCCGATCACAACCGCTTTATATCGGGCACTCATTGTTTGCTCAGCGTGTATGGAGATACCTACTATATAAGTGACGTATCAACTAACGGCACAATGGTAAATGGGAACAAAATACTAAAAAATCAACCCGTTGCGATAGTTGATGGCGACATCATTTCTTTAGGGCAATATGAGATTGGTGTTTCTCTTGAGCACGTTACCTCAACACTAGACATCGCCGCTGATATTGCTCCTGAGCGAGTATCTAGCGATCCTCTGGTTAGTCTAGGAGATGCGGTTGTCGAAGAGGAAGAAAAAGTCGGTGCCTTAGAAGATTTGTTTATGGAGACTAAACAGGATGACATTGATTGTCATGATCCTGTTGCTCACCTTAACTTTTCGATGCAGCGAGATGACGATTACTTAATTCGTGATAATGAGCGTACAGAATCTGAACAACCTAGAACCGTGGAAAGCACGCGTCAGGTGGTCGATGACAGTTTCAGTATATATTCCGAATTCGATCAGCCAAGCCTAATCCCTGAAGACTGGATGGCTGCGGAAACCAAGAGTAACGCATCGGTCAATGATGCATTAGCGCCAGAAAGCGGTAAGGCACATAGAGCCGATATTGCCTCAGCTGAGGTGATGCAACCTGGCACGGTAGCCCCAGATAGCACGATTCAAAGACAACATCGTACGCCTAATGTTACTGAGATGGTCGTAGAGCAGGCAAATACAGGGTCAAAATGGGAAGAGATGACCCAATCTTTTACGCCTTCTCCTAACACTAATCAGCAACTTCAAATACCTACGGCAGAGCACGCGATAAACAGTACGACGAAAGCACAAGTCGATACTGATGCGGCCGTTTGCTCTCCAGATATAGCGCAAGCGTTTTTTGATGGTTTGGGTATTCGAAATCCAGAGTTGATGACAAACGAGGCGCAGTTATTCAAGCAAATGGGCACTTGCTTGCGTTTATGTATTGATAACCTACAGAAAGAGTTGCACGAAGTGGAATCGTTAAAAGATGAGCAGAGTGCGAGTGAGGCTAACTCGAACATCGCAGAGCTAATGCTCACTTTGAATAGTCAGCAATTACTGGCTCCAAATGAACTGGTTGAACAAATGCTCGATGAGCTGAACGATCACCAAGTTATGTTTAACAAAGCACTGAATGAGCTCGTTTTAGAACAGTCTGAAACGAACGATCCCGTAGCATTTGCTAACAGGGTCGCTAGCCAGTCTTTGTTCTCAACTAAGTCAAAGCTGTGGGCCGAATACCTAGATTTCTACACTAATAATCGTCGCCTGCTTAATGAAACATCCTTAAAAGGGCTGATTAAGAAAAACTATAACAAAGTGATTAAGGGAAACCATGCGTAGTATCGCCGTATTACTCGGATTTGCCATGTTGTCCGGTTGTTCCATGTGGGATCAATTTAAAGAGTCCACTGGTATCACACCAGAAACTTCGTCGATTGAATTGGTTATTGAGGCATCACCTGTACTCAATGTGAGAAATGGGGGCCAGTCATCTCCAGTTATTCTCCGTCTTCACGAATTAAGTTCGCCAGTATTGTTCCGAAGCTTAGATTTCTTTGCCTTGTTTGAGAGCGATAAAGCGTCGTTGGGTGATGAGTACATCAAACGTTACGAGTATCAAATACAGCCAGGTGGAAAAGTTCATGAAATGCTAACGCTAGACCCTGACACTCGTGCCGTCGGTTTTTCAGTGGCTTTTCGTGATATTGATGGTTCGTCATGGCGAAAAGTGGAAGTTATTGAAGAGAAGAGCGAGTACTACATCAAGCTCAAGTTAGAGGGCAGTGAGTTAATTTCTGATAACACTCGCGGCATTGAACAGGTTTACTTTTAAGGGATAGAAACATGTCTTTATACAATCCAGTTGTTTGGCAAGATGGAATGTTCATGAAGCCGCAGCATTTTCAACAACTCGATCGTTCGCAAAGTAAACTATCGAGCCTACTGAGTGCCAATGCATCGCCTTTGCATTGGGGAATTAAACGTTTAGAAATCAACTCTCAGTTACTAGCACTGGGTAAAATCGGTATTACTCGTGCTGAAGGTATTTTACAAGACCGGACACCATTTGAGCTTCCGTTGCTTGCTGAGCTGCCTGAAGTGAAAGATGTAGATCCTTCGATTGCCGATAAAGTCGTTTATTTGTGCTGTCCGTTACCATCGGAACGTTCTGAGTTATTTGGTACCAAAAAAGACGGTGCGCGCTATACGATGGAATCTCAAGAAGCGGTTGACGCTTGTTATGATTCGGAAGACATGGCAAATATCGTCGTCGGTAAGCTTAACTTTTGCTTAATGTACGATCATGAAGATAAGAGTGCTTACACGTCTATTCCGATCTTAAAGATCTCAGAAGTGAAGCCTGATGGCAGCGTGATCTTAGATGATAGTTTCATTCCTACCTGTATCGATATTCATGCGTCGACAGTACTGAGTAAATTTGCGACCGAGTTTGCTTCTATGTTGAAGCATCGCGCGGAATCGATAGTCCTGCGATTAGGGGTGGTGGATCAACAAGGCGTATCATCGGTTTCTGACTTTATGCTATTGCAAGCGCTCAACCGATACGAACCCTTATTTTGGCATTTCGCCAGCACAGAAGCTGTGCATCCTGAGTCTTTGTATCGAATTCTTCTTCAGGCAGAAGGTGAGCTTTCGACGCTGTGCTCAACAACACGCCGACCTATTGAGTTTACGAAGTACAATCATGGTGATCTTACTAGCTGTCTTTCTCGCGTCCTAGACAGTGCGAAAATGACATTGAGCGTGATGTCTGAGCAAAGAGCAATTCCACTGACCTTAAAAGATCAGAACTATGGCATCAGAACGGCAGCAATCCCTGACAATAAGATCATTGATACGACAACCTTTATCCTCGCAGTTAAAGCCGACGTGACCTTGGATGTTCTGCATACCCAGTTTGTCAGCCAAACGAAGATCGGTTCTATCGATAACATACGTGACTTGATTAACCTTCAACTGCCTGGGATTGAGATCAAACCAATGCCAGTTGTGCCACGCGCGCTGCCGTATCATGCTGGCTACACCTATTTCGAGCTCGATAAAACGGGCGAAGAGTGGATGGCGTTGAAGAACACTGCTGCGATTGCGATTCACGTTGCGGGCGATTTCGCTAACTTATCATTGCAACTTTGGGCCGTTCGTCTATGAGTTACGCAGAAACCGACGTCACCGTAGTCTTATTCCAACCAGAGCCTGGCAAACCAATGGAGGTAATGCCAGCGCCTGACTTGTCGAGAAACATCGCAGTACAAGATCTATCTATCGACAACATGGGTATTAACCCGCTAGTGGACCAGTTCTCATGGTTGATCGCCAGTCTGTCTTGTATGTCTTCGATCCCTTGGCTTGATGACCCGATGCCATTTCGTGAACAAGTGGCACGTGAGATTCGAAAAGGTGAACGAAAACTTAATGAAATGGAGCTCGATCGTGCTTCGGTTCTTGTTATTCGTTACTGCTTGTGTGCGGCGATTGATGAATCTGTTTGTCGACAAGAGTGGGGGGCAAATAGTCACTGGAGCCAGAACAGCTTACTGTCTGAATTCCACAACGAGACATCTGGTGGTGACAAGTTTTTCGTTATTCTCGACCGCTTAAAAGCCGACCCTCGCAAATACCGTCACGTTATAGAGTTTCTCTATTTATTGCTTCAACTTGGTTTCCAAGGCAAGTACGGCCGTGAAGAGCGTGGCAACGAAAAGCTAGCGGAAATTGGCAGCACCATTTATCGATTAGTGCGAGATGACCGCCTAGCAGAACAAGAAAAAGTTTCTTTAATCAACCTTAAAGCTAAATACCTAAAGAAGCCGTTAAAAAGGGTAATTTCACCCAAGCTGATCTTAAGTCTTAGTGCGATGACGTTTGCGCTTATGTATGCGGCAACCTACATCGTCATAGACTTAAAATTCCAGCAACTGCTTGAAGTGTATAGATAACCAGAAATCTAAAAATGAGATCTTCTGCCAGTTTTAGGGCTTATTGTGAATATCACTGGTCTTTTAGTGAAATTCACTAGTTATTTAGAGAGATTGCAGTTTGCGATCTCTTTTATCATTCAATCAATAAAATTCAAATGGATTGGTTATGGGCGTAACAGTTGGTGCGAATGGACTTTCGATAGTTCATAAAGGCTCAGGTGGTGAAGCGAATGCAACGCTCCCAGATGTTTGTTTAACTAAGGTCGGCAAGCCAGTCGTCCCTATCCCTTATGGCAACAATGCTAAATCAGCAGACCTTGCTGGTGGGACTACGACAGTCTCTATGGATGGCGGTAACAGTGTCGCTATCAAGGGCAGTACGTTCTCAAAAAGTACCGGCGATGCGGGCGGTGACAGAAAAGGCGTTTCCTCTGGCACGATAGAAGCTGAAGCAAAATTCATTTCAGCCTCACCAACGGTTAAATTTGAAGGTAAGGGCGTATGTCGCCTGTCCGATCAAATGACCATGAACAAAGCCAACACTGTGTGTCTTGGCGGCGCACAAAACCCATCGGTTTCTGTGAGTGAAGAGCAGGAAGGGACGTATACGCTGGATATAGAATGCAAATATCCAAATGGGCTCCCTTACTCTAATGCACAATTTTCTTTAGTCGAACCTTCAGGTGCTGTCATTGGGAGTGGAGTGCTGGATTCTAGCGGAAAAGCATCTGTTAATGGTCTCGCTCTAAAAGAATGCAGGTTAGTGCTCAGCGAAACTCAAGACTCTTACACCCCGAACCAATCTTTAGCTGAAAATATTGTTACGGAAACTTACCCTGATCCGAATGATTTTTGTACGTTTGTCGCAGGTCGCCGCTCGCCATTTTGGGAAGATCGTGTTGGGGTTGCTAATGACTGGGGCATATTGATGTCCCCATCCTTCAGTGATGATGACTTTAAAGATATTGTGTTAGAGCAAAGCCGTATATCGTCTCCTTATGCGATTAGTCAAAATCACTCTAAAGATTTTTCTGATGCTTATGTTTCGGCACTTTATCACATCCAAACTGATACTACTGCGCTAGAGAAATATGAACCTTTAGTTGAACTGCTCTTGGAGCAAGTGCACGAAAATGGCGATATATTGAGAGTCTTATATCAAGCTGATGTGTTTGAGCCTCCCTATGAATTATTAGCGAAGCTTCGCTTTTTAGGGACTGGGAATACTGTGAAGTATTTGCAGTTTGTTTTATGGACGTTGATAAACAATCAAATCTGTTCATACATCGATGAGCTAAACAGTGAAATCATCGGTCGTTTAGATTTCATACAAAGCCAAGCTTCTGCAAGATCGTTGAGTTCTGTTGAAGAGGGTATAAACGGTTATAAAAAAGCACTTAACCACTTCAAACAAGCACTTCCTGACGTCATTAGCCAAATTTTCGAAACCAAAAATGACACCCTAATTTCTATATCGGCAATGGCCCTTGGGAGTACCGTTAACATAGCGAGCCAATCTAGCTTTGCTACTAATTTAGGTAGGGTTAATGCGGTGGTGTACACGAAGTCAAACAACTTGAACCGCCCATCATTTGTCACTTTTGACGATAACTTTTCTGACTAGGACATTTAAATCATGGATGCAGTTTTTCCGATAGCGCAACGAGAAGGTGACGCTTACTACACGCTCAGTGATTTTACGAAATTGTTTGATCAAGCTAAGAGCGGTCGTTATTTAATAGGACAAGGGTACGGTTGGCATAGTGGCATTCACTTAACATCAAAAATGTTACCGTGGGGGAAAGGGCTCAGACCTATTCAAGCGATGCTTGATGGAAAAATAGTGGCATTTCGCATAAATCCTGATTACCTAACATCAACGTACCAAGAGCAAGAGTTTAAGTATAGTAATAACTTTGTGCTTATCGAGCATGAGGCTGTAAACCCCGAAGATAATGAAGATGTATTTAAGTTCTATACACTTTATATGCACCTTGCGCCACCTTCAGATATTGGCGCCAATTCATCTATAACCACGCGTTACCGTTTACAAGAAGCGAGAAATGTACGCACTTTCAAACATAGTGATGTGCCTACTAATTCTGGTGAAAAAAAACAGTCGATGTCTAAAGGAACATTACTTGAATACCTGTATGCAGAAGAGAAGGAGACCCATCCATACCAGATCGACAAAAATACCTACAAAATGATAAAGTGCCGTGTGGTAGAGAATGGTAAATCGGCAAGTGGTAGCGAAAAAGCACTGTTAAACAAGATTGTTTGGTTTGCTTCGGGTCTCAATAGTGACTTTGACATTTTAGAAGATTCCTCTGCTGTCCTATCAGAACCAGTTTCAGAACCTAAATGGATGTCGGACAAGGCGGCAATGATTAGGGACGGTAGTGTGGTTTCTTTACTCCCACTCCTATTTAGAGAGGGGATAAAGGTTTCAGCTGGGGAAGATATCGGTTACATGGGACTGCATGAGTACAGTAACGATGCAATTGGAACTAAGAAAGAAGATAATCGTGTGCATATCGAGATGTTCTCTTTTGAGGAGCCGCCCGAATTTTTCAAAAAACAGATTTCTCCCAAAAATGCGGAAGAAAATCCACTTGTTGTTCTCGATGGGGCCGATAGTAGCGGTGCCGTTGATATGAGTAATTCGTTTATTCAGCAATTACTTGAATCTGTGACAGAAGATCAAGTAACGGACTTCTCCTCGTTCACTGCTCGCGATGCCAAAGTATACTTAGACGGTAAGCGTAAACACTTTGAGCGATTTATTGTGAAACATCCTACAGATTGGCATACAGAGTCGTCACAAAGTCTTTATGAATCAATCCATCAGACCGCAAAGGAAGCTCTAGATATTAAGTGCTCCGCTGGTTTTGTGACTATAGAGGACTACCGTAACTCCCCATGGCGCGATCAAGTGATGGATAGCTTTGATCTTTTCTCACAATTCGAACTGGAAAGAGCAGATAAGTTCTCATGGATGCAAGATTTACATGGTGATTTGCAACTAAGCGATGATAAGAGCCTTTGGCATTATTGGCCTTTTACATTGAATGTTACGAAATTAAGTGAATGTAAATTATCAATTGACCACGAGTTTATAGGTGAACTTGAAGGTAGCAGAAAAAAAGGATATGTTCCTGACCCTAAGAATAGTAAGAGTGGGGTAACTATTGCTACTGGCTTCGATTTAGGAGCAAGAAACATAGTTGATTTGAGAAAACTCGAACTACCGAGTGACCTTATAACAAAGCTCACCCCATATCTAGGTATGAAGAAATTTGAAGCAGAATCTTTTTTGAAAAAAAATCCGTTAACTATTAATGAAGATGAGTTGCTTTTAATTAATCACGTAGTTAAAAAGCATGAAACTGAAAAAATCATAGCGTTGTATAATAAAAATTCTCAGATTGAATTTGCCTGCTTACCAAGTCAAGCTCAAACTGTAATTGCTTCCGTTGCCTATCAATATGGTTATCTACCTCGTGAAACTAGAAAGTTCTGGTTTCAAGCTGTAAACCAGAAGTGGGAAGAAATGTATGATAATCTAATGGACTTTAGGGATCTATATCCAACACGCAGAAAAAAAGAAGCGTTATTACTTAAGGAAATTATTGAATGAATTATAATAGACTATTAATTACTTTGGCTGTGATTTGGTCAGGTTTGACTAGTGCAGCTTCAATGACGGATATTTATGAATTGTTAGACTTTACATCATTCCCTAACTCACTGAACCCCAAAAGCATCGAAGAAAGGCATTTTTCTGATTTTCAAGGTGAATTCAAACTTGCAGTACCAAAAATAACAAAAGATGAGATTGTAATAGATGATGACCATTGGTATTACAAGATTGAGTTAATGGAAATTAAAGGTGATAATGTGTACCTTTGCTTTCATGATAAATCTAAGGTCGGCACTTATGACTCTGTGCAACCTATTGTTGTTAGAAGATATGGGAATGATTTTGTTGCTTTAGCATTGGACCCAACTTCTTCAAACCAAGAGTGTAAGTAATTATACCGATTTAGACTTTGGGTTTTAATGTAGAAGAAATAAAATAGCTGTTTATTTAGTAATTAGTTTTATACAGTGATTACGGGCAGATATATTCCTATAAGGAATAGTCACTATTAATAAATGTAATTAGAGTTGGAGTCAATTTGGTTAATGTTTCATATGTTCCTTAACTTTACTCAGATTACATCCTTACTATTTTTCTTCTCTTCCGTTCTAAGTAAATGCTGCGTGTGAGCAAAGCTCAGTTGTATTCACATGTAATTTGGAAAATAAAGACAGTGGCTTGAAAGCTTGTTTTAATCAAGCCGAGAATTCGATGTACTTCGTTGTTGACGAAAATGGATTGAAAACAGTTTATGCCCCACGAAAGGGGAAGAGTTTAGATAATTATAAATGGATAGATATTTCTCTTGAAGAACCTGAATTCATTCCTTTGAAATTTGAAGTAAATGAAAACAAGAATGCGTACTTTTCATTGACTAGAGGTGGTGGACGGTTGAGTGTCGTTGCTAGCTTCGTTGACATGATTGAAGATGAAAATGCTGTTGAGTACTACTGTGAATGGGAAACTGAAACAGCTCTGGATCCCAACGTTAGATTAAAAATAAAACACGTAAAGCCCAATGGGTTTGAAGCTTGGGATTAAATAGCAATAGATTCCAGTGAGAGCCTAAATAAAATTCATTGTAATAAAGAGTTAGCTTTTCTAGAAAATTTACTCGAGACGTTTGGATAAGAAACGTTCAGATAAAAAGCGCCGAAAGGCGCTTTTTATTTTCTTTAAAATAAAGTATGGTCTCCCTCCTTTTAAAATGGTAAGTGTTGAATAATTCAACAGTGGTTAGGTAAATGAATAAAATAACTAAACTCGCTTTGACTTTGTCCGTATTGACATCTGTTGTTGGGTGTCAACTGGTCTCAAATACGCCGATGCAATCGACAGCAACGAAGGAAATAATTGAAAAAGCAAAGGCAGAGTTTGATGGACAACGTTTTTATAAGTTGAATGAATATGATGAAGAAATCAACGTTTCAGATGACGGTGTCATTACCTTCAAGTCTTACTTACCACGCAGCGGCGGCTATGAATGGGTACCAATTGTGATACGCGATACTAGTTTTCGTGTTTCTTGCGATTATTTCAGTGAATATGTTGAAGCTGGAATGGTTGTTCAGGTTCAGTTTGTAGGTAAACGCGGGCGCATTGAAAATTACGACAAGCAACGTTGTGAAGAGTTTGGCGAGCCAACATGGCAATAAGATCTATGGATAATTAAAGCGCCGACAGGCGCTTTTTATTTACGTTTTAGTTAACCGTTAGAAAAGATGTAGACCAATCTTCGGAAGATTAGGCAAGCAATGCGTAGTATCTGGTCACAAGTTGGTATGAACTTGCCTTTTAGAAAACGCTAATAAAATCGCTAAACAGCTACATGATAATAGAACGACACCTAAGTTTTGTACTGTTCCAGCCATCGCTAATCCCGTCCCGATCATGATGTAGTACATGAGCCCAAATAAAGCGCCTGCGCTACCTACCTGTTGTTTATAATCAACGAGTGCGTCACTGAGTATATTGGGTATCGCAATCCCATAAGACATGACGACTAACACCATTGGAGCAACAAACCAGATTGATTGGCTCAGAATCAACACACCGACTGATCCCAAACTAAGCAATACTGCTGAGAGCCAAAGTAGTTGGCTTTTTCGAACATTTTTAGACACTAGGGATTTGTTTAAACAACTCCCAAGCAGAGTGCCTAACCCCAGTACCATGCCACTGTATCCAAATTGTTCGGAGTTATACCCAAGTACCGAGAAAGTAAATGCGCCAAGCTGGTAATAAGAAAATAGAGCAATGTTATACAAAGCAACCAGTAATCCTGAGCGCCAAATTCGCGCGTCTCTTACCATTTTCCAGCTAAGTTGATGCAACCGTACTGGTGTCTGTTCCTTCTGTGTTTCAGGAAGCTTAATGACGTTATAAGCGAACAATACTAACGCGATTAAAAACAAGGCAAAAAATACATAACGGTATCCACCAAGCGCTGTAAGCTGCCCGCCTAATAGCATGCCAACTACCGGGCTGATTGATATACCCATCCCCATTAAGCTGAAGACTTTACTCAGTTCTTGACCGTCAAACGCGTCACGAAGCATGGTCTGTGTGACAACGGATCCTACCGCGATACCAAATGCGCTTAGGGCTCGCGCGGCCATGACAACAGCAAAGCTTTCGGTTTGAGTTGCGAGTAAAGATGCGCAACCATAGATAAAGAGCCCAATAAGCATGGTGGGCCTTCTTCCCAGTTTATCTGCGAGAACTCCCCAAACTACAACGCCAATGGCAAAAGCTAGGAAGTAAATCGACAATGTTTGGGCTGCTTGTGCGTGGTTTACATCAAATGATAGAGCGATTGAGCTCAACGCTGGGCTATAGATGGTTTCTACAATTTGCGGAAACATCAACATAACCAGCATGAGCCATAAAGAGGGCTTAGTATTCATATTGTTACCCATCGTTAATGAAGTTGGCGGGCAGTATAAATGAGGCTATGATTGATCTAATAACAACATAAAAACCAAATACATCAATATTCGGACAAAATGGCGCTTATTAACGAAAAAACACAATTTGATGCAGACAAGATTACTAATTATGTAGTGGGAATTGCTGCGGATATTGGCAAGCACGACTCAGGTATGCATATGCACAAGAAAGGGCAGTTATTGTACGCACCTCAAGGTTGTATGAGTTTTGCTCTGGAAGACTCGATTTGTATTTTGCCACCGACAAAGGCGGTTTGGATCCCACCTAATACGCCGCATCGTGCACTAATGACGAATGTGGTGGCGTATCGATCTTTGTATTTTGATTGTGAGGAGTTTGCCTGTCCGAGTAAGATCGCGATGATAGAAGTGAATAATTTACTCCAAGCTCTTATTGATAAAATGTCATTTTGGGAGTGGGATAAGCCTAGCAGCGAGATGGTAAATACGACGGCGCTTTTTTGGGAGGAGTTTTATGCTGCGAAACGTTATTCGTTTCAGTTGCCTTTGCCATCGCATCGGCGCTTAACAACGTTTCGTCGAGAGTTGGTTGAACCTTCATTTCTAGCTCCTTCGCTTACTACTCTTGCAAGCAAAGTTGGGGCAAGCACCAAGACGGTAACACGATTATTTAAGTCGGAAACGGGCATGAATTATCAAGATTGGCGGCAACAGTGGAGGCTTTTAAAAGCAGTTGAATTGTTATCAACGGGCATGCCAGTCAGCGCAGTTGCCGATTGGCTGGAGTTTTCGTCAGACAGTGCATTTATTGCATTTTTCAAAAAGCAAACTGGACAAACACCTCTGACGTTTATGAAAACCAAGCCTTAAGAGTCAAAATGCTCACACTCTTTCTAGAACAACCCCCAGGTTCACAGGCTCAGCCTATAAAGCATACATAGACAGGTACCAACGTGCAGGTTACTTGTCTTTACTCTGCAGTTTGCGAAAGTATTGCGTGGTAAAATCAACAAAGGCTCGGATGCGTTTTGGTTGATGTCGGTCGTGATGATAAAGGAGTGAAAATTCCACACTCGGAATGCTCCAATTGGTAAACACTTCTTTTAGCTTGCCTGTCTGGAGTTCTTGTTGACAATAAAGTGCTGGCACACGGATGATGCCATTTCCCGCCAAGGCTGCTTTTATCATTACTCTGCCACTCTTACATCGTAACTGTCCACGTATCTGGTGTTCCGTTGACTGCTTTGTATTCGTGTTCTCAAATGCCCACCGTGTCACACTACCTGTCAAACAAACGTGTTTTTCTAAGTCCTTTGGATGCGAAGGATAGCCATATGTTTCTAAATAGTTTGGGCTTGCGTATGTCCCCATTTCCACATCGATCAGTTTGCGAGCGATAAAGTTGGAGTCGTCTAACTTTCCCATTCGAAAAGCGATATCGAATTCATCCGCGATTAAATCGACACGATGGCTACTAAAATCTAAGTTAATGCTCACTTGTGGGTGTTGGATTAGAAACTGAGCAACGATATCTGCGACAACGTCTTCTCCTAAATAGCCCCCCACACAGTTGATACGAATGTCACCTCTTAAGTCTTCTACATCATCAACCACTGCCATAACAGCTTGATCAATATTGTGAAGGGCAGTTTCACACTGTTTATACAGAACCTTGCCTGCTTCGGTGAGGTTCAGTGTTCGAGTGGTCCTTTGTAGCAAAGTGACACCAATCTGTTGCTCCAGATTTGTTATTTGACGTGAAACGTGTGAGCGAGAAACGCCAAGTTGCTCTGCTGCTTTCGTGAAGTTTCCTAGTTGAGCGATTAGGACGAAAGAGCGAATATCCGCAAGGTTGATGTGTGTTTGCATGATGACTTCTTCATAATTAAAAAAGTATTGTTGCAGTATAACAACAGTGTTTCAACTAGGTCGGTATATATCAACAAACAAAGTTTTCTTAAACTTACCGCCACTGATGTAAACCGTTCGATTAAGGATTCAAAATGAAAAAGTTAATTGTTATTACAGGCGCCAGTTCAGGCATTGGTGAAGCGATTGCACGTCACTTCAGTGAACAGGGCCATGCTCTTCTTTTGTTAGCAAGACGTGTAGAACGTTTGGAAGCATTAAACTTACCAAATACGCTTTGTGAAAAGGTAGATGTGACCGACAAAGCTTCTTTTGAGGCTGCAATTGAGAAAGCTGAAGCGTTGTATGGTCCGGTAGATGCACTTGTAAATAACGCAGGCGTTATGCTTCTAGGTCAGATAGATACTCAGGAAGCATCGGAGTGGAAGCGCATGTTTGATGTGAACGTAATTGGCTTACTCAATGGCATGCAGTCCGTCCTAGCACCGATGAAAGCACGTAACAGTGGTACGATCATTAACATCAGCTCTATCGCGGGCAAGAAAACATTCCCTGATCATGCTGCTTATTGCGGTACCAAATTTGCGGTTCATGCTATTTCTGAAAACGTACGTGAAGAAGTTGCGTCATCGAATGTTCGCGTTACGACGATTGCACCTGGTGCAGTGGAAACGGAATTACTTTCACATACAACGTCTCAAGATATTAAAGATGGCTATGACGCTTGGAAGGTGGATATGGGCGGCGTGTTGGCAGCAGACGACATTGCACGAGCAGTGCTGTTTGCTTATCAGCAACCGCAAGGTGTATGTGTTCGTGAAATTGCTTTGGCACCGACAAAACAACAACCTTAACATTGAGTTACGGCGATTTTAGGTCACTAAAGCCGTAAAACTTTGCATATCGATTCGTGATTGAGATGGCATCTTTAAACTAAGTTGCGTGAAAATTTAGGTCATCCATTTAAATCCGGACACTAAGTGTGTTATTGCTTATACCCAAGTTACTCAAGGTGAGAAAAAACTTTGAGTAATTTGGGTTTTTATTTGGTCTCAATTTTAGGTAGCGGAATTTATTTAGGTCGAAGGCGATAGTTGTGAAGAAAGGAGAGTGTGACGTAAAACAAAATGAAGCAATATCCGTCTCTTAATGAGAATTGATTTCATCAACGTCACAAGCCGTTACAATTATCCGTTAGGTATTATACTTTGTGGATGGTTAATATTTAACCAAACAAGGAGGTGTGTATGAAACGATTCGCAAACATACTTTTTGCAACACAAGGATTGCCAGGCCATAGTGACGCCCTCGAACAAGCGATGAGGATTGCATCTAGCAACAAAGTGCCTGTCTCAGGGCTAATAGCGTGTCCTGATTTCCCAACAGACATGATCCAGTATCAGCAAAGTTATGAGCAATCGCTGCAAGACTCCCTCAAACAAAGTATTCACGAATACAGACAGAAGCTGGGACTCTCTGAAGAGGATCTCGCATTTCCTCTTACTGTGAAAAGCAGTGAAAAGCCCGCTGTCTGTATTATTCAAGAAGCATTAGCTGATAACAAAGATCTCATCATCAAAGAAGCTGAACCGCTCGGTGAAGGTGCTGAGGGTTTCAAAGCTATTGATATGACTCTGTTACGAAAATGCCCTTGTCCGCTTTGGTTGCACCGACCAATTGATAAGCCAAGAGATAAGCGCCGTGTTGCTGTGGCTATCGACCCATTAACGGCAAGCGATGAACAGCACTCATTAGCCGTGCGTTTACTCGAATTATCGCGTTCGATAGCCGACACCTGCGATAGTCGTTTACACGTGATTTCTTGCTGGGAGTATTACTTAGAAAACTACCTTAATGGTAACGCTTGGATTCAAGTCGATGATGCTGAGTTGAAACATGAACTCGACAAAGCAAAAGCCGATCATAAACAAGCTCTGCAACAGCTGTTGGAGGAGTCTGGGATTACAGGTGAAATTGTGATTCACCACCTGCATGGAAAACCCGACGAAAAGATTCCAGATTACGTAGAGAGTATTGAGGTAGACGTGCTGGTAATGGGAACCTTAGCGAGAACTGGTATATCTGGCTATGTCATTGGTAATACGGCTGAAAATATTTTGCAATCGATTAACTGTAGTTTGGTCGCTCTTAAGCCCGATGGCTTTGTCTCACCGATTCAGTAATTGGGGTGTAACAAAGTTGGGTTTAAGTGATGTTTTAGGTAAAGGAGGGAGATGGATCTCTAGAACATGGAATTATCAATGTATCAATAAGTTATCAGAGGAGAGTGACATGAAAAACCTATGCCCGAAATGCCACACAGAAATGATAGAACGTTCGAATGTTTATGTTTGTCCGAGAAATGATATCGGTGACTGCACCTACGATGCATTCGAGTTAGCTGATGACGATAATCCATATACATTCAGCCAAGAACACGTAAGTAGTGACCTACGTTCTTATGCCGTAGCAGACAGCAAATAGCGGTTTGTATCGGCGTTCCTCTAAGTAGCACTCAGTGATTACTGTTTGCTACTTTTCCCTTGGTTTCATGATCGTTTTTGAAGCGCTTGGGTTAAAACAATACAGTGGAGTTTGTCATTTGCGCCGAATAGGGCGTACCTTCTTATAATAACGAATGGGCTGCGATGTTGAATAACATAACGGGTAAAGAAAACCTGCCGAAAAACCTAGATAATCAGTTGGTCTTACTGATTTTCCCTGCGCTGCCAGTTTTAATCTTCTCTTTTCTCTTCTATATCTATACTCCTGCAGGCGTGAGCTGGAATGCGGAATGGATACCAAGCCTCGATATCAACCTTAGCTTTAGATTAGATGGTCTTTCATTTCTTTTTGCGGGACTGATCAGTGGGATTGGCGCACTGATTCAAATCTACGCTTTGGCTTATTTACGAGAAAGTGATAGCCGGTTTTCCTTTCATTTGTATCTAACCCTATTCATGCTTGCCATGCTAGGGATTGTGATGAGCGATAACATTCTGTTGTTATTTGTTTTCTGGGAACTCACCACCATCACTTCTTATTTACTGATCGGGTTTAATCACGAAAATAAAACGTCTCGGAAAAACGCCTTGCAGTCGCTGATTGTTACTGGTGCTGGTGGACTAGCGTTGCTAGCTGGTCTTATCTTGCTGGGAGCAATGGCAGGGAGTTATGAGCTAAATACCATTATCGAGCAGGCAGACACTATTGCGCAGCATGAATGGTTTATCCCATCTCTAGTGCTCATACTACTCGGTGCATTTACTAAATCTGCGCAATTCCCGTTTCATTTTTGGCTACCTAACGCGATGGCAGCTCCCACTCCGGTCAGTGCGTATTTACACTCGGCAACAATGGTAAAGGCAGGCATTTACCTATTAGCACGTTTATCGCCAGTTTATGCCCACAGCGAGATCTGGTTTTATGCTTTAGTCATCACTGGGAGTATCACGGCCATTTGGTGCACATTTGTCGCATTAAAACAAACTGACTTGAAGCTGATGCTAGCCTACAGCACGAATGTTGCTTTGGGTAAATTAACATTATTACTAGGTATGGGCACAGATTTGGCCGTTAGTGCAGTATTGATGTTTATTCTCGCTCACTCTTTCTATAAAGCTGCGCTGTTTATGGTGGTGGGTAATATCGACAAAGCGACAGGAACACGAGATATTGATCAATTGTACGGCCTGAAGTCAGTTCTCGTCATCAGCATGGTTGCGGGGAGTTTGGCTGCATTGTCTAAAGCGGGGTTCCCGCCGTTGTTAGGCTTTTTGAGCAAAGAATACATGTACAAGTCCGCAGTAGAGCTCAATAACTGGATCGCCTTTGTACTTTTAATCGTGAATATACTGATGGTCGCGCTAACCATTATGCTTATTGCGAGACCATTCTTTGCTCGCCGTGATCTCGTGCCGATTGAAACTAAGCCAGTTGAGACAAAAAAAGCCATGTGGATCTCGCCTTTGCTCTTGGCAGTTGGCAGCCTCCTAGTTCCGTTATTCGGTTTGAATTGGTTAGATCGCAATATTATTTTTCCGGGCTCTGCTGACATTCTGCCCACAGCAACTCTTAAAGAGACATCACTATGGCATGGCGTGAATGTACCGTTAGTGTTAAGCGTTATTACGCTAGCGTTGGGGTATGTGGTGTACCGTGTTTATCCTACTGTGTCTGCATTTTTTCAGCGGCTACATCTATTCGTCCCCAAAGCGGAGAATATTTTTGAACGACTATTAGATGGCATGATGACAGTGGCGAAGTGGCAAACGGCGCGGTTACAGCAAAAGAAATTGAGTCGCTATGTCCTATTATTTTTCACGGTACTTGCCGTTGCGTTACTGAGTCAGGTAGCGCTTATTCCTCTGCCTTTGGTTGGCGAACTTTCAAGTGTCACTTTCTATGAGATTGGTATTGCCTTATTGTTGATTGGTGCTGCGCTCGTATGTACGTTGTCCCACGCAAGACTTCTTGCGATTTCTGCGCTTGGTATGATTGGTTTCATGACCACGCTTGTTTTTATGATTTATAGCGCCCCGGACGTTGCGAAGACTTTACTGTTAGTGGAAACATTAATGGTGGTCTTTCTTGCATTGTTAATGCGTCATATGCCACGTCTAACCACCGTGCCCAAGCATTCAATAAAACGTAAAGTAGCGAATATTTGCATAGCAGGTGTGATAGGTGTTTCGGTTACTTTACTTTTGTTAGGAATCACGTCTCAGCCGATGGACTCTTCGGTGTCAGATTTCTTTGCAGAAAACAGTGTCCCGGGTGGACATGGGCGAAACATTGTTAACGTTATTCTGGTCGACTTTCGCGCATTTGATACATTGGGAGAAGTTGTTGTCGTTGTTATTGCAGGGATTGCTGCAGTGAGTTTGCTTAAGACAAGAGCGAAAAAGCAAAATCGTATCCAATCATTAATTTTTGCAACCACGGCACACATTGTTTCGGCACTCATGCTCGTATTTTCAGTGTATCTGTTGTTACGTGGTCATAACGAACCGGGTGGTGGCTTTATTGGTGCGTTGATTGCCGTTATTGGTTTATCACTTCTCATGTTCGCGGAATCACCGAAATACGTTCGTTCTAGGTTGTATTTCAAACCGTTTCTCATTGCGTTATCTGGCATCGCATTGAGCTTAGTTTCTGGTGCTTTGAGCTTTGCGTTTGATAAACCGTTTTTGACCGGACTGTGGTGGAAAGACGTGATACCACTAGGGACGCCATTGGTTTTTGATGTTGGTGTTTACCTTGCCGTTATAGGTGGCGTGATGGGTATGCTGCTTCGTATTAATGAGGAGCTAGAGTGATGGAAATAGTCTGGAGTGTTGTCGTTGGAGTATTTGTCGCAGCAGGTGTTTATTTAATGCTTGAAAAGCATATCTTGCGCCTTTTGTTCGGCATCATGTTACTCAGTAGTGCGGTTAACCTTGCTATTTTTACCGCTGGAAGGCTGACGCCTGGAGAGCCGCCATTGATTGGCGATAATGCTCTTTTACCACCAGATAGCGCGGCAAATCCTTTACCTCAAGCGCTTATCTTAACTGCGATAGTCATCGGTTTTGGACTACTTATTTTTTCTTTAATGCTGTTCTATCGAGCTTATAAAGACACTGGAACTGCAAACGTCGATGAAATGCAACGTTCTGAGGAGGGTCAATGAGTTCGATTTTGCTTACGTTACCGGTAGTTCTCTCGCTGAGTACGGCGTTGATTATCTTCTTCGTCCGTCGCTCAACAAAAAGTGTTGAGTGGTTGAGCGGTGTAAGTGCGATTTCGAACCTTTTCGTTGCGGGCTTTCTCACAGAAAACATCATAAATAATGGTATTCAAGCCGTTGCTTTTGGTCAGTGGAGTGCGCCATTTGGTATCGTGTTTGTCGCAGATTACCTCAGCGTTGCTATGGTGATGATCACGGCGGTGATTGGTGCGATATGTGTTTTCTACGCGATGGCGGACCTTCACCGAAAGCCCTCCTATAGCAATTACCATGCGTTAATGCACATGTTGCTTGCTGGCGTTTATGGCGCTTTCCTGACTGGAGATATTTTTAATCTGTATGTTTGGTTTGAGGTCATGCTCATTTCATCATTTGGTTTAATGGTGTTAGATGCAACGAAAACTCAAGTTGATGGTGCAGTAAAGTACGTGATGTTGAACCTGATTTCGACGCTGGTATTTTTGCTTGCTATCGGTTTATTGTATGGAGCAACGGGCACCTTGAACTTGGCCGATCTCTACACCAAAGTAGGGGAAAATGAATTGAGCATCAACATGATGCTGTCCGCGCTATTTTTGTTTGCCTTTTCTATTAAAGCGGCACTCTTTCCTTTATTTGCTTGGTTGCCAGCTTCTTATCACACGTTACCAAGCGGTGTGGTGGCACTGTTTGCCGCGTTGCTTACTAAAGTCGGTGTATACGCGTTGATAAGAGTCTTTACCTTGGTATTTCCGCTCGCCGAGAGTGGTTGGCAACCGACGTTAATTTGGGTCGCAGGGCTAACCATGTTAACGGGCGTTTTAGGAGCGGCTAGCCAATTCGACATTAAGAAAATTCTTTCTTTTCATATTATTAGCCAAATAGGCTATATGATCATGGGGTTGGCTATTTACACTCCCTTAGCTTTAGCCGGTGCCATTTTCTACATTGTTCATCACATCATTGTAAAAGCGAATTTGTTCTTAATAGGTGGATTCATCGAGCGCAAATATGGCTCTAGTCAACTTGAACATTTGGGTGGGGTATACAAAGCTATGCCTTGGTTAGCGTTCTTGTTTCTTGTCCCTGCGTTTTCTCTGGCCGGTTTCCCACCGCTATCGGGTTTCTGGGGAAAGCTATTGGTCATCAAGTCGAGCATACAGGCTGAGTATTACTGGTTAGCAGGTACCGCGTTATTGGTGGGGTTGCTTACTGTCTACTCGATGACGAAAATTTGGAGTGAGGCATTTTGGAAAAAGCCATTTAGAGAGAAGCCAGAACAGACTCTGCAGGCCAAAGTACATTGGTTGTACTGCGTTCCAATTATTGTATTGACAACGTTGACGCTAATCATTGGCTTAGTGGCGGAGCCTTTTTATCAATTTTCCGTTCAAGCTGCAGAACAACTGTTAAATCCGACTGAATACATCAGAGTGGTGTTAGGAGGAAATGCATGATCTATCTATTCCTCAATTTTTTCTTAGCGTTAGCGTGGATGATGCTTAATGGCAGCTATTCGAGTCTGAATTTTGTTGTCGGATTTACGGTCGGCTTTTTTGCTTTAAGGTTGAGTCAACCATTTGGATTGAAAACGAGCTATTTTCAACGTTTTGCATCTGCATTGAAGTTATTGGTGTACTTCGCTTATGAAATGGTTATATCGGTTGCGAAAGTGGTGTGGGACGTCGTGACACCTACTCATTTGAGTCAGCCTGATATCGTTTATGTCCCTCTGGAGGTCGATTCTGATCTAGAAATCACATTACTGGCGAACATGGTTTCTTTAACACCGGGTACGCTTAGTTTGGATGTTACGGCTGATAAAAAGTATCTTATCGTTCATGCCATGTTTGCACCTGAACATGAAGAGGTTATTCGCGGAATTAAAGATGGGTTAGAGCATCGAATTTTGGAGGTGACGCGTGGATAGTTGGCTGCAAATAACGGTCACTTTTGCCTATTCTGGGCTACTACTCAGCTTTGTTATGGCTTTTGCTCGTTTAATTCTAGGACCAACGCTAGCTGATCGAGTTGTGGCGTTAGATCTGATTTCATTTATCACTATCGGATTTATTACGGTTTACACCTTAGACAGCGGTGAGGACGCTCTGTTAGACATCGCCATTACATTAGGTTTGGTCGCATTTCTCGGCACGATCGCATTTGCACGTTTGATCGTTAAAAGAAAGGAGAAAGAATAATGGACGTGTTGATTGGACTATTTTTATGCTTAGGAACATTGTTGACCTTGGTTGCAAGTCTAGGTGTCCTGAGGCTTCCTGATTTGTATACCCGAATGCATGCAGCGACCAAAGCTGGAACTGTCGGAGTGAGCTGCTTGTTATTAGCGGTCGCTTTCTCACTCCCTGAAGTTACCGTGATCTCTCGGGTTATCGGTACGATGTTGTTTATCGTTCTCACTGCGCCAGTCGCCTCCCACCTGCTCGGCAGAGCAATGCGAGAGGTCGGATATAAGATTTGGCGCAATGATTAACCATTAGCGTCGAATAGTACTACGTCCTAGTTGAAATAAACTCGAAGCTGTATTGATGAAGTCGGAAGTAATTGACGGTATATTCAAATGCACGACCATCTTCTAGGTAACCAGTGGACTCAACTTTTAGAATAGGGGAAGCTTCTGATTCATTCAGGTATGAGGCCGTCTCTGCATCTAACAAATACGGTTTGACAGACTGACTGCTTTTCGCAATTTTCAATCCTTTGCTATTTTCAATGTACTCATATTTAGAACCATTCATTATGGCTATGCTCAAGTCTGGAAATAACACTGCTGGCATATGAGTGACTTCGTAAATTTCAGGCTCATCATTAATACATCTGAGTCTATGTATTTCATATGTATCATCATTGGGCGAGAGATTTAACTGCTTAGCAACCTGTTCATTCGGTTTTTTAAGTTCGAACTTTATGACTTGAGAGCTAGGCGTTTTCCCCTGTTTACTGACTTCCTCGATAAAACCCAGCAAATGTAAGGCATCATGTTGGGCTTTTAGATCGTTTACATAAGTTCCACTACCTCTTGTCCGACTAATTAAATTATTGTCGACCAGAATTTGTAAGCTTTTTCTGATGGTTACGCGGCTTACGGAAAACTCTTCTTGCAAATCACTCTCTTTTGGAAGCATCGATTTAGGTTGTAGTTCCCCATCTTTGATCTTTTTTTCTAATCGTTCCGCAATGTCTATGTATTTGGGTTTCATAATACCTCGCTAAGTCTTGGATCATGATAGCAAGAATGTGATCTGAGATGTAGTTAATACTTTTCCTTAGGATCTTTGTGTGATTTTTATCTCGTATCTTTGTGCTTACACTTTAAATGTATCATAAAAGTATTAATACTTATTTTATACATTTTCAGGATAAACATTTGAGGTAGCGAAATGAAACATCAAAAATTAACGATTGTTGGTGCTGGCAGTACATACACACTTGGTATGATGAACAGCCTTATTGCCGAAAAAGATAACTTTCCACTCGCAAAAGTCGTGTTTTACGACATAGATGAGAAACGCCAAGAATCGAATGCATTAGCTACTGAAATTCTATTGCGAGAACACTATCCAGAAGTTGAAGAGTTTGTTTATACAACGGATAAATCTGTCGCATTCGCAGATTCGGACTTTTTCTTTATCCAGATCCGCACTGGTGGGTTGGCCATGCGCGAGCGCGATGAACAAATCCCGCTATCCAACTCTTGTGTTGGGCAAGAGACATGTGGCGCGGGAGGAATGGCATATGGACTTCGCTCTATCGGCGACATGATCCAGCTAGTGAACGAGATCCGACAAACGTGTCCAGATGCGTGGATTCTTAATTACACCAACCCGGCGGCAATTGTCGCTGAAGCTTTAAATCGTGAATTTCCGCATGATAAGCGAATTCTAAATATCTGTGATATGCCAGCAGCGATTATGGTCAGCTATGCGCAATTGTTAGGATGTGAAATTTGGGACTTCGTTCCTGAATATTTTGGGCTTAATCACTATGGCTGGTTTACCAAAATTCGTAACAAACAGGGTGAAGACTTAACGGACAAAATTAAAAATATCATCCTAAAAGAAGGGATCAGTGCGGTTGATGCGGAAATAGCGGATGACCCATCGTGGCAAGCCACATTCAAAAACATGAGAACAATGCTTGCTGATAATCCAGAGTTTTTGCCGAATACGTATCTTCAGTACTATTTGTACCCTGAAAAAATGGTGGCGAAAGAGGATATCAACAATACCCGCGCAAGGCAGGTAATTAACGGCCGTGAGAAACGAGTGTTCGAATTGAACGCAAGAATAATTGAAGCGGGCACCACGAAGCACGAAACACTGCATGCCGATATCCATGGTCGATACATGGTGAGAGTTGCGGCTTCGCTTGCCTACAACTTGAGCGATGTGTATCTCGTCATCGTACCGAATAATGGTGCTATTACAAATTTACAAAATGACGCCATGGTAGAAGTTCCAGCTGCGCTAACTAGTGATGGACCGAAAGCTTTTACTGTAGGAAAAATCCCAACCTTCCAAAAAGCCATGATTGAGAGCCAACTTGGTTACGAGAAATTAGTTGTGGATGCTTGGTACGAAGGAAGTCAGCAAAAGCTGATTAATGCACTCACACTTAACCGTACCGTGGTTAATGTGCCAAAAGCTAAAGAAATAACAAAACAATTACTAGAAGAAAATAAAGCCTACCTTCCTCAATTTTTTCAATAACAACTGGACGTTCGGGGCCTACTTGTAGGCTCCGTGAATGAAACAAGAGGTTTATATGAAAGACATTATTCAAAGGTTCGGAGCCGCGATGTTTGTTCCCGTTCTATTATTTCCAGCAGCGGGCATGTTATTGGGTTTCTCTGTTGTGCTGTTAAATCAAGAAGTGTTTCCTTGGGCACTAGAGGGGAGTGCTTGGGTTAAAGTCTCGACGATCATTTTACAGGCATCTCTCGCTGTATTTAAAAATATGGCACT
Organism: Vibrio sp. 2CM40D; assembly: GCF_023161825.1. Lineage (NCBI taxonomy): Bacteria > Pseudomonadati > Pseudomonadota > Gammaproteobacteria > Vibrionales > Vibrionaceae > Vibrio > Vibrio sp. 2CM40D. The sequence continues at coordinate 503,526 of NZ_JALNTL010000003.1, forward strand.
TATTTTTGCCGTTGGGTTACCTATCGCTTTAGCTAAAAAAGCATCTGGTCGCGCTGTACTTGCAACACTCGTTTCCTACATTACGTTTAACTACGTTATTGGTGGAATCCTTCAATTTTGGGGACCAGAACTGGGCGTGAACTATACGGAAGGTGAGCGAGGTTTGACTGAAGTTGGTGGCATTCTAACGCTTGATACCAACTTACTAGGTGCCATTTTAATTGCAAGTCTCTCTGTTTGGGTTCACAACCGATTCTTTGATAAAAAGCTACCGGATTGGGCGGCTGTATTTGGCGGAACGCCATTGGTTGTGATCATTAGTTTCCCCATTATGGTCGTGATGGCAATTCTAACTTGTTTGACTTGGCCAAGTATTCAGCATGGTATTAACAATCTGCAATCATTTTTGGTTTCTGCTGGATCGTTAGGGGTATGGCTATTTACGTTTTTAGAGCGAATCATGATACCAACGGGGTTGCATCATTTCGTATATGGTCCCGTTTTTTATGGGCCAGTTGCAGTCGATGGCGGAACGGTTGCCTATTGGATTCAAAATATACAGACATTCGCCCAGAGCTCGGAAAGTTTAACGACACAATTTCCTCAGGGTGGTTTGATGTTGACGGGAATGGGTAAAGTGTTTGGTTGTACGGGTATCGCACTAGCACTCTATTCAGTTGCGAAAAAAGAAAATAAAAAGATGGTGATGGGGTTAGTGCTCGGAGCCGCAATCACAGCAATTCTTACAGGGATAACCGAACCAATAGAGTTTACATTCTTATTTATCGCACCTGCGCTGTTTGCTTTGCATGCGTTGTTATCTGCGACAATGGCAACGATCGCCTTTATGTTTGGTGTTTCCGGTAACTTTCAGACTGGCTTGATAGACTTCATTTTCCAAAACTGGTTGCCTTTGGCTGGTAACCATGCAGGAACATACGTGATTCAGATTATTATTGGTCTCATGTTTACTGGTGTTTACTTTGTTACGTTTCGCGCGCTTATTTTAAAATACAACATACTTACTCCGGGACGTGAAGGTGCAGATAGTAAGTTGTATTCCAAAGCTGACTACAAAGAAGCGAAAGCGGTCCATAACAGTAGCGCAAGTCCGTCACAAGCTAGTGCCTTTATTGAAGGTCTGGGTGGAAAAGAAAACATTGAATTGTTAACTAATTGCGCGACGCGTTTGCGTGTTAAAGTTAAAGATGTCTCTCTTGTAAAGGAGAACGCATTTTTCACACAGTACGGAGCGGTGAATATTGTTAGAAATCAAGAGAGCCTTCAAATCATCGTTGGTTTAACGGTGCCACAAGTTCGCGAAGATATGAGCCAACTGATAAAAGCTTAACCCCCAAACTAATGCTCCCGCTCATATGGCTCAAAGGTGAGATAGAATTATCTCACCTTTTTTGTGTACATGAAGCATATTTCGCGCAGTTTCCACGAAAGTGGGGAGGAGTTATCGAGCGAGCTAAAAATACAGTTAGGTTATACCCGTCTGTATTGTTGGAAGACTTGTTGAGTCTCTAATTGACAGTGGCGCCACTTTCTATGTTGAAAAGCGTTTTAATTTCTTCCAGCACTTCTGGGTTAGCAATAGCACCAATGTTTTTTACAGCTTGTCCGTTTACCAATTGTTTCACTGCTAGCTCAACCAATTTGCCTGAGCGCGTTTTAGGAATATCACTGATGGCAAAAATTTGTCGTGGGACATGGCGCGGTGAACATTTTGTTTTCAATGTTTGGCGAATTGAATCGGTGAGTTGTTGGGTTAACTCGACGTTGTGAGCGAGTTTTACTAGTAACCAGATTTCTTCAGACTGCTGGTTTAACTTGCCGACAGCGATGGAGTCTTCAACCTCGGGTAACGCGTTCACTTGCTGATAGATTTCAGCGGTACCGATGCGTACGCCGCCTGGATTTAAGGTTGCGTCACTACGGCCATAAAAAATGAAGCCGCCATGTTCGGTTTGCATCACATCGTCGCCATGGTGCCAGATATCGGTAAACTTGCTCCAATAAGCGTTGTGATAGCGTTCGCCGTTGTCGTTCCAGAAGCCAATAGGGAAGTTAGGTAGCGAGTTATTACAAGTCAGTTCGCCGCGTTTTTGCGTAATAGTATGTCCACCATCCTCTAGAACACGTGCGTCGATTCCCAGCCCTGCGCCTTGGCATTCACCTTTGTAAACTGGTGAAATAGGGTTTCCAAGTACAAAGCATCCGCAAATATCTGTGCCGCCAGCGATAGAAGCGAGATGCAAGTCCTGCTTGATGTGCTGATAGACATAATTAAATTGTTCTGGGTAAAGCACCGAACCAGTTGAGCAAAGAGTTTTGAGTGACTTCAGGTTATGTTCTAGTTTTGGAGAGCAGTTTGCCTGTTCCAGTGCTTCTAAGTATTTCGCTGAAGTACCAAACAGCGACACGCTATGTTCTTCTGCTAATTGCCATAAGACGGAGTGATCAGGGTAAACCGGACTACCGTCGTAAATCACTAAGGCTGCACCACTCGCAAGAGCGGAAACATGCCAGTTCCACATCATCCAACCACATGTTGTGTAGTAGAAAACCTTGTCTTGCGATTTGATGTCGCAATGCAGTTGATGTTCTTTGAGGTGATTGAGCAAGGTACCGCCTGCGGAATGGACAATACACTTAGGTTGACCTGTTGTACCAGAAGAATACAAAATGAATAACGGGTCATTAAACAGCGTTGGTTGATATTGAATTGATTGTGGAGAAAAGTGGTGAGTAATATCGGACCAAGAAACAAACTCAGAAGTGCTAGCACTCTCAGCGTTTTGTAAATATTCGATTTGGCATACGCTAATAGTAGTCTCTTCGGAGGCACTGCTTAACTTACTACTAAGAGTGGTGTTCTTGTTCGTCATATCGAAAGCTTTGCCTCCGAACTGGTAGCCATCACAGCAAAAAAGAACTTTCGGTTTGACCTGACCAAAACGCTCTACGACGCTATCGATACCAAAATCAGGAGAGGTTGAAGTCCAAATGGCACCAAGACTGGTGGTGGCCAGCATGGCAATAACGGTTTCAGGAAGGTAGGGCAAATAACCCGCAACGACATCGCCTTTACCGACACCACAATTGAGTAGCCATTGTTGAATGGCAGAAACTTGTTCAAGCAACTGTTTACCGGTGAGTTGTCGGTGTTCACCGCTTTCATTGCTAAAAACAATAAACTCACGCTCTGGTGATTGTTCAGCCTGAGATAGGAGGTTCTCTGCGTAGTTCAGCGTGGCGTCAGCAAACCATACTGTGTCTCTATTTACATGATGATGATTAGAACCTGTTGGTGTCCATTTGGGACTGCCAAGGCTCTTGACTTGCGAACCTATATCTCCGATTACGTTGCAAAACTGCCAAGTATGTCGCCAAAATTCATCATTGTGCTCAATGGACCACTGGTGTAGAGACGTGTAATTGTTGATTACGGTACCTTCGGCTTTGTCTTTATTAACCTTTTCGATGAACCGTAATAAGTTGCTATTGCTGACGCGCTCAGCAGATGGTGACCAAATAGGTGCAGAATTTGGCATAGGTCCCTCTAATTTCAATTCTTTTGAATATGACCAAAAACAAAATAAAGGGGCGAACATAGCAGTGTTCGCCCCTTATCTGATCGTTTAAAGTTGTTCGGCAAGCTGAGGTAGTACCTCAAATAAATCACCAACCAATCCATAGTCGGCAACTTCAAAGATAGGAGATTCTGGATCTTTGTTGATCGCGACAATCACTTTGGATTCCTTCATTCCTGCAAGATGCTGGATGGCACCGGAAATCCCAACCGCTATATAAAGCTTAGGTGCAACGATTTTACCGGTTTGACCCACTTGTAAGTCGTTGGCAACAAACCCGGCATCAACCGCCGCGCGAGAAGCGCCAATGGCAGCACCTAGTTTATCGGCTACTTGTTCGATCAACGCGAAGTTCTCTTTGCTACCGACCCCGCGTCCACCTGACACAACCACCTCTGCCGCGCTTAATTCAGGACGTTCTGACACGGTTTTATCGACAGAAACCAATTCAACCATTGGAGCTGAGATAGTGACCTGCTGATGCTTAATATCAGCTTGGTTGTGACAAGTAACCGGCTCAAACGCAGACGCGCGCACGGTGATGACGCGAACCTTGTCGCTGGTGGTCACTTTGGCAAATGCGTTTCCTGCGTAAATAGGGCGGATAAAAGTGTTTTCATCGATAACTTGGACAATATCGGAAATTTGCCCAACGCCGAACTTCGCTGCTACTCGAGGTGTAAGGTCTTTCCCTTTTGATGATGAGCTAGCCCAGATTGCGTCAAAACCTTCAGCAATACTCACTACAATAGGTGCGATACTCTCGGCAAATTGATGCTTAAGTTGCTCATCATCGACACAAATTACGTTTGATATACCATCAACGCGACAAGCTTGCTGAGCGACTTCTTCACACTGGTGGCCCACTACGATCAAAACATTGTCTTGGCTGACTTGTTTTGCTGCATTAACCACTTTGAGTGTGTCCGCATGCAATTGGTTATTGTCATGCTCTGCTATGATTAAGTTCTTCATGAAATCACCTTCGCTTCGTTACGCAGCTTATCGAGAAGCTCTGAGACAGATTCAACCTTGATGCCACCTTTTCTTTGCGCTGGCGGTGTGATTTCTTGAATGGTTTGGCTAAATACCACTTCAACACCCAGACTGTCAGGTGTGATGGTATCTAACGGCTTGCGCTTAGCTTTCATGATATTAGGCAAAGAGGCAAAACGCGGTTCATTCAGGCGTAAGTCAGTACTGATCACCGCAGGTAAGTTCATCGCGACCGTCATCAAGCCGCCGTCCACTTCTCTCACGACCTGAACTTTTTGATCTTCAATCTTCACGTCGGAAGCGAAAGTTGCTTGAGGCCAGTCAAGTAGGGCGGCCAGCATCTGAGCCACTTGGTTGTTGTCCGTATCAATGGATTGTTTACCCGTAATCACAAGCTGTGCTTGTTCTTGCTCAACTAGAGCTTTGAGCAGCTTAGCAACAACTAATGGCTCTATTTTGTCTTCAGTATCGACATGAATAGCGCGATCGGCGCCTAATGCAAGCGCGGTACGTAGTTGCTCCTGACACTGGCTACCGCCAGCACTGACAACGATGACTTCATCTGCAATACCTTGCTCCTTTAGTCGTACGGCTTCTTCAACGGCTATTTCGCAAAATGGATTAATCGTCATCTTGACGTTATTGGTTTCAACATCGCTATGGTCCGCTTTCACGCGAACTTTAACGTAGGGATCAATGACCCTTTTGATTGGCACTAGTATTTTCACGTTAGATTCCTTTTACAGTGAAGACTATGTGTTTACAGTGAAGACGATGTGATGACGTCTTTAAAATGATGTTAATTTACCTTTACGTTTGCGTCAACTTTAAATATATTGTTGATTAACAAGTTGGCAACATGCAAAGAAAAAGGAATGCAATCATGGAAAGAGACTGCATGGAATTTGATGTTCTGATTGTAGGCGCTGGTCCCGCAGGTTTGTCTGCGGCATGCCGAATCAAACAATTAGCAGCAGAAAAAAAACAAGACCTCTCTGTTTGCGTGGTAGAAAAAGGTTCTGAAGTTGGAGCGCATATTTTATCGGGTGCGGTGTTTGAAACGCGGAGTTTGGATGAGCTTTTTCCTGACTGGGAAGAGAAAGGCGCTCCGCTCAATACCAAAGTAAACCAAGATAAAACCTACTATCTGGGCAATGACATCAATGGTCATGAACTGCCTTCTTGGGCGGTGCCTAATACGTTACATAACAAAGGTAATTACATCATAAGTTTGGGCAGTCTATGCCGATGGATGGCGTTGCAGGCTGAGAACTTGGGGGTGGAGGTCTACCCAGGTTTTACCGCCAGTCAAGCGATCATCGATGAAGATAGTCGTGTTTGTGGCGTGATCACGGGCGATATGGGATTAGATAAAAATGGTGAACAAAAAGGAAATTTCGAACCTGGTATTGAACTGCGAGCGAAGTTTACTTTATTTGCTGAAGGCGCACGGGGGCATATTGGTAAGCAGTTGATTAACCGATTTAATCTTGCTGAAGAGAAAACGCCTCAACACTACGCTATCGGTTTTAAAGAGCTGTGGGAAATCCCATCAGAGCAGCATCAGCAAGGTTTAGTAGTGCACGGATTAGGTTGGCCGTTATCAAATGAAGCTACAGGTGGCAGTTATCTCTACCATTTAGAGGGAAACCAAGTTGCCGTCGGGTTGATTGTTGACTTGAATTATAAGAATCCGCACTTGAGTCCATTTGATGAGTTTCAACGTTTTAAACACCACCCGTTGATTGAGCAATACCTCAAAAATGGGAAGCGTATTAGCTATGGCGCGAGAGCGATTACCAAGGGCGGCTTTCATTCGCTTCCCACGCAGCAGTTTGCTGGTGGCTTGTTAATTGGCTGTGATGCAGGAACACTTAACGGCGCTAAAATCAAAGGCACACACACCGCAATAAAATCTGGAATGCTTGCCGCTGAAGCAGTATGTGAAGCCCTTGAGAGTCAGTCAGTTACTGCTGATTATCAAAAGCATTTCAAACAGTCTTGGCTGTATGAAGAGCTTTATCAAGCACGTAACTTCTCAAGTGGAATCCACCGCTTTGGATCGTGGCTGGGCGGTGGTTTAGCGCTGCTGGAACATAACGTGTTAAAAGGTAAAGCTAAGTGGCATATCCGCTGTGATAAGCCTGATCATCAGTCTCTGTTATTGGCGGAAAACAGCAATGAAATTGTCTATCCGAAGCCTGATGGCGTGTTAAGTTTCGATCGCCTCTCTTCCGTTTATCTATCCAATATCTTCCATGAGGAAGATCAACCATGCCACTTACGACTGGAGAACCAGCGGATCCCTATTGAGCAGAACCTTGAATTATATGCAGAGCCAGCACAGCGCTATTGTCCGGCTGGCGTGTATGAAATCGTACAGGGGGAGCAGCAGCCAGAGCTGCAAATAAATGCGGCCAACTGTATCCACTGTAAGACCTGCGACATCAAAGATCCAAGTCAAAATATTACCTGGACTCCGCCAGAAGGTGGTGGTGGTCCGAACTATCCAAATATGTAAGCGTTTGAGAATAATTTTTATTAACAATTTATTTACTTAAAGTTTGCGTTAGTTCAAATCTTTCTCGATGAACTCGATTGCAACTTAATCTTTCAGGCACTATTCTGATTTTAAATTGACGTTTACGTAAACTGAATACAAAGTTGATGCATAGGTGTAAAAGCGGTTACCAGTATCAAAGTTAGGTTTGATCAAATAGTGCTCAATGGAACGCACTTAAAATAACGAAAGGGAGATCAACTATGGTATCGGAATCGCCTCAGTTGCAGGTAAACGATATTTCATTGGCTTTTGGTGGGGTGAAAGCTTTAACTGACGTGAGCTTCCATGTGAATGAAAAGGAAATTTTTTCAATCATTGGCCCAAACGGTGCAGGTAAAACCTCAATGCTCAATTGCATCTCTGGTCGATACACACCAAACAAAGGCTCTGTAATCTTCGCTGGAGATGATGTAACTAAACGGACACCTAGCCAACGAGCTGAGTTAGGGTTGGGAAGAACCTTCCAAAACTTAGCGCTCTTTTCTCACATGTCGGTACTGGACAACATCATGGTTGGCCGACACCACCTACTAAAAAACAACTTCGTCACGGGGCCACTCTATTGGTTCTCTAATGCGCAGAAAGAAGAGATGGCGCACCGCAAATATGTGGAAGACGTGATCGATTTTCTAGAAATCCAGCACATCCGAAAAGCGACTGCAGGCACCCTATCTTACGGCTTACGTAAGCGTGTAGAGCTTGCTCGTGCCATTGCCTTAAAACCTAAGTTACTGCTGCTTGATGAACCAATGGCAGGTATGAACTTGGAAGAAAAGGAAGACATGGCACGTTACATCATGGATCTGAATGAAGAATTAGATATCACGATCATCATGATTGAGCACGACATGGGCGTGGTCATGGACATCTCTAATCGCGTTTTGGTTTTGGATTTCGGTAAACACATTGCTACGGGTGAGCCTGAAGAAGTGATGGCCAACCCACATGTGAAACAAGCGTACTTAGGCGAAGAGTTACCGACATTAGAGGAGAGTGCATAATGGCACAGCAACATAATGATTGGGCAGATATAACCCGCTTAGATACCTTTCCAAAAGTGTTGCAACACAATGCCAAGAACTGGCCCGAACAAGTCGCAATGCGTGAAAAGGAGTTTGGTATATGGCGAGAGTTCACTTGGAAGGATTATGAAAACCGCGTCAAGTGGATGGCACTGGCACTACGAGATTTGGGTATTGGTGAGCAAGATGTCGTTGGTTTGCTAGGTGATAACCGCCCTGAATGGGTATGGGGCGAGTTAGCGGCACATGCGATCAAAGGTTTCTCGCTGGGCATCTATCAAGATTCTATGCACGAAGAGGTGGCGTACCTTATCAACTATGCAAAAGCAAAAGTCGTGATTGCCGAAGATGAAGAGCAATGCGACAAGCTGCTTGAGCTTGGTGATGAAATTCCTAGCGTTGAATACATTATTTACTGCGATCCTCGTGGAATGCGTAAATACGATGATCCAAGATTAATTGATGTTGAACAGGTCTACAAAAAAGGTCAGCTGATTGATAAAGCGGACCCAGACAAATATCTCAATATGGTTGTTGAAACCAAAGGCAGCGATCTTTCAATTCTTTGTACTACGTCGGGTACGACTTCTAAACCAAAATTGGCTCAGCTACACAGTGGCACGTTCTTGGATCACTGTGCGGCTTACTTGCGTGCAGACCCTCGTTCCCCAGGCGACAACTACGTTTCTGTTCTGCCTTTGCCTTGGATTATGGAGCAGGTTTACGTGGTTGGTCAGGCGTTGATTTCTCGTCAAATCGTTAACTTTGTGGAAGAACAAGAAACCATGATGTCCGACTTGCGTGAAATCGGTCCAAACTTTGTGCTGTTAGCGCCACGTGTGTGGGAAAACATTGTGGCAGACGTGTCTGCACGAATGATGGATTCGACACCGTTTAAGCAAAAGATGTACAAACTGGGCATGAGCTTAGCCAACAAAGCGCTGGAGCAGGGTAAACGCTCTAAGTTGGCTGAATGGATTCTTCTGCGTGCTCTGCGTGACCGTTTAGGGTTTTCGAACCTGACATCTGCGGCAACCGGCGGTGCGGCGATGGGACCGGATACTTTCCGTTACCTACAAGCTATTGGTGTGCCACTTAAGCAGCTTTATGGTCAGACCGAAATGTGTGGCGCATACACCGTGCACCAAGCGGATGATGTGGATTACGATTCCGTTGGTGTTGCGTTTGATAATGCAGAAGTGAAAGTCATCAACCCGGACAGCAATGGCGTTGGTGAAATCATCGCGAAAAGTACAGGCATGTTTACTGGCTACTTAAACAACCAAGCAGCATATGATGAAGATGTTCAAGATGGTTGGATGCACACAGGCGATGCGGGCTATTTTAAAGATTCCGGTCACTTGGTGGTGATTGATCGTCTGAAAGATATGTCGGAAACCAGCCATGGCGACCGTTATTCGCCACAGTTTATCGAAAACAAACTCAAGTTCTCGCCGTTTATTGCAGAAGCCGTGGTGGTAGGTAAAGGTCGACCTTGGCTGTCTGCCATCATCTGTATTCGCTATGCGATCGTCGCGAAGTGGGCAGAGCAACGCGGCTTGGCATTTACCAACTACACCAACTTATCTGCTCAACCAGAAGTGTACCAAGCGATTCGTGAAGAAGTTCAAAAAGTGAACGAATCCCTACCGGATGCACAGAAGATCAGCAAATTCATTCTACTTTACAAAGAGCTGGATGCCGACGATGGAGAGCTAACTCGCACACGTAAAGTACGCCGTGGTGTGGTTGCAGAGAAATACGGAGACATCATCGAAACCATCTACAGCGACGATCCAAAAGTCGATGTCGATACAGTGATCACTTATCAAGATGGCACCAAAACACGCATTCAAACGTCGCTAGTTATTGAAACGCTTATTGAGCATGAGCCAACACTAGTGGATAGCGAACAACGGAGGATCGCATAGTGAATACGGATTTATTACTGCAACTCGTCATTAATGGCGTGATCGTTGGCATGTTGTATGGCGTTGTCGCCATGTGCTTTGTATTGATTTACAAATCGACCCAGGTGGTCAACTTTGCTCAGGGTGAGTTCCTGTTGATTGGCGCATGGGTATGTTGGGCGGCATTGGTGCACCTACAGTTACCGTTTTTTATTGGCTTTTTACTCACGCTCGCGTTCATGATGATTTTTGGTATCGCCGTGCAAACCATTGTGCTCAGACCGTTGATTGGTGAACCGATTATCTCTGTGATCATGGTGACCATTGGTCTATCGATGTTTTTCCAAGCGCTGATGAAGTGGATATTCGGTGTCTCGGCTGTGTCGTACCCGCAAGTGTTCGAAACCAACGTGGTGAATATCGGAGGTTTGAATGTTGAGTTTGCTTACATTCTGAGCTTGATCTTCTCAATGCTCATCATGGGCGCGTTCTACTGGTTCTTCAAATTCAGCAAAATGGGTCTGGCAATGCGCGCAACGGCATTCAACCAGCAAGTAGCCCAGAGTCTTGGCATTTCCATCAAGAAAGTGTTCGCCATCAGTTGGGCCATTTCGGCAATGGTATCTGCAACAGCAGGGATTGTTATCGGTATCGTTAACGGCGTATCTGACGCGCTATCCATTATTGGTATCAAAGTTTTCCCAGCCGTTATTTTAGGTGGCTTAGATTCGGTGGTCGGCGCAATTGTCGGTGGTATTACCATCGGGGTGCTAGAAAACTTGGCTGAGTTTTTTGATAGCCAATACCTGCAAGTGGGTAACCTGTACAACATCGCACCATTCTATGTGCTGTTAATCATTCTTGCCTTCAAGCCATATGGCCTGTTTGGTACCAAAGATATTGAGCGTATTTAAGGAGAAATAACATGGCTCAACTTAGCATGCGCCCATGTGGGGATTTTCGAACCACATACAAAAGCGATACGCCAATTTTTGAAACCAAAACCATCAGAAGCCTTGCGATTGCAGGTGTCATCGCCATGCTGGCAGCACCGCTGGTCTTGGATATTTACTTCCTAAACCTGTTTATTCAGATTGCATACCTCGGTATCGCGGCATTGGGCTTAAACATTCTGGTTGGTTTTACCGGACAAATTTCGCTAGGTCACGGTGCGTTCTTTGGTTTTGGCGCCTTTGCATCGGCTTGGTTAAATAACCAGTTTAACATTCCAGTCGTGTTTGCGATTCCGCTTGCGGGTTACTTAACCATGATTGTGGGGATGCTGTTTGGTCTGCCAGCGGCTCGAATTAAAGGTTTATATCTAGCTATCGCAACGTTGGCGGCGCAGTTTATTTTAGAGGACTTCTTTGCTCGCGCAGATTGGTTCAGTGGCGGCTCATACGGTGCAAGCGCGAACCCAATTAATTTGTTTGGTTTTGAGTTTACGACTGACGAAAGCTTCTTCTACATCGCTCTGTTTGCGCTGATCTTCATGTATATGTGGGCATCAAACTTAATCCGTTCTCGTGACGGTCGCGCGTTTGTCTCAGTACGAGATCACTATCTGTCAGCAGAGATCATGGGCATCAACCTAACCAAGTATCGTCTGCTCTCATTTGGAGTGTGTGCATTCTATGCGGGCATCGGGGGTGCACTCTACGGACATTATCTAGGGTTTGTATCAGCAGAAGGCTTCACCATCATGATGTCTATCCAGTTCTTGGCAATGATCATCATTGGTGGCTTAGGCTCAGTCAAAGGTACGCTGATGGGGACGATATTTATCGTATTGCTGCCTGAAGTTTTAGAGTTTGGCGTAACGGGGCTTTCAGCGTTTGGTGATACCACCGCTTTCACTGATGGTCTGGCTTACTTCAAAGAGATGGCGATTGGTTTAGTCATCATGCTGTTCCTCATTTTCGAACCTCAAGGATTATCGCATCGCTGGCAACAGATTCGAGCATATTGGAAACATTATCCGTTCTCATATTAACGTGGAATTAAGTGGAATATACCTCAATAACAAGGACAACGAGTTATGAACAAAGGACATTTAGCGACAACGTTGGTGCTGTCATCTGCACTGTTTACTACCGCAACTTGGGCAAAAGATTCTGTGTTTGTCGGGCAATTAGTCGACTTTTCTGGACCAACGGCTTATGTGAGCAAGCCTTATGGTTCTGGCGTGCGAGACGCATTGCGTTGGATTAACCAAAACGGTGGCATTAACGGTACCGAGCTCGAATTTGAAACAGTAGACATGGCGTACAAAGTACCAGTGGCGATTTCTAACTATAAACGTTGGGTGGCGCGTAAAGACATGGTTGCGCTGCAAGGTTGGGGTACGGCGGATACCGAAGCACTTATTTCGTTTGTTACCAAAGACAAAGTGCCGGTGTTCTCTGCTTCTTACTCTGGTCACTTAACTGACCCAACTGGCAAAAACCCAAAAACCGCGAAACCAGCGCCTTATAACTTCTTTTATGGTGCGTCGTACTCAGATGCGTGTCGTGCGCTAGTTAAGTGGGCGAAAGAAGATTGGGAATCTAAGGGCAATCAAGGTGCGCCGAAATTTACGCACATTGGCGATAACCATCCATTCCCGAATGCGCCAAAAGAAGCGTGTGCAGAGTACGCCAAAGAACTTGGTTTTGATGTGCAAAACCCAGTCGTTGTGTCACTAAAACCAGGGGACTTCAAAGCGCAATGTTTGTCGCTGAAAGAGTCAGGCACCAACTACGGTTACATTGCTAATATCGGTAGCTCGGTTATCTCACTAGTGAAGTCTTGTAACACGGTTGGGACAGAGTTCCAGTACATGGCAAACATTTGGGGCGGCGATAAGCCAGTGCTTGAAGCAGCAGGCGATGGCCTTAAAGATTACGTTTTCCCAGGTATGACAGCGTTTTGGGGAGATGATAATGAAGGCATGAAACTGGTCCGTGAGATTTCTAAGCAGTCTGAATCAGAGCCGGGCGAATTCAGAACTCACCATTACATTCGCGGTATTTGTTCTGCGTTCTATATGAAAGAAGCAATGGAGTGGGCGAAAGACAACGGTGGTATCACAGGTGAAAACATCAAGAAGGGCATGTATGTCCATGACAACTGGGTACCACAAGGCTTAGAAGGTGTTTGTGTCCCTGCGAACTGGAAACCGGAAGATCACCGAGGCACAACAACCGTGAACGTCTTTATGGGCAACAACGATGGCGGCGCAGTTGATATCAAGAAAGTATCACAGGTGACATTGTCACGTCGTGACGATTGGCTAGGTTACTAATCTACGACTTATTAATAACAAAGCTTACTGAAAATAAGGATGGGTGAGAGAACACTCTCACCCTAGCAAGGAGTAGCTTGATGGCTGAATTAGCAACGAATATCGAACCGGCAGAAATACTGCTTTCAGTGAACAACATTGAAGTCGTCTACGACGAAGTAATACTAGTACTTCGCGGTGTGAGTTTAGAAGTTCCAAAAGGGCAGATTGTGACCTTACTGGGGGCCAACGGTGCGGGTAAATCCACAACGTTGAAAGCCATTTCTGGTTTATTGAAAACCGAAGATGGTGAAGTGACGCGCGGCGAAATCAACTTCATGGGCGAGCGTATAGACAACAAAAGCCCGGAAGAGATCGTCCGTTCGGGCATCTTCCAAGTTATGGAAGGGCGCCGAATTGTTGAAGATATGACGGTAATAGAAAATCTTCGCTTAGGCGCTTATACACGCACTGACAACGAAGTTGAACAAGACATCGAAATGGTGTTTGACTATTTCCCGCGACTCAAAGAGCGCACTGGCCTGGCGGGCTATTTGTCTGGCGGTGAGCAACAAATGTTAGCGATTGGCCGAGCGTTAATGGCTCGACCGAAGATGATTTTGTTGGACGAACCGTCTATGGGGCTTTCTCCACTGCTAGTTAAAGAAGTATTCAGCATTATTAACAAGATCAACAAAGAGCAAGGTATTACCATGCTTTTGGTTGAACAGAATGCCAACTTCGCTCTTCAAGCGGCCGATTACGGTTACATCATGGAATCAGGCAAAATCGTACTAGATGGCAGCAAGCACGAATTGCTAAACAATGAAGACGTAAAAGAATTCTACCTTGGCGGCGGCGATGAAGATCGCAAGAGCTTTAAGAATCTGAAATCTTACAAACGTCGTAAGCGTTGGTTGTAAGGAGCAAGGATGAACGAACTATTTGATGCGAAAGAATCGTTGTCTCTACAGGCGCGAGAAGAGTCGTTGTTTCAACGTCTGCCAACGTTGATTGAAAATTCGAAAGTCAATAGCGAACATTACGCGGCGCATTTTTCTGGGTTAGAGCCTACATTGGCAAACAATCGTGAAGGGCTTGCTCAGTTCCCGATTACACGTAAGTTCAATGTACCTAATCAGCAGCAACTTAAACCGCCGTTTGGTGGCTTAAATAGCGTTGCCATTGGTCAAATGGCGCGTGTTTTTCAGTCTCCTGGGCCTTTATATGAGGCTCAAACGGATGAGGCCGATTTCTGGCGTATGGGGCGCGCGTTTCACGCTGCTGGGTTCTGTGCGGGTGATTTAGTGCATAACACGCTCTCTTACCATTTCTCTCCTGGCGGATTTATTATGGATGGTGGCGCAAGGGCTTGTGGCTGTGCGGTATTTCCGGCTGGAGTAGGCAATACCGAAGCGCAAATAGAGGCAATTAAACAGCTTCAACCTAATGGTTACACTGGCACACCTTCTTATTTGCTGACGTTGCTACAAAAGTACCAAGAGAAATACAATGAGCTGCCTAGCTTTGAGAAAGCTCTGGTCTCTGGTGAAGCGGTTACAGCAGGCATGCAACAGATGTTTGAGGAAAAAGGCATTGCAGTCTTTCAAGCCTACGCAAGTGCAGAGCTTGGTTTGATTGCTTATCAAGTGTCTGGTGAACAAGGATTAGTGATTGCCGAAGATATTATTGTTGAAATCGTTGATCCTGATGGTGTTCCTGTACAACCGGGAGAAGTCGGTGAAGTCGTTGTAACGTCGTTCGATGAGAAGTTCCCGCTGATTCGCTACGCAACGGGAGATTTATCGGCATATCTAGAGACAAGTTCTGATTCTTCACGCACGAATGCACGAATTAAGGGCTGGATGGGACGAGCAGACTCCGCGGTGAAAGTAAAAGGGCTGTTTGTTTATCCGCATCAAATCCAAGAAGTCTGTCGTCGCCACGATATTAAAGGCTCCTTGAAAATTGAGCGCGATGGCTTCAACGATGCCATTACTTTTTGTTGTCATGATGTGCATGTATCAGCAGAGGACATTCAAGCAACACTACAGTCAGTCACTAAACTGAAAGGCAATGTCCAGTTTGTACCGAACCAAGTGGAGCAGCCGTTAATCAATGATCTTCGCAGTTAACTCATTGGTGGCATAAGTGCAGTAGAAAGTGGTTGTCATAAAAAACTAACAACGTCAGACAAAAGGCTAGAAAAGGGATACCACATTGCGCTGCGTATCCCTTTATTTTTTACTACCGCAATCAGGGAGCGGGTAAATGAAACAGGCACCAATGATTAACACACAATTCTGGGATGATTTGTTTATCCGAGGCACTATGCCTTGGGATGCCCAATCGACACCTCAAGAACTCAAGGACTATCTCGACAATTCACTTCATGTAGGCCAGTCAGTGTTTATTCCTGGGTGTGGTGCCGCTTATGAACTGAGCACTTTTATTCAATATGGGCATGACGTGATCGCGATGGATTACAGCCAAGAAGCGGTAAAAATGGCGCAATCAGCGTTAGGTAACTACAAAGATAAAGTCGTATTGGGTGATGTATTTAATGCCGATTTTTCTCACTCGTTTGATGTCATTTACGAGCGGGCCTTTCTCGCAGCACTACCAAGAGACATGTGGTCAGAATACTTTGCTATGGTGGATAAATTATTGCCAAGCGGAGGTTTTCTAATTGGTTTTTTCGTCATTGATGATAATTACCTATCACGCTTCCCTCCATTTTGTTTGAGAAGTGGGGAACTGGCATCTTTTCTAGAGCCCACGTTTGAACTTGTGGAATCCTCAGTGGTGGTAAACAGTGTTGAGGTTTTTAAAGGCAGAGAGCAATGGATGGTGTGGCAGAAACGTTAGTCGTCACTGAGACTTCTTTAGAAAGTATTCGCGGAAACTGTCTGGTTCTTTGTGAATCGCTGATACATAAGTCTTCACTCTATACCTGATGGAATGCTCACATAGTTTGTCGGTTTGTGTGAAACATTAATTTCTCGTTGCTGGTTTAAGTTGTTGAGATATCTCTAACAGCGGTTGAGTGGTTGAGTTTATTGCTGGCATGGGTTGTGTGCTCAGAGCGTAAAGCGACAGATCAGCATCGATCCGAAAGGTAGTAGAACGTCTCTTACTGATCTGTCTATTTCATGCTTATACTATTTTAGGTTGACCATCTGATGCGGTGGCACCGCCGTCTACAGGTAGGTTTACGCCATTAATGAAAGATGCGTCATCACTTGCCAAGAAAGTCACGACAGACGCAATTTCTTCAGGTTCGGCTGCTCGGCCAAGCGCAATGCGCTCATTGAATTTATCGCGGATGTCCTGCGGCCAGCCGTTTGTCATGTTGGTTTTTACTAAACTTGGGCATACGGCGTTAATTCTTACCCCATCCGCACCATGGTCCAATGCCATCGCTCGGGTAAGGTTCACCACTGCACCTTTACTCGCGCAATAGAATGCGGCACCCCAGTCACCACCCAAACCGGAAACGGACGCGGTATTTACCATACAACCTTTCGTTTTTAAGAGTTCAGGCAAAGCAAACTTCGCGCAATAAACGACGCCGTCAATGTTTACACCAGAGATCTTCTTCCAGTCTTCCACACTACCTTCAATCACGGAACCAGGGACATGTACGCCAGCATTGTTTACTAAAATATCCAGTTTACCGAAACGGGTAACAACATCAGAAATCAGTGCTGCGACTTTTTCTGGGTCAGAAACATCAATAGAATGCGCAGACACACGCTGTTTATCAAAGCCCTCAACGGCGTTTGCCAACTGCTCTTCATTCCAATCGGCAAGAGCGACGTTTGCGCCTTCTTCATACAAACGTTTTGCGATGGCCAAACCAATGCCATTGGCAGAACCAGTGACGAGTGCGACTTTATTTTTTAATCCTCTCATGCGATTTCTCCTTCGAAACTTACAAAAACGGGATCTTGATTTTTCTCTGTGCGCGGCAACATCAGTTTGTCGTTGTCGCTGTAATCTACGGGGATAGCCACCACTGCTGGTCCTTCAACGTCCATGGCTTTATTCAATGTCGGTAGCAATTCGTGTTGACTAGTCACTGCGAAGCCTTTCGCGCCAAATGACTCGGCGTAGGCCTTGAAATCAATTGGTCCAAATTTCACACCAGAGCAGCGCTGATATTTGTTGATCTCTTGCATTTCTACCATGTTGTAGGCGTTATCAACCCACACAATATGGACGATATTGCAGTTCAGTCTAACCGCGGTTTCTAACTCCATGCTCGATTGCATAAAACCGCCGTCTCCTGATATCGATACCACTTTGCTACCAGGTTTTAGTAGGCTGGCACCAATGGCCCATGGCAGTGCAACGCCCATCGTTTGTTGGCCGTTAGACACCAGCATTTGGCGAGCTCGAAAACAGCTTAAGTAACGAGCGATCCAGATGTGGAAGCTCCCCATATCAAGGCATAGCGTGGTATCTGGTGTGATGATAGATTGCATGGCTTTAATTAGCGCCAGTGGATGAAACCCTTGCTTGTTATAGACTTTGGGATAAGCCTTGATCACTTGCCGTTGCAGTGCTACCTCTTCCAGTATTGAAAGTGCCGTTGGGGAAAGGCGAGCATATTCAGAGATATAGCTGCCCATTTTATCTAATGACTGCGCAATGTTTCCGACGATTTCAACACAAGGTTGATAATTAAGTTGGTATTCTGCTGGTTCAATATCGAGGTGAATCACTGGGTTGCGGTGGCTGTTCCAAAGCTCAGGGTCATACTCTATTGGGCTAAAGCCGATGGTGAGAATTAAATCGGCGTCCCGCAGTAAAACATCGCCAGGTTGGTTATTAAACAAACCGACACGCCCAGCAAAGTGATGATAGTAATTGATGTCTACCGTGCCGGCGGCCTGGTAAGTGCCGACAACGGGTAGCTGCGTATTTTGAAGAAATCGGGCGATAGCAGCAGCGTTTTGACTGCGGCTCGCGTGAAGGCCAAGTAAAACCACACAGCGCTTTGCTTTACTGATTCGACTGACCGCTTCTTCGATTGCTACGATGTCTGCGCAACCAGGCTGTGTGTAAGGCGAGGGGACAATAATGTCCGTTTGGGTTTGCTCGGATAAAACATCTTGGGGGAGACTCAAAAAGCAAGCCCCAGGACGACCTGACTCTGCGATACGAAATGCGTTCGCCATGATCTCGCTTGCGGCGTCCACATGCTGCACTTCAGCACTGAACTTAGTTATAGAGCGAAAAATACTGACGGTATCCATGCTCTGGTGTGTTTGTTTTTGCTGGTCAGTTCGTTTCACCGCACCACCGATAGCAATCAGCGGATCGCCTTCGGAGTTTGCTGTTGCCACCCCCGTAACTAGATTTCCACAGCCAGGGCCTGACGTAACCATTGTGACGCCTGCTTTGCCGGTTAGTCTTCCCATAACGCCCGCCATAAATGCGCCGTTAGCCTCGTGGCGTACCGGAATCATTTGGATGTTAGTGTCTTCAATCGCATCGAACAGTCGATCGATTTTTGCACCGGGAATACCGAAAATGTACTTAATGCCGAGAGACTCTAGCTGTTGAGCGATCAACTGAGCTCCATTTTTATTTGAAGGTTTGGATTGCATTTGTTGTCCTTATTATTTGCCTGACTTTGTTACTTTTCCGCCTTTTCTATGGCGGTATTTATATCTTCCGGAGCCAAATTGGCGTTGAGGAAGTCTGTCGATACTGGGGTATCAATCACTAGCCGTGAGACTTTGCCAATCTGGAGAAATCCTGACGAAATGCTGTAATCCTGGATATGACCACCTCCTTGGCGGTCATCGGTAATAAAATGTTCGTGATAGCCGGGTACATTGATGCCAGTCGTATATTTAGGACTGCGAAAGCCGGCGACCACGCCTTGCTTATGCGTGAAGCGGAATGTTGGTTGTTCTTTGACCACTTCAAGCATTGGTCGATAAGGGCGTGTTTGTTTAGGTACGGTACGAGTACGAACTGAATCGAAAACACCATCAATGCGCACTGCGCAAAATAGGTTATCGCTTGGAACCAGGTCGTCTATGAGGCTATGGACTTCATGACGTGACATGCGCGATGTCAATGGCAGCTCGATATCAGGCTTAAAAAAAGTCATGACAGCAAAGGGCGTTTTTTGCTCTAGGTCTGCCGGGTTTGCGGAGCCATCCGACTTGAGTTGAAAAACTTCCTTATCAAAAGCAATCAACTCACCATCCAATTCATTGAACGTACCTAAACCAAAATCCCCATGTTTCAGCAGTTCTTCTATGGTTGTCGAGCCTTCGTAAACACCAGCGATCAAAGCACTCATTAACGAAGTCTGATAAATCTCACCATCTCCGGTAACGTGATGGTATTCAGAAAATTCTTTCGCTACTTCAAGCGAACAAGCGCATAGAGGGTTATAAAATCCACGCATGAGTAAGACCAGTTATGCAATGAAGAGTATATTTAGATTGACTTCTACACGGTGCTAAATCCAATATAAAAAAGATTTATTTTGATATGGAAAATATATGGAATTTCGCTACCTGAAGTATTTTGTCGCGGTCGCCGAGACTCGTCACTTTACCCGAGCAGCTGAACGGTTAGGGATTGCGCAACCTCCTTTGAGTCAACAAATCAAAAAGCTAGAGCACGAGCTTGGCGTGGACTTATTTAAGCGCTTGTCTAGAGGAGTAGAACTGACCCATGCAGGGCAAGTCTTTTATACGGATGCGGTAAATATTCTTGCTGATGTGGAACGCGCTAAAGCAAAAGCCCGACAGATTGCCCGTGGTGAAAATACGCAGGTTAAAATTGGGTTCGCGACGTCAACATCAACCTGCATTAAGGTATTGGAGAGGATTGGGCGTATTCAAGAGAATGGGGTTCATTTACAGACGGCGGAACTGTCAATGCCAGAGCTTGCCACTCAGTTAAAAAGCAAACAACTTGATCTCGCAATCATGCGGCTACCCTGTTACGCCAGTGAGCCTTTTGAGCACAAGGTGTTGTTTAACGACCCGTTTGTCGCGGTGATTCCGGCGGGCCACGAACTGGCAAAGTATCCCTGTATCCAGATGAAACAGTTGAGAGGCCATAAAATTTTACTGTTTCCACGAGAGACTGGACCCGCATTGTTTGATGGCATGAGTACACTTTTTGCCGACGCAGGAGTAAGGCTCGAACCACAGTTCGCAGCACCGGAACTTCGTACGACGATTGCCATGGCGCAGGCCGGGTTAGGTATTGCTCTCGTTCCGCGCTCACTGGCTGAACATCTCGATGATTCCGCGACAGTCGCCGAGATTGAGGATATCCCTCTCACTAGTCGTGTTGTTGTTGCTTGGGAGGCATCTAATCTCAATAAACAAGCGCTAAAAGTAGCCATGCACATCGGTCATGTTGAGGCTTAAAGATGAGTCATCGAACTGGCTCTGATAGCCACAGGCAAATGTGATACTCTCACTCGTTATATGCAAAGCTATGCTTTGGTTGAATAGACAAATCTTACTCAACGAATAGAACTTACTGAGGATGTACCAATGATATACGCTGCGGTCTTTGATATGGACGGGTTGCTGATTGATTCAGAACCTTTGTGGAAGGAAGCGGAAAAGCAGGTGTTTTCATCAGTTGGTGTCCAAGTGACCGAAGTGCTGTCAAAGCAGACTGCAACTATGACGACAGGTGAAGTAACAAGGTTTTGGTATGAACGTAATCCTTGGCAAGAAAAGAGCCTAGAGGAAGTAGAGAATGCTGTTGTGGATAAAGTGGAGGCATTAATAATTGAAAAAGGATGCGAATTAGAGGGTGTTACAGAAACACTCAAATTGCTTAAGGAAAAAGGGTTTAAGATAGGGTTGTCTACTAATTCACCTTATCAACTCATTCCCATCATTTTGAACAAACTCGGTATTGCCAGTTACTTTGACGCGATATCATCGTCAGACGATGTAGAGCAGGGTAAGCCAGAGCCAGATGTCTACCTTTTAACAATCAATAAACTAGGTGTAAATTCAAGTAACTGTATTGCCTTTGAAGACTCTTATTCGGGTATGCTTGCGGCAACACGAGCAAACATAAAAACAGTCGTGATACCTCAACCTGATAAGTTCTACCAAGAGTTTAATGAAGCCAGTCTAAAGCTGCAAAAGCTATCAGAGTTTAATGAAAGCCATTTGGCGAGTTTAATGGACTTGAATTTGAAAGAAACAATTGCACCAACACCGCATGAAAGTTTTTTAGAAGAAGGACTTGATTGTGAATAGTCGGTCGCTGAAAAAATACCTACTGCCAATGTTCTTATTGGTTTTACCTATAGAATCATTCGCAAAAGATACGACTATGTTGGACGAGCTCAATAATCGATTTGTTACATTTGAAAGGCGATTTGATGATTGTATCAACTCTGCTTCTCAAAATGATATGAGTGAAAACATTGTCGGTCAGATTCAAGCGCTTAATATTGATTTTGAAATTTCGGTTGGCTATTTATACAAACAATCACTTTATTTATGCTCTGATGATGAATTCAGTGATTTAGCAAGAATTATCATGATAATTGAAACCTCCGATAATGATGGATTGCAATTATCAAAGGCAAAAGCTAGTCAAATTAGAAAGCTACTTTTTAGCAAAGTGGATTTACGTTTAGAGTCGAAGTTTCAAAGTTTACCGCAAGATAAAAAGGAAGCATTACTGAGCATTGCGAAAAAGCTTGAACCTTTTGATCTCGTAAGCATGCATGAACGACTTCAGGCAATGTAGACTTATGAAAGAATGTTTTGAGTAGATTCTTAACGCTTGGCTTTTTCATTAAGATTGAGTATTAGGTTCAACGCCTCTAGCTCTTACACAAGATCTAGAGGCATCCATTTTTTATTGACTTAAACGTGTCGAGCTAAGATTTTAACCCTGCAGCGGTCATCATGACGCGAAATAACATAGACACTAACCCTAATGCAGCGACGCTAACGACCCAAATTCCAACCATCCAAGCCCACTGGCGGCACCAATTTTTGATTTTCATACTCACTCCTTATCAACTCGTTAATGGTACGCTTCGTCTTCTTTCACTTTTCCGGAGAAGACGTAGTAACTCCAAAAGGTGTAAGCCAGAATGATCGGGATGATGATCACCGCTCCAACGAGCATAAAGCGCTGACTGCTTGCAGGAGCCGCTGCTTCCCATATCGATATGCTAGGAGGAATGATATTTGGCCAGATACTGATGCCAAGCCCAGCGAACCCGAGAATCACGATCACCAATGCCATCACGAAAGGGCTGCGCTCTTTACGCTTTTTAACGGAGTCGGCAATCTTCAAACAGACCAGCCCAGTAATGACAGGTACGGGCAGTAAGTAGAACAAATTAGGCAGAGAAAACCATCTTTCCGCAATGGCAGGGTAAGCAAGTGGAGTCCAAGCGCTCACAATGACTAATGCGGAGATCATTGCCAGTAGTGTTTTGTTAGTGAAGCGGTACATCGTGTTTTGCAGTTCACCTTCCGTCTTCATGATGAGCCATGTGCTACCAAGCAGCGCGTACGTTGCGACTAAACCCAAACCACAAAAGATGGGAAAAGGGCTGAGCCAGTCGAGTTGGCTACCTACGAAGACGCGGTTTTCCACCGCAAAGCCTTGAATTACCGCGCCAACAACGATGCCTTGGAAAAACGTGGTTAAAATCGAGCCGACCATAAAAGAGCGATCCCAGAACTTTAAGTGGCTTTCCAATGCTTTAAAGCGAAACTCAAACGCGACGCCACGAAAGATCAAAGCAATCAACATCAACGTTAAAGGGATGGTTAGCGCTTCAATAATCACCGCGTAAGCCATCGGAAAAGCGCCAAATAGAGATGCGCCTCCAAGCACAATCCAAGTTTCGTTGCCGTCCCAAACTGGCGCGACACTGTTGACCATGACGTCTTTTTGTTTTTCATCCTTGATGAAGGGCATCAGTATTCCAATACCCAAATCGAAGCCGTCCATGATGATGTACATCAAAGTGGCAAAAACGATGATCGCGAACCAAATCACGGATAAATCAAAATGCATATTCTCTACCTTCACTTTGTGACAAATTCTAAATGCGACCTGAAACGGTCGTCATGTCGTGCTCATCGTGTTCGATTGCATCGGGGCCTTTCTTGATTTGGTGGATCATATAGTAATAACCAAAACCAAATACCAAGCTGTATACAACAAGGAAACACAGCAGGCTGATGCTCATTTGTAGGTCTCCGTGTGCAGAAACCGCATCACGCGTTTTTTGTACGCCATACACGACCCAAGGTTGCCGACCAACCTCTGTCGTAAACCAGCCAGCGAGTATTGCGATAAGACCAGATGGCCCCATAAACAATGAAAACTTGAGGAACCAACGCGAAGTATAAAGCGTGTTCTTTTTTCGTAACCATATGCTGTAGAAGCTTTGAAAAATCATCAGAAGTCCTAGCCCGACCATGATTCGAAATGACCAAAAGACGATAGGTGAGTTCGGTCGTTCCTCTTTCGGGAAGTCTTTCAGCGCCGGGATTGGCTCAGTTAAACTGTGGCGTAGGATCAAACTTCCTAAAACAGGAATTTCTAAGGCATAGTCTGTGCGTTCTTGTTCCATGTTTGGCATGCCGAACAATATCAATGGGGTTGGTTTGCCATCGCTGTTATCCCAATGTCCTTCGATGGCAGCGATTTTGGCGGGCTGGTGTTCCAGAGTGTTTAGCCCGTGCACATCGCCAATCACGGCTTGGAGTGGCGCAAGGAACACTAAGATCCCGAGCGACATCGAAAACATGGTTTTTACCGCAGTCGATTGATTGCCTCTCAATAAATGCCAAGCGGCTGACGCGCCTACAAAGAGTGCTGAACTGACGAAAGCCGCGACGCTCATGTGCGCCAAACGATAAGGAAATGAAGGATTGAAAACGATAGCAAACCAGTCGGTTGGCACCACACGTCCGTCGACAATTTCATAGCCTTGTGGCGTTTGCATCCAACTGTTGGAGGCGAGAATCCAGAACGTCGAAATGATCGTGCCTAACGCCACCATCGAGGTTGCAAAAAAGTGCAGCTTTTCGCCGACGCGACGCCACCCAAACAGCATTACGCCAAGAAATCCGGCTTCGAGAAAGAAAGCCGTTAACACTTCATAAGTCAGTAATGGGCCAGTGATAGAACCAGCGAAGTCGGAGAAACCACTCCAGTTGGTGCCGAATTGATAGGCCATGACAAGACCAGATACAACACCCATTCCAAAGTTAACCGCAAAAATTTTCGACCAGAAGTGATAGAGCTTTTGGTAATCGGGATTGCGTGTTTTTAGCCATAAGCCTTCCAGCACGGCGAGATAGGTGGCCAAACCTATGGTGATAGCGGGGAAAATAATATGAAAGGATACCGTAAAGGCGAACTGTATCCGTGCAAGCATAAATGCGTCGAGGCCAAACATTAAACTTCCTTTGATCTTTTAAGTTTTATGAGAGAGCTATTTTAAGAGGAGCGGAATGAGGGAAGTAGGTACAGACAGTGACTATAAACCTATAACAGATTAAATATTGAAGTGTTATTATTTTGAATTCGGCTTTATGGAAGGGGATTTGCGTTTGGCGAAGTATCAAGAGTTAGTGGAACAGCTTAAAAGGCAGATAAAATCGGGGATATGGCATCCGGGTGACAAGCTGCCTTCGCTGCGTCGCCAATCTGAACACTCGGGTTTGAGCTTGATGACGGTGTTGCACGCGTATCAAATTCTGGAATCTCAAGGCTGGGTCACGTCACAGCCGCGATCTGGTTATCGAGTAGCGCCCAATATTAAGAGCTCAAATGAACCCCAAGCGCCAGCCGCGGTTTCGTGGACTGAGCAGGTAGACATCAATGAGTTTATCTTTGATGTTCTGCAGGCGAGTAAAAATCCATCCATGATCAATTTTGGCTTTGCCTATCCAGACCCAAGTTTGTACCCACGATATCACGTGAATCGGGCGATGAGCGCAGCCGCTCGCAATATGCCGATTTCCACCACCTTTGATAACTTACCGCCGGGAAACGAGCAATTACGCACCATCATCGCGAAGCGTTATGCTGCGAAAGGCATTGAAATTTCACCCGATGAAATTGTCATTACGGCAGGCGCGCTGGAGGCGTTAACGCTCAGTTTGCAAGCCTGCACAAGACCGGGAGATTGGGTGGTTGTGGAGTCGCCTGCATTTTATGGTGCATTGCAATCCTTAGAGCGGTTAGGTTTGAAAGCGCTCTCAGTAAGAACAGACCCAGTCACGGGCATTGACCTAGACTCATTGGAACGAGCGCTGCAAACACACGATGTGAAAGCGTGCTGGCTGATGTCGAACTTCCAGAATCCTCTGGGTTTTACGCTTTCTAACGAGAAAAAACAAAAGCTGATTGAACTGACACAGCGATATAACGTGCCAGTGATTGAAGATGACGTGTACAGCGAACTGCATGCAGGGAATGACTCGGTTTATCCACTAAGAATGTTTGATGACACGGGCAATACCATGTTGTGCTCCTCGTTTTCAAAATCATTAATCGCAGGGCTACGTATTGGTTGGGTTGCGGCGGGAAAGCGGGCGCTAGAGGTACAAAAGTTACAGTTAATGAGTACATTAGCGACGAGTGCACCAGTGCAAATGACATTGGTACACTATTTAACAAGCCGCAATTATGAATCTCATTTGAAGCAGTTACGGAAAAAGCTGTTTGAACGTAAAAGTAAGATGACGGTTCTGCTTAGTGAGCTGTTACCTGAAGCAGTCAAAGTGTTAAGCCAAAGCGGTGGGTACTTTATTTGGTTAGAGCTTCCCAAGCATATTGATGCCTTGCCGATATATCGAGAAGCGCTAAAAGATAATATCAGTATCGCGCCGGGAAAGATGTTCAGCCTGACAGAACAATACGATCACTGTATTCGTCTTAACGCTTCTTTTGAGCTCAATGACAAATACGTTCATGCTCTCAATCTGCTTGCCAACATTATTCGCGATCATTTGGCGAAATAGCGACTTTCTTCATTTTTTGGGTTTAATGGAGCGCGCCGGATTTCCAACGACTCGATCGCCCGGCGCAACGTCTTTGGTTACGACAGAGCCAGCGCCGACGACGGCCTCATCGCCAATGGTCACGCCTGGCAGTATGATTGCGCCCCCACCAATCCAAACGTTATTGCCAATTGTTACCGGTTTGGCGATCTCATCTCCGGCTAAGCGTCTTTGTGTATCGAGTGAATGAGCGGCTGTGTAAATTTGCACTCTAGGCCCAATCATGACGTTCGCGCCAACCTCAACCTGCCCATTGTCCAGAATAATGGCATCCCAGTTGATGTAGGTGTTTTCTCCGATGGACAAGTGACAACCGTAGGTAAGTTGAAGCGGTGGCTCTATACAGGCGCTGTTTTCTAATTGGACGCCCATTTCTGCCAATAGTTGTCTACGTATATCTGGGTTTGGCTCGTGGTTAAATTGGAATACAAGCTGCGCGGTTTTGGCGCGCATGAGCTTTAGTTCTTCATCCAGACAATTATAGGTTTCTCCAGAGCGCATCCGAGTCAGTTCTGACATAACAATCATTCCATCAATGTTATTCGCAATAAGGTGCATAATAAGTGAGAGTGATTCGAAGTGAAAATTTGATGCTTAAAAATCAGAAAGTTATCACTGATTTGCCTTGCGTATCCAGTCGGTTGATTGGCTCGTTTAGTACACAAAGACGTACTCCCTAAGTGGCTTAATCGGTTGAAGCCAAAGTGGGAAACCACTTGAAGCGTTTTACATAGATTACAATATAGTTAATAAGAAGAACTTAATTGAGCCGCTTGCGCTATCGATTGGGCTAAAAATATAAGACTTATGCGCTCTGGCTTGCTGGCAACGATGAATCAAGAGTGAGCACTTTATGTTCGAACGGGTCATTTCATTTTTAGAAACAACACTGTTTACCTTTAACGAACAACCTATCACGTTATGGGCGATATTGATGGTGCCGACATGGGTGATTGTCGCTTTATGGTTATCAAAAATTTTAATCAAAACCGTTACGTCAAGAATGTCTTCATCGGGGAAAGACCCAAACGTGATTCATTTGGTTAAACGGATATTATTTGTCATCGCTCTCGCCATTATTTTTATGACCACACTTTCGATGATCAATGTGCCAATTACCGCGTTTGCCTTTCTGTCTGGTGCCATCGCTATCGGCTTCGGTTTTGGTGCGCAAAACATCATTAACAACTTCATAAGTGGCTGGATTTTGATTGGTGAAAAGCCAATCCGAATTGGGGACTTTTTAGAGGTTGAGGGCGCCAAAGGCACTGTCGAGCAAATAAATACACGCTCAACGAGAATCAGACGAACCGATGGTGTTCATATGCTCATACCCAACAGTCAGTTGATTGAGAACGTGGTGATCAACTGGACGTTATGCGACAGATTAGTTCGTGGCTCTGTCGTCGTCGGTGTCGCGTATGGGAGCGATGTCAAACAGGTTGCTGCCTTAATGGCGGAAGTGACTTCGCAGCAAGCGCAAGTTCTGAGTTCGCCAGCGCCAGATGTGTTTTTTCAAGACTTTGGTGACAATGCTTTGATCTTCGAATCTTATTTTTGGATTAACTCAACGGTTGAGGGCGGTATTCGCTCGGTCGCAAGTGCCATGCGTTTTGAAATCTACGAAGCTTTCGAAAAGCACGGCATTGAAATCGCGTTTCCACAACGAGATGTGCACATTGATGGGCAAATCAAGTTGTCTAGGGAGAGAAACGGATAGGGCGATAAGCGGTATTGGTGTTCTTATCTTGGTGTCGAGTAACCAAAAGCGAGGCGGTCACAACACGGATTCACCTCGTTAGAAACCAGTTTGAAGGCGTTATTGGTTGTCCCACATGACTTCGCATTCTTCTTTGATTGCTGATTTTAGCAACTCAATCAGTGGAAACGCTCTGCGTCCTAGGCTTACCGCGGGCTCTGCTTGTTCTTCCTCCTCGTCTACATCAGTATGGAGATTTTCTTCAGCTGCATTTTTCGCAGATAGAGCAGAAGTTAATCTTGATAACGCGTCAGGAACATCTTGAGCGGAAATTGATCCCGGCACCGTGCCGCTGTGACCCATCATTTTGAGCATATCTAATGCAATATCACCAAACATTGTGACGTTTGAGTGGCTTCGACAACGAAATGTTATGAGCATTTACCTGATCCTGTTTTATACGTTCGCTTTGAAACTAAATTGTAGCTGAAATCAGGCACTAATTAATGTGATGAAGACCGTTGAGCGTTAAGGTTTTTATGAGTAACAATAAAAAACGGGCACGTACGTCTGCATGCCCGTTTAAATACATTATTTGATTATGATAGTTGATGATTTACAAGCTATACGGATCGCCTAGAGCCAATGCGACCCTAGAAGCAGGAGACTTTCCTAACGCACGGCAAATTTGCCAACCCGCTTCATTGATGACGCTAAGGTCAACGCCCGTTTCAATCCCAAGTTGCTCACACAGATAAAGTACATCTTCCGTTGCAACATTGCCACTGGCTCCTTTCGCGTAAGGGCAGCCGCCGAGCCCCGCTACTGCGCTATCAATGGTGTTGATGCCCATTAACAAGGCTTGATAGATATTGGCTAATGCTTGTCCATAAGTGTCATGAAAATGTACTGCGAGCGCGTCTTTTGGCAGTAGCGTTAACAACGAATCCAGCATGGCGATAACGCGATTAGGCGTTGCTTTACCGACAGTATCACCGAGCGAAATCTCATAACATCCCATATCAAACAACGTATTGGCGACCTTGGTAGTTTGCTCTGGCTTGACTACTCCCTCATATGGACACACCATGGTACAAGACAAGTAACCGCGTACAGGAATGTTATGCTGGTTCGCCAATTCGATAACGGGTTCAAATCGAGCGAGACTTTCGGTAATGCTGCAGTTGATGTTCTTCTGGCTGAACGTTTCTGAAGCGGAGCCAAACACCGCAATTCGCTTTACACCGCTTTCCAGCGCACGTTCTAACCCTGCGAGATTTGGTGTGAGCGCGCTATAAACCACGTCAGGCTTTTTTGAGATACCAGCAAACACCTGATCGGAATCGGCCATTTGAGGCACCCACCTTGGAGAGACGAAAGATCCCGCCTCAATATGCTTTAAGCCACTGCTGCTTAGTTGGTTAATCAAACGGATTTTATCAACCAGCGTCACTGACGTTTCATTTTGCAGACCATCACGAGCGCCGACTTCGACGATATTAACCTTCGCTGGTAGCATATTCGCGCTCCTTATCTTCACTGACGTTATCCGATATCAAAGCCAAATTCAGCAGGATGGAACCGTGCTGTACTTGGTCCCCGTGCTGATAAAACAATTCGTCGACTTTTGCTGCTACCGGAGCCGTGATGGTGTATTCCATTTTCATTGCTTCGAGTACCAAAAGCGGATCGCCCGCCGCCACTTCGTCACCTTTAGCCACCATAACTGCTGAAATTATGCCGTTGAGTGGTGCGGTTGGACTTAGTTCATCATCTACATCTTTTGCAGAGTCAAAGTTAGGTTGATGAGCGAACGTGCGCTGCTGACCAAGATAAAATAGTGTTGTTCTTTGTTCATCGCTAAGTGCATTAAAGGTGTAACGCACATTATCAATATCGACGATAAACTGGTTGTCACTTTCAAGCAGGATGACCTGATGCAGATCCTCGCCGCATCGGACAGTGAAGTGAGATCCTGTATCTTGCGATGATTGTTGCAAACGTGCCTGATGGTTGGCATTGGCATCCGTGAAGTTAAATCGATAAACGTTGTCAACTGACAGTCTAAAACCTCGTTTGGTTGGCGCGGGTAACGTTGAGCTGTCTGATTTTGAAATGAGATCATTCCAACGAGCAACCGCCGCCAATGTAAGCCAGATTGAATCCGAGACGTCTTGCTGCTCATTTATGCCTTGTTGATGTCTTACGAGGAAACCTGTATCTAGCTCAATCTCGGCAAAGGCTGGCTGCGAAATAATACTGTGCAGATAACCAATGTTTGTCGTTACGCCACGTACGTGATATTGAGTTAACGCCTGCTTAATCTGCTTTAGAGCGATATCACGAGTTTGCCCCCAGACGATCAGCTTGCTGATCATTGGATCGTAATATTCGCTGATGCTATCGCCTTGGGTAACACCACTATCAACGCGTACGCACGCTAGGCGCACACTACTGTCTGATACGGGTTCTTTTAAGTAATCAATGCGGCCAGTCGACGGCATAAAGTCATTGTCTGTATCTTCTGCGTAAATTCGCAGCTCAATTGAATGACCGTTGTGGGTGATTTCCGATTGCGAAATAGGTAAATGCTCGCCAGCTGCGACTTTGAATTGCCACTCCACCAAATCAACGCCGGTGATCAATTCAGTGACAGGGTGTTCAACTTGCAGACGGGTATTCATCTCCATGAAGTAGAATTGACCTCGGCTATCGAGTAAGAACTCCACCGTGCCAGCGCCAACATAGTCGATCGCTTGAGCGGCCTGAACCGCAGCTTCACCCATTTGTTTACGCAGTTCATCACTAAGACCGGGAGCTGGTGCTTCTTCGACTACTTTTTGGTGACGACGCTGAATGGAACAATCGCGATCAGAAAGATAGACACAGTTGCCACGCTGGTCTGCGAATACCTGAACTTCCACGTGGCGAGGCTGCAATATGCATTTTTCGATTAGAAGCTGCTTATCGCCAAAGCTTGAAAGTGCTTCACGCTGCGCTCCGTCGATAGCCAGCGGCATTTCGGCTGCGCTGTTGACCACTCGCATGCCTTTGCCGCCGCCACCTTGTGTTGCTTTAAGCATCACTGGGTAACCGATTTTTTCAGCTTCCGCTAATAAGTGCTCTACGCTGTTGTCTGTGCCGTGATAGCCGGGAACCAAGGGCACGTTCGCCTCAGACATGATGGCTTTGGCTTGCGACTTCGAACCCATTGCTTCAATTGCGCTGGTGGGAGGGCCAATAAAAACAATGCCATTTTCGCTGCACGCTTTCGCCAGTTTAGGGTTCTCGGAAAGAAAACCATACCCAGGGTGGATAGCATCGGCTTGCCATTTTTTCGCAGCGCCGATAATTGCATCGATATCGAGATACGATTCACTCGCAGGAGCGGGGCCAATGAATTCAGCGAAATCCGCTTGTTTAACATGTAAGCTGCTGCGATCCGCTTCGGAATAGACGGCAACCGTCTCTATAGCCATGCTTTTTGCGGTTTTAATGATTCGGCAGGCAATTTCACCGCGGTTTGCGATCAGTATTCTTTTAAACATGATTCCTCCAATTGGCGGCGCGCTTTTCAAAAAATGCACTCAGTCCTTCTTGTCCTTCTTCGGACACGCGGGCGGTTGCAATAGCTTGGCTGGTGTATTCAATTAATGAATGCTCGATAGGTTGATTGTCACAACGTAAGCAGAGCGTTTTTGCTGCCTGCATGGCTTGTGGACCGTTGTTAAGCAGGTGATCAATGGTGCGATTGACGGCTTCACGTGGTTGAGAGTCTATCTGATGAAGAATACTCATCGATAGTGCGGTTTCGGCATCAATCAGTTCCGCGGTTAAAAAGTAGCGTCGGCTTTGTCGTTGTCCAATCGCTCGAATGACGTAGGGTCCGATTGTCGCGGGTAACAAACCGAGTTTCACTTCACTCAAACAGAAGCGGCTTTCAGGTGTACCGATAGCGATATCGCAGCAGCAGATAAGCCCAAGTGCGCCGCCAAATGCAGCGCCATGCACCATAGCAATGGTTGGTTTGCTAAAGGTATCCAGTTTGTGCAAGAGCAACGCTAACTGCTGTGCATCTTGCAGATTTTCCCCCTCGGTTTTGGTGGCCATTGACTGCATCCAGCCAAGATCCGCACCCGCAGAAAAGTGTTTACCTTGCGCCGTTAGTACCAATGCACGTAGAGAGTTGTCTCTCTCAAGTTTTTCCAAGGTGTCGATAAGTGAAGCAATTAATTCATCATTAAACGCGTTGTGTTTCTCTGGTCGATTGAGGCTCAACCAAGCAACGCCATTGCTGTCTTTTTCAAGCAGTAGTCCGGTCATGTGACTTCCTTTGTCTGACATTTCAGTCTGTATTTCAATGCTCGCTAACCATTACTTTTTAAACATCGGTATTCGCGAGGAGTTAAGGTTTGCCTTGCATCCGGCTACATGCGGAAGATGCCAAATTTACTGTCTGGTATTGGCGCATTAAGCGCAGCAGACAGAGCAATGCCGACAACATCACGGGTTTTCGCAGGGTCAATAATGCCGTCGTCCCACAGGCGTGCACTGGCGTAGTATGCATGGCTTTGAGTCTGATATTGCTCCGCAATTGGACGTTTGAACGCTTCTTCTTCCTCTACGCTCCAGCTTTCACCTTTGCGAGTTTTGATATCGCGGGTCACTTGCGCCATCACGCCAGCCGCTTGCTCTCCACCCATGACGGAGATGCGCGCGTTTGGCCACATCCACATCATGGTTGGATCATAAGCGCGGCCACACATGCCGTAGTTTCCTGCGCCATACGATCCACCAATAACCACGGTAAACTTCGGCACGTCTGCACACGCAACAGCAGTTACCATTTTCGCACCATGTTTGGCGATGCCTTCGGCTTCGTACTTCTGACCGACCATAAAGCCCGTGATGTTCTGCAAGAAGAGCAGAGGAATTTTGCGTTGTGCGCACAGCTCAATAAAATGCGCGCCTTTTTGTGCTGATTCCGAAAATAGAATGCCGTTGTTAGCGACAATGCCAATCGGCATACCGTGAATATGGGCAAAGCCACAGACCAAGGTTTCGCCGAACAAGGCTTTAAATTCATCGAACTGGGAATCATCAACAATTCGGGCAATGACCTCTTTAACATCAAACGGCTTTTTGAGATCGGTCCCGACGATGCCGTACAGCTCTTGGGCAGGAAAATGTGGTTCCTGTGGTGCTTTTTGCTTGAGTTGAACGGGTTTCAAGTGGTTAATTTGAGAAACGGCTTGTCTTGCCAACTCTAACGCGTGGTGATCATTTTCTGCGTAATAGTCCGCCACACCAGAGGTGCGACAATGAACGTCTGCGCCACCAAGATCTTCCGCACTGACTTCTTCACCTGTCGCTGCTTTTACAAGAGGTGGACCTGCCAAAAAAATCGTGCCTTGTTCTTTGACTATGATGGATACGTCGCACATGGCAGGGACATAAGCGCCGCCAGCGGTACATAGCCCCATGACCACCGCAATTTGTGGAATGCCTTTGGCCGACATACGGGCTTGGTTGTAGAAAATACGGCCAAAATGGTCTTTATCTGGGAAGACTTCATCTTGGCGGGGGAGGTTAGCACCGCCAGAGTCGACTAAGTAAACACACGGCAGTTGGCATTTTTCTGCAATTTCTTGTGCTCTTAAGTGCTTTTTCACGGTGAGTGGGTAGTAACTGCCGCCTTTTACCGTCACGTCGTTCGCGACGATCATGCACTCAGTGCCGTCAATCACACCCACACCTGCAACCACTCCAGCACATGGAACGTAATCTGGATACACATCCCAGCCAGCAAATTGACCAATTTCTAGAAAGGACGAACCAGGGTCGAGTAGGGCAAGAATGCGCTCACGTACCGGAAGTTTGCCTTTCTTCTGCTGATGCTCGCGGGCTTTCTCACCGCCACCATCTTCTATTTGGGCAGTCACGGTATAAAGTTGATCTACAAGTGACGCCATAGAGCGGTAGTTTTCCTGATACTGCTCTGAATGGGTATTAATATTGGTCGTCAAACAAGCCATAAATAGCCGATCTCCATTCGGTAGACGGGTGACACCACCCGTCTTTATCTATGTTGAATAAGATTTAGGTTGAATAAGGAAGTTATTTAGAGTCAGAGCGCCTAGGTATGATGATTAGGCGCTTTCGTTAAACAATTCGCGACCAATAAGCATGCGGCGAATTTCTGACGTGCCCGCACCGATTTCATACAGCTTGGCATCTCGCAACAAACGGCCCGTATCAAACTCGTTGATGTAGCCGTTACCGCCAAGTAGTTGAATCGCATCCAGTGCCATCTTGGTTGCCAGCTCTGCGCTGTAGAGGATCGCGCCAGCAGAATCTTTACGTGTGGTTTCACCGCGATCACAAGCGGCAGCGACGGCGTAAACATACGCTTTAGCGGCATTCATTTGTGTGTACATATCCGCGATTTTTGCTTGAACTAGCTGGAATTCACCGATGGATTTACCGAACTGTTTACGGTCGTGAATGTAAGGCACAACGATATCCATACACGCCTGCATGATGCCAAGTGGGCCGCCTGCAAGCACCACACGTTCGTAGTCGAGGCCGCTCATCAATACTTTCACGCCTTGGTTTTCTTCGCCGAGAATATTCTCCGCAGGGACCTCGCAGTTTTGGAAGACCAGCTCACACGTATTCGAGCCGCGCATGCCCAACTTGTCGAGTTTTTGTGCTTGAGTAAATCCAGGGAAT
This sequence comes from Vibrio sp. 2CM40D, assembly GCF_023161825.1. Lineage (NCBI taxonomy): Bacteria > Pseudomonadati > Pseudomonadota > Gammaproteobacteria > Vibrionales > Vibrionaceae > Vibrio > Vibrio sp. 2CM40D. Next base: position 538,364 of record NZ_JALNTL010000003.1, read on the forward strand.
CCGCGTTCCACAATAAACGCCGTGATGCCTTTGGAGTGCTGGCTTGGGTCGGTTTTTGCGTAGACAACATAGGTGTGTGCATCAGGGCCGTTGGTGATCCACATTTTGTTGCCATTTAATAGGAAAATATCGCCTTTACGTTCGGCTTTAAGCTGCATAGAGACCACATCAGAGCCGGCGCCGGGTTCACTCATAGCAAGGGCGCCGATATGTTCACCGGAGATGAGCTTAGGTAGGTATTTCTCTTTTTGCGCTTGTGTGCCGTTACGGTGGATTTGGTTGACGCAAAGGTTGGAGTGAGCGCCGTAACTTAACGCAACCGAAGCGGATGCTCGGCTTATTTCTTCCATAGCGATAACGTGGGCGAGATAGCCCATGCCTGCACCACCAAACTCTTCGCTGGTGGTCACACCTAAAAGACCCATGTCACCTAATTTGGACCAAAGATGGTTTGGAAAGTCGTTAGTTTGGTCGATAGATTGCGCTAGCGGCGCAATTTCTCTTGCAGCAAAACTATTGATTTGCTCGCGAAGCAAATCGGTATTTTCGTCATAAACAAAGTTCAGGGAAGAGTAGGTAGATTTCATTGCGTGTCCTTGCCTTTACGTCACCTACATCCCAGAGTTGAGGTGTTAGGTGACTTTTTCGCCTTTCATGGATCTCAGTGTGTTTTGGCATCGCAACTGCGCAGCATTTAACTCCATCATTACCGCTTGAATGTCGTTTGCTTGCTGTTGCAATGCTGCCTTCTTCTCTTCGATCAACCGAATCATATAGTTCAACTGCTCAGTACTTTGATCGGTATCGTAGAGTTCAAATAACTCTTTGATATCTGCAAGAGAAAAGCCCAATCGCTTACCTCGCAAAATCAGTTTTAGTCGAATTCGATCGCGACCATTGTAGATTCGAGTGTTGCCTTTACGTTCTGGAGTTAGGAGACCTAAATCTTCGTAGAAGCGAATGCTTCGAGTAGTAATGTCGAACTCTTTCGCGAGCTCGCTGATCTTAAATGTGTTCATTCCTTAACCTTACGACTTTCGTATAACATTCACATGAATATACAATTCGTTAACGTTAAAGTAAACAAACAACATCCACTCTTGAGCCTTGATATCACTCGCATTTACTCAAAATCAAAGAGTCACTCGAACAAACAATAACCTCAAACTTGACGTTAACGTAAATGTTAGTATAGTTATGACGTAAACGTCAACAAAAGGTTAATGGAATGAAAAATGAAACATGGATTGTAGCCGCTAAGCGAACGCCTATCGGCTCTTTTCAAGGTGCATTAGCTTCAACAGATGTCACGGAACTTGGTGCGAAAGCCATTCAAGGGGCGCTAGCCGAAAGCCAACTCGATGTGCACAAAATAGACGAAGTGTTGATGGGATGCGTTTTACCCGCCGGTGTGGGGCAAGCGCCTGCAAGACAAGCAAGTCTTAAAGCTGAAATGCCACAATCGATTGGTTGTACGACACTGAACAAAGTTTGTGGATCGGGTATGAAAACCGTCATGCTGGCATATGACCTTATTCAATCTGGTAATGCGCATGCTGTCATCGCTGGTGGCATGGAAAACATGTCGTCTTCTCCTTATCTATTAAAGAAAGCGCGTGATGGTTTCCGTTTAGGTCACGAGCAAGTGCTTGATCACATGTTTTATGACGGGTTGCAGGATGCCTACCAAGGCGAGCTGATGGGTGTCTTTGCAGAGCAGACGGCGCAAAAGTATCAGTTCAGCCGTGAAAGTATGGATGCCTGGGCGCAACAGTCGGTGACTCGTGCGCAGCAAGCAATCGAACAAGGTTTGTTCAAAGAAGAGATCGTGCCTGTTAACGTAAAAAGTCGACGCGGCGAAACCCTGGTTGTAGATGATGAGCAACCGAGCAAACTCGACGTCACTAAAATTCCTACCTTACGCCCTGCGTTTGCCAAAGATGGCGGCGTAACCGCAGCAAACTCTAGTTCCATTTCGGATGGTGCGTCGGCAATGATCTTAGTCGATAGTGAGTTTGGTCGTCAGGAAAACCTTCAGCCTCTAGCCAAAATTGTCGCGTACAGCACGCATGCAAGACAGCCTGATGAGTTCACCATCGCACCAGTCTTCGCGATTGAATCGCTGCTGGAAAAAACGGGCTGGGACAAATCAGACGTGGACCTTTGGGAAATCAATGAAGCGTTTGCAGTTGTAACGCAGTACGCAGTGAAAGCGCTTGAGTTGGATGCAAGCAAAGTGAATCCACGTGGCGGCGCATGTGCGTTAGGCCATCCAATTGGTGCAAGTGGTAACCGAATCCTCGTCACTTTGATTCACGCTCTTAAACAGGCAGGCGGCAAACGCGGTGTCGCATCACTTTGTATTGGTGGTGGCGAGGCAACCGCTATCGCGATTGAAATCTGCTAAATCACTCTCAACAAAGTTTCACTTACATAACAGTAGTCAGTAACAAGCTGAAAAATACAAGGATGTCATCATGACAGAACAAGTAAAGCAGTATATCGGTGGTGAATTTGCCATCTCCGATTCAAAACAATGGCTAGATGTAACCAACCCGGCAACCAACGAAGTGATTGCACAAGTACCTTGTGCCACGGAATCGGAAATGAATGCGGCGATTGCCAGCGCAACAGAAACGTTCAAACGCTGGAAAGAAGTTGCAGCGCCGGAGCGTGCGAGATTGATGTTGCGCTACCAACATCTGTTAAAAGAGCAACACGATGAGTTGGCGATACTGCTTTCAAGTGAGACAGGCAAAACCCTCGCGGATGCAAAGGGTGACATTTGGCGCGGAATTGAAGTGGTAGAGCAAGCTGCAAACATTTGTAGCTCAATGATGGGCGAAACGGTGGAAAACGTCGCGACCAATATTGATGGTTACTCTTACATTCAACCGCTCGGTGTTTGTGCTGGCATCACACCCTTTAACTTCCCTGCGATGATCCCATTGTGGATGTTCCCGATGGCGATCGCTTGTGGCAACACCTTTATTCTAAAACCTTCGGAACAAGTTCCGCTGACTGCAATGAAATTGGCGGAGCTGTTTGAACAAGCTGGCGCACCAAAAGGCGTATTGCAAGTTGTTCACGGGACCAAAGAGCAAGTCGACCGCATTCTGACTGATCCAGTCGTTCGTGCGATCTCTTTTGTTGGCTCTGTGCCCGTTGGTGAGCACATCTACAAAACAGGTACAGACAACCTGAAACGCGTGCAGTCATTTGCAGGTGCTAAGAACCACATGGTCATTATGCCGGATGCAAACAAACAGCAAGTCATCAATAACCTAGTTGGTGCGTCAGTTGGTGCTGCAGGCCAACGCTGTATGGCGATTTCGGTTGCCGTATTTGTCGGCGAAACCAAAGAATGGATTCCAGAGCTTAAAGAGGCGTTAGCTCAGGTTCAGCCTGGCGCGTGGGATGATGAAACCGCCGGTTATGGTCCACTGATTAGCCCTCAAGCGAAGCAGCGAGTGGTGAATCTGATTAATGAAGGCAAAGCGTCAGGCGCGAATTGTGTTCTGGACGGGACAGAGTGCCAAGTACCTGGCTTCCCGAACGGTAACTGGGTGGGGCCAACACTGTTTACCAACGTGACCACAGACATGTCGATTTATCAGGAAGAAATTTTCGGGCCTGTGCTGTTAACTATGGAAGTGGATGACCTAGATGAAGCGATTGAACTGATCAATGCAAACCGCTTTGGTAATGGTACGTCTATTTTCACGGCGAACGGCGCTGCCGCGAGAAAGTATCAACACAATATCGAAGTAGGTAACGTAGGCATCAACGTTCCGATTCCGGTGCCATTGCCATTTTTCTCATTTACTGGGTGGAAAGGCAGCTTCTACGGCGACCTGCATGCTTACGGTAAACAAGCGGTTCGCTTCTACACCGAGACGAAAACGGTCACCGCGCGTTGGTTTGAAGATGACATTCCAAGCGGTCCAAACATGACCATTCAACTTAGCTAATTACTGGATTAGCGACACCTCTAGCCAAGCGCCACCGTTTAAGTGGGCTTGGCTCGGATACAAATGCAACGAATTAGACCTTAGGACTTCAAGATGGATTTTGAATTAAACGAAGATCAACTCGCGTTTGCCGAAGTAGCAAAGCAGTTTGCAGACCAAATGTTAGCGCCTCATGCGGCCGAGTGGGATGAAAACCATCACTTCCCTAAAGATGTACTGCGTCAGGCGGGTGAGCTGGGCTTTCTGAGCATCTATACGCCGCCAGAGCATGGTGGCTTAGGGTTATCTCGTTTGGATGCGGCGATCATTTTCGAGCAGTTGGCTATGGGTTGTACCGCGACTACTGCGTTTATGACCATTCACAACATGGCGACGTGGATGATCACCAGCTTTGCCAAAGCAGAAGTGGCGCAGCAATTTAGCGCGGATCTAATTTCGGGTGAAAAGCTCGCTTCCTACTGTTTAACCGAACCTAATGCCGGCTCTGACGCCGCTTCTCTAACGACTAGCGCAGTGCGTGATGGCGATGAGTTTGTCCTCAATGGCGCAAAAGTGTTTATCTCGGGTGCGGGTGATACAGATGTTCTCGTCGTGATGGCGCGTTCGTGTGGTGAAGGAGCGGGTGGCGTTTCTGCATTCGTTGTTCCTGCTGATTGCGAAGGCATTAGCTACGGTAAAAAAGAAGCCAAAATGGGTTGGAACTGCCAGCCAACTCGCATGATTACCTTCGAAAATGTCCGCATTCCGGCTGACTATCTGTTGGGTGAAGAGGGAGAAGGCTTTAAGTTCGCCATGCTTGGCCTTGATGGTGGTCGAATCAATATCGCTACTTGTTCCGTCGGTACTGCGCAACAAGCACTGAACGAAGCCAAGCAATATATGAACGAACGCAAACAGTTCGGCCGTTCACTGGCGCAATTTCAAGCGTTGCAGTTCAAGCTTGCTGATATGGCGACTGAGCTGGTCGCTGCGCGTCAAATGGTGCGACTCGCTGCCGCTAAACTCGATGCCCAGCACGCAGAAAAAAGTGCGTACTGTGCCATGGCAAAACGCTTTGCTACTGATGTGGGCTTTAAAGTCTGCGATCAGGCGCTGCAAATTCACGGTGGCTATGGCTACATCAAAGAATATCCAGTCGAGCGCCATTTCCGAGACGTTCGTGTTCACCAAATTCTTGAAGGTACCAACGAAATCATGCGTCTGATCGTCGCAAGACGATTACTAACGGAAGGCGTTGAGCTGCTTTAGTCAGCGAGACACAGCCTTACCTAAAGAAATTAAAAAGGACTGAAAGATTATGACGGCACAAATCAAATTAGAGCGCGAAGCGCATATTGCCAAGCTCACGATTAGTAATCCGCCAGCGAACACTTGGACGCTTGAGTCTTTGAATCAGCTAAAAGAGTTGGCAATTGAACTTAGTAATGATCGCTCTATTTATGCGTTGGTTTTAACAGGCGAAGGCGAGAAATTCTTTTCTGCTGGAGCAGATCTTAATAACTTTGCATCGGGTGATAAATCACAAGCAGCAAACATGGCGTTCGCATTTGGTGAAGCGTTTGAAGCGCTTTCTGCATTCGATGGGGTTTCTATCGCAGCGATTAATGGTTACACGATGGGCGGCGGTCTGGAAGTGGCGATGGCGTGTGACATTCGTATCGCAGAAGAACAAGTACAAATGGCACTTCCTGAAGCATCGGTAGGTTTGTTGCCGTGTGCGGGTGGGACGCAAAACCTGACCGCGTTGGTAGGTGAAGGTTGGGCGAAGCGTATGATCCTGTGTGGCGAGCGTGTGACGGCCGAGCGAGCGGAAAAAATTGGGTTAGTCGAAGAGGTGGTGGCGAAAGGTCAAGCACTCGAAGCGGCTATGGAGCTAGCACAGCGTGTTGCAGGTCAATCACCGAAATCTGTGTCTGCGTGCAAAACGCTAATTCAAGGTCGACGCAGCCAAACTCATGCAGCTGGATTGGTTTTGGAGCGTGAACTGTTTTTACAGCTGTTCAATACACAAGATCAGACTGAGGGTGTGAATGCGTTTTTGCAAAAGCGCAAGCCACAATGGACAAACAGCTAGCGGAGGCCAAATGACAGGTACAGTAAATGTTTCAAAACTTGAGTGCGCTGATGGCTCTGTTATTGGTGTGCTGGAGCTGGATAATCCAGCTGCTCTCAACGCGTTGAGTTACGTGATGATTGAGAAGTTGTACAAACAGCTTAGTGAATGGCAAACGGACGACAGCGTCGTCGCGGTATTCTTGCATGCTCAAGGTGAAAAAGCGTTTTGTGCTGGTGGCGATATTCAAGCGATCTACCGTGCACTTGAAAACAAAGAGCAAGACTTTGATTCTGCGTTTTCAGCGATGGAAACCTTCTTTGACCTCGAATATCGCTGTGACCATCTTATTCATACTTATCCAAAACCGATCATCGCGTGGGGACATGGTTATTTGATGGGCGGGGGAGTTGGCCTGTTTATGGGTGCCAGCCATCGCGTAGCAGAAACCACCACACGCTTTGCAATGCCAGAGATTAAAATTGGCCTTTACCCAGATGTAGGCGCGACGTACTTCCTGAACCAGTTGCCAAAACATTTGGCACTGTTCTTAAGTTTGACGGCTTGTCAAATTAACGCAACAGATATGAAAGCGTTGGGGTTAAGCCAATGGATTGCACAGCCAGAAAACAAGCAAGTGCTGCTGGATCTGCTTGCATCGGTAAGTTGGAAAGGTGAAGCGAACATCAACGAAAAAATCGCCACTACGCTGCGTTCGGTACACGTGGACGAGCCAACCGAAGGGATGTTGATGCCCTATGCGGAATTGATTGAGCAGTTATGTTCGGGTGACTTAGCGTCAATTGTTGATGCAATCAGCCGTGCTAACGTTGATAACAAGTGGTTCGTCAATGCGCAGAAGTCACTGAACTATGGCAGTCCGTTGTCGCTCAGTATCACTTATCAGCAGTTAACGCAGTATCAAAACCTCTCTTTGAAAGCGTGTTTTGATATGGAATTTAACCTAACACTACGTTGTGGCTTAGAAGGTGATTTTAGAGAAGGGGTTCGTGCGCTGATTATTGATAAAACCAATCAACCGACTTGGCAACATCGCACGGTTTCTGACGTAACGCCACAAGTTTTGGAGCGCTTCTTCTCGCCAATTGACTCAGCAGAATACCCACTGACCGCATCGTCGGTAGCTATAGCGGCACTTTAGTACAAGGAAGAAATACGATATGGACAAAATTGCATTTATTGGCCTTGGTAACATGGGTGCGCCTATGGCTAAGAATCTACTTAAAGCGGGCTTGAACGTCGAAGTATTTGATTTGAACCCAAACGCAGTTGAGGAGTTGACCGCATTGGGCGCTTCAAGTGCCGATTCCGTTCAGCAGGCAGTACAAGGTGTTGATGTGGTTGTCACTATGCTGCCAGCGAGCCAACACGTTCAAAGCGTTTATCTTGGTCAAGATGGCATATTAGATAGCGTCGAATCAGGCACCTTGCTGATTGATTCATCCACCATCGATCCTGCGACTGCTCGTTTGGTTGGCGAAAAAGCATCGCAACTTGGTATCAGTTTTGTTGATGCACCAGTATCTGGTGGCGTTGCGGGCGCAGCAGCAGGTACGTTAACTTTCATTGTTGGCGGCTCGCAAGAGAACTTTGTTCAAGCCAAAGCGGTGCTTAGCCACATGGGTAAAAACATCTTCCATGCGGGCGATGTTGGAGCTGGTCAGGTCGCGAAGATCTGCAATAACATGATGTTGGGCATTTTGATGAGCGGCACCTGTGAAGCACTAAATTTAGGGATGGAAAACGGACTCGATCCCAAAGTGCTTTCCGACATCATGTTGCAAAGTTCAGGGCGTAACTGGGCGCTAGAGCTTTATAACCCTTGTCCAGGTGTGATGGAAAATACGCCTGCAAGCAATGGTTATCAAGGCGGCTTTATGAGCCAGTTAATGGCTAAAGATCTGGGTCTTGCGATGGAAGCGGCGGTTGCCAGTCAAACATCAACGCCAATGGGCAGCTTGGCTCGTAATCTGTTTAATTTTCACAACGGTCAGGGCAACGGGCAAAAAGATTTTTCAAGCTTGTTTGAGTTCTACCAAAAGCAAAATCAGGCCTAAGGAGCGCTTATGGAGTTAGCAAATAAGGTCATTGCGATCACGGGGGCAGGGCAGGGGCTGGGTAAACAAATGGCACTGTCACTGGCGGAAAATGGCGTTCATCTTGCGCTTATCGACCTCAATTCAGAGCAACTGGCTGAAACGAAAGCGGAATGTGAATCTCTCGGCGTTACCGCTCGTTTTTATGTGACGAACGTGACTGACGAACAGCAGGTGTGCACTGCTTTTGAGCAAATTGAGGCAGATTTCAAGCAGCTCAATGGCGTTATCAATAACGCAGGTATTATGCGTGATGGTATGTTCATTAAAGTCAAAGATGGTCAGGTTAACACGATGTCGCTGGAACAATTTCAGTCTGTTCTAGATGTGAATGTAACAGGCACTTTCCTGTGTGGCCGTGAAGCGAGCAAGGTAATGCTGAACACCGATAGCAAAGGGGTTCTGATCAACATATCCAGCGTTGCGCGTGCCGGGAATATTGGTCAAACCAACTATTCAGCATCTAAAGCGGCGGTAGCCACCATGGCAACGGTGTGGGCGAAAGAGTTAGGGCGTTTCGGAATTCGCTCAGTGGCGATTGCTCCGGGTGTCATCAAAACTGCCATGACAGACCAAATAAAACCTGAAGCGATGGAACGTTTAATCGGAATGATTCCGGTTGGACGTTTAGGTTTGGCGGATGAAATTTCATCGACCATAAAATACGTGTTAACCAACGAATTCGTGACCGGACGAGTGTTCGAAGTCGATGGCGGAATGCGAATGTAACCCCCTCTGCAACATAAAAAAGGGGAGCGAGTTTGATTGTCCGCTTCCTTCCACTTTCTTCTTTCTTTTATTGCTTCTATCTGAAAAATGTATTGGATGCATGGTCGACTGCTATCTCATCGAACGGTATAAAAATTGATTCTATTTCTAATGTGAATGGTTAGTTCTATATTGCTTGTCATGTAAATGTATTAACTCACAACTAAGACGATCTTTTGTCTCACTAACGAGATCGTCATTCTTGGTGTGTAAAAAACATTCTCATTGGTCATATTGTAACCGAAAACTATTTCGGCATCTAAAGATGGTGATTTATTATTCAGCGCAAAATACATGGGAATATGAGGCTGACTGAATAACCTTCAGTTGTCTTAATAATAAATAATCAGAATTCTCAATTACACTGAAGTAACTACCCATTAGGGAAGAGCAATAATGTCACTATTTCATTCGCTTAGGACGATGCCGCTATTATTGGGGTGTCTGTGTTTTTCTGTTCAGGCATCCACAGAAAAGGTGGAACAGGAAGGTAAGTTTTTACAGTCGTTAGAAGGCATCGAAAATCAAATTTACGCATTACCTCAGAGTTCTTTAGCTTTGATTGAAGCGTTAGAAGAAGAGTCTTTACTACAAAACCAACCAACAGCGCTGTTGGTGCGTTACTGGCTTGCCAAGGCCACGGTTTTAGAGCTGCTAGGGCGCGTAGAAGAGAGTCAGAGTGTCGTTCAAAAAGGATTGGAGCTTGTGCGTCCACAGAGCCATGAGTATCTCCTGTTTAAGTTGATTCAGATGCGAACTATGGTTGGAAAGAGCGATATCGATACCGCGCTTTCTGCGTTGGATAGCTTGTTGGAAACATCGCGTGAGAATGGTGATAAGCAACTTGAATCAGAAATCCTGTTGCTAAAAGGACGCTATTACGATGAGCAAGGTGAGTTTAAAAAATCCTATGCTGCACTTATGTCGTCCATGGATGCGGCTGAATCTTCAGGTGTTCACGGGCTGGTCGAACGTGCAGCACTAGAGCTAGGTGACGTACTTGTCAAAATTCAGGGTTACGACCGATCTGAGGCGCTTTTGGAACAAGCATATCGCTATTTTAGGGATAGGCGTATGTCGTTCAATGAGTTGTTGAGCGTTTTGACGATAGCGAAACTTCATAAAGCACAGTTCCAATACGAAGAGGCGATAGCGTCATATCAGCGAGCGTTAAAGCTGGCTCAAATTATCGGTGATGGACGCTTTAGATTTCGAGTTAACCTTGAACTTGCAGCTTTATATCGCGAGACGAATCAAGAAAAGAAGATGGTTAACCACTTGAAGCTGGCGGAGAATTTACAGTACAGAGAAACGTCTAACGCGTATTTGGCAACATTTAAGTTGTTACAAGCCGAATATATGTTAGAGCAGCAGCAATTTGAAATACTTTTAGCGATGATTGCACCAATGCTGCCGGAGATTATAGAGAGTCGATACGTCAAGCAACAGCAAATGGAGCTACTAAAAGTCGCCGCTATGGCCTATGCGGGAAGCAATGACTTTAAACTAGCATTCGAAACTTACGGTAACTATCACGATAAATTTATCCAATTTAGCAATCAAAGAGAAGTTGAAAATCTTGAGCGCCAGCAGACGTTATTTGAGTTGGAACGACTTGAATATGAGAACGAAGATCTTAACTGGAACAATGTGTTGCAGCGTATGGAGCTAGAAAATAACCGTCGTACTTTTTACTTATTGGGTGAAGCGCTACTTGCGCTCATCGGTGTTCTATTTTTGATGGCGGTAGTATTTCTCGTCGTCAATCGCTCGCGTTTGAGAATGCGTCGCCTCGCAAAGACAGACACATTGACAGGGTTGTTCAATCGCCGTTTTTTAGAGGACTGGTTCACTAAGCCAGTAGAAGTGAGGCGTGAGCGAAAAGAGAAACCGGTACCTCAATCTAAGCAAGAAAAAATACAACACTTTGTTTTTGAGCAAGTCGAGCAAGTTAAGTACGGTTATCTAGCTTTAAATAAATGGGTAGATAGCAAACTCGATAAACAGAAAATGGTGCCAAATAAACCACAATCGGGGCCAGTAACTTTAGCGTTAATCGATGTGGATTATTTCAAGCAGGTAAATGATACCTATGGGCATGTGTTTGGAGATACCGTACTAACTGGCGTTGCCAAAGTGTTGGAGGAAACTGTACGTGAAAACGACATTGTTGCTCGCTTTGGTGGTGAAGAGTTTGTTGTTGTTATGCCCAATACAGACCATGAAAACGCCCTTATTACTGCCGAACGTTTACGTAGCGCTTTATCCCTACATGGCTTTGTTACGGAACAGAAAGAAGAAGTGAGAGTGACCTGTAGTTTTGGAGTCGTTACCACTGAAGATAATGAGATGAGCTTTAAATCACTTTGCGATCAGGCCGATAAATTGCTTTATCAAGCGAAAGCGAACGGACGCAACTGCGTGAAAGGTCGTTCGCTAGCGTAACAGAAATCAAGAGTTCAGGCTCATCGCACGATGAATCTGAACTTATCCCTCCCATTTACTTTGATAGCCAAGTGACTTTGAGATCCTTGCTTCGAATATAAAACGCTGAATCTAACATCTTAAAGTCACTTGGCGATATTACTTAAAAATGGCTTAAGGATATCGAATCGCATATTCATGGCGTTCAACATAACCTCTCTTTTTGCCTCCTTCACCTTCAAAGTGCGAATGCCACTTGTGTCTACAAAACTATAACAAACTAGTGTGTCTATTCTTTGTACAAACAAACCATGTACAGGTGAAATGATTAGTGGTCGATATAAATTTTTTGTGGCACAGATTTTTGTTGTTCAAAAATCAACTCGTTCATCATCGTTTTAAAAATAGAGAAAGAGTTAAGTGTTTGATTTTGTTTTTCTTGTTTGTTTGTTCTTAAACTGAAATCTAGTTATCCCGACAAGTTCTTACCGAGCGATTTTTCGTACACCCTCAACTTTTCATCCTTTTTTACTAACATTTTTCTTTAAAAATAATTTGAGTTCGAATTAATTTTCAGGCATTTTATATTTAACTAACCGTTCAATTAAAAATAACAGGGACGCAAAATGCCAAAGGTGGGGATGCCTGAAATCAGAAAACCGCAGCTTGTGAAAGCGACAATGTCAGTGATTGATAGAGTCGGTTTACACGCGGCGAGTATTTCGTTAATCAGCAAAGAAGCCGGTGTATCAACGGGGATTATCAACCACTATTTCGGTGGTAAGCACGGATTGCTGGAGGAAACGATGCGCGAAATCTTGCGTCAGCTTTCGTCCACTATCACACAGAAGTTACGTGAGCTGCCAAGTGATGCTCATCACCAAAGAATTAACGCCATCATTGATGGTAACTTTGTCGGCTATCAGGCAGAAAACCAAGTTGCTAAGACTTGGCTGGCGTTTTGGTCCTACTCAATGCATGACGAGCAGCTCAAGCGTTTGCAGCGTGTCAACGAACGACGTCTATTGTCCCATCTAAGAAAAGAACTCAAAGCATTATTAAATGCAGAGCAGGCTGAATTGGTTGCTCATGGTATTGCATCACTTATTGATGGAATTTGGCTGCGCGGAACGCTCAACCCGCAAGGCATTGATGCAGAAAGAGCGAGAATCATCATCAACGATTATCTCGAAAAACAACTTACGTTTTATTCTGAAAAAATATAAAAGTTACAGGTCTTCAAAATGGAAATGAAAGCACACTATATCAATGGTGCGATGTACGACGGGTGTTCAGATGAACACTTCACCACTTACAATCCGGCGAATGGTGAGCCATTGGCCAACATTAAACAAGCGAACCAAGACGATCTTCAAGCAGCGATTGAATCGGCAAAGAAAGGTTTTGCTGCATGGTCGGCGATGACTGCGATTGAGCGCAGCCGTATTTTACACAAAGCCGTTGCCATTTTACGTGAGCGTAATGACGAGCTGGCTGCATTGGAAGTGGCAGATACTGGTAAGCCAATTCAAGAAGCTATCGCGGTTGATGTCACAACAGGTGCCGATGTTCTTGAGTACTACGCTGGCCTTGCTCTAAGTCTACAAGGTGAACAGCAGCCGCTCAGCGACGATCAGTTTTTCTATACACGTCGTGAGCCATTGGGCATTTGCGCGGGTATTGGCGCTTGGAATTATCCAATTCAAATTGCGATGTGGAAATCGGCGCCAGCACTGGCTGCGGGCAACGCAATGATCTTCAAGCCATCAGAAGAAACACCATTAACGGCGCTTAAGCTCGCCGAAATTTATTCAGAAGCGGGCATGCCAGATGGCGTATTTAATGTCGTGCAAGGGGATTACCGAGTAGGACAGATGCTAACGGCGCATCCTGATATCGCAAAAGTGTCATTCACGGGTGAGTCAGGCACCGGTAAAGTCGTAATGAGTGACAGCGCTAAGACACTAAAACAAGTAACGATGGAGCTTGGTGGTAAGTCTCCACTGATTATTTTTGATGATGCGAAGTTAAACGATGCCGTTTCTGCGGCCATGGTGGCGAACTTCTACACCCAAGGTGAAGTTTGTACGCACGGTACACGCGTATTTGTCCATGAAGGTATTTATGACGACTTTATCACACAACTTAAAGCCCGAACCGAGCTGTTAGTCGTCGGCGATCCGCTTGATGAGAACACGCAGATTGGCGCGCTAATCTCTAAAGATCATGAATCGAAAGTTTTAGGAGCGATTGAAGCCGCGAAAGCGAGTGGCGCGACGTTACTGACTGGCGGCTACAAAGTAACAGACAATGGCCTAGCCAATGGTAACTTTGTTGCTCCAACCGTATTTGTCGATTGCGATGATGACATGAGCCACGTTCAACAAGAAATCTTTGGCCCGGTAATGTCAGTTCTGAAATTCCGCGATGAGTCGGAAGTGATTGCGCGTGCAAATGGCACCGATTATGGCTTAGCGGCAGGTGTATTTACTCAAAACCTATCTCGTGCGCACCGTGTGATCCATCAAATTCAAGCGGGTATTTGTTGGGTGAACACATGGGGTGACTCACCTGCGGAAATGCCAGTTGGCGGCTACAAGCAATCAGGTGTTGGCCGTGAAAACGGAGTCGAAACCCTTAAACATTACACACAAACGAAGAGTGTTCTGGTTCAGCTAAGCGACTTCGAAAGCCCTTACAAATGATACTACTCATAGTAGATAACTGACCACTTTAGCTTGTTAAAATGCTCGATAACTATGTTGTCAATTTTGATTGTAGGTTAACTACTTATCAAAATTTCCGCCTTGTTCTCAAGCATTTTTCCTACGCTAATTTCGTTCACTTATCTAGGGTGATTAGTATTAACTCCTAGGAGATTAAAAATGCAACAACACTACGATTACATCATCGTCGGTGCGGGTTCGGCCGGCTGTGTGTTAGCGGATCGCTTAAGTGAAAGTGGTCAAAATTCGGTCCTATTACTCGAAGCGGGTGGGTCGGATAAAAGTATTTTTATCCAAATGCCAACAGCGCTTTCTTACCCGATGAACACTGAAAAATACGCGTGGCAGTTTGAGACGGTTGAAGAGCAAGGGTTGGATGGTCGCCAACTTCATTGTCCTCGCGGAAAAGTTCTGGGCGGTAGCTCATCTATCAACGGCATGGTTTACGTTCGCGGACACGCTTGTGACTTTGACCAGTGGGAAGAGGAAGGCGCGAAAGGCTGGAATTATCAGTCGTGTTTGCCTTATTTCCGTAAAGCAGAGTCTTGGATTGGTGGTGCTGATGAATATCGGGGCGATCACGGTCCAGTCGGCACATGTAACGGCAACGATATGAAGCTCAATCCACTGTACCAAGCTTTTATTGATGCAGGCAAAGAAGCTGGCTACCCAGAAACAAAAGATTACAACGGTTATCAGCAAGAGGGCTTTGGCCCAATGCATATGACCGTCGACAAAGGCGTACGCGCTTCGACCTCTAATGCATACTTAAGCCGCGCTAAAAAACGCAAAAACTTCACCCTAATGAAGAGGGTGACGGTTCATCGAGTTTTATTAGAAGAAACTGGTGCAGAAGGTAAGAAAGCGGTAGGCGTTGAATTTGAAAAGTCAGGTTCAATTCAGCAATGTTTTGCGAATAATGAAGTGATTTCGAGTGCGGGTTCGGTTGGCTCCGTTCAGCTGTTGCAGCTTTCAGGCATTGGCCCTAAGGCAGTATTAGAAAAAGCGGGCATTGAGGTGAAACACTCGTTGGAAGGGGTAGGTAAAAACCTGCAAGATCACTTAGAAGTGTACTTCCAATATCATTGTAAGCAACCTATCACGCTCAACAGCAAATTAGGCTTGGTGAGCAAGGGCTTGATTGGCACTGAGTGGATATTAACTCGCAAAGGCCTAGGGGCTACTAACCACTTTGAATCGTGTGCGTTTATCCGCTCTCGTGAAGGACTAAAGTGGCCAAATATTCAATATCACTTCTTGCCAGCGGCAATGCGCTATGACGGGCAAGCTGCTTTTGATGGTCATGGTTTCCAAGTGCACGTTGGACCTAACAAGCCAGAAAGTCGCGGGTCGGTTGAAGTTGTCTCTGCGAATCCGAATGATAAGCCGAAGATTGAGTTTAACTACATTTCCACTGAACAAGATAAGCAGGATTGGCGTGATTGTATTCGCCTTACTCGCGAGATCCTCAATCAGCCAGCCATGGATGAGTTTCGTGGGGATGAGATCCAACCCGGTCTGAACATCACAACGGATGAACAGATTGATGAATGGGTGAAGCAAAACGTCGAGAGTGCTTACCATCCATCTTGTACCTGCAAAATGGGCGCAGATAATGACCCATTAGCCGTCTTAAATGAGCGATGCCAAGTACGCGGTATTCAAGGCTTGCGTGTGGTGGACTCTTCTATTTTCCCAACCATTCCGAACGGTAATTTAAATGCGCCAACGATTATGGTGGCAGAACGCGCCGCGGATATGATTTTGGATAACGCCCTAGAAACGTCGAACAACGTACCAGTTTGGATTGCACCGGACTGGCAAGAGATGCAACGAATGCATCCGCCAAAAAGAGATCTCGATTCGATCTCATAAAATGAAAAAGTCAGTAATCATTACAAGGAATTCAACATGTCTAAGATGACAAAAATCTTCTCAACAATTGCACTAAGTACTTTAGCAACAGGCGCTTACGCCAACCAATGTGAAACGGTTCGTTTCGCAGATGTAGGTTGGACTGACATCACAGCGACCACTGCCGTTACATCAGAGTTACTTAAAGGGTTGGGGTACAAAACGAAGACCGATCTTCTGTCTGTGCCTGTAACTTACTCCTCTATGGCTAATGGCGATATCGACATTTTCCTAGGTAACTGGATGCCAACGATGGAAGGTGATATCGCGAAATACCGTGATGCAGGTACTGTTGAAACCGTACGCGCGAACCTCGTTGGCGCAAAGTACACGCTAGCGGTTCCAAAATACGTTTATGACGCAGGCGTAACCAACTTCGCTGACCTAGTAAAACATGCCGACAAATTTAAAGACCGCATTTACGGCATTGAACCAGGAAACGATGGCAACCGCTTAATTCAGTCAATGATTGATAGCAACGCATTCGGCCTAAAAGATTTCAGCCTAGTTGAGTCCAGTGAAGCTGGCATGGTGTCTCAAGTATCACGTGCCGCACGCCGCAATCAATGGATTGTGTACCTAGGTTGGGCGCCGCACCCAATGAATAGTAACGTTGAAATGGAATATCTAGCGGGTGGTGATGACTTCTTCGGTCCTAACTACGGCGGCGCGAACGTCTACACAAACGTACGTAAAAATTACCTCGCTGAGTGTCCAAATGTAGGTCAGCTAGTGAAAAATCTAGAGTTTAACCTAGAAATGGAAAATGAACTGATGGAAGCGATTCTTAACCAGAAACAGAAGCCATCAAAAGCAGCGCAAGCATGGTTGAATGCAAACCAAGAGCAAATTGCAGCGTGGCTAGAAGGCGTGAAAACGGTGGATGGCCAAGATGCGCTAACAGCTATTACAAACTACTTAAAAACAAACGCTTAATAAGCAGTATTTGAGCTCGTTTTTTTAAAAGAAAGTGGGCAGTTTTGCCCGCTTCATTAACACAAAGGTTTTATTTTGAATTTTATTACGGACAACAAACTACCGTTGGGCCAATGGATGGAAACTGGCGTCGATTGGTTAACCATCAATGCATCGGGTTTTTTCGATGCAATCTCTATTACACTTGAAACGATCATTCTTTTCGTGGTGGACATTTTTAAATGGATGCCACCTGCAGCGCCAATCATTATGACGGCGGCAATTGCTTGGTTCTTACATCGCAGCATTCCTCTTTTCGTATTTATCGTGTTGGCCTTACTCGCAATTCTCAACCTTGGTTACTGGCAAGAAATGCTGGAAACCTTTGTCCTTGTGTTTGCAGCGACAACGATTTCCGTATTAATTGGCGTGCCGTTGGGCATTATGGCGGCGCACCGTCCTTGGTTATACACCTTGTTGCGGCCAATACTCGATTTAATGCAGACCGTACCGACATTCGTTTACCTAATTCCAACCTTGGTTCTGTTTGGCTTAGGTATTGTCCCTGGTCTAATCTCGACCATCATTTTCGCTATCGCTGCACCCATTCGATTGACGTACCTCGGCATTATTAAAGTGCCGGAGGAGCTACTTGAAGCGGGTAAAGCATTTGGTGCCAGCCGCATGAAGCTACTGTTTAAGGTGGAGTTACCTGCGGCATTGCCAAGTATTATGGCTGGCGTTACGCAGTGCATTATGTTGTCTCTGTCTATGGTAGTCATTGCGGCGCTTGTTGGTGCTGATGGACTTGGTAAACCAGTCGTACGCGCACTGAATACGGTAAACATCTCGCAAGGTTTTGAAGCTGGTTTAGCGATTGTACTCGTTGCCATCATTCTTGATCGCTTGTGTAAAGCACCAAACCAGAAGGAGGCATAATCATGGACGCTATTACTATTAAAAATCTTGATGTCGTTTTTGGTCAGCAACAAGCACAGGCGCTAGCACTACTAGATCAAGGGAAGTCTCGACAAGAAATCATTGATGAAACTGGCCAAGTGGTTGGGGTTGATAATGTTTCGCTGAACGTGAAACAGGGTGAGATCTGTGTCTTGATGGGGCTTTCAGGCTCGGGTAAATCAAGTTTGCTGCGAACGGTTAACGGATTGAACGATATTTCTCGTGGCTCTCTGAAAATTAAAGACGGCGACGACATGGTTGAGCTCTCTAACTGTGACGAACAGAAACTGCGCCACCTTCGTACGCACCGCGTGTCCATGGTGTTTCAGAAGTTTGCATTGATGCCTTGGTTAACGGTGTTAGACAATGTAGCGTTTGGTCTAGAGATGCAAGGCATTGGTAAAGCGGAGCGTCGTAAAAAGGCGCGTGAACAGCTCGAAATGGTCGGTTTATCTGAGTGGGAAACCAAATTCCCGCACGAGCTTTCTGGTGGTATGCAGCAGCGTGTTGGCCTAGCGCGAGCGTTTGCGATGGACACTGATATCTTGTTAATGGATGAACCGTTTTCAGCACTTGATCCATTGATTCGTGCTCAGCTTCAAGATGAATTGATTCTGCTTCAAGAAAAGCTAAACAAAACCATTCTTTTTGTGAGTCACGACTTGGATGAGGCGCTTAAAATCGGCAACAACATCGCCATTATGGAATCAGGAAAGCTGATTCAACATGGCAAGCCAGAACAGATCATTCTTGCTCCAGAAAACGATTATGTGGCGGACTTTGTTGCTCACACTAATCCATTAAATGTGCTGAAGGGACGTTCCTTAATGCGTGACGATTTGGTTCGCGAAGATACGCGTGTTCTGATTTGCCCTGATAAAGATATTTGGGTGATACAAGAGAGCAAGGGGTTAAGTTTAGCGGATAAAGGTAAATCGTTGATTCAATGGAAGAGCGATTCTTCGAACCTTGACGAAGTTAATGAAAACTCTCTGGTTCAGGTTAGTCCAGAAATCAGTATGCGAGAAGCGATTGAACTTAAACAGCGCAGCAATCAGCCTCTGCTTATGGTTGAAGATAATAAGCTGGTTGGTGTGTTAAGCGACAATGAGCTTTACGATGCATTGCTTGGTAATTTTAAGTCAGAGCAAGTTGCGTAAAGTTGACGCAGAACCAAGTAAAAAAGAGCCGCACATTAGTGCGGCTCTTTTTAGTTTGAACAATGATTTAAGTCGCTAAGCTAAGACAATGGTCGACTATAGAGTCGTAATTACGTCATCCATTGCAAGGCGCGCTTTTGGAAGACCATGATTATAATCTTCTCCATCTTTATGGTAGCCAATCGCCAGCGCAACTTCACAAATATGGCCCTCGAGCTCTTCTTTAAACTCTTCTCCAATCAGAGCCGGATCGACACCTTCCATCGGTGTTGAATCAATGCCTAGTCGTGCCAATGTGTGTAGTAGGTTGCCTAGTGCCAAATAGACTTGTGCTTTTGTCCAGTTTCCGTTGAAGCCATTTTCGTCCGTATTTGCATCGGCAAAAGCGTAAGCACCCATAAAGTTGTTGTACATCTCCGCTGGCAAGTGGCCAGATGTTACTTCTGCATCCACACGCTTCGCAAATTTCTCTTTAGTAAATTTAGGATCGTAAGCAAACAGAATCGTATGTGATGCGGCTTTCGCGTGTGGTTGGTTAAACTGATGCATATTTGCAAACGTATTGTGGAAACGTTGCTTCGCTTCATCACTTTCAATAACGATGAATTTCCATGGTTGTGAGTTGATAGAAGACGCCGACAAACGCAGTGCTTCTTTGATTATCGCCATGTCTTCTTGAGAAACGCGCTTGGTTTCATCATATTTTTTTGCAGTGTAACGGTTATTTAGATCGGTAATGATTTGATGGGACACGTTTATATCCTCTTTATGTGATGACAGATGAGGATGCACTAGCATCGACAACCATGCGTACCTCGAATATGGGTTCATGATAATGGATATTTTTTCATTGATAAGAGGGTGTTTATTTAAATCACTTTTTACTTTTTGTTGAAAATCGATGTGAGTTGATCGATTTGAAACTTAAAAGTCCTTATTTGGAAGCTTTTATTTGATATTAAATTAAACTCATATTGAGGCGTAGGGGAAAGCAACATGAACGTGATTGAAGTTTTTAATGATAGCTATGAACGTTGTACTTCAGATCAGGAGTTTTTCGACTTGTTCTACAAAAATTTATGGTCGAAAAGCGCCAACTTTAGACAGAAGTTTGACGGTATAGACATGCACCAACAAGTGAGAATGCTTAGAGGGTCTATCGTGTTTTTTATGATGGCAGATACCTCGACCGAAGCGCACAAAATGGTGGAAAAGTATGGGAAAAAGCATGCAAGTGCCGAAATTGGTATAGAGCCGCAGGATTTTGATGTTTGGCTTGAGAGTTTGTTAGAAACGGTTCGACAGTGTGATTCTGGGTACGATGCCGATGTTGAAACCGCTTGGCGAACATGCTTTAAAACGGGCTTAGAAGTAATGAAACAAGAATGTGATAAAGAAGATGGGCACATCCTTAAAGCGAGTACCAAATAAGGAAGTAACGTGAGCGGTCGTTACTTCCTAGGGGCAAAATCTTACTTATCTTGTGTCTCTTTATTCTTTTTCACCGCTTCGGCGATATCACTGACAGCTTCGACAAGATTGATCGGCATTGGAAAAATAATAGTGGATGTTTTGTCTGTAGTGATTTCAGTGAGTGTCTGCATGTAACGTAATTGCAGTGCATTCGGTGCTTCGTTGAGCATTTGCGCTGCTTCTTTTAATTTATTTGAAGCCTCTAACTCACCAGTAGCGTGAATGATCTTCGCCCTACGGTTACGTTCTGCTTCTGCCTGACGGGCTAGGGCTCTGACCATGCTGTCATTTAAATCAACATGTTTGACTTCAACCGTAGCAATCTTGATTCCCCAGTCATCAGTCTGTTGATCGAGAATGGATTGTAAATCCTTATTGAGGCGTTCTCGCTCTGATAGCAATTCATCGAGTTCATGCTGACCCAATACCGAGCGCAGCGTGGTTTGTGCTAGCTGGCTGGTAGCATCGCTGTAGCTTTCAATATTGTTAATCGCCATTTGAGGATCGACTACGCGAAAATAAACGACCGCGTTGACGCGCACAGAAACGTTATCTTTGGTAATTAAATCTTGTGTCGGCACATCCAAAACGACAGTACGTAAATCAACCCTCACCATTTGCTGAATAAATGGGATAAGGATGATCAAACCAGGTCCTTTGACTTCTTGAAATCGACCAAGAAAGAACACAACCCCACGTTCGTATTCTCTCAAAACCTTGAACATTTGGGTCGCTAGTGCGAACAGCAGCACCACGATCACCGCAACGGTATAGAGCATCATAAAGCGCCTCCTATTTATTTTGGCGGTCATCAGGCATCACAGTTAAGGTCAGCCCTTTAACATTAACAATGGTGACGTGATCACCTTGTTTGAATTGTTGATGGTCTTTGGCTTTAGCTCGCCATAACGCACCGTTGAGTTGAACGCGTCCTTCGCCATCGATAAAGTCATCGCTTACCACAGCGACCTTCCCAGGGTAAGTCTCTAAACCCGTCGTTACACGCCGGCGGCGAATTTTGAGCAGCAGGCCGACGGTCAGCACGATTAGAGCTACGGAAAATATGGCAATACCAAAAATCAAAGGAAGGGCGATCTGGAACCCTGGTAACTCACTGTCCATGAGAAATATCGAACCGAGTACAAAGGCGACAACGCCGCCTAACCCCAAAATACCAAAGCTCGGACTGAATGCTTCCGCTATCATTAGTGCAATACCGAGTAACAGCAGACCAAGACCTGCGTAGTTGACAGGCATCATTTGTAGTGCGTACATGGCAAGAAGCAGACAAATCCCACCTAGCACACCGGGTAAGCCAATTCCTGGGTTGTAAAATTCAAGAAGTAAACCGTAGATGCCGATGAGCATTAGAATGTAGGCAACGTTTGGATTGGTGATAACGGCTAACATTTCTGCTCGCCAATCTGGCGTTCTTTCAACCCATGTTGGATTTTCAAGTGACAATGTCACAGTGCGATTGTTTACTTTAACAGTTTGCCCATCTATGGCTTTGACTAAGTCCTCTGGCGAATTGGCGATGTAATCGATCACGTTTAATTCTAATGCTTCTGTTGCATCCAAGCTCGCCGCCTCGCTTACTGCTTTCTCTGCCCATTCTGCATTTCGTCCATGAAGTTTTGCTAAGCCTTTAATGTAGGCTTTGGCGTCGTTAATTACCTTTTTCTCCATTGCGGTTTTAGCGGGAACTTTTTCTGAGCTTTCGTTGGTTCCTTCTGGCGTTTCTTCCGCGTTTTGATCTTTGCCATCATCCGATGAAGGAGGTTGAGGCGCACCACCTAACGCGACGGGCGTTGCAGCTCCGAGGTTTGTCGCTTCAGCCATGGCGGCTACGTGACTAGCGAGCAAGATGTATGTTCCGGCACTGGCGGCTCTAGAACCAGATGGGCCGACCCAAGTCGCAATGGGAGTCGAGGAGGTGGTAATCGCGTGAATAATATCTCGCATTGCGCTATCTAAGCCGCCTGGTGTGTCCATCTCTAAGATCACTAAACTGACACCGTTTAGTTGAGCTTCTTCTATTTCACGAGATAAATAGTCGCTAGTAGCAGGCCCTATAGCGCCTTTGACAGGAACAATCCAAACGGTATTCGCCAGTGCTTGACTGGCAATCAAGAGTAAAGGTAAGAACCATATCCATAGTCGTTTCATGCAGTCCTCCTTGTGTGGTCACAGGGACTTTTTGAAATCCTAATTCAAGTATATCCAAATAACTTAGAGATGCTTGAGTATAGGTTCTAATGAATAAGTTGCCGAGGCTAATTAGGAGACTACTTTTTTATATATAAACGCTGTGTGAGATAGTAAACTAAAGCAAATTATTGGTAATTGTGATGTTTATGTTTATTGTTCAGCGTTTGATTAAGTTGGCCGTTATCTGTGCCGTTTTCTTTACTATTTTCGATCTGATCTCCTATGGAGAGGTGACTTGGTTTCAACGGTTTTTGGCTTTTCTACACTAAACTCAGATTTCAATACGTTAGCTACTCATAAGGCGATAGGTTTCTTCCTATTCGCCTTATTACTCCCTCTTCAACCAAAGCCTTAAACAAAGCAATACTTAACTCGTTTTTTCAACTTCCTGTCGGTGGAAAAAACGCCAAAATGCAACTAAATTCATATCAATGACAAGTTTAAGGTATGTAGTTGATGAGGCAATTCAGCGCAATCGCACTAGCTGTTGTAACACTCATTTTGAGCCAAACAACAACCGCAAGAAACGCGAAGATGTTAGGTGATATCTCCCTAGTTCAGCCCATACAGGGTGATCCTAATGTGGATATTAAGCTAGCGAGAATTGGCTGGCATCTCTTCCGCGATCCTCAATTATCGTCAAATGGTAATGTCAGCTGTGCGACATGCCACAATCTGCAAACCAATGGCGCTGAAAATACACCTGTCTCTACGGGGGTGAAAGGTGATGGAATTAGAAATTCTATAACAGTGTTTAATGCAGCGTTAAATTATCGTTTTTTATGGGATGGTACGGAAAACACCTTGATGGCTCAGATTGATGGTCCAATCCATAATCCAATGGAAATGGACTCAAACTGGCAAACAATAGAGCAATATGTAAAAGAGAGTGAACATTATCAAGCTCTATTTAATCGTGACGGTGAATTGCCGATTAACGTTCATAATATCAAGTCCGCTATTGTGGAGTTTGTTGAAGCGCTGCAGACGCCTGGCGCACCATTCGATGCTTACTTATTGGGTTACACGCATGTACTGAGTGAACAGCAAATCAGAGGTTGGAAAACATTTCAGACTTCAGGTTGTGTGCAGTGTCATCAGGGCAAAAATATCGGCGGAGCGATGATCCAAAGGTTCGCCTATTTCAAGGATAAGCCAGTAGTAGAGGACTCGGGCAGGCAACTCGTTACGATAGAAGATGAAGAGCGATTCTATTTTAGAGTAGCCAGTTTACGCAATGTCGCGCTAACGAGTCCTTATTTTCATAATGGGCAAGTCGATAAGTTATCCGACGCGATACAAATCATGGCTAAAACCCAGCTCGGTATAACGATGAACGATGAGAATGTCGCGGACATTGAAGCATTCTTGCAGTCGTTGACAGCACCTAGACCCATAATTTTAGAGGTGTTGGAAAATGAATAAATTCAAACTGATCAACTTTTGCTTTTTTATTGGGATACTGACGTGCTGCACACTGGCGTATATGTCGTATATGAATTCAAAAAACGCTCAAGAATTTCATGCAGGGCTAATGAATATCGGACATGAGTTGATTGAAGAGCGTGATGTTATCGTGAACCGATATGCCGTTGAAGATAGGAAAAACTATGAGTTAACAACATCTTTAGTAGAGATAGAAATCGCAGCACAGGCACTGTTGGAATCATCAAAGGCATCAGTTTGGTTTCCCGTGACACCCAATCGTATAAAAGTTAGGGATACGCTTGAACAGTTTAAGGAGCGAGTGCTTCAAACAACGTTGAAGCTTGATATGTTAATTGGTGTTCAGGTAGAAAATCGGTATGCATTACTCATGTTGTTCAATTTATATCAGCAAGAGGTTTCTATCGAGAGCGGTCAATCATTGGGTGGCAGTCGTTATTTTGAATTTCTCAACCAGTTGCTTCTAACACAAACTGAAGTTGAGAGTGAAAAAGAAGCGAACTTCCTTAAACGGCTTCAAACGAGTGATAAAAGAATTGAATTGCTGACGAATGAACTGCTTGATCACACTTATATTGAGTTTGTCGAAAGCTCAGAGCATCGGTTACTCAATATTGCTCAAAGTGAGGCGCGTTTTACGTGGTTGTTTGTATTTATCGCGGTGATGTTTCTAGTTAGTGCGTTTGTTTATCAGTCACATCACCGAATGCATAACTTAAAACAGTTGAATCTTGAAATTGAAGAGGCGAGAAACAAAGCCGAGCGAGCGGCAAAAGCGAAATCAAATTTTCTTGCTGCAATGAGTCACGAACTAAGAACGCCGATGAATGGCGTACTAGGGCTTTCTCAAATGATTGCAGAAGAGACCAAAGAGCCGACGACGAAAGAGCACATTAGGGTTATTCTTGACTCTGGCCAGCATCTGATGACTATCCTCAACGATATTTTGGATTTTTCTAAAGTTGAAGAAAACAAACTGGAATTTGAGCAAGCTAAGTTTAAGCTCGATCAAGTGCTTTCTCCGGTGTGTAGCGCAATAAAACCACTTGTTGATGAAAAAAATATCGAGCTAATCTTGGAAAACGAGGTTTCTGAATATACTGAATTTACTGGGGATTGTGCGCGTTTACGACAGATCTTATTTAATCTCGCCGGTAACGCGGTGAAGTTTACCAATGAAGGGCATGTGCTGGTTAGAACCGAGTTAGATGAATCGAATCAGTTGTTGGTCATGTGCGTGAGCGACACCGGTATTGGTATTGCGCCAGACAAGCACGAGCATATTTTTAACTCGTTTGAGCAAGCAGACTCATCAACGACTCGAAGGTTCGGCGGAACAGGGCTTGGGTTAGCCATCGTCAAAAAACTAACCGATTTGATGGGTGGCCATATTACTCTGAAGAGTATAGAAGGCGTTGGAAGTCAATTTATCGTTGAGTTGCCGATTCCTTGGGTAGAATCTGCTCCGAAAAAGCAGCAAGAAGCACCGAAACCTCGCGCAAAATCACACCATTTAAAGATACTACTTGCTGATGATAACCGTGTGAATGCCATTGTGGCAAAAGGGTTTTGCGAAAAGCTTGGGCATGAAGTGGATGTTGCAGAAAATGGATTAATCGCGGTTAAAAAGGCGAAAGATAACGAGTACGACCTGATCTTGATGGACAACCACATGCCCGAGATGAATGGTGTTGAGGCGACACGCGTTATCCGACAAGAGTTAGGTATCAAGACATTACTCTTTGCGTACACGGCAGACGTATTTCGTGAAGCTCACGATAGCTTTATTGAAGCAGGAGCAGACCATGTGCTTACAAAACCGCTACAGCATGAGAGCTTTTCAGACGCTCTCAAACAGTTTGCAGCCAGACTCGAACCGAAACGGAATCCGCCACTAACGAATGACAGCAATGTGCTTCAGTTGCAACGTAAGCCAATTGAGAACTTAAGGTTAACAGAGGAAGAACTCTCCCACTCAGGCATGTTTGCTTCTTTACGAGATGAGCCAGAAGCGCTCGACGAGCTGCTAAAAAGCATTATTGTCGATTTTGAGACATCTGTTGATGAGCTTATTGAATACTTTATGGCTGAAGACTTTGCTTCATTAGAGCTGACGTTGCACAAAACGAAAGGGATGGCACTGAACCTAAGTTTACCTATTTTGGCGAGCCAAACGGAGGCCCTGGAAACTCAACTTAAAGCCAACCAAAGTCCCGAGATTGAGCAGTTGCAGATGCTGATCAATCGGTTACAGGTCAACATCCATCAGTCTCATAGACTTTTGGATGATATCCAGAAGAACAATGCCGATCCTCAACAGATTTTATAGTCCCTGTGAGTGCGATGCTTTCCTTAACTCATTTTGTTGTGGTTTACTGTGGCAAGGACGGATAGTGTTGATTCGTCGTCGGAAAATCAGGGAGTTAGAATGAGTAAGCATTCCGCTTTAATCAAATGGCATCGTAAAGCTGGCGAAGAGTTTAGTGATAATAAGTATAGTAGGGCACACATTTGGCAATTTGATGGAGGGTTGCAAGTCCCAGCATCTCCATCTCCCCACGTAGTACCATTACCACTATCCGTAGAAGAAAATGTTGATCCAGAAGAAGCGTTTGTCGCGGCACTTTCTAGTTGTCATATGCTCGTTTTCCTGTCTATTGCAGCAAAGCGACGTTATGTTGTGGACAGTTACTTCGATGAAGCGGTAGGGGAGCTTGAAAAAGGCGAAAACGGAAAAGAGTGGGTATCAAAGGTAACGTTAAACCCTAAGATAACATTTTCAGGTGAAAAACAACCGACACCATCTCAATTAGAAAAACTGCACCACATGGCCCATGAGAATTGCTTTATCGCCAACTCCGTTAAAACAGAAGTGACAACGCTTATTGCGAATTAAGTGGAGCTCTTTATCAAAAAGCGCGGCCTATTGCGGAGTTATATTAAGCCAGCAGTCATCCTGCTGGCTCGTTCATCTAGACGACACCTTGCTCAATCATTGCATCAGCGACTTTTCTAAAGCCTGCAATGTTGGCGCCTAAAACTAAATTTCCAGGTTGGCCAAACTCTTTACTGGTTTCGTTTGCATTGATGAAAATATTTTTCATGATGGTTTGCAACTGACTATCCACTTGTTCAAACGTCCAGTTTTGCATGCTGGCGTTTTGCGCCATTTCAAGTTGACTGGTTGCAACGCCGCCTGCATTGGCTGCTTTTGCAGGCCCATAAGCTATGTCCGAGTCCACGATAATATTGGCAGCATCACGGGTGGTTGGCATGTTCGCCCCTTCACTAATCAAAATACATCCGTTTTCGATAAGAGCCAGTGCGTCGTCTGACGTTAATTCATTTTGAGTCGCACAAGGGAAGGCAGCATCAGCCTGATATCGCCAAACAGCATGTCCTTCATTAGGATAGTCGCC
Organism: Vibrio sp. 2CM40D; assembly: GCF_023161825.1. Taxonomy (NCBI): domain Bacteria; kingdom Pseudomonadati; phylum Pseudomonadota; class Gammaproteobacteria; order Vibrionales; family Vibrionaceae; genus Vibrio; species Vibrio sp. 2CM40D. The sequence continues at coordinate 565,921 of NZ_JALNTL010000003.1, forward strand.
CTCTGGTGTGTATTCTGCTTCAGGGTAAGTTTCTAAATATTCTTCTAAGCTTGCTCTTTTCACTTCTTTCAGTTGTTTTAGGAGCTTAAGATCAATACCGTGCTCATGATAGATCGTACCTCGAGAGTCGCTGCATGTAACTGGCGTTGCTCCCATATGGTACAGTTTTTCAATGGCGTGGATAGCCACGTTGCCAGCACCAGAAACGAGACAAGTTTTCCCTTTCAATGAATCGTTGCGGTCGTTGAGCATGCACTCTGCAAAATAGACGGCGCCATATCCTGTCGCTTCTTTTCTGGCGAGTGAGCCACCCCAAAGCAGACTCTTGCCTGTAAGCACACCTTCGTAGCGGCCCGTCAATCGTTTGTATTGACCAAACATATAGCCAATTTCGCGCGCCCCGACACCGATATCGCCTGCGGGCACATCGGTGGTAGGACCGATGTGACGGTACAACTCGTTCATAAATGATTGGCAAAATCGCATGATCTCGCCGTCGGATTTTCCTTTAGGATCGAAGTTTGAACCGCCTTTGCCGCCACCGATAGGAAGGCCAGTCAGTGCGTTTTTAAAAATTTGCTCAAAGCCGAGAAATTTTATGATGCTCGCATTGACTGAGTGATGGAATCTCAATCCTCCTTTGTACGGCCCCAAAGCAGAGTTGAATTCAACTCGATAACCTTTGTTTACTTGTACATTTCCAGCATCATCAACCCAAGGAACTCGAAACATGATTTGACGTTCTGGCTCGACGATCCTCTGGATAATCGCTTGTTCCTTATATTTATTATTGCCTTCTATTACCGGCGCGAGAGAAGTTAATACTTCTTCTACCGCTTGGTAAAATTCTTTTTGCGCAGGGCTACTGTGTTGCAACGCAACAATAGTATCGTGTATGTATGACATAGATTTCTTCCTTGATGTGAATAAGCAATCAGTTTATATGAATGTATTTCCATTAAATAGTGATTTTGACCAAGATTCAATGGTTGTAGTGGTCTTTCCTGCGGATGAGAATGTGCAGCTTCTAACCCAGGCTGTGTTGGTTGAGATAGGTAGGGCTAGCTAAGTAAGCGGGTGGTTGAGTGATCAGTTTCACATATAACAAGCAGAAATCACTTTAGTCGATGTTGTTGTGCAGTTACGCAAATTGTTTATGTTAACGTCATGTTAAAGTTTGTGTGTGTGATAACTTGTGAAAAGACAACTATATGGATGAGCTTAAGGTTCTGAACTCGTTTATTCAGCAGAATGGCCTACCAGCGTTTGGCCACCTTGATGGAATTCCAACATCGTTACAGCTAGATAAATTTACCTACCTCGATGAGATGGATAAGCCGGTATCTAAGTGGCGCCGTTACCGCGATTATAAGCAGTTTCAGTTCGTCAATTTGGTCACACCTAATTACGTCATTGGAGTAGCGATTGCTGATATACGGTATTTAGCATCCGGCTTTTGCTACCTGTTTGATATTAAAAAGAATAAGTTGATTGAGCAACAATGGTTGAAACCTTTTAATATAGGTTATCAAACTCAGCCTTCCAGTTGGTGCAGTCTTGCCCATCTTGCTAACAAAAGAGTTCAGTTTTCTATTAAGGATGGTATTTGGCACGTCCACTTTGTGACAGAGTCAGTCAATGCGGATCTCTATTTACGTCCAGAAAATATGAGTTTGCCATTAATGTTGTGTACGCCAACAGGATATGCGGGTTGGACATATACTCAGAAGCACAATGCGTTAGCAGTAGACGGTAACTTGTTCATATTAGGAAAAGAGCAAGATCTTTCAGAGGTGGCTGCTGGTTACGATTTTTCCGCTGGGTACATGCGGCGAGAAACAAGTTGGCGCTGGGCGAGTATCAATTGCTTTGAGGATGACAGGCGTCTGGGGTTGAACTTGGCAGCTGGCGTTAATGAAACTGGCTATTGCGAAAATGTATTGTGGATTAATGGTCAGCGTCACTTTTTGCAACCTGTGCAGTTTCAGTTTTCACGAAGTGATGAAGGGCAAAAGTGGCATATTACGTCTGAAGATAAACGAGTTAACTTACAGTTCACGCCTTTGAATCGACGCTCAGAGAAGAAAAATTTTTGGCTTCTCAAAAGTAACTTTCGTCAGTACATCGGTTATTTCTCTGGCTATATTATCGATGGAAATGGCATCAAACATCAGTTAGAAGAAGTTATGGGTCTTACTGAAGATCACTATGCAAAATGGTAGAAACACAATGGATTGGACGCAGTTGATGGACCGCCCAGAATTACTTCTGATGATTCTGGCTCCAGTTTTCTTTTTCTGCATGCTTGCCGAATATTGGTTCGGACAAAGAAGAGGACGCTTGCCTGAAAGCGCGACGTATTACTTCCCTGAAGTAGCGTGTAATTTTGTTCTTGCGGGCTTACACCAAGCGACAGACATACTCACGGGTTTACTGATTGCTCAGTTGTATTTGTGGTGGTTTGATTGGCGTTTGTTTGATATCGAAATGAGCGTCTCAGCTTTTCTTTTACTTGTTGTCCTGCAAGATTTTTTCTATTACTGGTTTCATCGGGCTAGCCATCGTATTCGTTGGATGTGGGCCGCGCACGTTGTTCATCACAGTTCGGAAAGAATGAACTTCAGTACCGCCTTTCGTCAAAGTTTAATGTATCCGCTAGCGGGGATGTGGATTTTTTGGTTGCCCTTGGTGATTATTGGTTTTGAGCCAAAATGGGTTGTCTTCGTTGTGTTGTTTAATCTGGGCTTACAGTTTTTTGTTCACACCCAATCAATTCGTTCGCTCGGGCCACTAGAGTGGGTATTTAACACGCCGTCTCACCATCGCGTTCATCATGGTGTGAACCGTCAGTACATCGACAAAAATTATGCGGGTGTATTAATTATTTGGGATCGAATGTTCGGAACGTTTGAACCAGAGGTGGAAACGGTTCGGTATGGGGTTTCTAAACCTGTAAACAGCTTTAATCCCATCCGCGTGACGTTTGCAGAATGGAAAGACATGTTTTATGACGTAACTCGACCAAACTTATCATGGAAACAACGCTGCCGCCGTTTGTTCGCTCCGCCATCGGATTTTTATGAGTAAATTGAGATAAAGAGATTGGAGCGGGCAGCGGGAATCGAACCCGCATCATCAGCTTGGAAGGCTGAGGTAATAGCCATTATACGATGCCCGCGCATCGATAGGACTCAGTTAATATGCCACACTGGACGAAAAAGAAAAGTCTTTTCTCATCAAATGTTTGTCAGTTGCCTAAAAAAGTAGCGGACTGATGTTAAAGTGTTCATTGTCTCTGGTTTTTTGTGGCACTCGCGATTCCGCTACTAAGCCTAGGGGCTTCCAATTAGGTCGTAAACACCGAATTCTTAGGTGTTTAGATGTTGATGATATTCAAGATTTTCTGTGTAAAGGTTAATCTCGTTTATTGAACAGTCACGTTTCATGGTCAAGACTAGATATTGAAATGATTACTTTTTACTGTTGATGCGTATGTATAACACAGGGTAATTCTGCTGAAACAGTCAGCTTAACCAAAGGAGATTTAACATGATGAGAGGTTTGATATTAGGGCTGGTGGTGATGCTGGTATCTGCTTGTACTACCGTTACAACCGATGTAGATAAACAAGCCGACTTTTCAGCTTACAGAACGTTTGACTTCGGTGCTCAGGCGGAAGCTCCTACCAGTATTGATGGTCGACGTATTGAGCAAGGGCTTGCTGAACAGCTTGAGGGTAAGGGTTTAATTAGGGTAAATAGTGGCGGTGACCTTTACGTACATCATGATATCGTAGAAGAATCCGAGCTTGTTTCCTCAGGATCGTCGGTGAGCTTTGGCTATGGCTGGAATAGCTTTGGTGTGATCACTTCAAGCCCAGAAAGATATAAAGAACGTAAGTATGGGAAGTTGGTGGTTGAACTGGTTGATGCAAAGGCTAATCAAGTCGTTTGGAAAGGCGTTTCAAGTCGTAAACTGTCTGAGTCAATGAGCTCTGAGAAAAGAGAATCTCTCATCCAAGAAGAAATCGCGAAGATGTTTGAAAGCTACCCTTACGCTGAAAAATAATTAGTATTCTTAACGATTAAGAATACTAATTGCCAATAGTTACGCACAGGGTTAAAAGAACTTATCATTTTGGTTCTGGTTACCTTTGTGCGTACGACTCTGATTGCTTTACTCGGACTACTTTTCTGCTTGTTGGCTCCGAGCATGAGCCTGCCGTACTCACACCCAAATTTTCTTTCCTTTCATAACCAGAATATTGCTGTTGACGCTAAGTCGAAGCACTTTTCAGAACATCCTATCTCTCCAGTACAACAAGACTATCCGAGCTTAAACAGCCGGAATAGATTGAGGGTTAGCCATGCTAAGGAAATGAGCTCGAACGACGATGTAGAACCCGAATGGTTTGAAATGCTTGATGTAGCATGGTGGGCGCATCGTTCGGCAATTTACTCGATGAAGCGGCTAAAACGCATCGGCAATGAGGCTTTAGGTTGTTGTATTGAAAGTATTTTTACTCACTTTAAATACAGAATCGGAGTGAGAAAAGAATCGAATTTCATATACCGCTTTATACATGCTCGCTAACACATTCCATGTTTTTGCAACTTTTGGTTAATTATGCTTAGGAGCGGTTTATGTTTGATTTGATCATTCAGGTCTTGAGTGCTTTTTGGCATCAAGATTTCACGGCGTTAATGGCGCCAGGCAGTGCAGGTTTGGTTTATTTTGTTGTTGCTGTGATTATCTTTTTGGAAAGTGGTTTTATTCCTGCTGCACCTTTCCCATGCGACAGTGTCGTCGTATTATCCGGTACGCTGGCGGCGGTTGGCGTCCTTGACCCAATTATGATCATGTTGGTGATAGCTGTTAGTGCGGGGTTGGGAAGTTGGGCGGCTTATTTACAAGGCAAGTGGCTAAATCGCTTACCTAAGGTCCAAGGCTGGGTGAGTGCGGTTCCTCAAAAGCGTTTGGAACAAGTCGACGTATTACTCAGTAAACATGGATTGATTGCGCTTTTGTGCGCGCGGTTTATTCCGGTTGTTCGTTCCCTATTGCCATTAATGATGGGGTTGCGAGTGAAACGTATTAGTAAATTCCATTACTTTGCGTGGCTGAGTGCGATTTTATGGACGCTGATATTATGCGGTTTCGGTTCATTACTTCCTTTGCTACCGGAAAATATGAGCAAAGCAATCACAATGCTATTAATGGCGGCACCAATAATTACTCTTGTGATTGGAGTGCTTAGTTTCTTGTTTGTTAAAGCACGTCGAGCGTTCTGTAAACCCAAGGATGTGTCTGAGTTTTCTCAGTAAGTTTACTTGATTTGCACTTTTAAGCTTGTATGCAGATTAGACATCTAATCGACAGGCTTTTGTCAGTAAAAAGAAAGGCGCATACATTGCGCCTTTCTTTTTGAGTGTCGTTAGGGTTTCGAATTTAATAGCCAATGCTATATAGGTATTCGCCAACTTCTTTGCACTGAGACTTGTAGATGTTCTCTACTTCAGACTCATTCTTATCTGCTGCTTTAAATTCGAGTTCGGCAGACGATAGCTGGTCAAAGCTGTAGTCTCTCTCAGACATTAAGTAGTGTCTGAACATCGCTCTGTGTTCCGGAACTGCAATACGTGCGTTAGAAACGTTGGCACACTCTAACAGAGTGTCGTTACTCATTTCTTCTGGCTTAGTTTCTGTGTTTGCAAAGGTTGAGCCCGCTGAAAATAGTAATGCTAGTGCGATGGTTGTAGCGATTCTTGTCATTATATGGACCTCAAATTGGTTCTAGTAACAATGAGCATATTGGCTCTTATCGTTACATTTTCGTGTTCTCTGTATGTCATAAAAAGTTAAACAACAGAGAAGGCGTTGCGACCATGAGTAAAGACGTACATTAAGTTCGCTTCCTTTCTTCCTGAGAGGCGATAAAGAGAGCGTTGACTCATGAGTCCGCCATAACTGTCTAGAGGTAAGCGAGATGCTTGTTTTGCCAACTCCAGTAGTGGTGGAGAAGAGAAAGCAATAAGTAAAAAATAATCAGGAGTAAAATCTGATGATAAAACGCCATCAGTAGCTGATGTTCGGCGACAGGAGACAAGCCCGAACAACTCGCGCTTTATATGTAGGTAGTAACTTTCTGAACCCCAAGAGCTCAGAGAAGCTGAGGCATGAAAATCAGTGTGTGCTAGCTCAAAATCGTCTTGTTGAGAGAGTTTAAGTAGGCGCTCGGAAGTGTAATGTTTGGTGTGGTGCCACTCATGCGCATATGAAGCTGTGATGAGCCCTGAGAGCAGGGACAAAGAAAGCATCAATAATATATGGTGTAGATAACGCAAGAAGTAACCCTAAACATATAAAGCCACAGTTACCCACCATGATTAAGGAATCTTAGTGGAACTATGATAACGACGAAAGCCAGTGTCTGATGAACTCAGCGTATACTAACGAGATGGAAGGGGGATGAACAGAGTTTTCTGATCGCACTTAGGTATATCAGCGAATAACACAATAGTTTTCGCTTTCGAGTAAGCGAAAATGGAAAGAGAGTCGTTGCACAAGGACGATTAAGCTAACAGGATTATTACTGGGGAAGAAATAGAATCTTCTTTTGTCTTCCCCATATGTGTCGCATCGGTATTACGCGCTTGCGTAAATAACGCTGCCGCCTTTTATAGTGTCAATGATCTCGCGAGACAACTTCTTTGGTAAAGCAGGGCAACCCCAACTGCGTCCGAGGTATCCATTCTTCTTGATAAAGGAAGGGTTTGCGTAATCGGCACCGTGCACGACAATGTAACGCTCGCGAGCTTTGTCGTTTAATCCAGAGCTTAGCCCATCTAATCGAAGTGAATAGCCATTTGAGCCGTAGTAAGTGGTATCAGTCAAAAAAGTGCCCAATGATGTTTTTCGCGAGTTCACGACATTTGAAAACTGTGTCGCTGTTTTCTTTCCGCTGTTCACGCCGTGAGAAACATACGTATTGTAGATTAGCTTCTTTTTATCTAAATCCACCACATAAAAACGCTTTTCAGTTGATGGTTTACTATAGTCGATGATCGTTAGTACCGACTTCTTTCTATCGGGTGTCTTCTGATAAGCGATGTAAGCGTCACTGAACAACTTAAAGTCTACTATGCCATCTAGCTTGGCTTGTTTAAACACATGTTCAACTTGCTTTGGTCGTAAATGATCCCTGGGTTCGTTATCTGATTGTTTTGCAAAAGCAAAAGGTGAGACAGACAACAGCGCACATGTAAATAATAAAATTAACTTTTTCATCTTGGCTAAATAAAACTCTATGGTGTTACAAATTTACCGATTGCTTCATGCATTCGTTAAAACAACATGCACATCAATATAATTCTATTCCCAATGTTTCTTATTGCACGCTTAGGTGCTTGATATTGGGTTGACGATAAGTTTTCGAGTTAAAAACTAACTAATTGAAACTTATATAAAATATGAAGTTTAACGATGGTTTCTATAAACTTCGGCGTAAATAATATCTGATATATGTAATTAATAAAACTGTGTTTAAGGATATTTGTGAAGTTGCTAATTTATAAAAACGGCGTTTTATTTTTCGTACTTTAGAAACTCTTTTTATTTCAATGTGTTTTCTTTTTCTACGCTTTATCCAATACCTCAAAAGTTTGTGATTTAACTCGTAACAAATCGTAACGCCGAATCGTTATGTGTATAAGTGCATTTATAATGTATGAATAAACAACAGGGTGGTAAGAAAAGGCAGTAAAACAGCGGTGAATCGGTTGTTTTTAATTCACGATTGACAAAGCCAAGTCTAAGTCGTACAAAAATTGAACTTGTGAATGTATCGTTTAAGTGAGAGTGATGAGCTCGACAAAAGTGAAGTGATGCGTGCTATTGTTTATTCTCTAATTTATTCGATTACATAAGGAAGGGTACATAGTAAAAATTTAAAAAATAATTCTATCGTGTGGATTAAAATATATAAATAATAAAACTTAGAAATTAAAAGATAAGAACGCCAGATCTGAATTCATTAAATTTTTGAACATGAAAGTAAACTCTATTTATTATGTTTGGTTTGAAAGCGCTCAAATTGATTTAAGGACGGTTATGACAGCATTTAATAAAGTGTTTATTGTCACTCCCAATGTTAATGATTTTGCAATGTTGCGAGAGTCGCCATTGGAAATGTCTCTTCAAGTAACGGCAAGCAAACCTATCCAACTCTATGGAGAGTCTGTTAAAGCCAGTTGGAAAAGTATTGATATTGAATGGTTAGACGTTAAGGGTGAAAAGCCATTACCCAGGCCTGATATTGCAGCATGGGGATCTTTTACTCTTGCTGTATCCGCTTCTATTGCGGATAAGCTCGATGTGTTGAGCGAGAATGTCGAATTTTTACCATTAAATCTACAAGGAAAGCCTTGGCGAGCATTAAACATTGTCACTCAAATTGATGCCATTGATACCTCTGCTACCGAGTATAATCTTCGTCATGGTAAGCTAAGTCGTGCTAGACCGTTTAAGAAACTCGTTTTGAATAGGGAAGCCGTTAATGAATCTGACTTGTTCAGAGTAAAAGGTGCTGGGCTCAGAACGTTTTGCACGGACAAAAAAGGTGGCTTGTACGATAGCTTCAAAGCGCTGAATTTGACCGGTTTGGATTTCAAGGAAGTGCTGGTTTAAAAACGAATAAATAGTGATTTACTCGACTAAAGTCATAGATATAGGTATGGGGGAACAAAAGCTGAGCATCTATCAATGAAGCTCATATATAACTAAATACAGCCGCCACAGTTGTGACAGCTGTACGTCTCCCCTTAACTTATGTTCTTGAAACCCTAATTGAGCTGGCCATGGACGCATCAAATCGACTGTCGTCATTTGCCGATTGCCACCACAAGCTCAATTGTTCTTTAGTCATTGGTTTGCCAAATAAATAGCCTTGCATATAGTCGCAGCGGTATGCCGATAGCCATTCATGCATCATATTGTGTTCAATACCTTCTGCTGTAACCGTTTTATTCTGGGCATGGCATAGCTCAATAATAGGTTTGATCACATGGCCGTTGTTGGTCTTCATCAATGTAACGAGGAACTCTCGATCAAATTTGATTTTTTGAACCGGATACTGAACGAGCTGAGTTAACGATGTGTAACCAGAACCAAAGTCATCAATTGCAAGACGGTAGCCACGTTTTGATAGCTCATCAAGTAGAGCCGTGCCTTGTTGTTCTGCGGCAAAGGTTTCGGTTATTTCTATCTCAATACATTCTGGTTTAACACTGTGCAGTGTCGCTTGTTCATGGATGTAGTTTGCCATTTCTATCGAGTTTAGCTCTGCTGATGAAAGATTGACCGAAAGAACAATATTCTTACCGAAAATATTCCTTAATTGATGGTATTCCGCCGTTGCATTGGCGAAAACCCAGCGGTCAATTTTATCAAATAATCCGGCTTGCTCAGCAATTGGAATAAACTCCTTTGGAGGGATAGGGCCGATACCTTCGGCTTCCCAGCGCAACAAGACTTCTAACCCCTCAATTTCGTTGCTTCGATTGTTCATATAGGGTTGAAAAACAAGGTGAAATTCTTCCTCTACATTGCTTTTTCGGAGCGCACGTTCAAGTTGACTTCGTCTTTGAGACTCAATATTGAGAGCGGCTGAATAATAGGCGTATTGATTTTTCCCTGCCCGTTTTGCTTGATACATAGCCGCATCGGCACTGGAGAGTAACTTCGCGATGTCAGTACCGTCTTGAGGATATTGTGCAATACCTACGCTTGCCGTAACGGGAAATGAATTACTCCAAGATGAACTGAGATTACTAATCGGTTTTAGTAACTCTGATGCAAGCAAATCAGGCAAGCGTTTTACCTCTTGATTTGAGCTCAGCAAAATTGCAAATTCGTCACCAGATAACCTGGCGGCAAAGCAGGGGCTGTTGTAATCGTGCGAGAACTTTTGACAGGCATTCTTGATGTGTGATGAGAACACTTTTAATAAGTTATCTCCCAATTCATGCCCGTATTTATCATTCACGTATTTAAAGTTATCAAGATCGACGTAAACAACCCACAGAAACTGCGAAGGGGAGAGAAGTTCACGAGTGGCAAGCTCATGAAAACGATGGCGATTGGCGAGTTGCGTCAGGTGATCCGTTTCAGCTAGGCGTTTTGTCTTTTTATAGATGACATTAAGTTCCTCATACATATCAAAAAAGCGTGCAGAGAGGCGTCCTATTTCATCGTTTGTTTCTAGCTTTTCAATATTGTCACGTTGATTAGATTCAAGTTCGTTCAGCTGCTTATCAAGGCGAGAAACAGGGCGCAACACATAGCGGTACAACACCAAAATGATTAATGTGATGGTGAAAAACGCCGCTACGCCAAAGGAGAAAGCAAGTTCTAGCCACACTTTATCGACTTTATTCCACATTAAATATTCGGCAGGAGAAAGCACGGCATAAAAGTGCGGCAGCAGCTCAATGGTTTGAGCGAGAGGAATATCAAGATAAATGGGTTTGTCGGCGAAAGTAATCACGCTGTGTGTGTCAAACTCGATGTCATGCTTAATCTCGTTAAAGGCTTCAAGTGATACGGAAACTACCACAAAAAACACATTTTTCGAGTCAAAGCTCAAAGGGTGAGTCCCCGTTCTTTTGTCGACGACCTCATATTGAAGAAGAATGCTTTGTCCACTGGAGTTATAAATAAAGCCAGTGTGACTGAAAGCCTCTCTCTCATTGAAACTTCGTGATATGTACTCTAACACCTTTGGGTCGACCACGCCCGATGATTCGTAATATTTGTTTTCTGTGTAGTAGAGAAGGTTTTGTTTGCCGTCGAGGATCGCCATGCTCGCATCGCCTTTGTAACCATGGCTCAATACTTCAGCGGTCTCGTCTAATCGGTTAAACAAGACTCGTTCACGATAGGGGTTGTTATGATTTACCAAATAGTCTTGTAATACATCACTTTTACTGAGCGTATAGGCATAACTATTAAGAAAAATATTCGCTTGTCGAAACTGCCCGGCGAGCTTTTCCATTTGCAACTGAATATAGCTGTCTTCCCGCTTGATGAGCGTCACTTTTTGAATGCTATAAATAATATAGCTAGATACTAACGCGCTTAATAAGATCACTGGCGCGACAAGCAAAATGACTCTATTGCTTAACTTCATTATGGTTCTTAGTTTCCGTTTGTGTCCCTACAAACGTCGCGTACCAGGTAAGGTACTGAACGGATGATGTGTTTTGGCAAATTGTAACCAGATTGTAAGGTGAGCGTTCTCCAAAATCAGGCAGCTATCTAAGAATTGTGATGACGTGAAAGGTTTCGAGCTTATTAACTAGAGGTTTTCTCAGTAGTTGGACGTCTCTTTTCCTTCCTCCCTGTATAAAACCTAACCGTAATGACAGGGAAATACCGTCATCGAAACGTTTCGATGGTAAAGTGTGACTCAAGTGCACTTTTCCTATTCAATGACAATTGAATTACAGATCATTCTCACACCTTATCGATCTCACACTGGTCAAATTGCGATGACGAATTATTATTTCATCGAAACGTTTCGATGAGTTTTCTGTTAATAACGAAAACACTTTAAAACAGGCGCTCATGGTTGTATGAACGTGTAACCGAAAGGTCGATGAGATGAAAAAAAGTACCCTAATTAACTCAGATATTTCTTACTTGGTGGCGACGCTAGGCCACACCGACGAGATCACGATATGTGATGCTGGTCTACCAATCCCAGAGCATGTTCAGCGAATCGATTTGGCGCTAACGCATGGGGTACCAAGTTTTCTTGATACTGTTCGCGTAATTCTATCTGAGTCCCAAATCGAAGGGGTCATCATTGCGGAAGAGTTCTCTGATGCAAGCCCAGTTTTGCATGAAGCGTTGCTCAACGAACTGAGCAAAGAGAGTGAAGAAACGGGCAAATCTATTGAGGTGAGCTACGTGTCACATGAAGCGTTTAAAGCACGCACGGCCCAAAGTCGCGCTATCGTAAGAACGGGCGAATGCTCGCCATATGCGAACGTTATTTTCCAAGCGGGCGTGGTTTTTTAAGCCAGAGATATTGAGGACAGATTATGACTCAAGCCATTCTACAACTAAGCGAAATTGAGAAGGCGTTTCCGGGCGTAAAAGCACTCGACAAAGCAAGCCTGAATGTTTATCCAGGCCGTGTTATGGCGCTGATGGGTGAAAATGGAGCAGGCAAGTCAACGTTAATGAAGGTGTTGACAGGCATTTACCACATGGATGCGGGGAGCATTCAATATCAAGGTCAGCCGGCGGCCTTTAAAGGGCCACGCGATTCACAGGAAGCTGGTATTAGCATTATTCACCAAGAGCTGAACCTGATTCCTGAACTGACGATTGCCGAAAATATTTACTTGGGACGAGAGTTCACTGGATCCTTAGGGCGTATCCAGTGGGGCAAAATGTATGACGAGGCTGACAAGCTTTTAAAACGTCTCAATGTAAAGCATTCATCAAAAACATTGCTTGGCGATTTAAGCCTTGGTGAACAACAAATGGTGGAAATTGCAAAGGCACTTTCGTTTGAGTCGAAAGTCATCATTATGGATGAGCCAACGGACGCATTGACCGATACCGAAACGGAATCACTGTTTAAAGTGATTAATGAGCTTCGTGCTCAAGGATGCGGCATCGTATACATCTCGCATCGTCTTAAAGAAATCTTTGAAATCTGTGATGATATTACGGTGCTTCGTGATGGTAAGTTTATCGGTGAGTGCAAGGTGTCCGACACTGATGAAGATGGCCTAATTGAAATGATGGTTGGCCGAAAATTAGAAGAGCAATATCCACGTATTGATGTCCAACATGGCGAAACTTGTCTTGAAGTCATTGGTTTGACTGGGTCTGGCGTTCAGGATGTGAGCTTTACTCTCAAGCGTGGTGAGATTCTTGGAATTTCTGGCTTGATGGGCGCAGGCCGCACTGAACTCATGAAAGTCATTTACGGCGCATTACCTAGTGAGCATGGTGTTATCAATCTTGATAACAAAACTATTAACCCGGTTAGCCCGCAAGATGGCTTGGCAAATGGTATCGCTTACATCTCTGAAGATCGCAAAGGCGATGGTTTGGTTTTAGGTCTTTCGGTTAAGGAGAACATGTCACTTTGTTCGCTAAACCAGCTGACCAAAGGCTTCCAGATTCAACACAGCGACGAAGTGATTGCTGTGGAAGATTTTATTAAGTTATTCAACATTAAAACCCCAACGCGAGATCAAATCATCGGCAACTTATCTGGTGGTAACCAGCAAAAAGTTGCGATAGCGAAAGGGTTAATGACGAAACCTAAAGTTCTGATTCTGGATGAGCCGACACGTGGTGTTGATGTCGGAGCAAAAAAAGAGATTTATCAGCTCATCAACAAGTTTAAGGCCGAAGGCATGAGCATCATCTTGGTTTCTTCCGAGATGCCTGAAGTGCTCGGCATGAGCGACCGTATTTTAGTGATGCATGAAGGTCGTATCACCGGCGAATTTGATGCGAAAGACGCCGATCAAGAAAAATTACTCGCCTGTGCCGTAGGCAAAGAGATCAATGAGGAAGCAGCATGAGTACGAATACCATGAGCAAACCAACCGAAACTGGCAACAAGAAGTTGTTCACAAAAGAGTGGCTGATTGAGCAAAAATCACTGATAGCTTTGATCTTTCTGATCGTTGTTGTGTCATTTTTGAACCCGAACTTTTTTACGGTCGACAACATTCTCAACATTCTTCGTCAAACCTCCGTGAATGCCATTATCGCAGTGGGTATGACATTAGTTATTTTAACAGCAGGCATCGACTTAAGTGTTGGTTCGGTATTGGCATTGTGTGGTGCCTTTGCGGCAAGCATGATTGCGCTTGAGGTTCCGGTGCTGGTGGCGGTTCCAACTGCTTTAGTCGCAGGTGCAGCGTTAGGTGCGATCAGCGGTATCATTATTGCGAAGGGTAAGGTGCAGGCATTTATCGCTACGCTGGTTACCATGACGTTACTACGCGGTGTGACCATGGTGTACACCGAAGGTCGACCAATCTCGACAGGCTTTACTGACACCGCGGATGCGTTCGCATGGTTTGGTACTGGCTACGCGCTAGGCATTCCAGTTCCTGTTTGGTTAATGGTGGTTGTGTTCGCTGCGGCTTGGTATTTACTTAACCACACGCGCTTTGGTCGCTATGTTTACGCACTAGGCGGCAATGAGTCTGCGACTCGCCTATCAGGTATCAATGTAGACCGAGTGAAGATTGGTGTCTACGCCATCTGCGGTATGTTAGCAGCGCTTGCAGGCATTATTGTAACGTCTCGTCTTTCTTCGGCGCAGCCAACAGCAGGTATGGGCTACGAGCTAGACGCTATCGCAGCGGTTGTTCTTGGCGGTACCAGCTTGATGGGCGGTAAAGGCCGTATCATGGGTACCTTGATTGGTGCGCTGATCATCGGTTTCTTGAACAATGCACTTAACCTACTTGATGTTTCTTCCTACTACCAAATGATTGCAAAAGCAGTGGTTATCTTGCTGGCGGTATTGGTAGACAACAAAAACAAGTAATTCATAACAATCTGTATATATAAAACAGTGAATACAAACCGAGTCAGGGGACGTGTACTGGCTCACCCTACACAAAGGACTAGAACGATGAAAAAACTTGCAACTCTTATCTCTGCTGCACTTCTTTCTTCAACCGTATCGGTAGCGGCGCAAGCTCAAGATACCATGGCGATTGTGGTTTCGACGCTAAACAACCCGTTCTTCGTAACGATGAAAGACGGTGCGGAAGCAAAAGCGAAAGAATTGGGGTACGACTTAATTGTACTGGACTCGCAAAATGACCCGAGTAAAGAACTGTCGAACATCGAGGATTTAAGTATTCGCGGCGTAAAAGCAATTCTTATCAACCCAACGGATTCTGATGCAGTGTCTAATGCAATTCGTATGGCGAACCGTTCTAAGATCCCTGTGTTGACATTAGACCGTGGTGCAAGCCGTGGTGAAGTTGTGAGTCACATCGCGTCGGACAACGTAATTGGTGGTGAAATGGCAGGCCACTACATCATGGAAAAAGTCGGCGAAAAAGCAAAAGTCATTCAACTTGAAGGTATTGCGGGCACATCGGCAGCGCGTGAGCGCGGTGAAGGCTTTATGAATGCCGTGAAGGGCAGCGATATGGATCTTCTTGCTAGCCAACCAGCTGACTTTGACCGCACAAAAGGTCTAAACGTAATGGAAAACCTGCTAGCGGCTAACCCGGATGTACAAGCGGTATTTGCACAGAATGATGAAATGGCGCTAGGTGCACTTCGCGCAGTTCAAGCTTCTGGCAAAGATGTCGTTATCGTTGGTTTTGATGGTACGGAAGACGGCATTGCAGCAGTTAACCGTGGCAAACTAGCGGCAACTATTGCTCAGCAACCAGACCTTATCGGTGCTTTAGGTGTTGAAACGGCTGACAAAGTTTTGAAAGGTGAAGAAGTAGAAGAGTACATCCCAGTACCACTAAAAGTAGTCACTAAGTAAGTTTCAAGTTCCAATAAATCATCCTAATTTTTGCTCTCTCCTCCGTTTATATCTGTCGTTTAGGAGGTGAGGGCAAATTTACCCAAAATACTGCAAAGTGTGGGGTATAGATGCCTTTGGCTTTTTATCGAGACTCCTTCGTCAGGAAGAGAAGTTAAAGTCATCTAATGTATTTTCCTAAACAGTTTTTAAAAAGGGTTCATTCAGAACCGAGGATAACCGTATGAATAAGTTAGTGGTGTTAGGTAGTGTAAACGCTGACCATGTTCTTCAAGTGCCTTCTTTCCCTCGCCCAGGCGAGACGCTGCATGGTCGCAACTATCAAGTTATCCCAGGTGGCAAAGGTGCCAACCAAGCCGTCGCGGCGGCGCGATTAAATGCAGACATCGGTTTTATCGCTTGTGTGGGCGACGACTCATTCGGCATTAACATTCGCGAAAACTTCAAAATGGACGGCATCGATATCACTGGTGTGAAGATGCAGCCAAATTGCCCGACAGGTATCGCGATGATTCAAGTGTCGGACAGTGGGGAGAACAGCATTTGCATTTCAGCTGAAGCGAACGCCAAACTGACAGCAGAAGCGATTGAGCCAGATTTAGAGCGTATTCGCCAAGCAGATTACTTGCTAATGCAATTGGAAACGCCGATGTGCGGCATTGAGAAAGCTGCGCGAATCGCGAAAGATGCCAAAACCAATGTCATTCTGAACCCAGCGCCAGCTCGCGAACTGTCAGATGAATTACTGTCTTGCATTGACGTGATTACACCAAATGAAACGGAAGCTGAAGTTCTGACAGGTATTACTGTAACAGACAACGAAAGCGCGCAAGAAGCGGCGAATGTGCTACATGGTAAAGGTATAGAAATTGTCATGATCACACTCGGTGCAAAAGGCGTTTGGCTAAGCCAAAACGGTCGAGGCGAAATCATCTCGGGTTTCCGCGTTGAAGCGACGGATACTACCGCAGCGGGCGATACATTTAATGGGGCATTCGTCACTGGTCTCCTAGAAGATTTACCTTTAGAATCAGCGATTAAGTTTGCACATGCGGCGGCTGCAATTTCTGTGACCCGCTTTGGCGCGCAAACGTCGATTCCAACCCGCGAAGAGGTGGACGCGTTTCTCGCTGAACAATAAGGCGCACAACGCCTCATTAAAATAGGAGTAGTAACATGGCGACGATGAAAGACATCGCAAAACTGGCAGGGGTTTCCACTTCAACAGTGAGCCATGTTATTAACAAGACGCGTTTTGTGAGCGAAGAGATCTCTGAACGCGTTAACAATGCCGCAAAAGAGCTTAACTACTACGCGCCCTCTGCGTTGGCGCGTAGCCTCAAAGTTAATCGTACCAAAACCATTGGTATGCTCGTGACAACCTCAACCAACCCATTCTTTGGCGAAGTCGTAAAAGGCGTCGAACGCAGCTGCTACCAAAAAGGCTACAGCCTCATTTTATGTAACACCGAGGGTGATAACGAACGTATGCGTCAATCCATTAATACGCTATTGCAAAAGCGTGTCGATGGTTTGATCTTGATGTGCTCGTCGCTAGAAGGAGAGCGTATCGATGTATTTGAGCGTTACCCAGATATCCCAGTTGTGGTAATGGACTGGGGGCCAATGCTATTTACAAGCGATAAAATCCAAGACAACTCACTTCGTGGCGGTTACTTAGCGGCGAAATACTTAATTGATTGCGGCCATACCGAAATTGGGTGCATCACAGGCCCTTTGATTAAACACCAAGCGCAAATGCGATACGAAGGTTATAAGCGAGCAATGAACGAAGCTGGCTTGGAATTTAATGCCAATTGGATCATTGAGTCTGACTTCGAATGTGAGGGTGGGTATCAAGCGTTCAAAAAAATGGCTCAACGTGACGCATTACCTAGCTCGATTTTCGTCTCTAACGATATGATGGCGATGGGGGTGATTAACGCCGCAAATGAGCTCGATATTAAAGTGCCGGACGACCTGTCCATTATTGGTTACGATGACATCCATATCGCGAAATTTATGTCGCCATCGCTAACTACCATTCATCAGCCTAAGTACCGTTTGGGGCAGGCTGCCGTTGAGACTCTTGTCCGAAAGTTGGATGAAAAGTCAACAGAGGCACAGGTCGTACAATTAGAACCGACTCTAGTGGAACGGAAAAGCGTCAAGAGGTTAAAGTCAAACGTCACTGAATGACGTGTGATGTTGAGCTAAAAAATTAAAAAAGTCGTTTCTCTTTATACGATAAAGCCTTACTATCGTCGTTGATTATAAATAAAACTATTAATTGTTGTCTGGCGGATTAGTTAAATGTTATCAAAAGGTTACGCTAAGTTATCTGTAAAACACCCTTGGTTTCACCGAGTTAATGTTATTACAGTTGTATTGATTTTTTTTGTGAGCTGCTATCAGCTACTGGTTAATGAAGCATTTGAGTACGCAATTGGCTTTATTATTACACTTTTGGCGTCAGCTTTATTTGCATCAGCTTCTGCATTCAAAAAACGCTATCTAGGCTTGGATTCATAGGCACGTCTATTTCCAACATCGTTCAATAGCATCATTTATTGCTTTCAAGTAAACATTGAACTGAATTATGATCGAGTGCATCAAGAGGAGGACAAATGTCCTCCTTTTTGTTGGGGATCACGCTCTAATATAAGCGTATTCCAAACAAAATAATAAAGGACATGTTATGGACCTCTTTGCCTTACTCGATATTAATAATACTCTCGTTAACATTCCGATCGGCGACGGCTACGCAATGAGTTGGATCGAAGCTTTCGGTACAGTTTTTGGACTGCTTTGCATTTGGTTTGCCAGCCAAGAAAAAACCATCAACTACTTATTCGGTTTGCTGAATGTCACGCTTTTTGCCGTTATCTTTTTTCAAATTCAGTTATACGGATTATTGCTTCTTCAATTGTTTTTCTTCTGTGCGAACATTTACGGCTGGTATGCGTGGACTCGTCCAAACGCACAAGGTGAAACGCTGGAGGTTCGCTGGTTAAATAAACAGAAACTTATTACTACTGCCTCTATTAGCGTTGCATGTATCGCATTATTAACGATCTATATCGACCCATTTTTCTTTGCGCTAGCAAACATTGCTGTTGATAGCTTGAATCTCTTTGGTGCTGGCTTGGCTGAACCGGTGCTTGAACCTGACGCGTTTCCGTTCTGGGATGCAACCATGACAGTACTTTCTGTTGTTGCACAAATTCTGATGACACGTAAATACGTCGAAAACTGGATTCTATGGGTCGTGATTAACATCATCAGTGTGGGTATCTACGCGACGCAAGGTGTTTACGCAATGTCTGTTCAGTACGCGATTCTTATGTTCATCGCTGCCAATGGCACGCGTGAGTGGGCTCGTAGCGCTAAGCGCAATGGCGATAAAACCTTAGCGCACGCTGCTGCGTAAGGAACGAAAAATGGCCAAACAACCTCATATCGGAGTGGATGAAACACAAATCGCTCCCCTCGTTATTGTATGCGGCGAGCCAGATCGAGCGAATCGTATCGCGGCATTATTTGATGATGCAGAAATGGTGTCGGAAAACCGCGAGTACCGTGTGTTTACCGGCAACTACAAAGGCAAGCCTGTTTCAGTGTGTAGTACAGGTATAGGTGCGCCATCGATGATCATCGCAGTGGAAGAGCTAAAACAGTGCGGTGTGACTCATGTGGTACGCGTTGGATCTGCGGGGGCAATGCAATCAGGCATTCATCTTGGCGAGTTGATCATTGCCGAAGGCGCGGTAAGAGATGAGGGCGGCTCTAAAGCGTATGTCGATTCGTCTTATCCAGCCTACGCAAGCTTTTCACTGTTAAAGGAAGTTGAGCGTTACTTGTCGATGCAAAAAGTGCATTATCATTTTGGTGTGGTGCGTTCTCACGACAGTTTCTATACCGATGACGAGGATGCAATATGCCAACATTGGAACAAGAAAGGCATCTTAGGTGCAGATATGGAAACCTCTGCGCTGTTTACGGTCGGTCGACTACGAGGCCTTCATGTGGCTTCGATATTAAACAACGTGGTGCTGTATCAACAAGATGTGAAAGAAGGGGTTGGTCAGTACGTTGATGAGGCCAAAGTAATGATGCAAGGTGAGAAGAGTGCCGCGATTACGGCATTAGAAGCCTTGGTTGCTCAGCGTTAGCCAGTCTCTATCTCAGTAAGTCACATAAACAGAATAGATGTAAAGCGACAGGTCACTGTCGCTTTTTTATTTGGAGTTACGGGGTACAATCCACCTTAAATAGTTGTCCGTAACTTTTTCTGAGAGAGCAGAAAATGAAAATCAGCCCTTATCCGACTGGTCGCTTCAAAACATACCTTGAAGAAAAGAGTGCCACCTTTCGCGATTTGATTTATCAATGCCAAATAAATTCGCGTTACTTTGATGCTGGGGAAGCAATTCTCCGCCAAGGTGAGCAACTTCAGTACTTGTATGTTGTGCCAGTAGGTCGAGTCTCGATGAACATATTGGCCGCAAATGGACGACGTTTTCAATTAGGGGAAGCTAACTGCGACTATCATATTTATGGTGAAATGGAGTTCTTCACTCAGACCCCTTGTCAATGGAATGTGATAGCAGATGAACATATGCAGGTTGATGTTATCTGTATCCAAAAACTAACCGAAGCTCTGCAAAATCATCCTGAAATGATGGTGTTCTTCGCTTCAGCATTGGCTGAGGATTATCAAGACTCCATGGATATCTACACTAATCGTTTGTTGCATCCCATTACTTACAACATTGCCTATGATCTTCTCGTCCGTAATCAGACGGATAAGCTCCTTGGTGGCTTTGATAAAGTGAACCAAGAGGCTGAGCGGTTTGGCACCTCAGGCCGAGTCTATCGACGTGCAGTTAAGGACTTGATTGAAAAGGGATTGATTACCAAAACAGACAACGGTTTGGAGATTATTGATGAGCTGGCACTCAAAGCGTTTATTGAAGCGCATGAATGATACGCCCAGGTATTGAAACTAATGGGTTTTATAAGTCTTTGATATATCTAAGTCTTGAGTAAACGTAACTAATGTAAAGTACCTTAAATTTTGTTGAATGCATTAAAGAGTAGCGTTATATTGCGAACGCGTATGATAATAGATCTCATTAAGGCTTAACAAAATGAAAAAATTCGTTGGTGCGGCTATGCTGTCGTTATTTACTGTTTCTCCTTCTTTCGCTGCTAAAGTTGTGATTGACCACTACATGGGTCAAACAGAGCTAGAACAATCCCCAGAGCGTGTGGTTGTGATTGGCTTTGGCCCGCTAGATGCGCTGGACAACTTTGGTATCGATCCTGTTGCAGTATCTAACTCTTCTAATCTTCCTAGTTACCTTTCAAAATACAGCAAAGATAACTACACCTCTGCGGGTAGTTTGTTTGAACCTGATTTTGAAACCATCTACATGCAAAAACCGGATTTGATTTTGGTTGGTCCGCGGGCGTCTGCGAAATATGAAGAGCTGAGTGAAATTGCCCCTACAGTTGTTTTTGCGGCGAAAGAGAACCAAGGCTATTGGGAAGGCACGCAAGCGCAATGGCGCAATATTGGTAAGATCTTCAATATCGAAGAAAAAGTAGAGCAGAAAATTGAAGCGCTAGATGCTCAATTCAAAGCAATCCGTGACTACAACCAATCGAACAAAAATGATGCATTAACGATTTTAAGCATGGGTGACAATATCAGCGCGTTTGGTGCCCAGTCGCGATTTGGTGTCATTTATAACGACTTTGGCTTCTTGGAAACGGTTGAGCACGTGAAAACGGGCACTCACGGAGATGTCATTTCTTATGAGTTTATTCGTGAAGCTAACCCGAAAAATATTCTCGTGGTTGACCGAAATTCTCTGACAGGTACGCCGGATAACGATATTCGTAAATCTATGGATAACGACTTAGTCAAAGCGACTGCGGCATATAAAAATCATAAAATCACTTATTTAGATGTGGACGCGTGGTACTTGTCGATGTCTGGTGTGACAGCAACAGAAAAAATGGTCAGTGAGATAAAGCAAACCGTTGAACTGTAATCCAAGATAGCAGAGGTTAACTTTGAAGAAGTTATTGCTAACCCTTGTGGTTTTAAGCACGGTTTCGTTATTTGTTGGGGTGGCAAACATGACACCCCAACAACTCTTTTCAGGTGATGAGAAAGCATTAGAACTTTTCTTTACCAGCCGTATACCACGTTTATTTGCCATATTGCTTGCTGGTGCTGGCTTGAGTATTGCGGGTCTTGTCATGCAGCAAATCAGCCAGAACCGATTTGCGGCACCTTCTACAACTGGTACGATCGAATGTGCCATGCTGGGCTACGTACTGAGCGTGGTTTTCTTTGGTAATGATAATCACCTTTGGCTCGTGTTCGGCATCTCGGTATTTGGGACGCTGGCGTTTGTTTTCTTTATTCAGCGCATTCAATTTAAGAGCGTGGTTTTTGTGCCACTTGTCGGGATTATTTTCGGCAATGTCATCCAATCCATGACTACGTTTATCGCTTACAAATATGATGCACTTCAAAGTCTGAATGCTTGGACAGTCGCAAACTTCGCCAACATCTTGCGTGGTGATTTTGAACTGCTGTACATCGCGGTACCAATGGTTATCCTCAGCTATCTTTTTGCCGCAAGGATCTCTGCCGTAGGTATCGGAAAAGATTTCGCGATTAACTTGGGTTTGAATTATCAGCAGGTTGTGACGATTGGCGTGCTATTGGTGTCCATCATGTCAGCAAGTGTCGTGATGATTGTTGGCCAGTTGCCATTCTTAGGGCTGATTGTACCGAATCTCGTGAGTCACTTTTATGGCGATAACCTCAAAAAGAACATTCCGCTTACGGCCATGTATGGGGCCATTTTAGTGTTGTGTTGCGATTTGGTGAGTCGTTTAATTATTTTCCCTCATGAAATGCCAATCTCTATCGTGATTAGCATATTGGGTGGCGTGGTATTCATCGCAATGTTGTTGCGAGGTAAGCAACATGCGTGATTCAACGAAAATCCTGCTGCTAGGTGGCATTGCGATTCTTTTCGCGTGTCTGTTTATTGGTATTGGGCTAACGGCTGACAACTACCAATATTTTTTGTCTCGTAGAGTTCCTAAAGTATTGGCGATAGTGCTAGCGGGTGTGGCCATTGCTCAGTCTTCACTTGTATTTCAAACCATTACGCACAACCGAATTTTAACGCCAAGTATCATGGGTTTTGATGCGCTGTATGTGTTAACCCAAATTTTGATCGTGTTGATTTTTGGTGGGTTGAGTACCTTAGTTCTTAACTTGTACGTAAATTTCGCGATTGCAGTAATTGTAATGGTGTCGTTTTCGCTACTGCTGTTTGGGTTTTACTTTTCAAAAGGCAGCAAGAACTTGATTACGTTGCTATTGGTCGGCTTGATCTTTGGTCAGCTATTTTCCAATGCGGCGTCATTCTTTTCTTTGCTGATGGACCCAAACACATATGCAATTGTTCAGTCGAAACTGTACGCCAGTTTCAATAATGTCAAAGTGAACTTGGTTTACTTTAGTGCTCCGGCTTTGATGTTTGCATGTTGGTTGTTGTTTAGGATGCATCGCACTTTAGATGTGTTTTGGCTCGACCAAGACAATGCGAAAAGCTTGGGTGTTGATGTACCTAAAGTGACGAGAAATGTGTTTATTATCTCGGCGGTTTTGATTGCTATTTCTACGGCTTTGGTAGGGCCAATCATGTTCTTTGGTTTACTAGTGACCAACTTAAGCCGAGAAATGTTCCGAAGTTACCAACATAAAACGCTATTGGTCGGATGTTCGTTTCTATCCATAAGTTCACTACTTGCTGGGCAATGGATAATCGAAAACGTGTTCAGTTTTGAGACGACGTTGAGTGTCGTAATTAACTTTATCGGCGGTGCGTATTTCTTATACCTGCTGCTGAAAAACAAAGTTGTATAAATATGATAGTAATAGATAAATTAACGAAGGCTTTCGGTTCAAACAAAGTCGTAGACGAGGCCAATACTCAGTTTGAAAAGGGCAAGGTAACATCGATTATCGGTCCAAATGGCGCGGGAAAGAGCACGCTGTTATCTATGGCCTCGCGCTTAACGGAGCGAGATGGCGGTAGTGTTATCATTGATTGCAAGGAAATCGCGGAATGGGACACAAAAGAGCTAGCGAAAAAACTGGCAGTACTTCGCCAAGCTAACTCGATTACAATGCGGTTTACCGTAAAAGAGTTAGTCTCTTTTGGTCGTTTCCCATACTCTAAAGGAAATCTGACTAAAGAAGATCATGAGGTCATAGAACAAGCGATCGACTACTTAGATTTGCAAGATATTCAAGACAAATACTTGGATGAATTAAGTGGTGGTCAGCGACAGCTTGCATTTATTGCTATGGTGATTGCACAAGATACAGATTATGTCTTTCTTGATGAACCTCTTAATAACTTAGATATCAAACACTCTCTTCAGATCATGAAAGTTGTGCAGCAGTTAGCCCATGACATGAATAAAGCCATGGTGGTCGTGATTCATGATATTAATTTCGCGGCGTGTTACTCAGATGTCATATTGGCGCTTAAGAAAGGTAAAGTTGTGGCGAGTGGTGCGGTTGAAGATGTTATTCAAGCGTCTACGCTAGAGGACATCTATGAAACGCCATTTAACATCATAGAGTTAAACGGTAAGCGCATGTGTACTTATCATTAAGCGAGCTAGTTCGTTTTTAACGAGATCAATAGATAGGCGGGCTTACTTGGTGAGCTCGTCTATGATTGGGCATCGGCTCTCTGCATCTCCAGGACAAGAAGAAACCCAACCTTCAAGTTGCGTTTTGATCTCCATGAGGTGTGCAATTTTTTCTTCAACCTCTCTCAGCTTGTCCATGGTTCTTGCTTTTACTTCGCTACTTTTGCGATTGGGGTTATGAGCAAGTTGTACGAACTCTTTGCATTCTTGCAACGAAAAGCCTGCGCTTTTTGCGCGTGATACCAAGTTAAGCTCTTGAATATGATTATCTGAATATTCGCGATAGCCAGAGTCGCTACGCGCTGGTGGAGATATGATCCCTTTGTCTTCATATAATCGAATCGACTTAGATGAAAGCCCAGTGAGCTTCGCGACGGCACCAATATTCATGTTTAACCTCCATAACGTTTAAGGCGAGTATATACCGATGTTGTGGATAAGACACTCCTAAATAACAGTCAGTTACCTAGAGTCCCCTTACTCTTTAATCACTTCATGTGGTGGCACACCAAATGCCTTTTTAAAGGCATAAGTGAAGTTAGAAGGGTGGTGGTATCCGGCTTCATAGGCGGCTTCTGTTATCGTCACTAGGCCACGTTCCAAATGTTGCCTAGCAATCTCAAGACGTCGAAAACGAATGTAGCCGTTTATGGTCATATTAAGTGATTGTTTAAATCGACGCTGCAGGTTTGAAACACTCATTGAGAATTGGCTCGCCAACTTTTCCAAGCGTAGTTCTTGATCAAGGTGAGTTTCAATATAGCTGACAATATCCTCAATTCGACCATCAATGTGTCGTTCAATATTGCTGTTTTTAGCACTGAAATTCTTAGGAATTTGCTTGGTGGCTTGATGTAATATTTGATAGATCAAGCTTTCGACCTCTAGCTTTTCTTGGAACTCTTGCGGTGTTTCTCTATTTGTTAACGTTTCGGCCAGCTCGCATAGCGTCTGGTTAGGCTCCAACTGTTGAAACGCCTGATGAGAGTTAAAAAAGGCTCGATGACTACAATTTTGCTCAAGGCGGGCCTCTAGCCATTGGGGCTTAACCAATATGTTGATCTTATTAATGAGGTTATCTTTGAGCAGTGAACGACGAAAATTTGCAGGTTTGAGTAAGTTCACCACTACACCCTTAGGGCCGTCGCTCGCGTCTAAATCAAATTGCAAATCGTCGTAGCCAAACGAGAGTCTACCTTCTAAAAGAATAGTGACCAGCAGTGAGGCGTGTGCAGTAGAAACAATATTCGAATCAATAAGTTCTAGACAACGCCCGCCATGAACAAAAATTTGATCATTGTACTGATATGATAGGAACTTACCTTCGGCCAGTTGAGTTTGACAAGGTTGGCCTTGCGTGACAATCCATTGTTTCTCTGTCGCCTCTAGTCTTTGGGTTAAAGCTATCTTGGCAATTTTAGTTCGTTTTGTTGTGACTTCCTGCATTTGACACTTCCTCATAACACTTGTGCGATTTCGCATAACCGAATCGCCTTTGTATTTATAAAACTCATGCTTATTATACCTGAGAATTATTATCATTAATATTTAGGAGTTAAGTTATGGAAAGCCCTGCTTGTTCACCTATCAAGCTTTCAAGCCTTTGCCTTGCAGTGGGAATGGCGCTATCAACCCCTGTTTTAGCTCAAGATACTGAGTCACATTTTGAAGAGGTCGTTGTATGGGGAACGAAAGTTTCCAGCAACACTGAGTCGATGTTTGCGGACGACATGTCACTGAAGCAAGCGGATCATATGTCTGATTTACTGCGCGATATTCCCGGTGTGGATGTTGGTGGCACACACTCTGTGAATCAACGTATTACGATTCGTGGTTTGAGCGAAACCGATTTGGACATTCGTCTTGACGGTGCTTCTCAGCATGCGAGCATGTTCCATCATATTGGTAACTTGACGTTGAACCCTGACATTCTCAAATCTGCGGACATTCAGGTAGGTAATAACTCTGTGACTCAAAACGGGTTAGGCGGTTCGGTCTACTTTGAAACGAAAGACGCTCGTGACTTACTTCGTTACGATGAAAAGTTTGGTGCGCGTGTTTATGGCGGCTATGCATCCAACGACAACCAACAAGGTTCGTTGACACTGTACGGACTTTTGTCCGAAAACATTGATGCGATGGTCTATGGCCATTACGTTACGCGTGATGATTTTGAAGATGGTGATGGCAATAAAACCTATGGTGCTGCAGGTGATGTTTACAACATTCTGGCTAAGCTGGGGTATGAACTAAATGACATCCATCGTTTTGAGCTCTCTTATGACATGTACCGAGACAGTGGAGATTACAGTCCGCGTCCTGATATGTCGGGTAGTGCAAATAATAGCCTGTCGAGCAAGTTACTTATCCCTACGGATTATGACCGCGATACCGTTACCTTGAGTTACGAGTTGCGAGGCGAACAACACCAAGGAAACGTCACTCTTTATAATACCGAGACAGAAATTAAACGTGACGAAACGGTGATGGCCCCTCGTTGGCCCTCGAACCGTTTATCAAAGAACACCGCCAAAAACCAAAACTTTGGTTTGAATGGCAAATTCCAGTCAGATGTTATGTTAGGTGAGTTTGATAATCGAGTCACTTATGGCTTCGACTACATGGATAAAACGTCTTCGAGTTACTACGGTAGTCGTAAGTTTATGGACGAATCGGCGATTTCAACCGCACTGTTTGTAGAAGATCAGTTCTTCTTCTCTGATGCCTTCTTTATTACTGCAGGTATGCGCTTTGATGATTACAAACGCAAAGCTGAGACAGGAAACAGTAATTATGATGATGTGACTTGGGCTCTAGCAGCAGAATGGGCGGTGACGCAAGATTGGACGTTGTTTGCGAGTGCACGCTCTCTATTTAAAGGTCCAGAGCTAATGGAAACCTTTATTGCTTACCAAGACGTTGCATTTTTAGAGGATGGGTTAAAGCCAGAAACGGGATTGAACACGCAGGGTGGTGTTCGTTTTGATAAAACCTTTGATAAGCATTTCTTTGGGGCGAATATTACGGTATTCCAAACGGAAATTGATGATTACATTGCAGATCAGTACCAAAACGCGACTCAAACTTACCTGATTTACAACTTAGGTGATGTTGAGATTAAAGGCTTTGAAGCAAGTGCTTCTTATGGTTACGACAAGTTTAACAGCAAACTTTCTTACTCTAAGTCGGACACCAAAAACAAGAATACTGGTGGTCCTGTTGCTGGGGGCAATGGGCGTAGCATTGATATGGGTGATAGCATTGCTCTAACTTTGGATTACCAGTCAGACGCTTTAGAAACGATCTTCGGGTGGAACTCAATGTTTGTTCTAGAGGAAGACAACGTCTTTGATGGTCAGCCAAAGAAAGCAAGTTATGATGTGCATAATCTATACGCTCAATGGGTGCCGTCTGATATTGATGGGCTGTCGGTGACCTTTGGTATTGATAATGTATTTGACGAGTTGTACAGCTCTCATGCGTCTCGTTCGGGGACTGCACGTGGCTTCACGCTTGATGACTACGAGCCGGGTCGCAACTTCAAGCTCTCTGCAGCTTATCAATTCTAACAAGGTTCTTCATAGGACGTTTCAAAGTAACGAGTAAGTTCATGATTAAAGAAAGCACCCGAATAGATAGCGAACACGCTGACAAATACTTAGTGACGCTTTGTCGGCATTTTGGACGAAAAGTTCCTGCTACTTGGAATGAAAATAGCGGTTTGGTGACATTTCCGACGGGAAAAGCTGAGTTTAACCTTTGTGCATCTAGCTTAACTATAACCTGTGAGGCGGATTCAGAAGAGAAACTGAATACGGTGAAGGCGATCATTTCATCGCATGTGGACATGTTTTCTCGTCGAGAAACACTAGCACTTAGCTGGGTTCGTTAGCGCTCGTTTAAGGATGCTGTGATAGAAAGGGAATGTTAAAAGCAAAAGCCCGCAATCTTATGATTTGCGGGCTTTTATTGTTTGAATGCTATTGCGCTTTCTCAGGCTCTAGGCTTTTTTTTTCCTGCTGCATTTTTGCTAGGAAGTAGATGTTAACGCAAGCAATAAAACCGTTAGTTAGTACTACAGGCCAAGAATCAATCATTAGTCCGTAAGCAGTAAATAGCGCACAACCAATAAAGTTAAGGATACGAAGCTTAACAATATCTTTCATAGTTAGCGAAATAGCGACCATGATTGAAGCTGCATAACCTAAAATCTCAACCATATTCATGTCCATTTTTTGACCCTCTTAAAATCTGCCGAATTTTGTCGGTACCAATTCTTCTCATCTTGAGATTAATGAGGAAGCTCCATGCCTCGAATGGTCTTTTTTTGTTGTATGGACGCACTATATCAATGGAAAAACCGTGATAAAAGCCTCAAATCAAGGTTAAGAGAAGGTTAGCGATTACGCAAACGTTTAGGACTGGAATTACTGATAATTTTACTTATTGTGTTGATTGATAATAACGATGACATTAATAGCTCAAACACCATTGAAAGTAAGGGAATATTTACATATGATTGAAAATGATAATTATTTTCAAGTGCTGTGTTTATGTATTTTATTATTAGCTTGCTCGTGTTTTTTTTGCTGTATATCAGAACAAAACCGAACTCGTGGTGTGCGGGGATTCATATCGTAAGCCACTTTTTTATCGTTGCATTTTGTCCTGCAATTTATGTTGTTCAATATTTAATCGTTACGTTTTTTTCGTCACCGATATTGATTAAGATGTCATCACGCTCCGGTGTATACAACATTCTCATTGCTTTTCTTCCATTATTGATCGCAACCGGCAGTCTGGCGTTTAGCTGAATGATTTCATCTCTCTTCTTTTCTTAAAACAACTACACTTAATCAGAATAAGGTATCAATTTCATATAATTATTCGATATCTACGCGTCAGCACATGTGTCACATTTCTGTGACTACGAGTAAGTTTTACTTATGTTGCTTGGTAGTAGGGTATTTATCGATTGTTTAATGATTCAATACTTAGTTTAATCGTATAAAGGTGTGCAGTATGCCGCACTAAATTAATAAGAAATTATCTAAAAAGGTTAATGGGAAACGTAAGCCATTAGCGGAGGTCAGATGAGTACGCACACGGTACCGCAGAGCGCGATTGTAAATGCTGTCAAAGGTGAAGTTTTGGTTTTGGGCCTGGATGGAAACGTTAAGGTCATAAAAGCGGGGGATGAGTTAAGACCTGGCGAGATTATTATCACAGAAAATAATGCTTCTCTCGACGTACAGATAAATAATGAGCTTTATCTGGTCGATGCAAATTGTGTTGCTTGTCTTCCTGTGCCTTCTTCTGAACCGTTAGAACCAGTATTGGTACAATCTCCAGTTAATGGCTTGGTGACTTTTGACCCAACGGCTATTGGAAGTGCTGACTTCGGCGCCAACGATATTGCCGCTATCCAGCAAGCTATTTTAGACGGAGCTGACCCTACCGCTATCTTAGAAGCAACAGCTGCTGGCGCAGGTGCTGAAGGCTCGGCTAATGCTGGCTACGTGACGGTTGAATATAATAACCCGGAAGTACTCGCTTCTACTTTTTTTGAAACGTCTGCGACTCGCAGCGGAGAAGATGATCGCGACGAAGATGACGGTTTGAATGTCACGATTTTTGCTGATGGTGGGCAGTCACTGCAATCTAGCGTAACAGAAGGCTCAATTTCTCTATCAAGCTACCCGCAAACCATTTCGTCTAGTGTGCTGGTTGAAGCAGGGGATCTCGCACTTGATACTGCTTCATTTGTACCCGAAACGTCTTCTTTAGAGTCTTTGTTGACTGAGCTTAACAGTGATATTACCTCTGGTGGTCAGCCAGTGGCGTTCGTTTATGACGAAGCGCAAAATGCCATTATCGGTACTCAAGAAGGTAACGAAGTGCTTCGTATCGAGATCGAAGCGACATCTGTAGGCCGTGATTTAGAGTTAGAAGTCGTTACCACGATTAGCCAGGGCGTTGACCATGTTGCGTCTGTTGCTGATGGCCAAGTATCGATCGTCGGTGATCAAATCAATATTGCTTTTGATATTACAGGTGCAGATATTGGTGGTAACAGCATTCAAGCGCCTATCGATTTTACGACAACCGTTATTGATGGCGATGATCCTGCGCCGCAAAACGTTACTTTTGAAAACGTTGAATCTTCTTCTACACCAATTACTGGCACCTTTGTTGATATTGGTAGTGATCAATTGGCAACGGTCACGTTTAATCAAGAAGGACTTAGTCAGTTCGATGGCCTACTGAGTGATATTCAGGCGACAGAAGCGGTACTCTCTGAAGACGGCAGTACTATCACCTTGTCCATTGCTGGCTCGAATGAAACCGTCTTAACCATCAGTCTGAATACTGATGGTACCTACCAATTTGAGCAATTTAAGCCGTTAGAACAAACAAACGGTGAAGATACGATTGAGCTCTCTTTACCAACCACAATCGTCGACTATGACCAAGATACGGCAAGCAACACCTTTACGATGACCATCCTCGATGGCGATAACCCAGTGATTGAGAACGTGACGGGCTTGTCTTTAGATGAGGCGGGGGTTGACCAAGGTTCACAGGAAGGCGCGGCAGTAACAAGTGGTACTGGGTCGATCACGACAGCGGTCGGAAGTGACATCATTGATCACTATGAGTTGGAACCTACAGAGTTCAATGTTGGTGGAGAACTCCAATCTCAAGGGCAGGTTGTTCAACTAGAACTAGCGTCCGAGAGTAACGGCGTACGTACTTACGAAGGCTTCATCGAGCTGGATGGTGTGCGTATTACCGTATTTGATGTGGCGATTGATGCACCTGCATTGGGCGAATACCAATTCAACTTGTATGAACAACTTGACCATACGGGTGCTAACGATGACTCGCTCACTTTCTCACTGCCAGTTTACGCGGTAGATGCGGATGGTGACCGCTCCTCTATTACCGAAGGTTCGAACACACCAGAAGCTGCGCAAATTGTCATTCAAGTTCAAGATGACGTTCCTTCGATTGATGGCGTTGATGCGCTAGCCGTCGATGAAGACGATTTATCAAGCATTGGCTCCGATCAAAGCGACTCTGTGTTCGCGCAAGGTAGCTTCACGACGACTCAGGGCTCAGACCGTGTTGTAAGTTATCAATTAGAGAGCGGCACTGATCCACTCAATGGGTTGGAATCGCAGGGGCGATCTATCTCTCTGACGGAAACAACCAATTCAGATGGCAGCTTTACCTATTCTGCAACGGCAGAAGGGGACGCTATCTTCACCTTACAAGTGAACCCTGACGGTTCTTATTCATTTACCCTTGAAGGTCCAATCGATCATGCTGTGGGTAGCGATAGCTTAACTCTAGACTTCACTATTGTCGCAACGGACTTTGACGGTGACACCAGTTCACTTGTTCTACCGGTAACCATTGCCGATGATGTGCCAACCATTAATGACGTTGTCGCTCTTACCGTCGATGAAGATGACTTAAGTTTGGTAGGCTCTGACCAATCACAGTCAACGCTGGTCGAAGGTCAGTTTACGACAACTCAAGGTTCTGATGGCGTCGTACAGTATCAGTTGGATGTAAACGCTGATTCTTTAAATGGCCTGCAATCTCAAGGTCAAACCGTTTCCATTGCCGAAACGCAAAATGCAGATGGCAGTTACACCTACAGCGCAACGGCAAATGGCAGTGCAGTTTTCACATTAATTTTGAATACCGACGGCTCGTACAGTTTTGAGCTGCAAGGTCCAATTGACCATGCGGCAAATAGCGACAGCTTAACCCTTGATTTTAGCGTTATTGCTACAGACTTCGATGGTGACACAAGCCAAATCGTATTGCCTGTTACCATCGTGGATGATAAGCCAACTATTACCGATGTTGATGCGATTACTGTTGATGAAGATGATTTAGGCACGATTGGTTCGGACCAGACTGACCCGATTTCTATTGATGGTAGCTTCACCACCACACAAGGCTCTGACCGAGTGGTAAGTTATCAGCTTGATGCTTCTGCAACACCAGTTGACGGCCTTACATCACAAGGCGTGGCAGTTACGCTGACTGAAACCGCAAACGCTGATGGCAGCTTTACTTACGAGGCGACAGCGGGTAGTGAAGCGGTCTTTACGCTGACGGTGAATACTGATGGTAGCTATAACTTCACGCTTGAAGGTCCAATCGACCACGCGGTAGATAGCGATGAGCTGACACTCAACTTCCCAATCATCGCAACAGACTTTGATGGCGACACCACAAATGCCACTATCCCAGTGACAATCGTGGACGATAAGCCTGTTATTACCGACGTCGACACCATTACGGTTGATGAAGATGATCTAGCGTCAATTGGCTCAGACCAAAGCAATCCAATTTCTATTGATGGCAACTTTACTACCACACAAGGCTCTGACCGAGTGGTGAGCTACCAACTCGATGCTTCAGCAACACCAGTGGACGGTTTAACCTCGCAAGGTTTAGCGGTCACGCTAACAGAAACCGCAAATGGTGATGGTAGTTTCACTTATGAAGCGACTGCGGGTGGCAACCCAGTATTTACTCTGACAGTAGATACTGATGGCTCTTACAACTTCACGCTAGAAGGGCCAATTGATCACGCGGTGGATAGTGATGAGCTGACACTCAACTTCCCAATTATCGCAACCGACTTCGATGGCGACACCGTTACTGAAACCATTCCAGTCACGATTGTTGATGATGTACCGACCATCACAGCGGTGGATGCGTTGAGTGTCGATGAAGATGACCTTAGCGGCGTGGGCTCAGACCAAACTGACGCTGTGTTCGTTGAAGGCGCGTTTACCACTATTCAAGGCTCTGACCGAGTGGTGAGCTATCAACTGGATTCAACGGCTGATCCTGTTGCGGGGCTAACGTCTCAAGGTGAGGCGATTACCTTGGTGGAAACCGCCAACGGTGATGGCAGCTTTACTTATGTGGCGACCGCAGACGGCAATCCGGTATTCACGTTAAACGTAGCAACAGATGGCACTTACGATTTTACGCTGCAAGGCCCGATTGACCATGCAGCTAACAGTGACAGCCTGACGATTGATTTCCCAATTATTGCCACCGATTTTGATGGTGATACGACTTCGGCAACCATTCCAGTCACGATTACGGATGATGCACCAATCATCGATAATGTTTTGCCTCTGGCTGTAGACGAAGATGATTTATCAGGTATTGGCTCAGACCAAACTGACGCTGTGTTTGTTGAAGGCGCGTTCACCACTACCCAAGGTTCAGACCGTGTGGTGAGCTACCAACTTGATTCAACTTCTGATCCTGTTTCGGGGCTAACCTCCCAAGGTGAGCCAGTTACTCTGGTAGAGACTGCGAATGCTGATGGCAGCTTTACTTACGTGGCTACCGCGGATGGCAATCCGGTTTTCACCATGAACGTGAATGCAGACGGTACATATGACTTCCGTCTGGAAGGGCCAATCGATCACGCGTTAAACAGCGATGAGCTAGTACTGAACTTCCCAATCATTGCAACAGACTTTGATGGCGATACGACGACCGCGACCATTCCAGTCACGATTACTGATGACGTTCCAACCATTAATAACGTTGTTCCACTGACAGTAGACGAAGATGATCTCGCTACAATTGGCTCAGACCAAAACGATGATGCGTTTATGTCGGGCTCTTTCAGCACAACTGAAGGCTCAGACAGCGTTGTTAAATACCAGCTTGATGCAACGGCAGATCCAGTAGCAGGGTTGACCTCTCATGGTGAGCCTGTCGTGCTTGCTGAGACAGCAAATGGTGATGGCAGCTTTACTTACACAGCCACGGCAGATGGCAATGCCGTATTTGAATTGATTGTGAAGCCAGATGGCAGCTACAACTTTACACTGCAAGGTCCACTAGACCATGCGGTGAATAGCGACAGTCTGCAAATCGACTTCCCGATTATCGCAACAGACTTTGATGGCGACACCTCATCGGAGACGTTACCTGTCACTATCGTTGATGATAAACCAACCATCACTGACGTAGACGCAATCCGTGTGGATGAAGATGACCTAGCGACGATTGGCTCTGACGGCTCAGATCCAATTTCAATCGATGGCAACTTCACTACAACGCAAGGTTCTGATGGGGTAGTAAGCTACCAATTAGATACTGCTGCAACGCCAGTTGATGGCCTAACATCGCAAGGTGTGGCAGTGACGCTGACGGAAACTGCAAACGGCGACGGTAGCTACACTTATGAAGCGACAGCAGGAACTGAAGCCGTATTTACGCTGACCGTGAATACGGATGGTTCATACAACTTCACGCTTCAGGGGCCAATTGACCATGCGACAGACAGTGATGAGCTGACACTGAACTTCCCAATCATCGCGACGGATTTTGATGGTGATACCACCACAGAAACGATCCCAGTCACCATCGTGGATGATAAGCCGACCATTACCGATGTCGATGCGATTACCGTTGATGAAGATGATTTAGGCACGATTGGCTCAGATCAAACTGACCCGATTTCAATCGATGGCAACTTCACCACCACACAAGGCTCGGACCGAGTGGTGAGCTATCAGCTTGATGCTTCTGCAACACCAGTTGACGGCCTTACATCACAAGGCGTGGCCGTCACGCTGACTGAAACCGCAAACGGTGATGGCAGCTTTACTTACGAGGCGACAGCGGGTACTGAAGCGGTCTTTACGCTGACAGTGAATACTGATGGTAGCTATAACTTCACGCTTGAAGGTCCAATCGACCACGCAGTAGATAGTGATGAGTTGATACTGAACTTCCCAATCATCGCGACCGACTTTGATGGCGACACCACAAATGCCACTATCCCAGTGACGATCGTAGACGATAAGCCAGTTATTACTGACGTGGATTCCATTACGGTTGATGAAGATGATCTAGCGTCAATTGGCTCAGACCAAAGCAACCCGATTTCTATTGATGGTAACTTCACCACCACGCAAGGTTCAGACCGAGTGGTGAGCTACCAACTCGATGGCACATCAACACCAGTTGACGGTTTAACCTCGCAAGGTGTGGCTGTCACGCTAACAGAAACTGCAAATGGTGATGGCAGTTTTACCTACGAAGCAACAGCGGGCTCTGAAGCGGTCTTTACGCTGACTGTGAATACTGATGGCTCTTATAACTTCACGCTAGAAGGGCCGATTGATCACGCGGTTGATAGTGACGAGTTGACACTAAACTTCCCAATTATCGCAACCGACTTTGATGGCGACACTGTCACTGAAACCATTCCAGTCACGATTGTTGATGATGTACCGACCATCACAGCGGTGGATGCGTTAAGTGTCGATGAAGACGACCTTAGCGGTGTGGGTTCCGACCCTGGCGGCGATCTGTTCGTTGAAGGCGCGTTTACGACCACTCAAGGCTCTGACCGAGTGGTGAGCTATCAACTGGATTCAACGGCTGATCCTGTTGCGGGGCTAACGTCTCAAGGTGAGGCGATTACCTTGGTGGAAACCGCGAATGGCGACGGCAGCTTTACTTATGTTGCGACCGCTGACGGCAATCCTGTCTTCACGTTGAATGTCGCAACAGATGGTACGTACGACTTTACGCTGCAAGGTCCGATTGACCATGCAGCTAACAGCGACAGCCTGACGATTGATTTCCCAATTATTGCCACCGATTTTGATGGTGATACGACTTCGGCAACCATTCCAGTCACGATCACGGATGATGCACCAATCATAGATAATGTTGTGCCTCTTGCAGTAGACGAAGATGATTTATCAGGTATTGGCTCAGACCAAACTGACGCTGTTTATGTTGAAGGCGCGTTCACGACCACTCAAGGTTCAGACCGTGTGGTGAGCTACCAACTTGATTCAACGGCTGATCCTGTTTCAGGTTTAACTTCTCAAGGTGAGCCTGTTACTTTGGTAGAGACTGCGAATGCCGATGGCAGCTTCACTTACGTGGCTACCGCGGATGGCAATCCGGTTTTCACCATGAATGTGAATGCAGACGGCACATACAACTTCCGTCTAGAAGGGCCAATCGATCACGCGTTAAACAACGATGAGCTAGTACTGAACTTCCCAATCATTGCAACAGACTTTGATGGCGATACGACGACCGCGACCATTCCAGTTACGATTACTGATGACGTTCCAACCATTGACAACGTTGTTCCACTCACGGTGGACGAAGATGATCTCGCTTCAATTGGCTCAGACCAAAACGATGATGCGTTTATGTCGGGGTCTTTCAGCACAACTGAAGGCTCGGACAGCGTTGTTAAATACCAGCTTGATGCAACAGCAGATCCAGTAGCAGGGTTAACCTCTCATGGTGAGCCTGTCGTACTTGCTGAGACAACAAATGGTGATGGCAGCTTTACTTACACTGCCACAGCAGATGGCAATGCCGTATTTGAACTGGTGGTGAAGCCAGATGGCAGCTACACCTTTACTCTGCAGGGCCCACTAGACCATGCGGTGAATAGCGACAGTCTGCAAATCGACTTCCCGATTATCGCAACAGACTTTGATGGCGACACCTCATCGAAGACGTTACCTGTCACCATCGTTGATGATAAACCAACCATCACTGACGTAGACGCAATCCGCGTGGATGAAGATGACTTAGCGACGATTGGCTCCGACGGCTCAGATCCAATTTCAATCGATGGCAACTTCACTACAACGCAAGGCTCTGATGGGGTAGTAAGCTACCAATTGGATGCTGCTGCAACGCCTGTTGACGGTCTAACATCACAAGGTGTGGCCGTCACGCTGACTGAAACCGCAAACGGCGACGGTAGCTACACTTATGAAGCGACAGCAGGAACTGAAGCCGTATTTACGCTAACAGTAAACACGGATGGCTCATACAACTTCACGCTGCAAGGGCCAATCGACCATGCGGTAGACAGTGATGAGCTGACGCTGAACTTCCCAATCATCGCAACGGATTTTGATGGTGATACCACCACAGAAACGATCCCAGTCACCATCGTGGATGATAAACCGACCATTACTGATGTCGATGCAATTACCGTTGATGAAGATGACTTAAGTACGATTGGCTCAGACCAAACTGACCCGATTTCAATCGATGGTAACTTTACCACCACACAAGGCTCGGACCGAGTGGTGAGCTATCAGCTCGATGCTTCTGCAACACCTGTAGCTGGACTCACATCACAAGGCGTGGCAGTCACACTGACGGAAACCGCAAACGGCGATGGTAGCTTTACTTACCAAGCGGCAGCGGGGACTGAAGCGGTCTTTACGCTGACAGTGAATACCGATGGCTCTTATAACTTCACGCTAGAAGGTCCAATCGACCACGCGGTAGATAGTGACGAGCTGACACTGAACTTCCCAATCATCGCAACCGACTTTGATGGCGACACGTCTGCTGAGACAATTCCTGTCAAGATCGTTGATGACAAACCGACACTTGGTGGCATCGAAGCAACAAGTGTGCAAACGGTTGACGAGGACGATATCCCAACAGTCGGATCTGATGGTACGCAGTCGAACAGCATTGCAGGTAACTTCATCGCGACTGATGGCTCTGATGGCATTGTGGAGTACAGCGTTTCTGACCTAACCACGCCAGTACAAGGCCTGACCTCTGGTGGTCAATCTCTGGTTATGGTTGAAGTATCAAACGCAGGTGGCGTTTCAGTTTACGAAGCTCGTATTGATGGCACGACGACACCAGTATTCCGTGTGACTCTCGATGCTTCTGATGATAGCTACACGTTCGATTTGCTTGCTCCTCTCGATCATCCAAATGCTGATGGCCAAAATGAACTGGTCATCAATTTACCGATAAACGCGACTGACTTTGATGGAGACGTGTCGAACAACATCACCTTACCAATTACGGTTGTGGATGATGTTCCGACCATTGACGGTTTACTAGCAGGCAGCGAACAAACCGTTGATGAAGATGACCTACCAGCAGGTACGGATGCTGCAAGTGCAGAAGATACTGTTATTTCAGGTACTTTTGATATCACCGAAGGTGCTGACCAAGTTGCTTCTATTCAGCTGAGTGACCTGACCACGCCTGTTGCGTCACTGACTTCAGATGGTGAAGCTATCACCTTAGTTCTGTCTTCTAGCGCAAACGGCGTGAACGTATACCAAGGTGTCGCAGGCAATCCTGCTGAAGTGGTGTTCGAACTGACGTTGGATGCAACGAACAACACCTACGAGTTCGATTTACAGAAGCCGCTTGATCATCCCGATGGTAATCAGCAAAACGAGATTGTTATTAACCTCCCTGTGACGGCGACAGATAATGATGGTGATACTTCACCAGCCTTCACATTGCCAATTACCGTTGTGGACGATGTTCCAGTTGTTACCAATATTGAAAGTCTACGTGTCGACGAAGATGACTTACCTCTTGGTTCTGATGGAACGAAAGAGCCATTAACGGTATCAGGTGAGTTCGAAGTCACTAGCGCAGATGGTATTGATGCTTTCGAATTGGATCTAAGCTCAAATCCTATCCCGAATCTGAAATCGGGTGGAGAAGAGGTAACACTTTCTCAAGACGTTGGCGCTTCAACTGCTGACGCGCTTGTTTACGTGGGACAAACACCGGGTGGAGTGACGGTCTTCACGTTGACACTTCATCAAGATGGTAAATACGACTTTGAGTTATCTGGTCAGTTAGATCACGCGGTTAACTCTGATGAGATTTTGTTGAATCTACCTGTGAAGATCACGGATGGCGACAACGATACCATCACTGCGACCTTGCCAGTTACGATCGTAGATGACAAACCAACCATTGATGCTATTAGCTCTGGTAGTACCTTGTCTGTGGATGAGGATGATATTCCAAGCCAAGGTTCGGACGACACGCCAGAATCCAATATCATTGGTGGCAACTTTGACGTTACTGATGGTGCCGACTCTATCGTTAGCTTCCAGTTGGATAGTTTAACATCGCCTGTTTCTGGCCTTACCTCAGGTGGTCAACCGCTTGAGTTGGTTGAGTTTTCAAATTCAAACGGTGTGATTGAGTACCGAGCTTATGTACAAGGTACGACGGACACCGTCTTTAAACTGACGCTAAATGGTTCAGCAGACAGTTATGAATTTGAACTGTTGGGTGCACTTGATCATCCTGCGGGTAACGATGAAAACTCGTTGGTCATTAACTTCCCAGTCAACGCGACTGATTTTGATGGCGATGTGTCCAATAACATCACCTTGCCGATCACCGTGGTGGACGATGTCCCAGCTATTGTGAAAGTGACAGATTCTAGCCAACAAACCGTTGATGAAGATGATCTTTCCGGTGGCTCTGACACGACAAGTAGTGATTCAACGGTATTGAACGGCGGATTTGAGGTCGTTGCTGGTGCAGACAAGATTGTCAGCTACCAAGTTTCAGACCTCGATGCAGTCGTGTCTGGTTTAACGTCGAACGGCAGCAGCATCGAGTTGAATCTAGTAAGCACGAATGGTGGAGTAACCAGTTACGAAGCGGTTATTACTGGCACATCAACTAAGATCTTCACGCTGTCTCTTGATGCGAATAATGACAGCTACCAATTTGAGCTGTTGGGACCAATCGACCATGACGCTGTTCAAGGTGAAAACAACCTTGTCATTGATATTCCAATTACAGTAACAGACTTTGATGGTGACACGTCATCATCACTGAATCTTCCAATTACCGTAGTTGATGACATTCCCGAAATTAAATCAGCAGATGCTTTGGCTGTTGATGAGGATGACCTTGCCAACGGCTCTCAGGCAACCAACAAAGACAGCCTAGAAGCAACGGGCAATTTCGATACGGTGGAAGGGGCAGATACCGTTGTCTCTTATCAGCTGGATCTTACTTCTAACCCGATACCAGGAGTAACTTCAGGTGGTTTTGCGGTGACGTTAGTTCAAACCGCGGTAAGCAACAACAACTTTACTTATCAAGGTCAAACACCTGATGGTAACTCAGTGTTCACACTAGTTTTGAACGCTGACGGCTCTTACAAGTTTACGCTTGAGGGTGCGCTAGATCACTCAACTCAAGGCGAAGATACACTCATACTTGATCTCCCAGTCTTTGCGACCGATGTCGATGGTGATACGGCAGGTATTAACTTACCAGTGACGATTACCGATGATGTTCCAACCTTGCACGATGCATCTATTTCGCGTGTTGAGGGGCAAGGCAGCCGCACGGTTCGTTTATTCCGAGACCCTGTAGAGGGGGATGATGACCTTGGTGCTGACGGCGCACAAGTGACTTCATTCTCGGCTGATGATTCAGGCATTTACTTTAAGCAAAATGGTGTTGATTCTGATTCTGTCGATTTGAACGGCAGCGACCAAGTCGTATTTGTTCACAAGGTTCTTGACGGAGTGGATACTGAAATCGGTCGTTTGGTTGTTCGAACCGATGGCAGTGTGTCATTCCGTCCGAATGACGACCTTGACCATACCGAAACCGACTCGATTGATTTCACCATCAACGTTGTTGCAACCGATGGTGATGGCGATATCGCAGATGCCGATGTGGATATCTCGATAAGAGACCGCAATGCGCAAATTGACACGTCTACCGTTACTGCGTTCGAAGACCAAGGGCGTGATGGTGTCGTTGTGGGCGTTGACTCTGCAAATACTCAGGACAACTTGTCGACGCTGGATGTTAGCCCTGCGAAAGTCGACTTGGTTATCAATTTACACGATATCGACCGTAACGAGAGCTTAGGTGACATCACTATTCGAGATGCTGATACTCACAACGGTACGTTCTACTACAGAGACGGCAGTGGCAACTACATTGAATTAACATCTGTGGGCAATACGGTTGTTCTCGACGCATCAAATGTTGAGCAGTCATTCAATGGTGAGCTTGTCTCGTTAGATAACTTGTACTTCGTACCAGATCGTCATACATCAACCGATGCTTCTG
This sequence comes from Vibrio sp. 2CM40D, assembly GCF_023161825.1. Taxonomy (NCBI): domain Bacteria; kingdom Pseudomonadati; phylum Pseudomonadota; class Gammaproteobacteria; order Vibrionales; family Vibrionaceae; genus Vibrio; species Vibrio sp. 2CM40D. The sequence goes on from NZ_JALNTL010000003.1 coordinate 607,166, forward strand.
GTATCGATCCTCGTATCCGCGTGGAAATTCTTAACAATGGTACGCCAGATCATACGATTAATGGTCGTTTAGACATTGAAGTTGCTGCCGTCGCAGATATTGCAACGTGGACGGCAAGCAGCGAATTTAACTACTCGGTTGATGAAGATGGAAACAATGTCGCACTTAACATCACGGCTGAAACCCAAGACACTAGTAACCCAGAAGGCATTGTGTACGAGCTTGTCTTTACACAAGGAGAAGGTAACGCAGAGTTAGTCTATTCAGATGGTAGTGCGATACCAAAATCCGGTGGTGTTTATCTGGTGGATGCAAGCCGAATTGATGAAGTTCAAGTTGATCCGATAGATAACTTCTCGGGCGAAATCAGAATTGATGTCACCGCTATTACGACGGAAAACAACAATCCACTGCTTGGGAAAGATACCGCTCGCTCAGAAACCGAAACCATCATTATTGATGTAAACCCAGTTGCGGATAAAGGTAGTTTTACTGTAAACCGAATTAATGTGTTTGAGGATAATGCTCGAACTCAAAATACGGTAGACCCTGTCACTGATCACGACCCACTCCAATTAAGTGAAGTGATCACCATGAAACCATCAGCGGACTTAGATGGTTCTGAAGCGTTATTTGTGCGCATTTCTAACTTCTCAATTGATGGGGTTACTTTGGTGTGGCTGGACTCAGCAAACCCAAGTCAGATAGTAGAAGTGACCGATTCAGGCGGCAATGTACTTTATTACGAAGTGCCAGAGTCTGAATTAGCGAACGTCGAAGTTCTTCCTCCTTTGCACAGCAATGATGACTTTACTTTCAATGTCGAAGGAATTGTGAAAGACACAGCATCATTGTCTACCGGTACGACAGAAGATGTGTTGTCACTGGGCAGTAAGACCGTCATCGTTGGTGTAAAAGGTGTTGCTGACATACCAGACACGGTATTAATTGACGCGGGGAACGTTTGGAACCGATTCGTAGACGGAGATGTGGCCGGGATAGAGACGACTATTGAAGAGAATGGTGTTGTAAACCTCAACTTCTCGGTTGTATCAGGTGAAGTTGCCGATAGACCACAGGATGATTCAGAAGCCATTACTGTTATCCTGTCCAACATCCCCGACGGTGTTCGTGTCGTAGATTCAGACGGTTCAAGCGTTGACCTCACCTTTGTTGGCTATGATGGTAACGGTCAACCGATTTACGAAGCAAACATCACTGGGCTGAATTTTAATTCCGGTATTCAAATTATTCCGGAAGCCTCTTCAACTGAAAACATTGCGATTACAGGGACGATCATTGTTACCGAGAATGATGGTCATAGTCGTGTGATTGAAAGAGAGGTAAGGATCAAGGTCGAACCCGTTATTGACGCTCAAGATAACTACGTTGTCCGATCGGAGGGAGATGAAGATACGCGCTTTGACATCGATTGGAAACCGACGCTCGTACAAAGCCCTGATACCGATGAATTCTTTAGTGATGTAACCATCTCTGGATTTCCTCCAGGCAGCACGGTCTATGTAGATGGTGTGGCACAAACGCTTGTTTCTGGAACACTAACGCTTTCACCGCAAGCCGGTGAATCAGAACAAGATTTTTCCGCTAAAATCTCTCAAAGTGGCTATGTTCAAGTTCAGTTGGAGCAGGATTCAAGTACTGACTTTGACTTGACCACAACCGTCACTGTGAAAGAGATTGACCATGAATATGTTGACGCTTCGAATCCCGGTGAAGGTATCGCTGAGAAAACCATCAATGGTACGGTGAATGTCCAAGTTAATCCAATCGTTGAGCCAGAGGATAAGACGGGGGCAATAGACGACCAAACCCGTCTGCTTGTCACTGAAAGTGGTGGTGGTGCTACCGATATCGTGAAGTCAGACGATCAAGGTAACATTGACTTTACGATCAACACTTCTATGGGGGGCGAATCTGGCGCTCATATCATTAAATACCAAGAGTTTGATGCGTCTTCAGATGAAGTGGTGACTCAACTTGTTGTTCAATTTCACAATGTGGACCCTGAGATCCTCAACCAATTGGTTATCGTCGGTGCACTAAATGAAGGTGGAGGTCGTTGGACAGTAACTAATGAAGACAACTTCTCAATTAAAGCGCCGTCTGGACTTGATTTAACACCAAACGATGACAGCGACGATGGCGATAACGGTGGTCTCTCTCAAATTGGCTTAACCATTTACGCAGAAGTGAATGATTTGGGCGAAGATTTGGGCAACGAAAAAGATGCGACGGTCGTGCGTCAAACGGATGTGACACTAGAGTTTCCAACCGTCCTCACACCGAAAATGAGTGTAGCGGCAGAGATTCAGGTGGCTGATGATGTTCAAATTCAAGCGTTGGAAGACAATTCTATTAACCTTGGTGCTCAGTTGACGTCGAAAGTCGATGCGATTAATGCAGATGGTGTGGAGGATGTCTTGACTATTATCGTCGACCCGACAGCTCCTGGCATTCCTCCTGGTTTGGTGATCACGGGGACGGATGTTGATTTTGTCAATGGTAAATACGTGTTCCAAGCCCATATCGATGCGAGTGGAAATATTACTGGCCTTGATGGTTTGACGATGCACTTGGCAGAAGATTACGCAGGTGATTTCGAATTGCCAATTCGGTTTGTCACTAAAGACACTGAGTCCGGTGATGAAAAAGAAAATAATGTCCAGTTTCCAGTTCAGGTTTTACCGGTTGCAGACGTTCCGAGTTCAGCCGGGGATCAGCCGTTGGATAGCGATGTCACACCAAATGTAAGAGTAGATATCGTCGGTACTTTCGGCTTGGATGCAAACAAACAACCTGTGACTGATCTAAATAACGACGTTCCCACGGCGGATGGTGTTGGTTACGAAGATGGCTTAATCCAACTTAACTTGAGTGTTGATTTTGCCGATCAATTTAACAACACTCAAGGTGGTCGAGAAACACTAACGAACATCAAGCTAGAGCTTGATGACACAACATTAGGTGAGTTTGTTGATGCCAATGGTAACAGCTTAGGAACCAGTATTGAGTTTAATGAAGCTGAGATTTTAGCTGGTGCGCTTGACAATGTTCTGTTTAAGCCAAAAGAAAATTACCCCGTAGGTGGTGGCCAAAATACCGTCAAGATTAATATCGAGGGAGAAATTACTGATGAAGCTGTGTTTGATCAGTCTATCTTGAATAACTCTGGCGATAATATAGATGTGAGAACCTTCACTGACGATGTCACATTTGAAGTTACGCCAGTCGTTGATGACATTACCATTACAGGTGCCGATCCGACGCAGCCAATCACGGTGATTGGTGACGAAGATACTTTAATTTCGCTGAATCAATCGGGCTCTGGTGTTTCGATCAGCCTGAACGATAATGACGGTTCTGAGAGTTTCGTTTCACTCAAGTTAACGGGGCTTCCTGATGACTTTATCGTTAAATCCAATTCCTCTGATTATGTTGTTAAGAACAACGGTGGGGGCGAATGGAGTATTCAACTAAAAGATCTCACTCAGACGTCCATTGACCTGAGTGACATCCAAATTAAACCGCCAAAACACTTTAGTGGCGAGGCTGAGATAGGTATTACGGTCTTCATTCAAGAGGAGTTGCTACAAGTTCCAACGGAACGAAACAACAACTTTACGCTTATTGTCAATCCTATTGGTGATGATGTTGATGTGAATCCCGATACTTCGGCTGCAGGTAATGAGGGCGAAGACATTGTTATTAATGTAAATGCGTTAGTGGTTGATAACAAAGAGTCCATCGGAGATGGTGCAAACTACCAGGAAAATGATCCAGAGACGCTGAGAGTTGAGGTCTCCAATGTCCCTGATGGGGCGAGTGTTTCATTACCTGATGGGACAGTGTTTACTGACCAAGGCGGCGGCATTTTTGTCTTAGAAATCAATGCTAAAGACTTGGATCAAGTGGTGTTTAATTCTGGGGATCGCAACGATAACTCATGGGATGGTTCGCTGCATTTCAAAGTGCAAGCCGTTGATACTGGGCTCGATGGCAGTCAAAGCTTGGGCTCCGCAGAGGAGTTTGATGTCACTGTTGATGTTGAAGCAGTGAACGATCGTCCAGAGTTCGTCAATACCGTGGATGTGGAAACACCAGAAGATACGCCAATGCTGCTTGATGGTTTCAGCATTACCGATATTGATGCCGTACTCGATGATCCGAATGCTGAATATGTACTCAATGTGAACGTCGACAGCGGTATCTTGGAGCTTAATCCAACGCTCATCACTACTTACAACCTAACCGTGAGCGGTGATGGTACGGACTCCGTTGAACTGAAAGGCACAGTGGCCGATCTAAACAATGCCATTGCAGACGGTCTGATTGAGTTTAATCCAGACCTGAACTTCTTTGGTGACGTTCAGGTGGACGTGACAGTCGATGACCAAGGTAATGAAGGTATCGTAATTGGTGGGGTAGATGACACCCTAAATACCAACAGCAGCAGCTTCAATATTGAAGTAACAGCGGTGAATGATACCCCAGAAACTACGCCAGTGACGCTACCGGATATTGAAGAAGACAGTGGTGTGTTCTCCATCTCTGAAGCGGATCTTATTGCGAATGCGACAGACGTAGAGAACGATAATCTCACGGTTAGCAATGTTCAGTTAACGGATCCGAATTCGGGCAGCATTACTTTCAACAGTGGCACGGGAGAGTGGGAATTTACCCCAGCACCAGATTACAACGGTCCAGTTGAAATCACGTACACCATTACAGATGATGGCACGACAAATGGTGCATCCGATCCTAAATCGGTTAACGGCAGCGCATCGTTCAACGTAACGGAAGTCAATGATGCTCCAACGACGTCTGAAGTGACACTTTCTGATATCGCAGAAGACAGTACGGCGGTTGATATTACCCAAGCTGATTTGTTGGCGAATGCGTCTGATATTGAAAACGACACCTTGATGGTGAGCAATGTCCAGTTGGTTGATCCAAGCAGCGGCACATTGGATTTCGACAACGTAACAGGTACATGGTCATTTACTCCTGCGCCTGGCTACAACGGCAAGGTCGATCTGACCTACGACATTACCGACAACGGTACAACGAACGGTGTTTCAGATCCTCAAACGGTGTCAGGAACGGCGACCTTCGAAGTCACTGAGGTGAACGATGCACCGGTAACATCAGAGGTAACGTTGAGTAGTACCGAAGAAGATGGTGGTTCGGTAACTATTACGGCTACTGAGTTGCTGAGCAACGCAAGTGATCCTGAGTCAGACAACTTGACCGTCGATAATGTTGCGTTAGTGGACCCAACTTCCGGCACGTTGACTCAAGTGAGTGCGACAGAGTGGACGTTTGAACCCGCAGCAGATTTCTTTGGTGACGTTGATTTCACTTATGAAATCACAGATGATGGAACCACTAACGGCGCTCCAGACCCAATTACAATCGCGGGCACAGCAGTGTTGAATGTTGAAGCGACCAATGACGCACCTGAAATCACTGCAACGTCGGTAACGGATACGATCAACGAAGCCGATGGCCAGAAAATAACGGGTATTAGTGTAAGTGACATCGACTTCACTGGTGCACAGGCGAATGAAATCATGACCGTGACTCTTACAGTTACCGAGGGCGACCTTCGTGTCGAGCCGCCAACAGGTAGTGGTGTGACTGTTGGGGCGGGGATGGCTGGTGAAATAACCCTAATGGGCACACCAGATAATATTAACTCCGTTCTTGGAGCAACAGACGCTTCTGAGGGTGTATTTGTGGATGCAGGAGATGTCAACGCAGCTTCAATCACTTTATCGGTGAAAGTCGAAGACAACGGCGTGTACTTCGAAAATGCATCGGGTACCGCATTGGAAGCGAATCAAGACTTCACTATCAATGTGACACCTGTAGCTGATGCACCTACATTGAGTATCAATCCTCAGTTTAATTACATTCGTCAAATTGCGACTAGCCAAACCGCGAGCAGTCAAGGTTTAGCGATTGTCGGAATCATGGCGGCGCTTACTGATATTGACGAGGTGCTGTCTTTGGAGCTAACGGGCGTACCAGCTAGTGCTGAGGTAACAAGTGGCGTTTCTCCATCAGGTATTAGCTTCGATGGTACCACTTGGACAGTACCAAGCGATGAAATTGATACGCTAGAAATTGTCGCAACAGATACTAACAGTGGTATTGATGTCGGTTCTTACGATATTTCGCTTACGGCGATATCAACGGAATCTAATGGCGATGAAGCGCAGTCTTCACCTGTCCAAATTAGTTTGGATGTGAGTAGTGATAGCGACGATATTGACCAGTCAACCGCAGTGGAAGACAGCTATTTAGTCGGCGGAGACACAGGTATCAACTTGATTGGTGGAGACGGTGACGACGTTATTCTGGGTGGTGATGGTGATGACGTGCTTATCGGTGGCTTAGGTTCAGATATCTTAACGGGTGGAGACGGCAGCGATATCTTCAAGTGGACGGTAGATTCCGTTGATGAAGGGGCAGTGGATACCATTACTGACTTCACTGTTAACGAAGACAGTATCGATTTACGTGAAGTTATCTCTGATCTCAATAACTCAATGATCGACATGGATGATCTGCTTGGTCACATTTCGGCAGACTACGATGCATCGACGGAAAGTGTTTCTCTGAACATTACGACGGATGCAAATGTTCAACAGACTATTGTCGTGGAAAACTTAGGTACTTCAATCGACTTCAACGGTCTTAGCTCCAACGAGATTGTAGAGTCATTGCTCAACAACGGTGTTATTGATAACGGATAAACCTGTATACAACACAAAAATGGGCGGCTCTGATAAGCCGCCCATTTTTTTCGGGAAAGCTTGATTTTAAACAGGAGTATTTGAATCGAAATAGAAATAAAGAGCGAAGCAAAGGGGTTATCTTGTTACGACGTTATAGTGATAGTTGGAAATTAAAATAGCGATAATTTGACGTTAAATCGCCTAAACGTGGATGTCTAGCAAGCTGCCAATGATTTCATTGTTTTTCTCTATGACAGACGCGCCAACTCGGTTATAACCAGCGGCTTGTGCGAGGTTGCTGAGAGATTCAACTTTTTGAGAGGGAAGGCTAGGTGTTGAGGCTGTTATTGCGACATCCGCAACCGCAGCTAAATCGATGTTGTGATCAGAAAGCTTTTCTTTTACCTTACTTACATTATTGCTAATGCCATGTGCAGCTTTCTCGGCCATTTGTTGTGACATCTGAACGATGTGGTATCCAGATTGAATTCCCGATACAGGCATATCACTACTCCCAACATTATGATAGTGAGAGCATAGGTGGAGTTTATAAAACGTTCAAGTGTTTTATATCAATGACTTGATTAGGCAAACAGTTTGGCAAGCATTTCTCTTTCTTCACCAGATAGAACCGGTTTTTGCGCTTTATTTAGTTTCACGCTGATCTCACCTTGTAATGACTTTAACTGACTTGCCGTTAAATCACTGAGCTTTTGCTTAAGTTCATTAAATTGTTGTGCGTTCATCTCAATACCTTCGTCGTGATTCGGTTTATCCGTCGTTGCCCGAAATTCTTCATCCTTTGGATACAACATATTTATTCAACCAAAATAGATTAGAATTTGATCGATTGCTTTTTGTCCGAATATTGTCAAGGTGTGTTAAGTGATACGTCAGATCTTTCCTAAGAAGGTACATAATTACCCACTTTGGGGTAGATGGAAACGTAAAAAGAAAAAGGGAAGCGATATAGCGCTTCCCTCTTACATATGGTTTGAATGTTACTAACTTACCCTGACGGCAAACTTACTAGCAAGTGAATGAAGCTCTGGGAGCATGCGATAGATAAGATGAAGTTGCTGCAATACCATGCGGGCAGAGCTGTCGTCTTCATCGCGCCATTCGTTTAAGCGTTGCTCGAGTCCAGCATCATCAATATTAGATAGGTCACACTCCTCACAATGCTGGTGAAGCTGTTTATGAAGTACATCCAGATGCTGATGAATACAACGGTGAGCATCTAAAACGAGTTTATGAATTGACTCATCTTCGATGCGAGTTCTGTGCGCGCCTAATGCAGAAATATAGTTCAACATTGCGTGATTTAACGTTAGGAAGCGAAAACTTTCATCAACAGCTGCGCGATATTTGCCAGGCTCCGCCAGCATCGTACTAATCGCAGAAGAGAGTGAGGCATCATTATTGTGGGCCTGGCGGCGAGCGATACGGTAACTCAAATTGTCTTTCTTGCCGATTCTATACTGACCAATGATCTGATCGAGATACTGCTTGTTCGCCTCTATCGCATCCGACATAACTTTGTGAAGCCTTCTCGACTGCCAGTCGGGCAAAATAACTAATACAGCTCCTACTGCAAGCACACACCCGATGAGGGTATCTGCTAGTCTAGGAAGGACAACTGCGTAACCTTCACCTAGTTGATTAAATAAGAAGAGGACGAGCAGTGTAATAAAACCAGTCGCGTACCCATAGTTGTTCATCCGGAAGGCGAAAAACATCACACCAGAGATAACGATAAATACTAACTGGCTTTCTTGAGAAGGGAAAAAAGTCAGCAATGGTACACCAATCAACAAACCAGCTAATGTACCTATTACTCGCGCCGTCAATTTTTGGCGAGTGGCACTGTAGTTCGGTTGGCATACGAATAAAGTGGTTAAGAGTATCCAGTAACCTCGGTCGATGTTGAATATTTGAATGATTCCATAGCCAATCGTTAAGGCAATTGACATACGTAATGCATGCCGAAACAGCATCGAATCTTTGTGTAAATTTGCTGATATACGCTGCCACATCGCTTTTAGCGTGTGTGGGTTGGTATCGGCGAGGGTATCTTCTTCGAGGCCTTCAACATCTGGGTTGTTAATGTTATTAAGTTGTTTTTCTACCGTCGCTAAGTTATTGAATAAATATGTTAACTGCATCAGCAGACGTTTCCAGTGCCCTTGCTTTTGTTCTTCTAGATAAGCAAGAGAGTTTTGTACTTCAGCTAATGCCAGAATAGATTGATCGGTATGGGAGTATTCATTTCCTAGCTGAATGGCTAGTGCAATATCACGACACGCTTGGGCTTGAGACTCCAAAAGATATTTAAAACGAAACAGCACATCAGAACGTTCAAATTCGGTCGCTAAATCCTGATAGCGATAATGGCTAGAACTGACGCGTTCGTGAATGTCTTGAGCGATGAAATAAATATTTAAAAATCGGTCACTAGGCCCATCAATGTGACCCCGTTTCGATCGGTTAAGTAATGTGGTTTTACAAGCGTTTAGTGCCGTAACCGTGGCAGCATTGCATTTTGCAGCTTCAATCCGCAGCGGTTGTGGCGTCAAGTTGGTCACAGGGTGAAAAAGCTTGGCTTTCGCATCAAGATAATTCGCCATTTGGAAGAACACATTGGCTAAGCTTTGTTGCACCGGTTGAAGAGGCCAAAATATCTGCCAAATCATGGACATGAAGTAATACCAGGCGGCACCAGTCAAAAGCAGTAGTGGCTGAAACCAAATGTTGGTGCTTTCATGTGCGCCAAGCATAGTATAAATAGCGATCAGCAACGAACCAAAAGCAATACTCGCGTACTTAGGACCTATCGCCCCAAGAATGATGAAGCCGAAGGTTGAGATAAATAATCCCAACGCAAACGCCCATGGGGTATCGAACAAGATTTCAATTGAAAAAGCAGCAAGCGCAAAACAGAGAACGGTGAGAATCAGAGCCTTGATGCGTCCAGTGAAACTGTCATCACTTTCAGCCAAAGCAGCAGCAATAACGCCTAATATTAATGGCGTTATCAGCGTGTTTTGCTCGAAGTACCAAGTTGGGATAACCACACCCAGTAAGGTAATGAGGATAAGAACGCTGTAATTTATCGTCTTGTTTGCCCAATATAGCCGAAATTTAGAAGTTGCTTGCACAATGCGCCTTATGTTTCCGATGAAGAACAGGGGGAATACTACCAGACCCACTATAGCGCGTTTATGATTTACTTTAAGAAAAATTCGTGGTTGCTGATAAAATCAGCAGGGATGTCATTGACTTATATTAAAACTGCCAGGTCATGTATTGAGGATTGTAAAGCCAGCTTCAAATAACCTCAGCTTTAGGTTATTAAATCGACAGTAATGTGAATTTTATTAAAGAATAGAAGAAGAAGCTTACTTAGGTGCTCGCCGTTGCTACAATTTAGCGCCTTAAAATGATATAAATCGACAACTTCTAAACTAAAAGGCGCACGTTTCATGCAGCTTACTGCCACTAGCAAAGCACAGTTTTTTATTCAAAATGAGTACCATCACGTCGAAATAAAAGAGAACAGTGTTTTATTAAGCTCGATAGGCAGTGAAGAACATATTCCTTTTACGATCTGGAATGGCAAAGTTAGCGTAAAGCGTGGGTTATTATGGAGCTCTTTACAGTTTTTTGCTCATGAACACGAAGGCAAACAACAAAGCTGGCTAGTCCAAGGTTTACCGTGGCCACAATGCCGAAAGTTCGCGCTTGAGGCCGTTCGTCAATATCAAGAGTGGCACAACACTCAGTGCCGAAAACTGGCTGAGTATCTACCTAAGTGGGAAGAAGAGCTTTACAAACTAAAGCACTTGCCTGCTTACTTATCGCATTCTCAAGTGGTCTCCTGGGTTGAAAGTCTTAACCAAGAGTTAAGCGAGATGAAAACCACCCTAGAAGAAGCCAAAATGCGAATGCCGAATCGTATGTCGCAAATAGAGCCTTGGCTCATTGATACCTCTGAGGCGCTTGGTGAGCGTAATCGCGATTGGCTAGAAGCAGAACGTCCAAATTGGGAAGTGCTGTTTAATCAAATTGAATCCTCTCCTTTGAATTTATCCCAGCAATATGCGGTATTACTCAACGACGACCACAACTTAGTTCTTGCTGGTGCCGGCTCGGGCAAAACCAGCGTTTTAACCGCACGAGTTGCCTATTTGTTGCAAAGCCATCAGGCTCAAGCAGAAGAGCTTCTCATGTTAGCGTTCGGTCGTGATGCGGCGACTGAAATGAAAGAACGCTTAGTAGATAAAGTGGGCATGGCGGCAGACGGTGTGCGCGTCAACACATTCCATCAGTTGGGCTTGTATATTCTTAAACAAGTCGAACAGCAACCTGTCGAAATTAGCCCTTTAGCGTTGGACGAAAATCAACGAACGGCATGGTGTGTAGACTGGTTGAAAAAACATTGGATGACACCCACCAACTTTAAACGTTGGCAAAAACATTTAGACAAATGGCCGATTGCGTACCTAAAAGGGGATGATGAGTTAGGAAGCCATTCAGAAAATCCAAAACTGATCGCTTGGCTAGATTCGCAGCTGTCTCATTTAGCGGCGGTAGGGTTGACCAAAAAGCAAGTACAAGAAAAGCTCGTAAACCACCAAGACTATACGCGTTTAAATAGTGAACTCGCCTTATGCTGGCCATGTTTTACAGCGTGGCAGAAAATGCTTAAAGAAAGCAACCAAGTGGATTTCCCAACCATGATCAGTCGTGCGACAGATTATGTGAATAAAGGAAAGTTTGTCTCGCCATGGCGCTTTATTATGGTCGATGAGTATCAAGATATCTCTCCAGACCGTCTGGCATTGATTGAAGCACTGTGTGAATCCACTCAGAAACAAGCAGGTGCGACGTTATTTGCTGTTGGCGACGATTGGCAAGCTATCTATCAGTTTGCAGGAGCGGATGTCGATCTTATCACTGGTTTTAAAGAACGCTTTGCTCACTCAACCGTTCATCACTTAGATACAACTTATCGTTTCAACAATCAGATTGGTGATGTAGCGAATACATTCGTGCAGCAAAACCCATCGCAGTTGCCGAAAACACTAAACAGCCACATACAACGCAAGCAGAAGAGCGTACATACCGCGCCGAGCAATCAAGTGGAAAAGATCTTGGATCACTTGAATCAACAAGCCAAGCAAACCAAGTCAGTTTTATTGCTAGGACGTAACCATTATCATAAGCCCGATTTGTTCGACGATTGGTTGCGACGTTTCCCTAATCTCGATATTCGCTTTATGACTTGCCATGCGAGTAAAGGACGCGAAGCTGACTTTGTGATTATTCTTTCTGTGGATGAGGGGCAATTCCCCGCTAAGAAGAAGCAAATTCACATTGATGGTGCGTTGACGGAATCCAAAGACAAATTCCCTTACGCAGAAGAGCGCAGGCTATTTTACGTGGCGATTACACGTGCGAAAGAGAAGGTTTGGATCACGCATACTGGCGCGGGATCTGCATTCGTTCAAGAGCTCGTTAATGGTGATTATCCCATCGTGACTTCCCGTTAAATGCAACGTTTAGAATGTTAAAAGCAGCAAAGGCGATACTTGGTATCGCCTTTGCTTTATTTGGTTGGCATCAAAGCTTACATGCGCTCAGCAAGATAGGCTTCGTAATCCGGAACTTCGATGTCTACTTCTTGCTCAAGAAGAGGGGAGTTAAACAGGAACTTAGCGGTGGCTCGGTTCGTTGCTACAGGAATATTCCAAACACTAGCAATACGAAGAAGCGCTTTAACATCTGGGTCGTGAGGTACGGCATTCAGTGGATCCCAAAAGAAAACGAGAACGTCGATTTTGCCTTCTGAAATGAGAGCGCCTAGTTGTTGATCACCGCCCATCGGACCACTGATCATGCTCTTGATCGCAAGTCCAGTTTCTTTACTCAGCATGTGTCCTGTCGTGCCAGTTGCGTAAAGGAAGTGACTCTGTAGCTTTTCTTTGTTTTCTTTTACCCAGCGAAGTAGCTCAGGTTTGCAGTTGTCGTGAGCGACCAAAGCCACATGTTTATGGGTTGGCATGGTACGAATGGTTTTTTGCATCAAGATGTTTCCGTTTGTATGATTTTAAAATTGTTGTGACTCAATAGAACACGTTTTTGGTCTTTCAATCAACAGCCTTAACACGGAATGTCGGCCTATATTCTGACGGAGATAACGATTCTTCGATCGTGTCACCATGAAGCGTCTTCGGAGTCAGTGGTTTGATGGTTGGTGAGGCATGTTTGTCATAAGCTTCACCTCTTAAGTAATGCGTTGCTTGCATCACGGAAAGCCGACCTTGCTGCACCATTTTATCTGTTGGTGCGAAGAGCACTTTGTTACGTAACAGGCCTCGATATACACCATGACTTAAGTACACAGAAACTAAACCGATCTCCTCAGCTTTGCCTGCACTGCGCAGCTCACTGATGGCCGCTTCAATCGCCACTGCACTGCCAACAATGTAATCTATATTTCCCATATCGATCACACGTTGAACCAGGTTACGTTGTAACTCCTTGTCGTTGTCTGCCCAAAATGAGTCAACAATGTTGATATCACTTCCTTGTATCGCTTCATAAAATCCGGCAGTAACGGGTTTCGTACCACCACGAGTTCGCGGCCCCAAAAGTAAGGCAATGTTGGTTTTTCCTGACCCTTTTGGATGGCGAGCTGCCAAATATTGACCCGCTTCGTATCCCATCCAATGCCAGTCAACACCGACAGTCCCTTTTAGCAACTCACTTTGTTCTTCATCCAAGTCGAGTTGGTTCACAGTAGCAAAAACGGGAGTATTCCCTACCCAATTTTTAAGTGAATGCTCGTAAGCCTGTGGGTCCACGGTCCCAAGGATAACCGCATCTGCTCCCCATTGGTTACACAGTGCGAGTTGTTGTTCTTGACGGGTTTTGTTTGGGTAGCCGCCCGCTTCAAGGACTCGTAGCTCGACACCTTCTCTTTTCGCTTCGGACACCATTCCATAGTTTACTGACAACCAGTATGAATCCTTTAGGTGAGGGTATATTGCACATATTTTCTCTGCGGCAACCGCTGGCAAAGAAGCAACGAGGGTTAAAGTGGCTGCAGAATGTTTGAAAAATGTGCGAAATGCGTGTTGATTTTTAACCATGAAATGAAGTTCGTTGGCATAGATTAAGTAAACACTGCAAAATATAACGTAATATGTCGCTGAACACGAACATTAAGGTCATGAAAATATGCTGCTAGCAACTGCAAGCATCGGTCGTAAACTTTTGTTGTCTTTCATTGCGATGGCAATACTGGTCATGTTATCGGCACTTATTGGTGTGTCTGGATTTTCTTTGGTTGCCAAAACCGAAAGAAATGTCGTGGATTCTGCGATTCCCGCCATGATTGAGGCGAGGCAAGTATCTGAGTTGAGTACTCGTATTATTTCGTCTGTACAAATGTTGTCGAACGCAAGAAACGAGCAGGAAAGAAAGGAGTCAGGGCGAGTGCTGTTCGAACAGCTCGAGTCTTTACTCACTCACATCAAGGAGCTCGGGAGTGAGTCGTTCGATTCTCAATTGTTAGAAGCTTTAGAGAATAACGTCCAGAACGTTATCGACAATTTGGCAGAACTCGGTGTTTCGGTTGAAAAAAAGCTGTGGCTTGCAAAAGAGATAGATACTCGTGTTGAAGAAATGCGTCTGCTCAGTGAAGAGCTAGAACAACTAACTCGTACGCAAGTTCAGAATACAAGCACCATTGCTGTTGCTAACGTCACGCATATTTATGACTTATTAGAATCGAATAAAAAATCGCAAGTTTATCAGGCGCTAGATGCACTGGTGGAGGTCGATCTTGATCTGACTGAGCGATTGCATGAACTGCACTTGTTGGCCTTTAAAATGTTGAATCAGATTGAAGAGGCTCGGACATTAACGAATATTGAGCGAATTCAACAGGTTCAAAGTGATTTCGATAGCAACCTCAAAATCATGCAACGCCGTGTACTCGCTGTGGAAGATCCTACGCGCTCTAAGCAAATGAGCCAACTGCTCATAGAGCTTGGTAAGCGTCAGGTCGTATTTTCTATACTGATGCAGCAATACGAGAATAACGAACAGTCACAACAGCTGATGCAAAAGACATTAGAGTTGTTCTCAGAGCTTAATGGCACGGTCAACAAATTGGTTGATGATTCAAACAAAACCACTACCGTCGCTGTAGACCAATTGACCAGCACATTGAAATTCGCTCAGTGGTCTCTAACCGTTATTTCAATTGTTGGTTTGATTGTATTGGTGCTGATTTTATGGCGTGTGGTGTACCTTTCTGTTGTGAAGCGGTTAGCGGAATATTCCGCTGCGTTGCTGTCTGTGGCGCAGGGTAACTTAGCGGTTGAGTTGGAAGTGAAAGGCAAAGATGAGTTGGCGCATATGGGGCAGGCCATCATCACGGCTCGTAATACCGCGCAAGCACTAAAAGTGGTAGCAGAGGGTGAAGCTCAAGCCAAGCGAGAGCTTGAGGAGCATAAAGAGCATTTAGAAGAGCTCGTTGAGCAGCGCACTTCGCAGTTAAAACAAGCAAACCGCCGTTTGAATGAAGAGGTTTTGAATCACGCTAAAGCTCGCAAGCAAGCAGAGCAAGCGAGCCGAGCAAAATCGGCATTCTTGGCGACGATGAGCCATGAGATAAGAACGCCAATGAACGGAGTGTTGGGGACAGCACGCTTGTTGATTGACTCAGGCCTCAACCCAATTCAAAAGCGTTATGCGGAAATCATTAATCGTAGTGGTAAAACGTTGCTCGCGATCCTTAATGATGTACTGGATTACTCCAAGATTGAAGCGGGGCATTTAGAAATTCGTCACATGGGCTTTGATTTACACCAAATGGTGGAGGACACTTTCCAGTTAATGAACAGTCGAGCACAAGAGAAGAAGCTGCTGTTCTCCTACCATATTGAAAGTGATGTTAGTCGCTACTGGAAAGGGGATGTCACCAGAATCAGTCAGGTGCTGAACAATCTTGTTGGTAACGCGATTAAGTTCACTGACGAAGGAGAAATTGATATCTACGTTAGCCTGAACCCTGAGGACGAGTCGCAAGTCCTGTTTGAAGTATCAGACACTGGAATAGGAATTGCCAAAAAATACCAGAGAACGTTGTTTGATGCCTTCACGCAAGCTGAAGGTGGGATGAGCCAAACTGGAGGTACGGGGCTTGGACTTGCCATCAGTAAGCGAATCATTGAAGCGATGGGCGGTGTTTTAGAAGTCGATTCCGAAGAGGGAAATGGTAGCCGATTCTGGTTCTCTATTCCGTTAGAGGAAAGCGAACCTGTTGAAACAGGAACCGTGGCAACCGCACGTTGCAAAGTGAAAGCAAAGGTCTTGCTGGTAGAAGATAATGAAGTCAACCGAGTGGTCGCGGAAGGTTTTCTAGAAAGCATGGGGCATCAAGTCGTGATGGCGGAAAACGGCTCACAAGCAGAGCAACTGATCAGCACACAGGATTTTGATATCGCTTTAGTCGACATCAACCTCCCTGATTGTGATGGAACTGAGTTGATCCAACGCTTAAAGCGGATTGAGTGTGATAAGCCGGCCAATAAAGCGCTTGCCGTCACGCCAATGATTGCAGTGTCTGCGCACGTTTTTGCGGAAGAAGTTGAGCGCTATCTAGCCGCTGGTTTTGACGGATACTTGCCTAAGCCATTGGCAAAAGAGGCACTCGCGGCATTGATTCAGGATGCGCTAGACGGAAAGCCGTTGTTGTTGCCACAAAATGCCGACTGTACCCCGTTTGATCAAATTTCGCCTCAAGAACAAGAGCTACAATCAAAGGTCGTTCAAGCGCCCCAAAAAAAGGAACCCGATGTGGTTATCATTAATCCGAGCGTGATTGAGTCCGATATGAAAATCTTGGGCAGAGATAAGATGTTGCACATTATTAATCTGTTTAGATCCACCAGCACTGATGTATTAAGCAAACTGCAAGCGTCTGCTGAGGACAATGATAGTAAAGAAGTAAAGAACCTTGCCCATAAATTAAAGGGCAGCGCGGGAAGTTTAGGACTAACTGCATTAATGAACGCTTGCCAAGCAATTGAAGCCGCGGCTCAACCTTTAGATACCTATAATGCGACTAAAGATGATTTAGTTTCTCAAGTGTCTGCATCAATTCAAGCTCTGGATGAGTTAATGGCGAAGTAATCCATCGAGCATTGAAAATAAAAAAACCTCCGGCTTTCCGGAGGTTTTTTCTATTCGGTCATGTCATCTTCCCACTCGAATCGAGTGTCTAGGGCATAAGGGTCATCATCAAAAGGATGTTCCACTTTGCCACGCAAGTATTCGAGTTGATGCTCAAGCATATTGACCGTTTCGTAGTCTCCCTCAGAACAAGCAACGTAAATCTGTTGTTCAAGAGCGGCAATGTTATCTCGGATACCCATGAGAACCCCCTTAAATCATCATCGATTCTCAAAACGATTATAGTCAAGTAATCCAAATTCGATCGGTTGTTTTGTACGGTACCAATTGTGTAAACGATCGCTAAATGACCAGAATTTTTCTGAGCTTCTACGAATCGCAAAATTATCCAATAACTTAACGTAATCGGACTCGTTTTGGATGGCACTAAATTGATCGACAAAATCTTTTACTTGGTTTTCGTTGATCGAGAAAAATGCCGCAGGATAGCTTCCCACAACGCCGCGTACAATGGTCATGTCATCGTTAGCAAAGTCACGGTTACTTTCTTCATCAAACAAGCTAGAGATGTTTGTGTGTGCATTGTTGTGAAGTAAGGTGAACAGTTCATCTTCCCCTGATTGACTTCTCACCATAAGCATAGTGATTTGCGGAACGGTTTTCAGGCCTTCACCACGAACGTGGTCAATGCGTTTTAGTTGTTTTTCATTACTCGCAGAAAGAGCCGTATCTTGAATTTCGTAGCGAGGCAGAAGCACACCTGAGACATGTTCTCTCAACAACTCCACCAACTCCGTTTTTGGATCGTCACTCTTATACTGAACGCTGGTTGGTTGGTTAAACGGCTTCACATTTCGTTGTAAAAAGTCACTCAACTGCGGGCTTTGATCTTTATACCAGCTAGATTGAAGTTCATGGCGCATATCGGCGGGTAACAAAGAGATAAAGTTACTTTCGCCTTCTAGACGCAAGAAGTCCATAAACATTCGTGTCATGAGCTGATGGCCGAAGTTACCGTAAACGTCAAACCCAGCAACAAGCAAATAGTGGATACGCTCTAGTAGCGCGTAGTCAAGAATCCACACTGTTTTAGGCTGCTCACCAACTAACCCTTGAACAACAGAAGCACTATCAAAATGGCGGAATATCGTTAATGCCGCATTATGGTTGGTGCCATTACCATCCCAAATTACATCGGTGGATAGGTTTTCACCTTCTTTAAACCAGTTATTAGTGAACTCAGATTTAGCCTCTAGGTAGCGAGCTTGTTGACGCGCGTACTTGACCCAGTTGGTAACAGGTAGCGTGTTACTTTCTTGCTCTGCCGGTAGTTTTAGATTATCAGCCTGAGATCGGTAAAACTCATTTACTTCTGGGATGTCTGCTTTATCTGGATCAAGGAAAAACACCCAAAAGCGATCATTGATAACATTCAATGCCAGTTGGCCACGACAAACTGGGCCTTTGATGTATGCCATTATTGTATTTTGTGCATTATCTAGCATGAACTTAAAGCGCGACTTCACTGGAAGGTCGATGAATGATGTCATCGGGTTTGCAGCAACTTCTGGTTCATAACTCGGTAGCTGACTAACCATGTAATCAGCATCAATAAACCAAGTTTTCCAGTTCTCTATGCGTTGCTTGTTTAACGCGAATGGCATGTGAGTTTTATCTACTATGGTCCCTTGCTCTGGAATAATTCGATAAAACACACGTTCAACCCCTGGATCATCGTACGGGCGACGCGTTGAAATACGTTTGACGGGCTGTCCTGGTGGTGTAGCAGAGCGGACGAGCGTGAAGAATCGGGGATCTTCATCGAGTTCCGAAAAGTAGAGATGAGATAAAAATAAATGCTCATATATATACCTAGCCATCAGCTGATTTTTCAAATCAGAGTGGTTAAGTAATGCTTCGTACTTATCTATTTGCGCTTGCTCTTTCTCACTAACAGGTCGGTGAACGTTCATTATTGCGCCGTTTTCCAACCAAGTCATGAGTGTGTGGTATTCACTGTTTGATAGGTTTGGCATACCAAAAGGCATTCCCCAGGTCGGGTTATCCTTTTCGTATTGCTCGTATTCTTCAATCGTCGGACAGGTTTGCTCTCGGTCTATCGAAAAGTCAAAGCCTTCTAACTGGACTTGGTCAGGCAATGGGTGGCGCTCTTTTTGTTGTAGCAAACGTGCGATAAGGCCTGCATCAATGTTGGCTGCCATGCTTTGATCACGTTCGTTGAGAACCGGATGAAAACCCGCATCGCGCCACTCCTGGGTTGTTTCTGCATCTTCGAATAAGCGTGTTGGTGCTGCGGCTGTGAGTCTTGTTCCTTCATATACCAGTGCTTTACTCGCACCACGGTCAATGCCCTCAACAGAAGAGAGCTTAAGTTGACATGGTGCATCGTAGCACGCGTGGCAGACGACACAGCGGTTATCCATAATGGGTTTAACTTCGCTTTGGAAGAAGTTTGCTTGAGGGGTTTCCACGTCAACTGTGCGTTCACGCACGAGCTGTGGACCAAACAGTTGGTCATAGTTAAGACCAGCATAGGTTGCACAGCCGGCAAACAAAGTAGCAATGCAAAGTGTAAAAATTAAGCGCAAATTCATTGAGTTATTTTACGTGATTAGAATTTGCATTAATTAAAGCAAAATAAGCGGTCAATTACCAAAAGTTGGGTCAATTAGCGTTAATTTTTCTGTTGATTGTCTGAGCGCTTGAAAATGTAACCCTGGCGGTGGACTGTCTGAATTCTGTCTGTTGGAACGCCTTCGTGAACTAGACGCTTTCTCATTCTGCTCATGTGCATATCGAGTGCTCGATCATGTTCAGTAAATTCACGTTTTAGTACTGTTTCGTAAAGAAAATGCTTACTAAGTACTTGATCTTGATGGTGAGTGAGAGTTTGCAGCAGCTTAAATTGAATGCTTGTTAACTGAACAGATTTCTTGTTTGGCAAGTAATTGAGTACCACAGAGTGAGTGCGCTTATCTAGTAATAGCTCTTCATCATTATGGTGAACGCCGTTGTGTTGGCATTGGGAAGTTTTTCCATTTGAAACCTTGGAGTCAAGCACACGGATACCTTAATTATTAATAGTAGTAAAACGTATTATCATTAATATTTATGTAAAAGCAATCAGGTACTTTATGAGCACTGTGATATGCGTAGACAATCTTAATACTTGAGATTAACAGTAGTGATGAATGGTGCGATGGCGCTCTGAACTAAAGTGCTATTGGAGTGCGTATTAGCTACAAATAACGGTGTAATGTTAGGCAAAGATAGAAAGAATTCTCATTTAGTAAATTCGCTTATCCGCTATTTGTGAACTATACATTCTGTTGCAGGAAGCACTTTTCTAATACACACAGAGGTTTATATGACAGCGAAATATGGCGTTAAACGCCGATTAGCGATTCTTGCCGCCGCTTTAATCGGTGCGACAAGTAGCAGTATCGCAGCAGAGAAACCAAATATTCTCGTCATTTGGGGTGATGATATTGGCCAGTCCAATCTCAGTGCTTACACGTTTGGCTTGATGGGGTACAAAACACCAAATATAGACAGTATCGCCAAAGAAGGCATGATGTTCACTGACTATTACGGTGAGCAATCTTGTACAGCGGGCCGTTCTACTTTCATTACGGGCCAAACCGTTCTTAGAACAGGTTTGAGTAAAGTGGGGCTTCCAGGTGCTGATCTTGGCTTGAAGGAAGAGGACGCAACCATTGCCGAAATGCTGAAGCCGATGGGCTATATGACAGGGCAATTTGGTAAAAACCACTTAGGTGATAAAGATGAGCACCTTCCTACTAATCACGGCTTCGATGAATTTTTTGGCAACCTTTATCACTTGAACGCCGAGGAGGAGCCAGAAAACGTCGATTATCCTAAAGATCCTGAGTTTCGTAAAAAGTTCGGTCCGCGCGGCGTTATCCGTTCGTACGCTGATGGCAAAATTGAAGATACAGGGCCTCTAACTCGCAAGCGCATGGAAACCGTGGATGAAGAGACGTTAGATGCGGCACTCGACTTTATGGATCGTGCCGTCAAGGCTGAAAAACCTTTCTTTGTCTGGTGGAACGCAACTCGTATGCACTTCCGTACTCATGTGAAAGAAGAGAACTCTGGAAAAACAGGTATCAGCGAGTATGCAGATGGTATGGTCGAGCATGATAACCATGTAGGTCAGCTACTGAAAAAAGTGGATGATTTGGGTATTAAAGACAACACAATCGTCTTTTACTCCACCGATAATGGCCCACACATGAACTCGTGGCCAGATGCAGGTACAACGCCATTCCGTGGAGAGAAAAATACCAACTGGGAAGGTGCGTACCGAGTTCCTGCGATGGTACGTTGGCCAGGTAAAATTAAAGCTGGCTCTGTTTCGAATGATATCATGCATCACATGGACTGGATGCCAACGTTTGTTGCTGCCGCGGGTGATGACAATATCAAAGAGAAATTGCTCAAAGGTTATAGTGCGAATGGTAAGAAATTCAAAGTTCACCTAGACGGCTATAACTTCCTACCATATTTGACTGGTAAAGAGGATAAGGCCCCACGAGAAGAAATTTTTTACTTCTCAGATGATGGAGACTTAACTGCACTTCGCTATAACAAATGGAAGCTGGTCTTTATGGAGCAACGAGCAAAAGGCACGTTGCGTATTTGGGCTGAACCATTCACCACACTTCGTGTTCCTAAGATCTTCAACTTGCGTATGGATCCTTACGAAGTGGCTGATATCACTTCTAACACTTACTACGATTGGATGCTAGACCGTGCTTACATGCTTGTTCCTGCGCAAGCTTACGTAGGCAGATTCCTTGAAACGTTTAAAGAGTTCCCACCAAGGCAAAAAGCAGCAAGCTTCTCGCTCGATCAAGTGATGGAGAAACTAAAAGAGAACCCAAATAAGTAGGAAAAGCTAAGTGAAGTATCACATATAGAAAGAGGCTCATTAACGTGAGCCTCTTTTTTATCTGTAAAATTCTATCTATTCAGGTTTGTAGAAAGCTTGATGACGAAAACGCCTAACGCTTCAATTGACAAGAGTTATAAACAAATTGGTTCGTAGTGGGCTGCCGTTAAGTTGGCTTTGATTTTTTCACGTAGAGCGATGTGGGCTGGGTTGTTTACCTCTCGCTTATGGTAAACGAACTTGTAAGGGATAGAGCGTATCGAAATGGGGCAGGGCAAAATTTGAAGTTTGAGCGCTTTGCTCCACTTGTTTGCAAAAGATTGAGAAACGATCCCTAAACTGTCTCTTTGGGCGACATACAGCGCCATGCCCGCTAGCGAAGATGTGATCAAGTCGACTTTTCTTTCTTGAATTGTTTCCTTTGCTAGTTGCTCGAACCCCGACATGTTGTTCCATTTTCCTGAAAATAAACAGTGAGTTTCCTCATAAAATTGCTCTTTTGTGAGCGTGCCGTGTACACGGGGATGGTTCTCACGACAGATAACCACGGCTTCTTCCTCATAGGCATCTTCAATAATAAACGCTGCATCTTTCGTGATCACCGTATCGATTACTAGATCGACTTTTTGTTGTCTTAACAGCTCAAATAATAGGAATTTTTCGGGTGGTGATTCATAAAAAATAGTGTTCTTTATCGGGTCCATAATGTGCAACAAAATTTCCGAACAACACACTTCAAAATGATTTCTATCAGATATCGCATTGTCAATAATACTAACCGCTTGCTGGAATTGCGGCAGTAATTGATAAGCGGTGGAGGTTAGTGCGATACCTCGTCCTTTTTTAACGAATAATTGCTTATCTACGACTTGCTCTAAACGCTTTATTGCAGCGCTCACAGCAGGTTGTGTAAGCCCTAATTGTTCCGCGGCTTTTGTATAAGATTGAAACTCCGCAACAACAAGAAAAGTTTGGATCAAATTCAAGTCCATAACGTCACTCATAAATTTAATTTATAGGTTAACTAATTTTGACTGCATTTATCGCCTGAAATTAGTGCTTTATCTTATATCAACAATGGTATTGAAAAGCGAATACCGTTTTTTACGCACTAGCGAACTCTTGGAGATAATATGAAAAATGCGACCAAAACGAGCAGTAAAAAACTCGTACTTAACGCATGTACGTTAGCTTTGGGCGCTGCATCTGCAGTTGCACATGCAGCGGACAAACCCAACATTCTTGTCATCTTTGGTGATGATGTTGGTTACTGGAACCTTAGTACCTATAACCAAGGCATGATGGCGTACAACACGCCAAACATCGATAGCATTGCTAAAGAAGGTGCGAAGTTCACTAACTTCTACGCACAGCAAAGCTCGACAGCAGGCCGTTCTGCATTCATCACTGGTCAAATGCCAAAACGTACAGGTCTATCAAAAGTGGGCTTACCAGGCGCTCCGGAAGGTATCTCGGAAAAAGATCCGACGATTGCAACCGTGCTTAAACAAATGGGTTACGCAACCGGACAATTTGGTAAGAACCATTTAGGTGACCGAGACGAGCATCTTCCTACCAACCACGGTTTTGATGAATTCTTCGGCAACCTATACCACTTGAACGCAGAAGAAGAGCCAGAGAACGTGGATTACCCTAAAGATCCGGAGTTCAAGAAGAAATTTGGCCCTCGTGGCGTTATCCATTCTTACGCTGACGGCAAAATCGAAGATACCGGTCCACTAACGCGTAAGCGTATGGAAAATGTTGATGGTGAGTTTCTTGATGCCGCAGAGAGCTTCATAGAAAAGCAAGTAAAAGCGGACAAGCCGTTCTTTACTTGGTTTAACACCACTCGCATGCACAACTTCACACATGTTCCTGAAGAATACCAAGGTAAAACAGGTGCCGGTTTCTACGCGGATGGTGTTAAGCAGCACGATGACCAAATCGGTCAGCTACTTAACAAGATCAAAGAGTTAGGTGTGGATGACAATACAATCATTGTTTACACCACTGACAACGGCCCTATGGTTGATTTGTGGCCGGATGCAGGGATGACACCGTTCCGCTCAGAGAAAAACACTGGCTGGGAAGGGAGTTTCCGTGTGCCAATGTTGATTAAATGGCCTGGAAAAATTGAGGCAGGTAAAACATTCAACGGCATGATGTCATTAGAGGACTTTTTCCCGACACTAGTTGCTGCGGCAGGTGATACCAAAGTTAAAGACGAACTGCTAAAAGGCAAAAAAGTTGGCGATATGGACTACAAAGTTCACCTAGACGGTTACAACCAACTGCCATATTTAACGGGTAAGTCAGACAAATCCGCACGAAATGAGTTCGTTTACTGGAGCGACGACGGCGATCTTGTGGCATTGCGCCAAGGAAAGTACAAGTTCCACTTTATGATTCAAGAGAATGAAACGGGTATGGATGTATGGCGTAAGCCGTTCACTAAACTTCGTGTGCCACTGATCTTTGACTTGAGCATTGATCCATTTGAACGAGGCGATCAAGGCATGGGTTATTCTCGTTGGATGTACGAGCGTTCATTCTTAATGATGCCAGCAATGGATACAGTGAAAGAGGTGATGGGTACATTCAAAGAATTCCCGCCTCGTATGGAAGCAGGTTCGTTCGTACCTAAGTCTTCTAAGTAAATTAAGATTATATAGCGCTTTTTGGAGCGCTATATACCCAAATAGCTTCACTTTTGCTGTACAGCGCTCACGAGGTTATTTGGGTATATGTAATAGTGAGAAACGTATGAGTAAGATTTCCCCTCGCCATTCTACTACTATGCCTATTGTTCCTCTTAAAACGGCGTCTAAAGCGCCGGTTTTGGGCGCGTATGACCGTCGATTCCATGTGATGGCAAAGCCAGGCGGAGCAAAGTGCAACATCGATTGTCAGTACTGCTTTTATCTGCATAAAGAAAATCTACTGCACCAAGAAAAGCAGCCAAAAATGGACGACGCAACACTGGAAGCGTTCGTGAAAAGCTATATCGAAAGTCAGGATGGCGAAGAAATTGTATTCTCATGGCAGGGCGGGGAGCCGACGCTGCTTGGGTTGGACTATTTCCGCAATGTCGTAGCTTTGCAAAAGAAATATCAGCCGAAAGGCGTTCGCATTGAAAACGACCTTCAGACCAACGGCATTTTGCTAAACGATGAGTGGTGTGCGTTTTTAAAAGAGCACAACTTCCTAGTTGGCTTGTCGATTGATGGACCACGAGAGCTGCACGACAAATATCGCAAAACCCGCAGCGGTAAGCCAACGTTTGATCTCGTGATGAAAGCGGTAGATAAGCTCAAAGCGCATGGCGTGAAATTCAACGCGTTGGTCACGGTGAATCGTCACAATGCGAAATACCCGCTCGAAGTATATCGATTTTTAACCCAAGAATTGGGTGTGACTTATATTCAGTTTGCGCCGGTGGTAGAAGCCAACAACTTCCAAACAACCGCGCCGCAGTTTTGGAACGAACAGATGATCCCAACCAAAGGCAGTGATCTGGCTAAACCGGGGCATCCAATGTCGATTGTAACGGATTGGTCAGTCGATCCTGAAGACTGGGGACGCTTTTTAATGGCGACCTTTGAAGAGTGGGTGAATAACGATCTTGGCCGTGTGCTGGTTAATCTGTTTGAAACCGCGGTGGCGCAAGTAATGGGGAAACCGTCTCAGCTTTGCGTGACGGCGGAGTTTTGTGGCAAAGGGTTGGCGATTGAGCACAATGGCGACGTGTTCAGTTGCGACCACTATGTGTATCCAGAATACAAACTCGCCAACATTCATGAACACTCACTGAATGAAATGGCCTTCTCTACAAGACAATATACTTTTGGCATGGCAAAACGCGGTTCATTGCCGACGTATTGTAAGCAATGCCCTTACTTGCCTTATTGTTGGGGTGAGTGCCCAAAAAACCGTTTGATCAAAACGCCGAATGGTGAGAGTGGTCTAAACTATTTGTGTTCGGGAATCAAAATGTTCTTTGATTATGCGTTACCGATGTTGGTTGGTCTTGCACAACTTCTCCAATCTCAAGAACCGCAAAGATAACATAGTGAATATAACCTTAAGTTATTTCATTTGTTCTTATACTTAAATATCGAAAAGACGGCTTAAACCATTGAAAAGGTATCCTATGAACCACGCACAACAAGCGATAAAAGAACTCATCGAACAAACAGAAAAAAGCGTCATTGGACAAAGCCACGTGGTTCGAGCTTTAGTCATCGGGTTATTAACAAATGGGCATATTCTGCTAGAAGGTTTACCGGGAACGGCAAAAACACGTTCCGTAAAATCTTTGGCGAACTTGTTAAACACCAGTTTTGGTCGAATCCAGTTTACGCCGGATCTTTTACCATCTGACGTGACGGGTACTGAGGTTTATCAAGAGCTGGATGGTAAGCCGCAACTCCACTTTCAACCTGGGCCCATTTTTAACAGCATTGTACTTGCTGATGAGGTCAACCGTGCACCTGCCAAAGTACAAGCGGCACTGCTTGAAGCCATGGCCGAAGGCACAATCACGGTAGGCGATAAAACTCACGTATTGCCGGACTTATTTATGGTGCTTGCAACGCAAAACCCAGTAGAGCAAGAGGGCACGTACCCACTGCCAGAAGCGCAAATGGACCGCTTTATCATGAAGGTTACCGTCGATTATCCAGAAGATGACGCCGAACGTGACATCATTCGTTTGGTGCGCAGTGAAGAATTGGGTGCGGAAACCAGCAGCGAAATTATTACGCCAAAACACATTGAGCCAGACGTGGTGCTAGAAGCGCGCCGTCAGTTACCAAACATCGTGGTATCGGACCTAGTGGAAAACTACATCGTTACGTTAGTGATGGCGACTCGTAAGCCAGAGCGTTATGCCGATTCAAACTTAGCAAAATGGATTGAGATTGGCTCTAGTCCTCGTGCTTCCATCGCACTCGACAAATGCGCTCGTGCGTATGCGTGGATGCAAGGACGTGACCATGTGACTCCTGACGATGTGCGTGCCATGGTTCCGTCTGTATTGGGCCACCGTTTTTCTTTGACCTACGACGCACTAGCAGACGGAGTCGATCACCAACGAGTCGTACAAGAGCTGCTAGATTGTGTAGAAATTGGGTAAGTGGGAGGCATTATGGCTAAGCCAACTCTTGCGCCAAAATCACAGGGGATGGATCCCCGTTTGTACTGCGATTACGCTCGTTTAGTACGTCTGCAAGCACAAGCAGAATCATTCAGTTTACTTCCTCACCTAAAGGCGGGTAGCGTACTCTCTGGCCGACACAATTCGTTGTTTCGCGGTCGTGGATTGAACTTCGAAGAGCTGCGCCATTACCAATTGGGTGACGATATTCGTAACCTTGATTGGAAAGTTACGATGCGTACGGGTAAGCCGCATGTACGCAGTTATACAGAAGAAAAAGATCGCAACGTAATCGTGTGTGTCGACCAGAGAAGCACAATGTTTTTTGCTTCGACGCAAGTAATGAAATCAGTTGTCGCGGCAGAGATCGCAGCGATGTGTGGGTGGCGAGTATTAAAAGATGGCGACCGAGTCGGTTTTGTCATCGCATCCCAGCAGGCGTTGTTTCACAGCAAGGCACAGCGTTCGCAAAACGATCTTCTGGCGCAACTTAAACGTCTCGCTAAAGCCAATCAATCGCTCAATGTGGACTCCCGCAATTCCGAAAAAGCAACGTTCAGTCAATGGATTGAGCTTATTAAACGCATGAAGCTCAAGCAATCCACTTTGATTTTTATCAGCGACTGGAGCGACTGCGAGGAGCACCATCTTGATCACCTTAAACAGCTACAACAGCACAACGATGTTCTTGCAGTGATGGTCAGTGACCCATTAGAACAAGCGCTACCAGACGATTTGGCAAAATCGAAATGGGTGGTTGGTGATGGGCAGTATCAACTCAATTTAGACAGCAAAGCAAAGGTAGAAGCTGCGAGCGCAAAGCTTGAGGCTCGAACTAGCTTACAGCGTCAATCACTCTCTCAACTTATGGCGATGAAACACCTTCCGCACATCGAACTCGATACGACAGGTGAGCACATTAAACAATTCCAAAAACTGGTAGGAGGGCGTTAAATGAGTGATCTTCCTACGCCTCCGAGTACCTACATACTCAGAGAGCTGCATGATGTGGCTGTACCACCCAGCGTGAGTTGGTACCCGCAAACTATTGGCTGGAAAATTTTAGCGGCGGTTGTGCTCATTGCATTGGTGTATGTCGTATATCGATTGGCTCGGCAATGGTGGCATAATCGTTACCGAAAAGAAGCTCTACTGGCGATTTCGCAAATCAAATCGAGCGACAAAGACATGCCAAAAGTATTGTTCTCTGTGCTTAAAGTAGTGCTGATTCATATTGATAGCCGCAACGCGAAATTGTTTGATACCGCCTTTCTGCGCAAGCTCGATGCGCGGTATCCGCAAACCGAAGATTCTCAAGCAAACTCGCAAATGGTTTTTAACGATGAGCTTTCAAAGTGCTGGCTACAAAGTATTGTTGACCCAAGCGTTACGCTAACCAACGAAGAGCGAGTAACGCTTATTGCTCGTGCGAAAAACTGGGTGAGTGAGCACCGTTGTGATGCTCAAAAAAGCGCGGCAAATAAATCACCACGATTGAAACGCAAAGCACATCAGGGAGGTCAACATGAATGATCTTCTTGCATCGATAACTGGTTTGTCTGGTTTTGAATTTGCTCACCCAATGTGGTTTCTGGTTTTGCCCTTGCCGTTGGTGGTGTACTACTTGGTGCCCGCATATCGCACTAAGCAAATGGCGATCAAAGTGCCGTTTTTTAGTCAGCTGGTGGAAGCGATTGGCGAGACGCCATCAGAAGGTGCAAGCCAGTTGACCCCGAGTTGGTGGCAGCGAGCAACGTTAATTCTTTCATGGCTTTTGGTGGTGTGTGCGATGGCAAAACCCACCGTGTTAGGCGAGCCTCAAGTTCGCGCGAGTTTAGGCCGCGATGTGATGGTGGTGGTGGATCTTTCGGGCTCCATGGCCGAGCCAGATTTCACCTCACGTACAGGCGAAAAAATTTCTCGTCTTGATGCGGCAAAAGAAGTGCTGTCGGAGTTTGTTCAGTCTCGTAAAGGTGACCGATTAGGCTTGGTGCTTTTTGGTGATGCTGCTTTCGTGCAAACGCCATTTACCGCAGACCAAAAAGTGTGGCTCGAACTGCTTAACCAAACCGATGTGGCAATGGCAGGGCAGAGTACCCATCTTGGTGATGCGATTGGCTTAGCGATTAAAGTTTTTGAGCAAAGCGATAAGTCGCGTGGTGCTTTAGAACAAGACCAAAACCGTGAAAAAGTCGCGATTGTATTAACCGATGGTAACGACACGGGCAGTTTTGTTGAACCGATTGATGCGGCGAAAGTGGCGAAAGCCAAAGGCGTGAGAGTACACGTCATTGCGATGGGCGATCCGGAAACGATAGGTGAAACCGCGTTGGATATGGAAACGATTCATCGCATTGCGAAAGAATCCGGCGGTGAAGCGTTTGAAGCACTCAACCGTGATGAACTATCGGCTGCCTACGACGAAATTGGCAAACTGGAACCTCAACTTTACGAAAGCACTACATACCGCCCAAAACAAAGCCTTCATCATTACTTGATGGCGTTAGTGGTCATCATGCATTTGCTCGCGTTCAGCGTCGCAACACTCAAAAGAAGGGCTGTTACACGATCATCATTAGGAGAGAGCGATGTTTGATTCTCTTAGTTGGACGCAATTCTTTACGCAGTTTCATTTTATTCGACCACTGTGGTTACTGGCTTTGATCCCCATGTTTTTCTTGGTGTGGTTACGCTGGCGAGAAGAAAGCGAGCCAAGCTGGAAGGATATTCTGCCCGAACATTTACGCAATGCTTTGACGATAGGTGAGCGAGGCTGGCGTAAGCAACTGCCGCTTAAGCTCTTGATGCTGATTGTGTTCATCGCCATTGTGATTTGTGCAGGCCCAACGTGGCAACGAGAACCTTCTCCCTTTGGCGAAGATAAAGCCTCTATGCTTGTGGTGCTTGATAACAGCGACTCGATGCTGCAAAAAGATCTCCCACCAAGCCGCCTTGAGCGTTCCAAACAGAAAGTACGCGATTTGCTAGCCGTGCGAAAAGGCGGAAAAACGGGTTTAGTCGTGTTCGCGGGCAGTGCTCATGTCGCAATGCCTATAACTCAAGACAGCAAAGTATTTGACCCATTTTTGGCGGCCATTACGCCAGAAATTATGCCCGTGCAAGGTAAGCTTGCCGAAAAAGCCTTGCCGTTAATTGATCAACAATTGCAAGGTCAACCAGGCTCCACCGTTCTGTTGGTGAGTGATGGCGTTAATCCAGCCACGATTGAGCAATACCAAGCGTATTTCTTGGGCAAACCTTATCAACTGTTAATTCTTGCGGCAGGGAATGCTGACATTGTGAGTAACAACCCAATGGATTTGGATTCTCTACAAAAACTGGCTAGTCAGACTAACGGTCGATTGGTGGAAGTGACTGTCGATAATAGTGATATCGAGCAACTGAACCGATACGTTGAGCGCAATATGCAGCTTAATGGCGAATCTTCAATGCCTTGGAAAGACATGGGTTATCAACTTCTGTTTCCAATCGCGTTGATCATGATGCTGTGGTTTAGAAAAGGGTGGTTAGTGCAGTGGTGCGTGATTGTAATGATGAGCGGTACACTGTTGATGCCGACCAGTGCAATGGCGGAGAACATTTCTGTTAAAGCCGAGCAGCCACAAGTTGTGCAAAAAGTGACGACCTTCGACAAGGTGGCGCAATGGTGGTGGGATTTGTGGCTGACGCCAGACCAACAAGGACAGCGTTTGTTCAACCAACAAGCGTATTTAGAAGCTGCAAAACACTTTGTCGATCCATTACGCAAAGGCACGGCGTACTACTACGCTAGCGAGTTTGAGCTCGCGCACAGCGCGTTTTTGGAAATGCAAAACGACCCGTCCGAAGAGGTTCGAGATTACGGTCTTTATAATGCGGCGAGTGCATTGGCGCGTCAGCGTGAATATTTGGCTGCACGTGACTTGTTAAAATCCCTAGCCAACAAGCCAACGTTGAGCGAGAGGCTAAGACCGGATGTTGAGCATAACTTGAAAGTGATTGGTGGTATTGTAGAGGACATCAACCGGATGAGTGAGAGTCAGGCAGGAACGGAGCAAGAAGCATCAACCGAGCTAGGCGATAACCCTCAAACCGCAGAAGGGGCGGATGAAAAAACGTCAGCGGAGTTGATGATTAAAGAGACGTTAAGTGCAGACGACATCTTAGGTAGCCAAGAATTAGCCGACAAATGGTTAAAGCGAGTCGAAGCGGATCCTAAATACTTCTTAAATGCGAAGTTTCAGATTCAATTGCGTTCAATAGAAACCGGAGAATCAACCTCTACTGCGAACGAAAATACAGAGGAGGCGGTGCAATGATGAAAAGCCACCGTTTTACGCACCTTGCTTTACCCTTGTGGTTAGTTATCTGTTTCGGCTTCCTCCTGAGCAGTAGTGTGTTGGCTCAAGATATTCGTGACGTTCAACGAAAGCATGGAGTTGAGTTACAAGCGTGGGTTGGTAAACAACCAACGGCTGGAGAGAAGCGTAAAACACCAAGTTTTAGCGTCAATGAGCAAGTTATTTTAACCATCGAAGTGGCAACGCCGCGTTGGTTTACGGGTGGTACGAGAATTGGCAATATTGAAATACCCAATGTTATCGCAAAACAGCGTAATCAACTAGCAACCAACTTTACTGAGCAAAAAGAGGGGCAAACTTGGTCGCGTCAACGCTGGGAAGTGACTTTGTATCCTCAAGCTTCTGGTGATTTTGTGATTCCACCTGTCGCAGTGGGCGTTCAGGTGTCTGCGCCGGACGGCGAGAAGGTGTCAGGCACACTTTACACGCAGCCGATTAAGTTCAAAACCGTCTTGCCATCGGGCCTGCTGAGTGGTGAGACACCTTGGTTTTCTGCAACAGATGTAGAGGTAAAGCAAGAGTGGGATACCTCCACTGAGTCACTCAAAGTTGGGGATGCAATCACGCGTAAAATCACCATTTCGGCTCAAGATTCACTATCTGTATTGCTACCAGACTTGTTGAAAGGAGAATCAACAACCCGTTATCAAGCGTATCCTCAACCCCACCGTTTGACAGATACGCAAACACGTGGTGATTACCAGTCAACACGCACAGAAGAGAGCGTGTACGTGATTCAACAAGGTGGTGAATTAACCCTGCCAGATTATGAGTTCCGTTGGTGGAACAGTAAGACTCAGCAAGTGGAAACGGTGATGTTAGAGGGCAAAACTTTTGCCGCGAAGCACACGTTGAAGTCCTTCATCAGAACGTACTTTGCATGGATTGTTTCCACGCTTGTGTTGCTGGGTTTTGTGATTATTTCATTGGTAGCCATTAAACGTTACTACCGCAACAGACCGACACCAGCATGGTTGACGTTCCACCGTTTGTTAAAGGCTAAACGTTGGTCTGAAGCAAGGACCATATTGTACAAACAATTGCGTTTAAATACGGCAGAGCTGGAAATGAACAAAGCCGATACGAGTGAATCGTGGCAAAAAAGTGCGTCGCGAATGCAAAATGGTGAAAATAGCGCTCATTTACTGAAGTCGATGTGGCGCAAAATCCAGACCAAACAAACACGCTTTAAATTCCGTATTCCGCGAGCGTTACCAGAACTGGACAAAGTCATTGGAAGAGATGGCAATGAATAAAACGGGGCGCTAATATAGCGCCTCGTTTTTATTAGAGAATAGAGTTCAAATGAGCCAAGAGTTTATGCGCCGCGCATTGGAAGTGTCCAAAAATGCGCTTCCTGAATGTCAACCCAACCCGCCGGTTGGCTGCGTGTTAGTGAGAGACAATCAAATCGTTTCTGAAGGTCATACTCAAGCGATTGGTGGCAATCACGCGGAAGTGGAAGCGCTGAATGCGTATCAAGGCTCGTTAGAATCGGTGACGGCATACGTTACGCTAGAACCGTGTTCGTTTGTTGGTCGCACGCCAGCTTGCGCGGTGACATTAGTCAAATCCGGCATAAGCAAAGTCGTCGTAGCCATATTGGACCCCGACCCACGCAACAGTGGTCGAGGTATCGAGATTCTAAAACAAGCAGGTATAGAGGTAGAAACTGGTTTATGCGGCGAGGAAGTCAGCGAGTTTCTTACCCCTTACCTAGGCAAAGCCTAAGTCAAGCTTTACGTTGCACTACGGTGCCAGTTTATGTAGTGAATGAAGTGCGTCAAAATTGAGTTAAAACTCATTAAAACAAGCGATACCGCTCATTTATTGCACTTGGCTACGTGAAGGATCATGCTGTTAGATTAAAATAGAGAAAGTGACTTTTGAAAAATTTAATAGCATGAAACCGACCGACCTTAATCTTATCCCCATTTTCACTGCCATCTATGAAGAGCGTAACTTGTCTCGAGCGGCGGCGCGCTTAAACATCACCCAGCCTGCGGTGAGTAAAGCGCTAGCAAGGCTACGTGATATCTACGATGATCCATTGTTTCATCGTTGCGTTAAAGGTGTCGAGCCTACCTCGTTTGCGATGGATATTTATCCTGCTCTTCTAGCTTCAGTACAAAATTTCACTTCGACATTATCGGCCTCTAATGAGTTTGACCCTAAAGTGTCGAATAGAGTGTTTTCTATTGCCTGTGTGTCCGTTGCAAGCTTTGAGTTGCTACCTCAAGTCATGAAACAAATCCGTGTGTCGGCGCCAAATGTTGCATTAGAAGTACATCCGCTTTTTACGGAAGATTTTGAAAGTGATCTGAGGTTACAACGATACGATTTGATCATTGATATCACACCAAGAGCAAGAACGGTGCTAAAACTGGAAACTGTACTTACGGAGCGTTTGGTGGTGGTATG
This sequence comes from Vibrio sp. 2CM40D, assembly GCF_023161825.1. Classification (NCBI taxonomy): domain Bacteria; kingdom Pseudomonadati; phylum Pseudomonadota; class Gammaproteobacteria; order Vibrionales; family Vibrionaceae; genus Vibrio; species Vibrio sp. 2CM40D. The sequence continues at coordinate 641,009 of NZ_JALNTL010000003.1, forward strand.
TAGCGAAGCGCATCCACGCCTGAATGACGAGATTACGGCTGAACAATTTTTTGAAGAAGAACACGTAGTGGTTTCGCAGTGGCAGAGTCGTAAGAGCTTGTTAAACGCCGATGACATTGTCGACTTGGATAAGAGAAAGATTAAGTATCGAGCCTCAGGCGTACTAGAAATGCTCCCAATTATTTGTGGTAGTGAATACATTGGTTTAATGCCAGAGTCGATGATCAACTTGTTCAATAACACCTATCATGTTAAATCTTTATCAATGCCATTTGATGAACAAATGTATGAGCTTTGCACAATCTGGCATCCTAGTCGCACAAACGACAGCGCCCATCAGTGGTTGCGTTCACAGATTAAGCAAGCAGGAAAAGTCATCAACCAATAGGAAGTGCAATGAAAAAGACAATACGTGCCATCCTTAACGGAAAAAAAGCTGGGAATACAGAGTTAAGAGATGCAATCATGAAAATGAGAGACAAAGGCATCGACGTACAGGTGCGTGTGACGTGGGAATCTCAAGACATGCCGCGGCTAGTGAAAGAAGCGGTTGATGAAGGCATTGAACGTATTGTTGTCGCTGGTGGCGATGGGACCGTCAATGAGGCGGCTTCTGCGATTATTCAAATTGACGAAGAAAAACGCCCTGAGTTAGCCATTATTCCCCTTGGTACCGCCAATGACTTTGCTACCGCTATTCAAGTACCTAATTCCATTAAGGCGTCTTTATCTCTTGCTGTTGAGGGGCAGTCCGCTTTGGTCGATTGCGTCAAAGCGAACGATCGCTGCTTTATTAACGTGGCAACAGCAGGGTTTGGCGCAGAAGTTACAGCAGAAACGCCTGTTGAACTCAAAAACTTTCTTGGCGGCGGAGCTTACACGCTAACTGGTGTTGTAAAAGCACTTGGCTTTAAACCATATGACGGAACAATAACGATTGAAGGTGGTGCGTATCAGGGAGAAATGTTGCTCGGTGCGTTTTGTAATGGGCGCCTTGCTGGAGGTGGGCAAGAGTTAGCTCCAAAAGCGATGATTAATGATGGGCTGATGGATCTAACATTGGTGCGCCCATTTTTACCTCATGAGCTGCCTAAAGTAATCGACGAGATCAATAACCCGAGTGAGAAAGGAGAGTTTGTGAAGTACACAAGAGCAAGCTGGTTGGAGATAGACTTCCCGAATCCATTACCTCTTAATTTAGATGGAGAACCTTATCATTCGAGAACCATTAGATTTGATGTTCAGCCTAAGAGTATACGATTAGTCGTACCGCAAGATTGTCCTTGCTTGACTAGCTAAACGAGCGTTTTCCATGATTATTGCGTAACACAGCCACTAAAATGTGGCTGTGTTATTTGTGTTGAGGTATCAGTCAGCTTCTTAACGTTTTTGAATGGTCTCAACGTCTATCTGCGTAGTTGTCCAATCTGCGTCAACCTCTCCTCGAATCATTACGGTATCTTTTGGTGTCACTTCTTGACCCATCCAATCTTCGTTGTCGATCTCTACTTCGATCTCACCAGTGTTGTCTTTGAACAAGTAAGTCTCGTTACCAAATGATTGAACAATATGCCCGGTTAGCACTACAGCGCTGTCGTCGGTTGCGTTGCGCGCCTCTTTCACCGTATTGATTGCACTGACTTCTGGACCATTAAACGCGGCGAAAACCGAGCTTGAAAGTAGGGCAAGCATGGATGTTAACAATACTCTTTTCATTATCATCTCCTTATATTAGAAGTAATAAGTTGTGCCTACGTTAAAGGATGCAGTGTTCGCGTATCGGTCTAGTTGATATTTTGCGTTTACACCTATGGTGAGCTGCGGGAAAATTCTGTATTCCGCACCCACTGAGAACATTGCGCCTAGCTCGTTGTTTTTCTCCGAGCTATGGAAAAGCGTGTTGCTTATTTCCACATCGTCATTCGCGACAAGCTCATATTCTTGATGTTGAGCAACCTTGGCGTCGTATTGCGTGTAAGTTAAACCCGCTTTGAATTTTGTTGTCCATTTATCACTTAATGCATAGCTAAACACTGGTGCTAGCGAGACTTGTTTGGCTGTGATAGAGGAATCCCAATCCATTTCATGATGGTAATCTTTGCCATCAATTGTCTTGATACCAAGGTTCTTAGAACGGCCGTCATCAAGGTCAAACTGGCTGTAACCCAGTTCCAATGCCCAGTTGTCATTAAATGCGTAACCGACAAAGCCTGAGAAAATACCGTCTTCAAGCTCAGGGTTGAGTGTTACGTTGTCAGTTGAAAAGTGAGGTTCCAAATCATGGTCAGTGGTGCCTAGTCCATATTCCAGACCTACATAAGGAGCCGCAGATACCGAAACTGAGCAGGTAACAAGTAACGCAAGAAGTGTTTTGTTCATTTTATTTTGCCTCTTCAAATCAACTTAGTGAGTAGAAGCGCATTTTGTGTGAAGAAGCGTGAAGCGATCGTGAAGAAACGAAAAAATGTTTAGAAAAAAGAGCAAGGGGCGATAACCGAGGGGCGGTTTGAGTGAACAAACACCAAGCTCTTTATATAGAGTAAGTTAAGTTGCTGCGACGTAACACACCGCAAACGGGACATTAAGGCGAGTAAACTCTTTGATCCAACGCCATTGGTTATCCTGGAGTTTATCGCCAGGGCCTTTCACTTCAATCCACTCGAACTCGTTTTCTTTAAAAGCAATGAGATCCGGCATCCCATTACGGTAAAGCTTAAGGTCGCTCAATTGTATTTTGAACAGCGCCATCAGCATATTGGTTGGGATAGTGTTGAGTGCTGTTTCGAGTAGCTCTTTACTTATTAAGTTCCAATGTACAAATGGATTACTGATGCCAAACTTCTCATCGTATTTTGTCAATAACATCTGGGTGTTGCCCGCTTCTAGTTCGGCAAAAGCGGTGTCTATCAAAGCTTGGCGCTTGGTAACAAAATCCGAGTGATATAAATCTAAAGGACGGTGTTGATAAGCGTTAATGAATGCCCCTTCAATAGGAGCAAAAATCGCATCCCAAAAAGTGAGACCAAGTAATGCATTAAGCAGTGCATTTTCGGCGTAAAATACAGTCCAGCCTAAGGACTCAAAATACGCTTTGCTGGCGAGTTCGACTCTCTGTTGAGATAAATCCAGTTCAAGGCGGTATTCCGTACAGGTTGGCTTCGTCACTCTTGGCACTTTCTCGCCTTGTTTTCGTTTTAACCGTTGCTCAAGTTTTTGTGCAACTTCGAGCTCAGACACATCGATCGGTGAGTTAAGTATATCTGTGACAATGTCACAAAATAAATCATCATGGTTTAATTTGTCATAGATACGTGCGCGTCGTTCTCGGCTCGGTGTGAGTTGAGTTTGGCCAAATAGAGATAGGGCGGTCTCTAGATCATTAAGCCGTTCGTAATCACGTGCTATGTCATTCAACATGTGCTCGCGTTTACGATCTACGTAACGGTGTTTAACGGGCTGAGGCATTGCCTCAATTAATAAGTCGAGATTGGCTTTGTCTTTTCGGTCAAATTGCCAGTACAGGTTGGCCAACTGGCTCAGTTCAATTAAGCGGTCTATTTGCTCACGTGAATCAAAGAAACGGCGCACTTTACTCAATTGATATTGCTCGAACTGATGCAAACCTAAGTCATCAAGCACAAACTGACTTAAGTCTTGATGGGTGTTGGCAAAAAACAGAGTGAGTAACACGTCGATCATATGAGCAGAATTGAGTTTGACGATCGTAAACTCAAGCCGCTCTATACGATCAAATTCCGTATTACTCAAATGTTCGACAAGGGCGTCTTTCTTGAGTGATTTCGGCAGTTCGGGATAAAGCGCGGAGATTTCTGGTTTGGTCAGTAAATTAGCCGCTAACTCTTGATGAGAAAGGGGTGGGGAAAGGGCTACAAACTCATGCTGACTCAATTCTGCCAGTGCTTCATTGATAGAAGGTATTTCTTGATAACTCAGCTTATCACTTCGAAACCAACATCCCTTTCGGCTGTATAAACGCACCAAAAGGCACTGGGCGTGTTTGCTCAAAGAATCAAACGAGCAAAGCCATGCGTGTTCTTCCTTGGTCAGTAAATCGCTGTACCAAGTTATTGCGTGATGAGTCAGCTTGAAGAAGTTCTCTAGATAGTAGTCTGGTGCAAGTTCGATAGGGCTTTCCATAAACGACCGATAACAAAAAAGGCTTAACCCATAGGTTAAGCCTTTTCGCTATCAAATCAATTCGCAATTATGCGTTTTTTAGCTGTGCTACTTTCGCTTCAGACAATGGCTTAGTGATGAACGCTAGTACGATACATACTGCCATCATTGCTGAAGAAATGGTGTAAGCCAAGGTGTAGCCGTCGCCATTTGTCATCGAGAAACCAACAACCGCTGCGCCGATTGCACCACCGATACCCCATGCTGTGTAAAGCACGCCGTAGTTAGTGCCGTAGTTTTTCAGACCGTAGAACTCAGCCGTTAGAGTAGGGAATACCGCTAGAAGTGTGCCGTAACCTACCGCTGCGATTGCTGTACCGATGATCAGTGTAAACTCAGAGTCGAACGTCGCGAACAGCACCATGTTTACGCCTTGTAGAACGAACGCGAGTAGAAGCGTACGAACACCGCCGATTTTATCTGCAAGCATACCCGCGGCAACACGACCGCCAGAGTTAAATACAGCAAGAATAGACGCTAGGTAAACCGCGTTTGGCAAGTTTGCTTGAACGCTTGCGATTGTCGTGATGTTACCAATGATCATTAGACCAACAGAAGCTGCAAACGCGTACATGATCCATAGAGAGTAGAACTGTGGCGTTTTCAACATTGCTTTCCAAGTTAAGTCATCTGACTTTTTCACCGCTTTAGGTGCTTGGCCTTCTTTTACTTTAGGCTCCGCAGGTGTGTAGTCTGCTGGTGGGTTGTTGATGGTTGCTGCAAGAGGAACCGCAATCGCTAGGATACCAACACCAAGAACCATAAAGCTAGTTTGAATGCCCATGCTGTCTATTAGCGCAGAAGTTACTGGCGCAAGGTAAATAGCCGCTAGACCAAAACCTGCCGCAATAATGCCGTTAACCATACCTTTCTTCGAAGCGTGGAACCACTTCATCGCAGAAGGTGATAGGCATGCGTAACCAAAACCGATACCTGCACCTGTGATCACACCGAAGGTAATGTTCAGCATGAGTGGAGTGTCAACAAAGCCAGACGCGATCATGCCCAGACCTGTAAGAACAGTACCTAGGATAAGGATCATTCGAGGGCCCATGCGGTCTTGAAGAATACCTGCAATAAGAAGACAGATAGAGAAAGTGATGGTTGCAGTTGCGTAAGGTGCAGAAGCTTCTGCAGCACTCCAGCCTGATTCAGTTACCAGTGCCTTGTTGAATACACTCCAAGCATACAGGATGCCAAGACAAAGGTTGATACAGAACCCTGCTAACAGGATGCGCATAGCTTTATCAATCTTGCTCATTTTTATTCTCAGTTTTTCCTCTTATTGGCAATGCCGCAAAGAAGGTTGGTTTAAAGATGTTTTTTCTCAAAATTAGTTTGCGTTTTTCAACGTTTAACGCAATGAGCGCGGATTATAACCAATAAATATGTGATTGGAATCTCTTTTTACGGTTACTGATAAAATAATTTGCAACATTAAAAGTGGATGTGAATTCATGGTTTTGTATGTAGTAAGAACGTTGTAAAAAAGTGATATTTTTTGCTCGCTAATAACGAATGATGAGTCAAGACAGTGAGGTTTTACGCTGTTGAGTGCACAGTTCACATTTCAAATAAAAAATTTCAAAATGTTTCCATGTTAACCATCTGTAACAAAAATGGCGAATTTATCATCTAACTGTCGTAAGTATCAGATGCAAAGGGTTTCTTAATTTTTAATTGTTAACCTTTTGTAACAATTGAAGCTGATTAGCTTTTGTGTTCATTAAGTGAGCAAAAAAGTAACTTGTAATTGCTGATTTTAGGCGCAGAATATAGTGAAAAATGAGTTTTCATTTATGAAGGGATGCTTTTTAGATTTGTTGTGAGGTGACTTATGAAACTGTTCCTATTACTCATGGCTTCGGTATCCGCTGGTATCGCATCAGCAGACCACATCCATTCATTTATGTTGGGCTTATCTATTGCTTCTTTAGCGGTAGGTAGCTGTTATTTCTTCGCATTTCGCAGCTCGCGCTTTCCACAGCTTGCTTTATTCCTACTCATTTGCGGTATGCTTTCTAAGTTGACGATAACCGTAGTCGGTGTGATGTGGGGAATGTCCGCGGAATTAATCACGTCTCCAATCGTATTCGCACTTTCATATTTATTCTTTTCGCTTGCTGTTACCTACTTATGGTTTAGCTACAGAGAGAGCATCACTAAGATTCCTGACCGATTTAAGTCAGCGTAAATCAACACATTAGAATAAAAAAAACGCCAGCACATTTGCTGGCGTTTTTAATTAAACGTAATTTTGTTCGGATATTGCTTTTAGTTTGATCGTGGCAATACCGTTAGGCACTCATTGGAACAAGCACCATGGTACCAATAATCACCGTGATAAGGCCTGCTAGAACTGGAACGGATGTGCGTTTTACAACCTCAAACGGGCTGATGTTTGCCATACCTGATGTCGCAACGATTACGCCAGATACTGGTGAGATAGTACGGCCTAGGTTTGATGCTTGAAGCATCGGGATAATTAGGAAAGCAGGGTTTAATCCCATTTTCGCAGCCAAAGATGGTGCTAACTCCACGAACGCATAAAAAGGCGCGTTACCCGAACCCGTTGCAATTGCTGCTGCAACTGTCAATGCAGTTAGAATAAGCATTAAAGCAACGCCGCCTGCACCAGCATTATCTGCTAGATGAAGTAGGTTATCGATAGCACCGATAGACATCAGACCTTGTGCAAAAACCCCTGCGGCAACCAAAAGCATCACAACGCCTTTGAACGCGTCAGCCATGCCTGCGTAGCAAGAATCTAAATCTTCTAGTGATTTTTTACCATCGAACTTATTTACAACATAATGGATCAGAGCTCCAAGGAAAATCGAACCAACCACAATAGTGTAGATGTCTAGACTAAGTCCTGGAATGGTACGACCGTTGAATAGGAAAACGCCGATGATAGGTAGAAATGGAAGAGCTGCATAAAACGCTGGTGCGTCAGCTTTGATCTCTGATACATCAATTTTTTCCATTGGTGTATTTTCTTTCTTATCTAAGTATTTGTTCCAGAAGAACGCTGCCGCTGCCATGACGATGATTGCGCAAATAGAAACAGGCAACACAGTTTGTACCGCAAACACATCAAGCTCTAAACCAGACTTTTCTGCTGCGATAACAACATCACCAGAAGTAGGAGAAAGGATGATTGCCGCTGGAGAGGCACACACTGCAACGGCTGCTGGACGAGAAATGCCCATCGCGACCATCATTGGGAATAATGTCGCCATTAATAGTACGCCAAGGCCTGTTGCAGAACTTACCGCAAGAGACATTAAACACGCCACAATGTAAGCCGCTACCAAAAGGACGTAAGGAGACTTGATGACAGAAAGCGGTTTAGAGAACTGTTTCACTACCACGTTGTTCGCGCCGATATGAGTCATGTATGACGCAAAACCACAAAGCAGCATGATTTGCATACCAAGACCGCCACCGCGGTATTGAAGCATGTATTTCACGTATTCAAGCGCATCTGTCACCATGTTACCAGTTGAGGTGATTTTTGACGGCAGCACGTCGTGCCCCAAAACGCCAGTCATAAGAAGTAAAGCAATACCAGCGGTCAGTAACACGCCCGCAGCTTTATAGCCTTTGACAATAAAGTAACCCACCGCAATGGTAACCACTAAGCCAATTAAGAGCTCTAACATAGGGATCTCCGAATGTTATGTAAAAAAGAAAGAAACTGTTTCAGTTTATGACAAGGAATTTACAGAATTCTTAGCTGTGGCACGAGACAAATATGGGGCTTGCATGATCTGAGACAAATAATAATTTAATAAATAATTTCGTTAGATTGTATTGTTGGAATTTGGTTTTCTAAGTGTTATGTGCTGGTTTGAAGCTATTTATAGGAAGGAAAATATGACTAGGAAAGTGAATGAATAATGAGTGAATTGATTCACAATAGGAAAAAGACTTTACTCAATAAGCAATTATTGGAAAACACTCTTCACAACAAAAAAGCTTCGCCGAAGCGAAGCTAAGTAATCGTAAGAATGAGGATAAACTATGCGTATCGACGAACCATAAGGTTCCAACTACGTTGCTGCCGTTCGAACTCTGCTTTAATTTGCTGGTACTTCATTTTCGTTACAGAACATTCGTATTTCTTTACCACACTGGCAGTTTTGGCACCGAGTACTTCTTTGCGCATCTCGTAGTATTCCTGCATGTGATGAACTAGAGTATCAAACTCGTGCTGCAGCTGATCGAGGATTGTTTGCGTGTTCGGTTTCGATTCTAGCTTTTCTCTTGCTTTCTTCAAAAGTTGACTCGCACGGGCTTTTTCAATTCTAAATGTAGGCGTTGTGCGCAACTTAGATGTGAGTCCTAGCCAAGAACATGACTTTATCAACCACTTCGTTGGGTCGTAATGCCACCAATACACGCCATTGCGATAGTCATTCTCGAAAATATGATGGAAATTATGGTAACCCTCTCCAAATGTGAAAAAGGCGAGTACACCATTATCGCGAGCAGTGTTTTTGTCTGTGAAAGTTTGCTTACCCCAAATATGTGCGAGGGAGTTAATGAAAAAAGTCGTATGGTGACTCATAAAGAGTCGAGCCGCACCAACGACCAATAACATCCCCCAGATATCACCGTAGATCAGTCCGAGCATGACTGGGAAACCAATATTAGTCAGTAGGGCAAGTGGAACATAATACTTATGCTGCCACATGACGATTTTGTCGCGCTTTAGGTCACGGCAGTTTGTATATTCGTTTTCCTTTGACTTATTGTAATCACGTAACATCCACCCAATGTGAGAATACCAAAAACCCCGCTTGGCTGAGTACGGATCTTTATCGTTATTGTCGACATGTTTGTGATGCACACGATGATCAGAAGACCAATGTAATGCACTATTTTGCAAAGAAAATGCTCCTCCAATCGCAAAAATGGCGCGCAAAATAGGATGAGCTTCGTACGTTTTGTGGCTCCAGAGACGATGATAGCCTGCTGTAATAGAAAGGTTAGTGAAACTAAATGCAATCACTCCCCAAATTAGATGTTCCCAACCTAGTCCAAAATGATATGCATACCAAGGCATTACAATAAAAGTCAGAACAAAACTGGCAGAAAATATTAATGTATTCAACCAGATAATAGGTGGTTTGTTTTGAGTCACAGGTGTATCCCTAACTTTGAGCTAACAACTGTTCGCTAGAATATCAGCGTACACATGTAAGTCAAATTAAAGTTAGACAAATGTGACTATTCCTTTGGGTGTAGATTAAGGAACTTGATGGGATATTTTGCTTTTAATTGAATAATGAGTAGTATTAAAAAATGAGCTCTGGCTTAAGGTGTATAAAATCTGCCAAGAAACAAGTGTTATAAAGGTGGAATATACCGAGACTCTATAAAGAAGCAAAAATGTAAGAAAATAGGAATACGTAATGGATTTACGATTAGCGGAATATAAGGACTACGAGCGCATTGCGCATCTTCATGCGGATAGCTGGAAGCGTCATTACCGTGGCATTCTTAGTGATAACTATCTTGAGAAAGAAGCGATTGACGACAAACTACTGATTTGGCAAACCCGTTTGACCAACCCACCATTCAATCAGCACATTGTCTTGGCGGAGGAGGGAGGTTTGCTACTTGGCTTTGTTTGTGTGTTCGGCAACCATGATTTCGAGCGTGGAACCTTTATTGACGCATTGCATGTTGATGACAGTTACCGTGGTCGTGGGATTGGTAAGCAGCTATTACTTGCTGTCGCCGAATGGCAACAGCAGTACTTTAAAGACACAGGTCTTTATTTAGAAGTTGTGTCGCAAAACATTTCTGCGATTGAATTCTATCGCCACATTGGTGGACAAGAGGATCAAGAGCGAACTTGGCGCGCACCTGATGGCAAAGAGGTGTTAGAAAAAGTATTCCGTTGGAAGAACGCCCAGTCATTAGTTAGTGGGATTGAGGAAAACGTGATTTACTCCTAACCTAGCGTTCTGAAACACTAGATAAGAGCAGTCTCAACACTGCTCTTTTTTGTTTATACACCCTAAAGTTATGTTTTTATTAAAAGCTTTCTAGAAGTTAACCCCCATAGCTTTTAGTTCGAGCTCACATTGCTGAGCATTTTCAAACTGAATAGCAGCCATGCCAACCGCTCGGGCACCTTCAACATTGTAAGGCATGTCATCAAGAAATACTGTCTCTTCGGGGTTAAGCTGATACTTTGAAAGTAGAGTTTGGTAGATCTCCGCTTGTGGTTTTAGTAATTGAACTTCAGAAGAGATGATTGCTCCATCAAACAGTGGCCAAAACTCATAAGTAGTACGAAGGTGTTCCACAATTTCGTTGATGTTGTCTGTGAGCGCATATACGCCATATCCGGCTCTTTTTACTCGTTTTAACAGCTCTATACTGCCGTAAAGTAATATTTGAGTGTGTTTTACATAATAAAAGAAGCGGCCCATTTCTTCCGTCGTTACTTGGTGTTCACGTTGATAACGCTGTTTTGCTTCCCTTTCGGAGATCGTCCCTTTATTTAAATCTTTCCAGATTTGTGATGAAAATAGCATCTGAGCCATTTTCTCTGACTCTACGGAACCACCAAATGTTAAGCGAACGATTTCTACTGGAGACCAGCGTACCAATACATTACCTACATCAAAAATGACATTTTTTATCTGGACAGAATTCATAACACATCCCAAGCCAATTGTTCTTCACCACGCTATATGCGGTGAGTACTGTTTTTGAATCGTTGGAAAGTCGTGCCAAAGGCGCGACTTAAGTTTCTTGCACAAAATGAGATTAACATCCAATTGGATACAGAGCGATTATCGCAAAATTGCACTAAACTATATGCAACTTTGTTTATTTGGTTGTAAATCAAGTGTAGCTGTCTTAAAAGATTGAAACTAAAGATAAGTATTGCGAGCTGTTTACGTCATTTCGCGCTGCTTATAAATGATGATTAATATATAATTAGTTAATAATAAAACGATAAAAGTGAATCAAAATCACACTATTGTGCGTCAGGCGGAGTAAGCAAAACAGATTATATGGACTCGATACGTAAGGTTTATCAATATGCAGAACCAAACCTAACTCTCGTTGGCTGGATGGGGTTTCTTGGCTTTCCGCTGTACTACTTTGTCTGGGAGTTTGCCTTTCCACAGGCTTATGAAAATTTACCTCTTAGATTGTTTTGCTCGTTATTGTTTTTCGGCATCATTTTTAGAAACCGCTTATCATCGACTTGGAGAGATTATGTTCCTATTTACTACCAAGTGACGATAACGCTGTGCTTACCGTTTTTCTTTTTTTATATGTTACTGATGAATGACTGGTCCAATGTATGGGTTATGTCGTTTATGTCTGCAATTTTCTTACACATTTTACTGGTTCATGTTACTAGGGTCATGTTTGCTCAAACCTTTGCTGGGATAGGTTTAGCAACATTCTTCGCTTGGGTTGCAAAAGGGTTCCATCTTGACTTGACCATGGATTGGACTCATGTGCCAATCTTTCTGTTTATTTATGTCTTCGGTAATTTGTTCTATTTTCGTAACCAAGTTGAACATGAAGCGAAAGTCTCGCTGGCAAAATCATTCGGGGCAGGGATTGCACATGAAATGCGTAACCCGTTGAGTGGGCTTTGCACTTCAATAGATGTTATCCAGTCGATCTTGCCCAACATGAAAGAGGCAGGAAAAGAGCAGTACGTCATGAGTGTAGAGGATGTCACCTTATTACGTGAAGTGAGTCAGGATGCAATGAACATTATCCAATCGGGTAATGAAACCATCGATTTATTGCTAACTTCGATTGATGAAAATCGAGTTTCTCGTTCTAGCTTCAAAAAATATTCAGTTCACTCGGTCGTTGAACGGGCAATTGAAAGCTTCAGTTATAAACGTGCCACTGATCGATTTGCCATATCGCTGGATGCGAGAAGTGAGTTTGAGTTTCTAGGTAGTGATACATTACTTAAATACGTTATGTATAACCTCTTCAAGAATGCCTTCCATCACCGTAAATCTGAAGATTTTCACATACATGTATCCATGATAAGTTCAGAACGCTTTAATCAAATTGTTGTAACCGATAATGGTGCTGGCATTGCTCCTGATGTTCTACGCAATATCTTTCAAGACTTTTACACCACTGGCAAATCAGGAAGTTATGGTTTGGGTCTACCGTTTTGTAAAAAAGTCATGCGTTCATTTGGGGGGAACATTGAGTGTCAATCTCAGTTAGGGGAGTGGTCTCAATTTACGTTAACTTTCCCACTAACGACATCTGATACCGTTACTGAAATCAAAAACGATCTGACTAAACTCAAAACCATTCTAACGGTGACTAGCCAAGATATCTTGGTGTCTAAAGTAACAGATATTAGCCGTTTTATGGGCTTTGACTCGACGATTTTAGATGCCAACCAAGTACTCAAAAAGAAAGAGTACGAGTTCGAATTCGATCTGATTTTTATCGATCTTGAGAGCTTAGATCCAAGAGCAAACCAATTGGATAGATTAGAATCTCTCTTGTCTTTCACTGAAGCACGCATAGTTTATCTTTTTGAGCATCATCCGACTCAGAGAGCACGTAAGGCTGCATATGAACCTATTTGGATCGAAACGCAAGCCTGGTTATTGAATACTAAACCAACTATTGAGCGTCTCTTATATGATTCAAGCTATGTATCAACACCAACGGCCTCGGTGACGTTAGATAATTCAAATAAGCGCACAATTATGGTCGTGGATGATAATGAATCTTTGCGTAAATTCACGGCAATGTTACTTGAAAAGCAAGGCTTTGAAGTGATTCAGAAAGAAGACGGGCAGCAGGCTCTGGATACACTAGAGCAAGAAGATGTTGATCTCATTCTGATGGATATCGAAATGCCAATTATGGATGGTGTAGAAGCGTCTAGGCGAATTCGAAGCTCGGATAAAAACTATGCGTCGGTACCTATTATTGCGCATACAGGGGATAGTTCACCTGTCACGTTGGACAAAATTGGGTCTTCGGGTATGTCTGACTTCATCGTAAAACCGGCGGATAAAAATCGTTTGTTCGATAAAATCGCAAACTGGATCTAATCATTCGCGACTTGTTTTCTTGAGGCGAGTTGCTCACAACGAATAACACGAATAAAGAGCTCAGCAAAACTGTTGAGCTCTTTAGTTTTATCTACACACTAACTTACACAAACTCTAAGTCAGGGTGTGCAAATGCTTGTTGGCAGACAGTGAGTACATGATCAACTTCAGCAGCTGTCATGTCTGCATTGACTGAAAAACGGATGATGTTTTTGTTCCTTCCAGTTGCAGGGCGGCAAAACACTGCGCCGTAAACATTTCGCTCTTCGAGAAAGTCGCGGACTCGCTCAGTGTTTCTCTCGTTACCACATTCTAATGCGATAATTTGTGATTCACTGCGAATAGTAAATCCAATGCGTTTTAAACCAACGGCTAAAGACTTGGCTCTTTCAAACAGAATATCTCGCTTATCATCTGATTTTCTTATGACGTCCAGTGTTTTCTCTAGCCGAATGATCTCTTGCGGTAATACGGTAGAACTAAATATTGCAGGGTACGCCACAAATGGAAGCGTCTTCGCCAGTTTTTCTGGGCCTAAAATTGCGCCAGCACGATAAGCAAATGTCTTGGCAAGACTAACGGTAATAAAATCTACCTTATGAGTTAAGCCAAGACCCTGCAGTATCCCCGCACCTTGTGGACCGTGTGTACCTAAAGAGTGTGATTCATCTACAACCAGGCCGCAGTCAAACTCCTGTGCTATTTCGTAGATATCACGTAGAGGAGCGATGGTCCCGATAGTGCTGTAAACCGAATCCACAACAATGATCCCTGAACCGTGACGTGAAATCTGTTTTCTTAGGTGACTGGTGTTGTTATGCATGAACGGATGAATTTGTGCTCCGGCAATACGTGCGCCTTCCCACAAAGACATATGTGCAAAGAAATCAATGTACACAGGTATGTTCGGTGCACAAATAGTCTGCAATAAACCGACATTCGCAGCCCAACCAGATTGAGAAAGTAGACAACTAGGCATACCAACGAAACTGGCTAGTTGCGTTTCAAATACAGGTTTCGATTCATCGTCTTGTAAGAAAATCGCGGACATCACGACGTTGTCATCGTGCTGGGAAATCGCATCACGATGCGCGTTTTGAATCTCCTTATTATGAGACAGTGCAAGGTAATCATTGCTTTGCAGGACAACGGCATTACACGGTGGGCGTTTACCAAGAACAAGGTGTTTTTTGTTCTCATTCGGTTCGATTAGATCTTGAATATAAAAATCTAGGCGTTCCTCGATAAAGGAGGGAAGTGGTTTGCTTTGTATAGTTTCACTCATAATAAATCTCTTCTTCATATGGAAAAACGCCAGCGCTGACACTTATTCATATTGCGGATTTTGGGGAGAGTGTCACTAACCAGGTTGCATAAGTTTGCAGACCCTTGCAAACTCGACATTTGAGGGTTGGATGGTGGCTGTAACTCTATAGGGGCCCGGGGTCTAAACTAGTTTGTGCTTAAAGTTTATACGGCGATTTTGCGGTGTTTTTTCGTGCTTCATATCTGGGATTTTGGATGAGGAATATAAAGTTTGAAAAGTGAAAAAAATGGGCGCATTAGATAACAAAAAAGGCGCGAAAATCGCGCCTTGAAACATGAGTAGATAAGAGACAAGCTTATCGCTTATTACGTAAATAGCGCTTACGACGCTCTTCTTTACGCTTCGCTTTTTCTTCTTCTTTACGGGCGGTCTCAATCTCGACTTCAATCAGCTCTTGAGTGATCATTTCTGGGCGTTCTAATGTAATTTGGCCCAAAGTGCCTTGACGAAGTTCGTGCAATAAGATCTCTGATACTTTGTGCAAGTCAACACGTCCACCTGCACGTAGTGCACCGCGGCGACGACCAATTTCTTCCATGATCTCGATATCTGATTCTGGAAGCTCTTCAATTTGATAACGCTCTTTAAGCTTGTCTGCATAATGAGCTGCTAGGTATTCAATGGTATAGAATGCGACTTCGTCATATTCCATCGCTGTATCTTTTACCGCGCCGGTAGCCGCAAGGCGGAAGCCACTGTGTGGATTTTCCACTTTTGGCCATAAAATTCCTGGAGTATCAGATAATACGATGCCATTTTGCAGGTTGATACGTTGTTGACGACGTGTAACCGCGGGTTGGTTACCTGTTACAGCGATTGTTCGACCTGCGAGGGTGTTAATGATCGTCGACTTTCCAACGTTTGGGATGCCCATGATCATGGTGCGAATGTTTTTACCAATTTCTTCTCGGTGTGGGGCAAGTTTGCGACAAAGCTCCATGATTCGATGCACTTCTTGTGGTTCAGAAGTCGTGATCGCCATTGCTTTTACATGTTGCTCTTGCTCCAAGTGCTCAATCCACAGTTGAGTTAACTCTGGATCGGCCAAATCACGTTTGTTCAAAACTTTAACGACAGGTTTGTCACCACGGATTTGAGAAATCAAAGGGTTTTCACTACTGAAAGGAATACGAGCATCCAGTACTTCGATGATCACATCCACTTGAGGGATTGCTTCTTCGATCTCTTTACGTGCTTTGTGCATGTGGCCAGGAAACCACTGGATTGAGTTATTAACCATTTGAATTTAATACCTTAATTTTTCTAATGCTCCAGCGGTTGTAAAAGTAGCAATGTGAATCTTGAGTAATACAATACTAGAACGCATTTTCTAAAACTGTGTTTACTTCAAGCTGCTCGAAACCGCGGAGTTGAGCTTTCTTTCATGTTAATGCGTCAGTTTATCATGGAATGATGATGAATCATTCAAGATGAAAGTAAAAAGCTATGGCGTGCAAACCTAAGCGCACACATCTCTTATATATACCGACTCGCAGTGAATATCCGTCTGGGTGAGAGACCGAACGCAAACGCTGTGTAGTCAAAGGTGGATTGTGTTGTCAGATTGTTCTGACGAATTTTGGTTTTCTGCTTTTATATCAAAGTGTTATTTTTATTTCGCTGTTGAGCGAAGTTTGACTTTTATCTGACAAAAACTAGTCTGAGCTTCCATTCAGAGGAAGCAGTCATGCTCAGTATTCTTAGAAGTATTACGGTATCGTCCGTCGCCTTAATTTTTTTAGCGAGTTCTTTTTGCTCAACTGCCAAACAGAGTCCTAAACCGAAGGTCATCGTTGGTGTTATTGCGCAAGACGAAGCTAAAGACTCGTTTGACGGTAGCGTTGGTCCTTCGTACGGAATTAGTCTTGAGTATTTGTCTAACATTACTAAAGCTCTGGATTATGAGTTAGAACTTCGGACTTACAAGCATATTCCGTCTTTACTTGCGGATGTCGAAAGCAAGAGGATTGATGGTGCGGTTGGATTTAGTAAAACAGCAGCAAGAGAAAAGCGTTTCTTGTTTTCGATGCCTTTTTTTTCGAGCACTATCGCTGTTTGGTATCGGAATGCCACTTACCGAGATAGTGATGCGCGTGATCTTAAATGGGTGTGTGTTGAGGGCAGTGTATATTGTGACAACCTCACTGAACGCGGTATCGATAAGATACATTACGTTAAAACACGTTTAGAGGCGTTTAATGAAGTTAAGCGAGGTAAAGCGAACGCGCTGATTTACACTTATGTTGGTATTACCCAATATTTGGATTTGAATGACATTGTAAAAGGGGTTGTCGATATTCCCAGTTGGTTGAAAAACGAAGAGGTGAGTTTTATCGCTTCGTTGGACAAACAAAGTCTGATCGATGACATCAACAAAATCCTTCAGTGGGAGCAAAATGGAAAAAACATTCGCTCCGTCGCCTCGAAAAATCCTTACCATATCAGTGATAAGTTATTGGTAGATTACCGACGTAATCATCAAAACAAACTAGTGATAACTTACAGCAGCAGTGACGAAGCTTATCCGTTTCTCTACCGAGATTCGCAAACGGGCGAGTTAGATGGTTTCTTTCCAGACTTCATCGACTTATTGCAGTCTCGTACTGGCTTGAGCTTTAAGTATGTGAAGCCGACGTCGAGCCTTTCCAATGGATTAACGGCATTTGATGCTGATATAGTCCCCGTTTCTTATGTGGGTGATCTACCTAAGTCAGATTGGTTGTTCACTAAACCATTCATGCACAGTAATTACGTGGCTATCCAAGCGGAGCAGAGCAAGCGCGATAAATCTGCATTGAAAGAAGCGGGTATTCTGCTCACTTTGAAAAAGCAAGGGTTAGTTCATTTGGGCACTTGGCAGCGAGGCCAAGTTGATCATTATGATGATTTGAAAAAGCTGCTTACCGATTTGAAATCGGGCGTTTTGGATGTGGCTTACATTCCTGACGACATCGTTCACAACATGATTGCACAAGATCAAGTCGATGGCTTGGTGATCAATGCGGAGGACGTTTTGACGTTCTCTAATGCATTTGCGGTTGCAAACCACAATACACAACTGCAACACATGTTGAACAGCATCATCGAAACCATTGATTCTAACGAGATCGAAAAACTGCTGCGTTCTCACCGAAGCTTCAAACTGACTTATGGCTATGACGCGGAGCAGATCGCTACATTTGTTGTTGCTGGTTCATTCATATTCTGTCTCATGTTAATTGCGACGTATTTCATCTTATCTCACATGCGACTTAAAGTGAGGTTAGCCGAATTTAATGCTGACAATGAGGAAGCGGAAAAGCAATGGCTGATGGACATCATCAAAGAGATCAATAGCTTGGTTTTTATCCATAGTGAAAATAACCATATGGAGATGAGCAATTGTGCCAACTACAACAGTAAACAGTGCCAACAATGTAAGTTGAAAAGTGATTCTGCGCACGCTCCTCTGGTGAATAATTTTGATGAACTAACCACTGTTATTGCTGGAAAGCGTATTTCAGAAGAGGTTGCCTCGTCGGGCTGTGAACTTGATATTAAACATGTATATCGAGAACGCAAAGTCATCGCTTCTCCTAGCGGTAAGAACAAGTTTGTACTGACTGTTATTCAAGATATTACCCAGCAAAAAGAACGTGAGCAGGCGTTAATCGATGCGCAAAAAGAAGCGCAAACCGCGGTACGTGCGCGCGAAAACTTTTTGGCAACCATGAGTCACGAATTAAGAACGCCATTGTCGGCAGCACACGGCATCCTCGATTTGCTAAATCGCCAAGTGATGGCAGATTCAAATCGCGAGTTAATTGCCCAAGCCATACGCTCGCTCAATCATTTGAATACGCTAGTAGACGAAGTACTGGATTATTCAAAGTTAGAGGCAGGGCACTTAACCGTCGCCCCAGTTAAGACCGACTTGCTTAAAACCTTGTGCGATGTGTTTCGAAGCTTTGAACCACGAGCGCTTGCGAAAGGTTTGGATTACAAAGTGACAATCAAACCATTTTCGAATGCTTTCATTGAAATCGACGCGCTGCGATTGGTGCAAATTACCACCAATCTGCTCTCCAATGCGGTGAAATTCACTGCCGAAGGAGAGGTTGGAATCAGTGTCATTCTTCATGAAAAGCAGCTTATTTTGAAAGTGGCGGATTCAGGTATCGGCATGACGGATGACCAACTCGAAGGCATTCTCAATCCTTTTGTTCAAGCGGATGACACTATTACGCGTAAATATGGCGGTACTGGATTGGGGCTAAGCATTGTTGACCGATTGATCGACAGCATGGGCGGCGTGCTCTGCATCGATTCACAATTTGGCTTGGGCACGACGATTACCGTCAGACTGCCAATTGAGCATTGCGACTCTGAGCCAGACGTTTGTTTGAACTGGACGTATAGCGAGAGCTTACCACTTAATGTTCGCCAGTGGTGTGACGCGTGGAAAATGCGTCCAGCGACGTTAAAAACAATGGTGGCGAACCTTCACCCTATACACGACAGCGATGCCAGTTTTAATGGCCTAATGCTGCGTGACGAACAAAGGGTACTTGGCAGTCTTACGCTAAGAGAGCTTCAATATCCAGATACATTGTTCAATTTGCTCAGCCAAACGCAGCAAGAAACCAAGCTTAGTGACGCAAATCAAGAAGTGGTTTCTTGGGTTCTCGGCACGGTACTGGTCGCAGAAGATAATCCCATTAACCAAAGTGTGATAGCAATGCAGCTTCATGAACTTGGAATCGAACCTGTCATTGTGAATAACGGCCGCGAAGCATGGGAATACATCAACCAAGATGAAAACGTTGTGTTGCTGCTGACCGATTTTCATATGCCAGAAATGGATGGCTATGAGCTTGTTAGGCACGTGAAAAACTCCGAATTTAAAGCAATTCCAATCATCGGTGTGACAGCAGAAGATGCTCGTCTTGCCATTGAACGTACACAGGATATCGGCATTGATGATGTGCTCTACAAGCCCTATGACCTTAATCAATTAAAAACCGTTTTGATTCCATTTATTGGCGAAAAAGAGAGGGGTAGGCTGCCCGGCTGGATTAAACGGTTCAAAGCACAGGACGCAAAAGAGATTGCGCGCGTGTTTAGTCAATCAATGTCTACAGATATAAAAAACTTAAACGCCGCATCGACTGAGCGAGACAAAAAACGGGTCATTCATGGCATCAAAGGAGCGGTTGGGGCGATAGGGGTAAGCATGCTGACTGAGCTTTGTATTGAGGCAGAACGAGTTAGTGCTGCGGAGTTTGACAGGCGAACAGCGGAGCTAATTTTACGAATCGAGCAGGAGATCGAAAACATAAACTATTGGGTAGAGACAAATGAATACACAACTTAATGTGATGGTGATTGATGACCATCCGCTACAAACCACAATACTTTCGCAAATATTGGATCGCTATTGCGCGCAAGTCATCCCCTTTAACTGTGTGGATGCTGCTATTCAGAGTGTGCAGGAACAACATTTTGACGTAATTTTTTGTGATATCCAAATGCCCGGAAAAGACGGCATCGATATGATGGAAATGCTCGATAAAGTCCAGTACCAGGGGCAAGTTGTACTGGTCAGTGCAATGGAATTGACCATTATTTCTGCGGTAAGAGCCATGTGCGAGGGATTTAGTTTTGAAGTATTAGGGAAGCTGCCTAAGCCATACGATGAAAATGAAGTCGTTGATTTGTTAGGTAAAATAAAAGATGAAAAAGCGAAACAAGTCAGCTTTGCGCAACCTATTGAAGTGGAAGATCAAGAATTCCTGTTTGCTCTGGCTGAAGGGCGCGTGAAAAATTATTACCAGCCTTTAGTCGATGTGCAAAGTGGGAAAGTGCTTGGGTATGAAGCGCTCGCGCGTTGGAATCACCCCATTTATGGTGTGTTACCCCCTCATTATTTTTTGCCAATTGTAGAGCGTTGCCGCCTTTCAGGAGAGTTGTTTCAAGCTGTATTGAGTAATGTTATCTATGACATGAAACACCGCGGATTGACGCAAAACGTATCCATCAATGTAGACCATGAAAATTTAGAAGATACGGCGTTCTCTCACTACTTTTTACAGCAATGTTCAGAGAGCGAGATTGACCCATCACAAATCACCATTGAAATTACAGAGCGAGATACATTTCAGACTAGCGCGTCCCTGTACAAGAATTTACTCAAGTTGAGGATGAACGGTGTCACTGTCTCAATAGATGATTTTGGCACGGGTTCATCGACGTTTGAAAAACTGGCTCAACTGCCATTCAACGAGTTAAAAATCGATCGTTCGTTTGTACAAGGTGTCGAATGCGACATCAAAAAACGCAACATCGTTGTTGCTATTTGCGCGTTAGCGAAAAGTTTGAATATACGACTGGTCGCGGAAGGTATTGAAGACGAAGTCACACTGCAAGCGATACGTGAGTATGGGATTGATCTTTGCCAAGGCTTTTACATTGATAAACCCATGCCACTAGAAGCCATAACCATACTAAATGAAAGATATGAATAAATTGAATTACTTGATCTTTGACGATCATCCTCTCGTTTGTGTTGCAATCAAGTCGTTGTTGGAAGAGTTAGGTAAAACAAATGGGGTATTTACTGCAACATCAGCGAAGATGGCATTACAAATATTGAAAAAGGAAGAAATTCAACTGTTGATCTTAGATGTGAACTTGGCAGATTGCGATGGGTTTGATTTCTACAAACGTATCAAATCCCATGGTTATGAAGGCAAAGTCATTTTCTTCTCCGCTGAAACTAGCCAAATGTACAGCCAAATGGCTTTTCGTTCTGGCGCTGATGGCTATGTGTGTAAATCGGAAAATCACGACATTCTTAAAGACGCGATAGAAGCGGTAGAGAAGGGGTATACCTTCTTCAAATTTAAGCAAGTTGTTAACAGCGTTCGAGAAATGTCACAACTTTCAAGCAGAGAAAGTGCAGTAATGAAGTATTTACTACAAGGAAAGTCCAATAGAGAAATCGCTTCAGTGCTATCAATAAGTGATAAAACAGTCAGCACATACAAACGCCGTCTATTGGATAAATTTAACGTAAAGAACATTGTTGAGCTAACAAGAGTGGCGGGGGCGTAAGACCGCATCATGACACTTAAAAGTATCGCGTTGTCTCTTTTCATCGCAACATTACTATTCGTCACTTCTGTCACAATGATTGGTGCGGTGTTAATTTCTTATGAAGTAAAGCAGTTCAACACTTACGCGAATAATTTAGCCAAAATAAAACAAAAAGTAATTCTCATGGGGCTATTGACGGAAGCGCAGCTCGAGCAATACAAAGGCATGAGCGTGAGTGAAGTAGAAGCGCAAACAGAGCTGAGCTTTCAAGATGCGATTTACTCCCTGTCACCTTATGAAAAACTTAATTACGTTGAAGCTGTTGCACGGAAATCGCTTCATCAGGCTGAAGCGTATTTATCAAATGCGTTCAATCGACAAAATGCCGTTATGTATTTTCGTTCTTATACTGGAAACAAACTCATCTTAGAGAGACCGATTGAAGCGTTAGAGGGAGTGAAAGCCACATTTGATGTTGATTGGTGTAAAAGTAATTATTCTTGTGTGTTAGCTGCGTGGAAAGAGCAACTGACGGACCGGGTATTGTTTTCCCTACCATTTAAAACGACATACTCCGATGACATGGCGATAAGCATCATGAGTCCGGTTTACTTTCAAGGTGAGTTAGTGGGGGAGTTCTCGGAACAATTGTACCTCTCGCCGCTTTACAATGATGGGAAAGCGGTAGATGTTCAAATAGCGAATGGGAACAAGCAAATGGTGATTTATTTCGCTGGCTACCCCTTTCCATCATTCGCGTACACCCAATCATATGTCGCAGACAACAACAATCTTATCGTTTACATGTACCCATTCAGTAAAATTGTATTGGATTACGTGTTCTTGTTTATCATCTTCTTTTTCGTAACCTTAGCGTATTACAACAAAGCTTATGAATCTAAAGAGAGCAAACTTCGCCTCGCGAAAGCACTGACGAACGTGACGAAAGATGATTTAACGGGATTGTTTAACCGCAGAGTCTTTCAAGATAGCGAATTCAAACGTCGTTTGGAAACCGCGCCATATTCCGTCATTGCAATAGATGGCGATAGGATCAAGCGAATCAATGACCATTACGGTCACCATGTAGGGGACGAAGTTATTGGGATTATTGCTGATGCTATGTCTAAAGTGTTTCGAAATAGTGATTATCTAGTTCGAACTGGTGGTGATGAGTTTGTTGCGATTCTGCCGGGTTGCAGTATCAGTCAATCTTCAATATTGGCGAAGAAGCTTCGTAGTGTCGTTAAAGATAACCGACTAAAGACCTTGGATATCGAAGTTAGTGTGAGTACTGGTATCGCGGCGAATGAGTTACACGAAACGCTTCAGGACGTTATTGTACGTGCAGATGAAGATCTCTATGAGATGAAAAAACACAGACAAAAGTCCCATTAAGCAGGTCTAGTATTGACTAAATGTTAAGTTACGGAACATAACCATGACATAACTGTTTGATTAATTTGACCAAACAGAATGAGTGGTCTTTTATATTAGAGCAGTCAACAAATAGTGATTGCTCTATTTATTCTCGACCTTACATCTGGTGTCGCACGTGAACAAAGATCTCGACTTAAACTTACTTAAAATACTTGTCTTACTGGATAAGCACCGTCAGCTCAAGCCCGTTGCGAAAGCGATGGGGAAGAGCGAAGCGTCAATTAGCAAATACCTTGCCCGATTGCGACTCCAGCTAAACGATGAATTGTTTATTCGGCATCCTCACCACATGGAACCGACGGACTATTTAAAACGTCAATTACCTAAAATTTCCGATGCACTCGAGAAGCTTGAAACTTGTCTAATTAGAGATGAGTTTGAACCGGAAAATTACGAAAAAGACATCACCATTTGTTTACCGCAAACCGCTCAATACTCATTTGGGCATTTACTTGCAATGGATTTAATGGCGCTGTTTCCCAAGGCGCACATTTCGATAGCAACGATTACAGAGTATACGATAGAAGAGATAATCCTAGGCAAAGTGGATGCGCAATTACATTACTTCAACGAGGATGTTCCGAAATCTGTTTATCAGAAGTTCATCGGCTATGCGCCTGCTGTGTTAGTTGTCCCTGAAGAGCTGGGAATTACCACCCTAGAAGAAGCAGCCAAACTTCCCTTTATCATGTTAGAGATTATCGGTTGGAAAGAGAAAGAGCAGCTCGTTAAGCGTGCGATGGAAAGCCACGGTATGGTCATCAACCGTATTGCGGCTCTAGACAACGTAAGCAGCGTATTGAAGCTAATTAAGCAAAAAAGCGCCGCAACCGTGCTACTTGAATATCAGGCGCCAATTGATGGATATAAATTTATAAGAGTGCCAGAGCATTTTTACCCAGATGGCTGGCCAAAAGTGGTTGTACAGGTGAAGCAAAGCTTAAGACATGATGCAATGCACCAGCTGTTAATCGGTGCTATTGCAAAATACATGAGCGCTTAGCGGCAAAACTCAATGTTTTCTGACTGAGGAATAGTATGCAGAAGTTCAATCAACGTGTCCGCATGGTACTTCTTCAGAATACGCGTTTTGTAGGTGCTGATTGTTTTAGCGCTGAGTGAAAGTTGTTCAGAAATCTTCTTATTAGAGTAGCCTTGTACAAGATAATGGAACACCATGGCTTCGCGATTTGAAAGTGTTACGTTACCCGACGATGGTGTGTGAGTCGACTTAAACATTGAGTAACCGCGTGAAACACTCACAATTGCGTCGATAATGGTCTCTCTTGTTTCATGCTTGCTTAAGAAGCCGTTTGCGCCCATTTCGTACGCTGCTTTAGAAAGACTCGAGTAGTCACGTGAAGAAACAAATAACAGTCGGCCACGATATCCTGTCGCTAAAATGTTTTTGGCTAAACGCATACCATCGCGGTCGCCAAGCACTACGTCTAAAATAATCAAATCAATCTTTTGGCCTCGGACAAGATCCATCACTTCCGCACTGTCAGTGGTTTGAATCACTTCAGCTGTGTTGACTACAGATTCAACTAGAGAAGCAATAGCTTCGCTATACAATGGTTGAGCGTCGATAATAAGAACATTATTCAAAGTTAACCTCACCTAATACATCAACTAGTGTGCTGTCAGGCGACAGCGCAATTGGATGAATAGGATTGTAGGAAAAACCTTGCTAAGAGGAAGGAAAATGACTCTTTCCAAAAGTGAAAATCAGTGTCTTGATTATGGGAATAGCGATGTCAGGTATTGAAATACCTAGTGATAGGATGATTGCTTAAAACTTACGCTGACAGAAAACTAACAAACTGAAAGTGTTCTTTCAGTGTTCTATGCCTTCAGATTTTCTTGCGATGCCTCTAGCGCTTCGATTTAAACCCGTGTGTTCACAAGCGCAGTTTTATACCATGCCACTTGAAGAGAGCTTGTTATACACCAGGCATGAGCACAGTAGCCAACTTTGTACTGATATCTGTTAGATAGGTTTGGCTATTGACGCTGAACATCACTTCAAATTATTTCTAAACTTTTCATTGACTCTGCCGCTAAAAGTGGAGGTGTTAATTCGCACTTTGGCCACTCATAATGTCGTGTTCAAAAATGAGACAATTTTACATGGTTTGGTATGGAAATGTGCGTTAGCCGTCCTTTTGATGGTTTACAAATTTTGTTGTAACGACTAAAAAGGACTTTTGGATTTTTAGCCAGAGAACGGCTTCTCATGGCGTTTGCATCAAACTTTTCTGATGCGTATTTTTGGTTGGATAATTGGCTTTATGAGTAACGTAACCAGCACCATTTTGACAGAAAGTGGTACCAATGAGCTTGAAATCATCGAGTTTCATTTAGAAAAAACATTGCCAGATGGCAGCACAAAAACTTGTTATTACGGCATTAACGTTGCGAAAGTACGAGAAGTGATTCGCGTGCCAGAAACAACCGATTATCCAAACGCACAACCGCATATGATTGGTGTGTTCTCATCCAGAGATGTACTGACGCCTTTAGTGGATTTAGCTGGTTGGTTAGGTGTGCCAACACGACAAGATCTGGAGCGCAAGTTTGTAATCGTTACGGATTTCAACAAAATGACCAATGGCTTCTTAATTGACAGCATTTCGCGTATTCATCGTATCTCTTGGAATGATGTGGAATCACCAAGTCAGTTTTTGGAAGCGGGCGAACAAGATTGTGTAGTAGCCGTTGTCCGTAAAGAAGGCAACCTGATCATGATTCTCGACTTTGAAAAAATCATCGCAGACATCAACCCAGAACTGAGTATGGAAAAATACGATGTGAAAGGGGACAAGTCGGTGGATCTCAACCAGAGAATGGTCGGTAAGCGTAATGCTAAAACGATCATGGTGGTGGATGACTCAGCATTTATTCGCTCTTTGATCCAAGATACATTAGCTTCTTCAGGTTACAATGTGATCACATGTAAAGACGGTGGTGAGGCGCATGAGAAGTTGATGAGCTTGATCGAGGTCGCGAAAGAAGAAAACTTGCCAGTTAAAGAGCTATTAGATGCGGTGGTTACGGACGTAGAAATGCCTCGAATGGATGGTATGCACTTAGTGAAGAGACTACGAGATACCGAAGCGTTTTATGAAATGCCGATCATTATGTTCTCGTCATTGATGAGTGAGGATAACCGAGCGAAAGCACTATCTCTTGGCGCAAATGATACGATTACCAAGCCAGAGATTGGCCGCATGGTGAATATGATGGATAAATACGTGTTTAACTTTGCGTAAAAAACCGATCAGATGAAACAAATAAGGCTGCCGATTGGCAGCCTTATTTTTATTGAGGGCAGGGAAGAATCTCTAAGGTGTAACTCTCGTTTGGAGTCTGCGGTGGCCCATATAAAATTCCGCATTGTGTAAGGCTAGCTCTTTTTTCGTCGGCTGCAGCAATGACCATTTCGCGAGTTGTTGAACCAGCCGGGTGATGAAATGTTTTCCAATCCGAGTCTTCTTCGTTCAGTCCTTGCACGAGTAACTTCATCGATTCGCTATCAGAATCAGGATATCCATATAAAAAAACACAGCGCTTTGAACCACCAATATTACAGCCGTCAAATGGTAAATCTGCCATTAAAGCACTGTCTACGAAGTTTGAAACGTAAGGCTTGCTTTCCAATCCCGCAATCGCCATTTTCCCATAACCCACGCCTAATGCTGACGCAATAGCGCCTTTCATTCCTTCCAAACGTGCTTCACGTGCATCGCTTTGAAGGTTTAAAAAGCGTGGCGCGGCAGTGACAGCAAGAATACCGAGCACGACAATAACTACGACTAACTCTATTAGAGTAAATCCCGTTTGTTTTTTCATATTATTTTCACAGCAAGTTAAAGGTAGAAAAACACTGACCGTACACTTGTTTATTGTGTAAATAAGTACGGTAATGATAAATCGATCAGTAGTATAAAGAGGTGAGTTGTAAAGTGCTATACCGACGCCGCACTAATTGACTGAATCCATTAAATGCAATGGAGAATTCACGGGTCTAATTCTGCTAGATTTTAAGAGGTCATTAATTCCGCTGAAGAAATGCTGCGTGAACAGGCGAGCATGAATCCTCTTCGATGTAAGCAAACATGTACATCAGCGGAATGAAATACAAAATGCAAATGAGGGCGAACCGCACAAATGGATTGTCTTTTTATTCACTTTGATGAATGCTACGCGGAATTCATATCGCAGTATGCCTGAGGTATTCATCATGCGAATGTGCTTTGGTTTTGTGTTTATTTTTCAAATATAAGAATAATCTAAATGGAATTCGATTCGATAAACTTCCTTGCAATAGGTTTGATATTTCTTGGCTCTTATGTCCAGACCGCAATCGGTTTTGGCTTGGCTATTGTTGCCGCACCTTTACTGATTCTTTGGGCGCCAGAATATGTTCCTGCGCCAATCTGTTTAGTCGCGTTATTTATTTCGTTGATGAATGCGATGAAGCACCGCAGTAGTGTTGAAATCGGCGGCTTAAAGATGGCGTTGATTGGGCGAGTGCCGGGATCAATTGCTGGTGGCTTGCTACTCTTTTTTGTATCTACACAAACTCTCACGCTTTGGATTGGTTTGTTGGTGCTGTTTGCAGTCGTGGTGAGTGTTTTACCGTTTCGGGTTGAGCCTACGCCTTCGCGTATGACATGTGCTGGTTTCTTTTCTGGGTTGTTTGGTACCAGTTCTGCGATTGGAGGCCCTCCGATGGCGTTATTGTTGCAGCATCAAGAAGCAAATCAGTTACGCGGCAACTTATCGGCTTTTTTTGTTTTCAGTTCGATTATTTCACTAATAGTACAAATCCCAGTGGGCTTCTTCACATTGCATCATTTGGTCATTACTATTCCTCTATTACCTGCTGCGGCGCTTGGTTACTGGCTAGCAATGAAAACTACCCAGTCGTTACCAAAAGAAAAGATTCGGTTTGGGGCACTTATGTTGTGTTTTGTGAGTGGCTTTACCGCCGTCGTACAAGCGTTGAGCCAATAATGCCATCTGCATCATAAAGTCACTGCGGGATTGCATTCCTTTTTATGTATGGCGGACTTGTTTACTTACGCCAAATTTGGTCGTTTAGATGGGCGATAGTTTTATGAATAACACTCGTTATGGCACTTTTATGGCAGCATTCTCCTTTGTGATCTGGGGATTGCTACCAATTTATTATCGTTATTTACCAAATGCTTCTATGGATGAGTTGCTAGCATGGCGAATCATTGGGTCTGTACCTGTCGGGTTTCTAATTGTACTTGGGATAACCCGTCGAGGGTTGAATTGGAAAGAAATCTGGCTTGATAAAAAGTCCTTGTGGTACACGTTTGTGGCGAGCAGTTTGATGTGTATTTCTTGGAGTGCGTTCACTTGGGCTTTGACCCATCATCGGGTCATTGATGCCAGCTTAGGCTTCTTTATTGGGCCATTAGTATCTGTTGCACTAGGCGTATTTATTCTTGGGGATAAGCTCTCAAAAGGCAAACTTATTGCAATCGTGCTGGCAACAATTGGTGTTATGTATCAAGTGATTCACTATGGTCAGCTGCCCGTTATCGCACTAACGATGGGGTTGTTCTTTGCTTTGTATGGGCTTTACAAGAAGAAGATAAATTATGACTGGAGTACAACCTTGTTTGTTGAGGCGTTGTTACTGACTCCAGTTGCACTCGCATATTTGCTCTATAAACAATGGGCAACTGGTGAACTGGCTTCGGGCACAGATACCAAAACATTGCTTTTGTATTTTGGCAGTGCACCTATCACACTTTTACCACTTGTATTTTATTCTATCGCAATACGTATAACTAATTTATCAACCGTCGGTCTAATGCAATACATCGAGCCAAGCTTGCAGTTTGTGTTGGCAGTTATGTTTTTTGGCGAGTTGTTTGACGAAGTGAAAGCGGTGACCTTTGCATTTATTTGGGTAGGGCTGTTGTTCACCATTTTTGAAAGTATTATCAAAGGGCATCGGCGCAAAAAGCTGGTCAAACACCCCTTATAGTGGTTTCAATATTCTCACATATTAGCTTCTTTATTCTTATGCCCTCCATTCGAGGGCATTTTTAATGTCATGAAGCATTGGCTTTCGTTTTTTGCCTGAATAGAAATCATAACTTGAGATTATTTTACGCATTATCATAATGATACCGCTATAGTTATAGCCAAGTGACACGCTTATATAAGTGAAAACCAGATCAAGAAGGACGACATATGATCACTGCTCTGTATGCCAACATTCTCGCAATACTCATTATTTGGTTGGCTGTTCAAGTAATTAAGCAACGTCGCTTAAATCAAATTGCTTATGCCGATGGTGGGGTAGAGGCTCTACAAATTGCTCGTAGTGCCCAGAGTAATGCGACAGAATATATCCCCATCACCCTGATTTTAATGGCACTTTTAGAATTCAATAGTGCTTACCCAACATGGATACATCTCACCGGTATTATTTTTGTAATTGGTCGAGTTATTCATGCTAAAGGCATATTGAAAAAAGACTTGAAAAAGCGCATTAGAGGGATGCAGGTGACATTTCTGGTGATACTTTCATTGGTTGTGTTAAATATGATTTACCTGCCATACGATAAGTTATGGTAAGTCTGCGACGTTACATTCCACCACCATGGGTACTCGTTCTGATTGGATTAGTACTGAATATTGGCGCGATCATCGTTACTAGCTTAGTCCTTGATAAGTTGGGTAAACAGCACTCGCAGCTCGCAGAGCAAACAGCAGAAAACTTGTATTCCATCCAACTCGCATGGAACAGTGTGGAAACCCTAGAAAGGAAAAGAGAAGCTTTACTGCTGCATGTGCACATAAGTCAGAGCGTAGCGATACCTTTAGAGCTAGAAGAGGTATTAGCAGGGCATTTATCTTCTTGGGTTCACAACGAGTCGGATGAAATACAAATTGATCAACTTCCGCAACTAATGTCAAAGATAAATCAGGCACAAGCTTCGTATAGAGACCGCATCGATAATTACTACATTGAGAATGTAGAGCTCAATGAGGTAATGGCAAAGCAGGATGAAAAGATCGCTTGGTACAAGAATATCGGACTCTTCTTGCAAGTATTCGGACTTGCGTTAATCCTTGCACGCGACTTAGCTAGGAAGCAATAAAAGCAAGAGCTAAAGATCAGGTTTATTGCGAAATGCCAATGGTAGTTTGCAAATTGCAATTTATTCTGTGAGCAAACAGTAGCTATTGGTTAAGTTTTAATGAAAGTGATTAAATAACAACCTGTTTTTGTGCGCTGAAAAGTTGGCACGCCTCATGCTTTAGTATGAGTGACCCTTTCTAAGCCGAGGGTCACCTAGCCAACTGACGTTGTTAGTGAACCATCTTGTTCACAAATATATACAGCCAATCACGACTCCTTGTGGTTGGCTTTTTTTTATGCAGTCTAGAACTGTGCTTTAATCCAGATCATGCGATGGTCGGAAGATACATCCTTACCATCACCATACTTACCGATACGTGCATCGTTAAATAGTTTACGGCCCTCTTCATAAGACGCTGACCAGTACACACCAGAGTCTATTACATTCAAATTTGCTGAAGGCAAGGCATAGTCTACCCCTAAGCCAAACGTTGAAGTGATGCGATTCGGATATGAGTGAGTTGAACTGCGGTCAACAGCGTGTTCAGCTGCACCAAAGCTTGTTGGGTAAAGCGCACCATTCATCACGGTTTGGTTAACCAATGGATCGTTGTGCAGCTCTTGCATTACAGAGCTAATACCGTCACCAGCCACTGGATCAAGGTTTTGATCACCCATCATTACGAATTTAGCGCCGTTCGTTAAGCCACCTGTTTTACCCGCATCGTCGTAAAAATAGTCTTTGCCTTGAATGTAATGATGCCAAAACTCCACTTCTGCTGCGTTTTGCGCTTTGTTTTTACCGGTGTCAAATACTGGTGGAGTAGGATGAGACATCAACAAGTGTACAACTTCCTCGCCATTGCGAGTTGGAATGATGATTGGTGCGTCGACGTGATTTTTCGAAGATAGACGCACTTGATCCCATTCTTCCGCTGAGTACCATTCATCACCACACTTCATGCCGTCTGGAATCTTTTGCGAACCGTCACAGATAGTAATGGTTGGAATTTTCGCACCTTCCATATCTTTCCATTTAAATGCTTGGAATGTACGTGTGTTTGCTGTGTCAATTTTATACTTAGACATAAGGGCAAATGCATATTGACCATGGTACATGCCAAAGCCCCATGCATCACCTGGCATTTGACCTGCGGTTCCGTTGTTGTCGAGATCAAACTCACTCAACAACCCTGTATTAGTTGAGTAAGATTCAGCATAAGGGTATTCAATAGGCTCAAGGTTTGCTTCACCGCCCGCGCCATCGATACTTTGCGCGACAGACAAGTAGTTCTTCTGGAATCCTTCAATGGCTGCTTTGTTTTCGCCTGTTCCGTCGTTGTTGTATTCCGCCATCATGAGAACATCAGGACGATTCTTTTGAATGATTGCTGCAACGTTACGAATTTGAATGACTTTTTCCGCAGTGGTTTTGTCTTCGGCTGCGATTGAACCGTCTAAATAAGAGGTGACCAACGCAGTTTGTTGCGTTGGTTCAATTTGCATTTCATCTACCAAAGTTTCGAAGGTAGCGCGGTCAAAAGAGAGGTTGTAAGTCGCTATTTTTACTTCTTTAGGCTGAACATTGACGTATTCAGTATCGTCATTACATCCAGATAGTAGAGCGGCGCCAACAAGGACAGCGATAGAGGTTTTGATTGCTTTCATGGGTACGTCATACCTTATAATTAATTCGGCTGAATATTAAAGTCATCAGTCATTGTTTTAAGCGATATTAGTCACACAAACGTTTTCATATTTACATGTTCAATTAGTTTTTGTGTGATTTGTGCAATAAATGCAACACTTTCAACACCAGAAGGTTATATGTAAATTGTTAAAAAACGGTGTCGTTATTGATGCGAAATAGAGAGTCCGCCACCGTTAAAAAGAAAAGCGTAGAATTTAAGCGTACATGAGATGTTTGAGTTGTATGCTTATCGCCGTGTTTTATTTTTTATGTTTAGATTTCCGTATATAATAAGCAGTCAATCAGAAGTGAGGACGACCTCACCGCTCTATCTTTTCTCGGGGACGACCCCATCTCGTTGGGAAATGTGACATGGCTTGGGGAATTCTCTTCATTGCGGGCTTGTGTGAAATCGCATGGGCTGTCGGTCTTAAATATTCACAAGGGTTTACCAAATTCGGTGCTTCGGCATTCACTATTGTCTTTATGTTATTGAGCTTTTGGTTGCTTGGCATTGCGTTAAGAACCTTGCCTTTAGGCATTGCTTATGGCGTATGGGTAGGGATTGGCGCAATAGGCACGGCAGTCGTGAGTATTTATCTGTTCAATGAGCCAGCAACACTTATCAAAGCCTTAAGCTTGCTAATGATTGTCGCTGGTATCGCAGGGTTAAAAATATCAGCTTAACGTTAGGCTAAACACAAAACAGCCAGAGTCACTCTGGCTGTTTTTCTAAATGTCGTGTTTACGGTTCTGGGTAGGTATATCAAGCGTTGCGCTTAATAAAAGGTAACCGTAAGTTATGACCAAACGCATTAATTAATGCGCCTGTAACAATCAGACCGCCACCGACGTACGTCCAAATGATCGGAACCTCGCCAAAGAAAATGATGCCTAACAACACAGAAAATACGATCTGGATATACGAATAAGCGGAGGCTTTACCCGCTTGTTGAGTTTGCATCGCTTTGGTTAACCCCAATTGCCCAATTTGGGTAAAGACACCAACTAGAACCAACATGAAAGTCAGATATAGATCGGGCATTACAAAATCGTCGCCAATCAGTAAGAGTGAAGCGGGGAGAGCAACCAACGGGAAATAGAAAATGATCACTGAGCTGTCTTCTGTCTGACTCAGTTTTCTGACAATGACGTAGGCAATTGAGCTACCAAATGCGCCTAAGATCGCAATCATGACGCTAAACATTGGTAAAGCGCTATCTGAGCCTTGCCCAGTTTCTGGGCTTACCATGATATAGATGCCGAGTAAGCACAACGCAATACAAAGGAAAGTTGACGGCTGGATGCGCTCTTTCAAGAAAAATACGGCGAGTAGTGCAGTAAACACCGGATGAATATATTGGAATATCGTCGCTTCTGCCAAAGGTAAGGTGGTCACTGAATAATATACACACATCAGAGCCATCGTGCCCACAGCACCGCGTGCAAATAGTAATGGCTTATTATTGCCCCATACAGAAATTCGTTTTCGCTTTACATCGAAATAACTAATGATAAGTGAAACGAGCGCTCTTGCTGCAACGATTTCAAAAACGGGGATACCGTAGTTGCCGACGTGCTTTACTGTAGCCGACATCAGAGCAAAGCCGAACGCGGAAAGCACCATAAAGCGCACACCGATGGGAATCATAGTGTTGAATGAATTGGACATTTTACTGCTCATTTGTTGCGACAGATCTCACTTTAGCATACTTAGTTAGCGATTAAATCCTCTAAACTCAAACACTTCTGTCGACAAGATGAATAAACAGTAGAATACGTAGCAATTAATCTGCCTCTCTCAGCGTAACAATAAAAACTCGATATTTAAGGAGCTTACATGATCCCGATAAAAGCAACGCATGTTTCAGGCGTTGTCATTTCAAAAATTGATGGCATAGAAAAAATGCTGTTACTCAAACGCGTAAAAGGTGGCTATTGGTGCCATGTTGCAGGTGGTATCGAAGCGGGTGAAGCCGGGTGGCAAACCATTTTAAGAGAGTTAAAAGAAGAGACACTAATTGACCAAGTTGAGTTACATACAGCAGACTTTCTAGAGCAGTTCTACGAAGCAAAAAATAACCGTATCATGGTTATCCCATGTTTTGTGCTATTTTGTCCGCCTAACCAATCAGTTGTTCTTAACGAAGAGCATACAGAGTATCGCTGGTGTACGCTTGAAGAAGCTAAGCAGCTGGCTCCGTTTGCCAATCAGCATCACCTATATGAACATGTATGGAAACATTATGTAGATGTGGCATCACTAACGCCATTTACGCTGATCGATCAAAAGGGCTAAATGAACGGCAACGGCTTTGATTAGTTTTTATAGAGAGGTTTGTTCTCATAAAATGAAGCGTTAGGATTTGCGCTGAGCGTTCACAACAAAAAGGAATAACATCTATGGATGAAGTCACATGCCAAGAGACGTATCAAGGAAATCACTTACAGAAGCGTTTTTCCGTCTCGCAAAGGGTCTCAATTGAGCCCCTCAACACGAAACACGCGTCCGCTTTACTAGAGGTTGTGAACACTCACCGAGAGAGCCTTGAGGGCTATCTACCTTGGACGGATTCTGTCACGAATCATAGAGAGGCCGTTAACTACATTTCCCAGCGAGTGAACAGTAACGCGCTGGATTCCCACTGGTGTGCAATTTATTTTGATGAGCAGCTTACGGGTGTTATTGGCATTAAAGGTGTGGATTCACATACGCGTGTTACTGAAATTGGCTACTGGCTTGCCAACAATGGGCGAGGCCATCGTGTGATTGATCAAGTGCTCGCAGTATTGATCCCTTTTTTGAAGCAGAAAGGGCACGCACAATTCATTCAGTTCCATTGTATGGAAGATAACATCGCTAGCATCAATATTGCTGAGCGTGCAGGCGCCACATTAAAAGAATACGTTGATCATGAGTTCGATATGCTTGACCGCTCTCAACGACTAGGCATTTATGAACTACGTTTGATGTAGTATCCACCCCAGAAATATTTTAATCAGAGTTCGAACTCTAACTTCACGAGCGCTACAATAGTAACATTGTTGCGCTCGTGTTAACTTGGGGCGTCATTGGCAGAAACTAGGCTAGGAGAAGCATCATGAACGCAATCACAGAGGTTGAAGTAGATAACTTGTTACAGCAAAGCCTCGAACGCTTAAAAGCGGCATATGCAGCCGAGCCTTATCCTAGTTTGGATGAACGTAAACAGCGCCTCGTTTTGTTAAAAAAATCGCTGCTTGAGAACAAACAAGCGCTGGTTGAAGCGTTAAGTGACGATTTTGGCTATCGCTCAGAATTTGATACCGCTATGACCGACGTTTTGCCAACGGTCTCGCATATTAATTATACCCTCAAACGACTAAAAAAATGGTGCAAACCCAGCAAGCGCGAATCCGGCTTATTGCTCGCACCTTCTAAAGTCACCGTTCAGTATCAACCGTTAGGTGTCGTCGGGATCATTTCACCGTGGAACTTTCCTGTGATTTTGAGCCTTGCGCCTTTAGTGACAGCATTGGCTGCTGGCAACCGCGTGATGATGAAGCTCAGCGAATTTACGCCAAAAACCAATAAAGTCATCATCGATATTTGCCGTGGGTTGTCTGAGTATGTCGAAGTTTTTGAGGGTGAAGCAGACGTCGCACAAGCATTCAGCCAACTGCCATTCGATCACCTTTTGTTCACGGGTTCTACGAGTGTTGGTCGCGCAGTGGCAAAAGCGGCAGCGGAAAACCTTACCCCGGTGACGTTAGAGTTGGGTGGAAAGTCCCCGGTGATCATTGCAAAAGATGCAGACATGAAGAAAGCCGTTGATGCTATCTTGTTTGGTAAATGCATTAATGCAGGCCAGATTTGTGTCGCGCCTGACTACGCATTTGTACCGCAAGAACGTGTCGAAGAGTTCATTTCGCTATTCTTAAAACGTTTTGAAAAGCTCTATTTAAAATCCAACAAGAATCAAAAGCTGACCCATATTGTCAACCAACGACAATATGATCGTTTGACTGCGCTACTTGAGGATGCAAAAGCGCAAGGTGCTAACCTTCACACTGTTGAAGCGTCGCCCCAAGAGGAACGACTTCTGTATCCTCATTTGGTCACGGATGTGTCGCCGAATATGCGAATCATGCAAGAGGAGATCTTCGGGCCATTTCTACCTGTTAAGCCCTACAATGCGGTTGATGAAGCGATTGATTACATTAATCAGCGCCAAAGACCACTTGCGCTGTATGTTATGTCGGACGACAAATCGACCATCAAACATATTGTACGCAACACCCACAGTGGTGGCGTCGGCGTTAATGATACGGTTTTACATGTTGGCGCTGAAGATGCGCCTTTTGGTGGCGTTGGTGAATCGGGTATTGGGCATTATCACGGAGAGGAAGGATTCAGAACTTTTAGTCATGCGAAAACCATTCTTCACACACCGAAATGGTTGCCAAGAACGAGCGTATTAATGCGCCGTAGGGCTATGGCGATAAAAGCGATCCAAAAGATCTTTGTTCGATAATAATTATGATTTGATTGATAAAAAACCGCCCGAATAGGCGGTTTTTTGTTTCTATATGCTCTGAAACGCTGGGCACCAAAGTCCGAGAAACTTCCATCGCGTGCTACCAACAAAACAAAGAAAGGCTCTTGTTGAAAGAGCCTTGTTCAGGAAATGTCGAAATATCTTGGCAAGTTTAATGCAGAACTTCACTGCTGAATCTTAGATATCTACAGTCGTTCATCAGTTCTTTAAACGCCTTTCGGTCCAGCTTAATCAGAGTTTCATGATCGCCAGCTTCAAGGTAGACATGTTCCAAGTTTGCTAGTCTTTCATCGCAAACTGTCGACATGTGGTAAGGGCTACCAATCGGTGGAATAGCGCCGTGTTCACAATCGGTGAAGAGTCGGTAAACCATACGCTCTTTCACCAAGTGGAAGGTGGCATTAAATTCGTCGTTTAATCTCGACAAACTGATTTTGTTGTTGGCAGGTAAGACCGCCATCATATGACGCCCTTCATGATCCTCAAGAATCACACCTTTTGCGATATTCATTAAAGGCACACCTGCTGCAACACCACTTTGTAGCGAGCTATGACTGTGGCTGTGATTCACGGTTTGAAAGTGAATGTTATGCTCAGTCAAATATTCATCTAATCGGGTTGCAATCGCCATATAGCCTCCACGTGTATGAGACCCATAAAAAGTATAGGTTAGTCGGGCGACAATCGCGCATTTTACTCGGCGACACTGACGCTCTTTACGCTCCTGTTCTACGCTTATTGCAAGCCAGCGAGAAAACATGGTTAACAATAATAAATAGGGGGCAACATGAGCAAGCCAATCATCGCTGATAACAAGCCGATCAAAGTAGAGTTGAAAGCTGGGCAAGAATATTACTTCTGCCGATGTGGGCGTTCTAAAAATCAACCTTACTGCGATGGGTCTCATTCGGGAACCGGCTTAAAGCCAATGAGCTTTAGTGCGGAAAAAGACGAAGATGCCTATCTCTGCCAATGTAAGCATACCGCCAATGCTCCTTTTTGTGATGGTACACACAAGCGATTTACCGCAGAGCAAGTCGGTAAAGAGGGACCGGAACAAAAGCGAGAGAAAAGAGACAAACCAACAGCGTCTGCTACTCAAGAAGAACCAACCCTCGAGTTTATCCACCAATTAGCGAGAGAAGGACTCTCTAAACTCGGTCATCATGGTCCGATGGCTGCAATGGGGGTTCCTAGGCATTTGCTACCACATTGGGATGCTATACAAATCATGATGGCGCAAATGGCGACACAACCGTTGTTGGAAGACGTTCCTGTGTCTACCGAGTTGATTGTGGGACCAAACGCGCGTAAGCCGCTCAGACTCGCCATTCCTTTGTTGGTGTCGGACATGAGTTTTGGCGCACTTTCTGAAGAGGCGAAAATTGCACTAGCAAAAGGTGCAGAGTTGGCAGGGACTGGGATTTGCTCTGGTGAGGGTGGCATGTTACCGGAAGAACAAGCCGCTAATTCACGGTATTTCTATGAGCTTGCTAGTGCTCAATTTGGCTACGACGAATCTAAGCTTCTTAATGTTCAGGCGTTTCACTTTAAAGGTGGGCAAGGAGCAAAAACGGGCACGGGTGGTCATCTGCCTGCAAATAAAAATGTAGGTAAGATCTCTCAGGTGAGAGGCATCCCCGAGGGACAACCAGCGATATCACCACCAACGTTCAAAGATCTTCACACTACTCACGATTTCAGAAAGTTTGCTGACAGAGTTCGTGGCATCACAGGCGGCATTCCAATTGGATTTAAACTCAGTGCCAACCATATTGAGCAAGACATTCAGTTTGCGCTTGATGCTGGGGCTGATTACATCATCTTAGATGGTCGCGGTGGTGGCACGGGTGCGGCGCCAACTATGTTCCGTGACCATATTAGTGTGCCCACCATTCCTGCGTTAGCTCGTGCACGTAAGTACTTAGATGAAAAAGGTGCAAGTGACCGCGTCACATTAATCATCACCGGTGGGTTGCGAGTTCCTACGGATTTTGTCAAAGCGTTGGCACTTGGAGCAGACGGAGTGGCGATAGCAAACAGTGCGATGCAATCGATCGGTTGTGTCGCCGCTCGCATCTGCAACACCAATAATTGCCCGGCAGGCATTGCGACACAAAATGCCGATTTGAGGCAGCGTCTCGACGTTGAAAAGTCATCCCAGCAACTGAAAAATTTCTTCGAATCCTCGGTCGAGCTCATGCAAGTTATGGCAAGGGCGTGTGGTCATCACGCTCTGAGTGAATTTAGTCATCATGATTTAGCGACCTGGGATCACAACATGGCGAGGCTGTCTGGGATTAAGTATTCAGGTATGGACTTAAACTGATCTCTATCCATATTTTCTACATATAGGTACATGTTTGATAACAATTATTTATTCGCTGAAATGTTTGAAATTTTGACTTGGCGTTAACTAAAAAAACAGTGTATGAACTACGCTGTTTGAGGTGGATATTCGATTTATTGAATAACAAAGAGTGGTTACCACAACCACGACACGAAGGAGCATTATATGAGCAAAGCAAACGGCGGTTCGGTAGGTAAATGTCCAGTTATGCATGGTGGGCAAACATCTACAGATAAGTCGGTGATGGATTGGTGGCCGAATGCCTTGAACTTAGACATCCTGCATCAACACGACTCCAAAACCAACCCATTTGGTCAGGACTTTAATTACAAAGAAGAACTGAAAAAGCTAGATGTCGAAGCACTTAAAAAAGATTTAAAAGATTTAATGACTGATAGCCAAGACTGGTGGCCTGCCGACTGGGGACACTACGGTGGTTTAATGATCCGAATGGCATGGCATGCAGCGGGCAGTTATCGTATTGCGGATGGCCGTGGCGGTGCTGCTACAGGCAACCAACGCTTTGCTCCTCTCAACTCTTGGCCAGATAACGCCAACCTGGATAAGGCTCGACGCCTTTTATGGCCAATCAAGAAAAAATATGGCAACAAACTAAGTTGGGCAGACCTGATTGTCCTTGCCGGTAACATGGCGTACGAATCCATGGGCTTTAAGACCTTTGGCTTTGCGTTTGGACGAGAGGACATCTGGCACCCAGAAAAAGACACTTACTGGGGCTCTGAGCAAGAATGGTTAGCCACAAGTGACGCTGATAACAGCCGCTACTCTGGTGAGCGAGATTTAGAAAACCCGCTTGCTGCGGTAATGATGGGTCTTATCTATGTGAACCCTGAAGGGGTAGACGGTAACCCAGATCCTCTCAAAACAGCACATGACATGCGAGTGACCTTTGCGCGAATGGCAATGAACGATGAAGAAACCGTCGCGCTCACAGCTGGTGGTCACACGGTGGGTAAGTGTCATGGTAATGGTGATGCCGCAAACCTTGGCCCAGAGCCCGAAGCAGCAGACGTTCATGAGCAAGGTCTTGGCTGGATTAACCACAAAACACGTGGTATTGGCCGTGACACGGTAACGAGTGGCATTGAAGGTGCTTGGACAACGCACCCTACACAATGGGACTACGGATACTTCCACCTACTATTTAAGTATGACTGGGAACTGAAAAAGAGCCCAGCTGGCGCATGGCAATGGGAGCCAATCGACATTGAAGAACAAGACAAGCCTGTCGATGTTGAAGACGGTTCTAAGCGCTACAATCCAATCATGACCGACGCCGATATGGCGCTCAAAATGGACCCTGAATATCGTA
The DNA here is from genome assembly GCF_023161825.1 of Vibrio sp. 2CM40D. NCBI lineage: Bacteria > Pseudomonadati > Pseudomonadota > Gammaproteobacteria > Vibrionales > Vibrionaceae > Vibrio > Vibrio sp. 2CM40D. Next base: position 681,176 of record NZ_JALNTL010000003.1, read on the forward strand.
AGATTGCAGAAAAGTTCCAAAATGACCCTGCGTACTTTGATGACGTTTTTGCTCGTGCCTGGTTTAAGTTGACACACCGCGATCTAGGACCAAAATCATGTTATTTCGGCCCTGATGTGCCAAGCGAAGATCTTATTTGGCAAGACCCAACGCCCGCAGGTAAGACAGACTACGATGTTGATTTAGTAAAAACAAAAATCGAAGCAAGTGGCCTATCCATTAGTGAGTTAGTAAGTACGGCGTGGGATAGTGCGCGTACTTACCGTGGCTCTGACCGCCGAGGCGGTGCAAATGGCGCGAGAATTCGCTTGGCTCCGCAAAAAGATTGGCAAGGGAACGAACCTGAACGTCTAAGACGTGTTCTTGCGGTGTTAGAAAAAATAGCAGCAGAAGAGGGCTGTAGTGTTGCAGATGCTATCGTGCTTGCTGGTAACGTAGGTATTGAACTGGCTGCGCGTGCCGCAGGTCATGATGTTTCCGTACCATTCGCGCCAGGCCGAGGTGATGCCACCCAAGAGATGACGGATGTGGAATCGTTCGAAGTACTTGAGCCTGTTGCTGACGGTTTCCGAAATTGGTTGAAGAAAGACTACGCGGTTAAGCCAGAAGAGCTTTTATTAGATCGTGCTCAGCTTATGGGGCTAACTGCGCCAGAAATGACGGTACTTATCGGTGGTATGCGCGTTCTAGGCAGTAACTACGGCGGTGGAAAAGAGGGCGTATTTACTGACCGAGTAGGCACTTTGTCGAATGATTTCTTCGTGAACCTTACTGACATGGCATATACGTGGAAACCAGTGAGTGCTAATCAATATGAAATCCGTGATCGTAAAACCGACGCTGTTAAGTGGACGGCTACTCGAGTGGACCTTGTCTTTGGTTCAAACTCGATCCTGCGTTCGTATGCGGAAGTGTATGCGCAAGATGATAATCAGGAAAAATTCATCCATGACTTCATCGCCGCATGGACGAAAGTCATGAACGCGGATCGTTTTGACTTGCAATAAGTGAAACGATGCCCGTCAGTAGATGGGTTGATGAATAAGTAAGAGAGGCGGGCGAAAAGCTCGCCTTTTTCTTTACCTATCTTTTTACTTTGATTGAAAGTTAAGCTCATTTGAACCATAATAACTGGACCATATGAACCATAGGAGCTTGATATGGCAACTGCAGCATTAAAAAGCTTCAAACCGAAACAACCTCATAAAGCCAATTTCTGGTTTATGTTGGGTATTGAAGACGCTGAAACAGGTCGCACTGATGCGGTTCACAAAGGCTTTGAGCCAAAGGTGTATCGCAATATTGTTGAGCGTGTGAAGCTTTCTCAGAGTGAGTTTCAAAACGTCACATTGATACCTGTCAGCACGATCAAGCGTCGTCTAAAAAACGATGAACGCTTCAATACGCAAGAAAGTGATGCAATCTATCGATTAGCGATGTTATTGAAACTCGCGACAGAACTGTTTGACGACGAAGAGCGCGCGTTAAAATGGATGAGAGAGAATGTGTACGGCTTAGGTGGAAAACGTCCACTTGATATGGTCTCGACCACGGTGGATTTTGAAATCGTAAAAGATTTGATCGGCCGTTTAGAGCACGGGGTATTCTCGTAATATGAAGCTCTATCGTCTCACACAAAAGAAATTTGCTGACACGCCATTCAGCCCCGTTGGCGCAAAGTTGTTTGGAGGGCGATGGAACTCAAAAGGAACCGAAGCCCTCTACTTCTCTGAATCGGAATCCCTTTGCTCGTTGGAAGTATTTGTTCACGTAAACAACGATCCTGCTATCACTAAACTTTACGATTTATATCGTATTGAAATGCCAGAATACCTCATCGCCACCTTAGATGAAGAAGATCTCCCTGTGACGTGGCGAGCAATACCGGCGAGCGAGTCTACGCAGTACATTGGTGATCAGTTTCTCAATGATCCTCATCCAGAGTTTGCCGCGCTGCAAGTGCCTTCAACGATTTCACCTCGTGATAAAAACTACGTGGTGAATCCAAATCATCCCAAAATGAAAGAGATCATCAAGAAAGCCGAAAAGCTCGATTTCGCGTTTGATCCGCGCATTTTCAAATAGACGCCTAGCTTTGTCTTGCTTTAAAGCATTCAGCGCTTACCTGAGATAAGCGCTGAAGCATAAAAGTTTATTCCCTTGGTTATTGTCGGTCGTAAGTGAACTGTTGCGCTTCATTTGTACTGTTGTGGTAATGTCCAAGCACCAACTCAGCACCTTTGTAAGATAAATGGCTGTCATCCGTATACATCGCATTGTTTGCTCCAACTCTCATTCGACATACGCCATTTCTGCAAATGGCATCGGTCAAGTCGACAAACTCAACGTGCTCAAATTGCTCAAAGTAGTTCACTAACTTCGCCACGTTTTGAGGGTGATGTTGTTTGGGAGAAAAGTCGCAGGCAGACTCTTCTGTCTCGCCAAACAAACGCGCTTTCCAAAGGCATTCTCCTACCGCAAACGGTGCAGAAGGGGTTGGACCGAAAACGACCACTTCCTTTCCTTTCAGTTCATTCAATAATTTGGTTAATGATGCTTCATAATCGGCTTGTGAAAGCTCTTTATTGAAATTAGAAGAGATAACAACGCGACGAATGGAAGGGGTACTTAGAATTGTATCGACAGCCTCATTGAAGAACTGTCGGCAAGGAACTGAGCCAGCACCTTTGATGGTGTCGACATAACCGACCGCACAGGAATCTTGAGTAAGTTGCACCACGCCAGTTGGTGTTACTTCGGATAGACGCTTCACGTAAACCATGCTGTGACTATTGCCTAACACAGCGATGTCGGGCTGCGGCGCAGACGAGCACACATCGTTAACGTTGGTGTTGCCGTTGCAATCTAAACCATAACCGTTGTTAACGCGCATGGCCTCGAAAAATGCGCTTCTTTCTGGAAAACCACCGTTTTTATGACCGATAACGCCGAACGTTAGCAAGGGCAACGTCAACAACACAATAACCACGGACGCAGTGCGCATACTCATGGCTTTTCGGCTACGGAACGGCTTTTCAATAAAGCGCCAAGTGAAGTAAGAAAGTACAAAAAGAGTGACAACGTAAAGTGGGATATTGATGTCTTGTGTTGCATCCAACACGTAGCGGTAAAAGACAAATAATGGAATGTGCCACAAGTATAAGCTGTAGCTGATTAAGCCGACGAACACGACCCACTTTAGGCTCAGTAATCTACCGCAGACATTGTCTTTAGAGGCAAACAAAATCACCAACGCGCTACCGATGACCGGCACCAGCAGCGTAATGCCCGCACCATCTTGCGATTTTTCAAACAAAAGCGCGGAAGCCAATATCAAAACGATGCCAATGGTTGCCAGCGTATCGTTAGATTGAACTTGGACTTTTCTCATCACTAATGCGAGTAATGAACCGGTTGCCAGTTCCCAAGCACGAGAGAAGATCATGTAAAAAGCGAAATCAGGATCGTTGCTCGCGTAGACAATAGTCATCAAACTCAGCGCAAATACCGCGATGAAAAAAGTCAGGTAAAACGCGTTTTTGCCACGAGCGAGTAGCATGAGTAGCAAAGGAATGACAATGTAGTATTGTTCTTCAACGCCCAAGCTCCAAGTGTGAAACAGCGGGTTGGCTTGATCTTCTAAACCGAAGTAATTGTGGCCTTTTAAATACAGAAGAATGTTGGATGCGGAAAGAATGGAAGACACTGCAAACTGACCAACGTCTTTGTGTGCTTGCGGCAAAAATAGCCACCAAGACATCAAATAGCTGACGGCGATCACCACCAGTAAGAGGGGGAGTATGCGACGAATGCGTCGCTCATAAAAATCACCAAGGTTGAACTTCTGGTTTTCTAAGTCGTTAATCACGATGGTGGTGATCAAATAGCCGCTGATCACAAAAAACACGTCGACGCCAATAAAGCCACCAGCGAATTGCTCAACTCCTGCATGAAACAAAATCACCAACGTGACAGCAATCGCCCTTAATCCGTCTACTTCTGCTCTGTAAGTCATATCGTGTTGCTCCAACATTCCGTTTAATGAAGTAGAGCAAAATATGAACCAGAAATAATATTTATTTAAATCAGTACCTTAAATTGATTGTCAAAATGAAAATGCTAGGTGGGTTAACGAATTCCCAAATTGAATTTCAATATGGAAACCCCATAAAGAATGATCTTAAGAAGCGCTAAATCAAAGAACGTAAAGCGCGAGGCACTTAGACTTCATTGAAAATGATTACGCTAAAGAAACGATGACAGAGAATACGATTCAGGAAAAAATTGCCAGCTTTACTTGTATCGAAGAGGCTTTGAATTACTTCGACATCGAGTTTGATAGCCGATTTATCGAAAACAATCGAACCGAGTTGGTTAAGAGGTTTCACGGCTACTTAATCCTCACTAAACCGGATGATTGGTTTTCAGGTCGTCGTGCTTTAAAGAATGCTTACTGTAAAGTACAACGCAGTTTGCTCAGTAAAACGACGCGCTCTGCGTGCCGAGGTTGTACATCTTGTCAAAGACGTTAATTCTGGTGGCTTGCCTAAAAAGAACCCTGCATCTTGGTGTCACAGGGGGAAGAGCAAGGTTCTTTTGGTTTCGCTATTGGTTTGTCGCGAGTTACGAATCAGCTTTACGTAGATGAATTAACCCGCGTGATACGCAGGGTAGTCCACCAAGCCTTTTTCACCGCCGCCGAACAATGTGGCAGGGTCATGTTCTGCCAGCGGATAGCCATGCTTGATGCGGCTTGGTAAGTCTGGGTTTGCAACAAACGGACGGCCAAAGCCAATCATGTCGGCTAAACCACTTTCAATCGCGTGTTGCGCCTTTTCTGCGTTGTAACGACCGGCATAGATCAGTGTGCCTTTATACGCCTCACGAACTGCGGTTTTAAAGTCGTGCGGAGTGTCTGGCGCGTCGTCCCAATCCACTTCTGCAATGTGAATGTAAACCACATTGAGTTTATCAAGCAGCGCTGCAGCGGCGGTGTAGGTTTCGACTGGCGTACTATCAACGGTGCCATTTAACGAAGTGAATGGTGCAAGACGAACACCAACACGCTCTGCGCCAATAGCTTGCGTCATCGCCTCTACCACTTCACCAAGAAAACGCAGACGGTTTTCAATGGAACCACCGTATTCATCGGTGCGATTATTCGCTTCAGAATCGATAAACTGGTTAACCAAGTAGCCATTCGCTGCATGAAGCTCGATACCATCGAATCCGGCTTCTATCGCGTTTAGTGCGGCTTGGCGGTACTCTTCAATAACGTTCTTGATGTCTTGTTTGGTCATTTCACGTGGCTCAACCACATCGACAAAACCCGGTTCGTCTGTGCCGTTATCGACAAATACTTTCACGTTTTCTGCTTTTAGCGCAGAAGAAGAAATAGGTTGCTCACCACCAATGTTATCAGGGTGAGTCACGCGACCAACGTGCCATAATTGCGCGAAGATAACGCCGCCTTTCTCGTGCACTGCATCAGTTACTTTTTTCCAGCCAGCAATTTGCTCTGGGCTGTAAATGCCTGGTGTCCATGCATAGCCTTGACCCATTGGCGAAATTTGTGTGCCTTCAGCAACGATTAGGCCCGCTTCAGCACGTTGAGCATAGTAGGTCGCCATCATGTCGTTAGCAATATTACCTGGTTGAGAAGCACGAGAGCGCGTCATCGGAGGCATAACGATACGGTTTTTTAATGAGAGAGAGCCAAGTTGAATGGGTTGAAATAATGCGTCTGTCATAGGAAACCTCGTTATTTTTGAGTTTGGATGAGTTCGATTTGGTAACCATCGGGATCTTTAATGAACGCGATGTGAGTTTCTCCGCCTTTCATTGGACCTGGCTCGCGAGTAACGTTGCCACCAAGCGCTTTAATTTTTTCGCAAGCGGCGTAAATATCTTCAGACCCCAGTGCCATGTGTCCGAATGCGTTACCCAAGTCGTAACTGTCGGTATCCCAGTTATAAGTTAGCTCGATGGTCGCGCCATCTGGTTGATCAGGGTTACCAACAAACACCAGTGAGTAACGGTATTCTTGGTTTTCAAAACGATCCAAAACACTCATTCCCAGAACTTTTGTATAAAATTCGATAGATTTGTCTAGGTCAGCTACACGGATCATCGTGTGGAGAAACTTCATAAGTCGCCTTTTCATAACGTTGCGTAATCACTATGCAAACCATATCGCCACTCTAAATAAACTGGAAATTATCGTTAATTATTAAAATGATTATTTAGTGTTATGAAAAGCGAGGTTGCTGGCCCTGCAACATGCAAACAAAGATTACTCGCCGTTTCTTTTTAATTGTTGGCATATGCTAATTACTCTTTTGAGAAACCGAGTAACTATCATGTCCACAAACAGCTACTGTCATTACACTCACGAATATCATCATCAATGTGCGGTTTGTTCTTCAATTAATGTGAATCCGAACTCTTTGGCCGTGAACTACCAATACCTAGCCGATGGTTCTGTTGTCGGAGAGTTTCACGTTTTACCGCGTCATCAAGGTTACACAGACCTGTTGCATGGTGGTATTGCCAGTTCGCTTCTCGATGGTGCAATGACGCATTGTTTGTTATCTAGAGACATTCAAGCCCTTACGGCGCAGTTGGATGTGCGCTACCATGCACCTATTCAGTTAGATGATCGAGTCACGATTACTGCACACTGTGAAGGTGAACGACGCGGTATATATCAACTGGTGGCTCAATTGCGGGTCGAAAGCGAAGTTAGAGTGACGGCTAAAGGGAAGTTTATTCGTCCTAAAAAGGCATAAATAAAAACGTGTTCTACGGAGAGGCAATGAAGAAATTTGATGAGCTGTATGCAATTGCGACGAGAAAATCTCAATATGACCAAACCAATACTTGGTTTAAAGGCGTAGAGACTTATCTGGAGGCCATTGGCAAAGAAGTTGATGAAGTCCGCGAAGAGATTCGTGAGGATCGCCTTTGTCATTTGGAAGACGAGTTAGGCGATGTGTTGTGGAACTACCTTAACGTATTAAAAGCGTTGGAAAGAGAAAAGGGGATAGATCCTGAGAAAGTACTCGAAAGAGCCTGCAACAAATACGATCAGCGTGTATCTGCGATTGAGTCGGGACGCAGTTGGGATGAAATAAAACAGCAGCAGAAACAAGCCTTGAACGCAGAGCATGAAGTCGCGCAGTTAGAAGATGTAAAGAGCCAATAACTGCGCTTGGTATTGAAAGGATAGATTAATAGGGAATACCTAGTCAGCCCTTGGAGCTGTTGACCAACAGTAGGTCACAAGGTGGTTGGTCAAGTAACGTGTCTACAGTGCTGCCAGACCAAAATTGGGATGACATGCTTCGTTTACATGCACCCATAATCAAAATCGCTGCTTGTGATTGCTTAACTGCTTTTGGTAACGCCGTTTCAGGGTTTCCTTCCGGTAATAGTAATGGAACTCGCGTTAACTTTTGCGCAGTAATAAAATCTGTAATGCCTGCTTTTTGATTGCTTAATATCTCTGCACGATAGCGAGAGAGGTATGGCGCGACGTATCGGCAGTAAACGAGCGTCATTTTCCCGCTTAAGGTTTGTTCTAATTTTGAGCCTCGCGAGACGATGGCTTTATCTACTATCGACTTTTCATCCCCTCGATGAAGTGGGTCGATTGCACAAAGCATGTTGGCGTGAGAAGGCCATGAACGCTCACTCAGTAGCAACAAGTCGCAATCTTGTTGTGCTAGTTCTGTGAGCATCGTTTGAATCTCGTGTTTGTTAAAGTGTCCCACGAGCAGTAAGTCAGTGTGGTCAACAAGTCGTTTCGCAACTTGCTCAACCCAATGGCTCCCTTTGAAATGCTCGTAAGAGAGCGTTGGTGTTTCAAGCTCTTCTTCTTCACAAAGTTCGACAATTAATGCGTTGAACTTTAAGGTCCAAGCTTCAAACTCAGCTTGTCTTTTTTCTATATGGTCAGAGTTGAAACTGAGAAAATGAGCGAATGCGTGATCTTCACTTCGGCGATGGTCTTCCACTAAAACTACAATAGGCTGAGCCAGCGCTGTCGAAAATTGAATCACTTTACGAAGCACCTTACGACTTGGTAAGGCGGCCTGCTGAGTCAGAAAAAATACAGGTGCCATTGATTACTCCATTATCAAACAAGGCGAATGAGCCTGACACACATTCAAGTCTATACCATGAACTGATGCAGAGGCGTTTTGTTTCTGCGAGCGAAATATAAATTCCGCAATTAAGTCAACTATCGCCTAGAATTTTAACATCAAGAATTCATGCCTTCGGATAGCACATATCGTCAATGCGGCGAATGTGGTAGTGAAAGCTTTAGGTAAAAGTAATGATAGATTCTAACCAATTGCAAATTAACCGCAAAGTGCCACATTTGCTTGCTGAGATCATTAAAGCGATAGAATCGACCGAAGACTTGAGCTTTTTGAAAGACTATCAAGAAGCACAGATTGCGAACATTTTGGAATCGGTCAACATTGCTTACCGTAAGCGTGTCATAGAAGCAGTGCCGCTTGAGAAGTATTGGACGGTATTAAATTTGCTCCGATACGACACCGCCAAGCACATTCATCAATCACTCAATAAAGAATTACAACATGAACGCTTGGCGTACATAACGGATTCAGAACTGATCATCTTTGCGGACTTTCTACCGACCGAATTTGTAGATGAATACCTTATTGATCAAAGTGAAGAGTCTGTCGCGCATATCCAACAAGCATTGTCGTATGAAGACAACAAAGTTGGACGTTATGCCGAGCCTCACTTTCTGGTCGCAAACCCTAAAAACAGCGTAGGAGGCATAAAAACCGAGCTGCTAAAACGCGGGCAAAGTCCTGTGCGGTTGATTATTGTGCGTGATGCAAGTGGTGTGATTGGTACGATAGAGCCGCATACCCTGTTGCTGCACGAAAATCATATCAAACTTACCGACTTGACCGTAGTTACGCCAATTCTAGAAGATATTCAAACGATTCAAAGCGTCAGCAAACAAGTCTCGATTGATGGTGGAGCACATTGGTTTCCTATCATGGCTGGTGGCAAAATTATGGGCGTCTTGTCGATGGCGACCATTGCGATTACGTTGCGCGAACTCAGCCTACAAGCTGTAGTGGCAGAAAACGTACGAAGCGAAGAAGATTTGTTCACACCATTAAGCGTGGCGACAAGGCTAAGAGCACTTTGGTTGGTGATTAACTTGCTGACCGCTTTCGTAGCCTCCGCCATTATTGGGCTTTTTGATAATGTGGTCGAGCAAGTCGTTGCGCTTGCTATCTTAATGCCCGTTGTGGCGAGTATGGGCGGCATCGCAGGTAGCCAAACCTTAGCGGTGGCCATTCGGGGTATCGCATTGAACCACTTGCACCAAAGTAACTTGAAGCTATTGGTGAATAAGGAATTAAAAATCGCCACCATTAATGGGTTAATTATGGGATTGGTGATCGCGGGTGTCGTTTACATGGTGTTTGACTCTTTGCCATTGGCGCTTATTATTTGCTGTGCCATTTTCCTCAATAGTTTGGCGGCCGCGGCATCGGGTACGTTGATACCATTCACGTTGAAAAAGTTTAACATTGACCCCGCCGTGGCTGGCTCGGTAGTATTGACGACCGTTACCGATGTCGTCGGTTTCTTTGCGTTCTTAGGCTTAGGTGCCATTTTCTTGATATAGATATCCAATTGACGTGTTAACCAGCAGAACCAATCGCACCATTTCCTAACCCAATATTTTGGGTACGTTTGGTTCGCTCAAAATTCCTCCGTTTTTCATAAACGCTGAACACGCCGTTTAAGCTTTCATTTCATCAATATTTTTCACTGCTCATTTCTACCCCAAAACTTTCCACTAACGATCTCGCTTAACGCTGGCGTGCCAAATGCCATGCCAATTTCAAACGCCAAATGATGCCAATTTTCTTGGCTGTACACGCATTACTTCACTCAAACAAAAAATAAGGAAAAGATTTTGAACAAACTCATCGTATTCACTGGTGGTCCCGGTGCAGGAAAAACCTCGGTTATCGAACAACTAAAAACACAAGGCTTTATCTGCGCGCCAGAAACCGGCCGTCAAATAATACAAACGCAGGTTGCCAATCACGGTTCAGCATTACCTTGGAATGACAAACAAGCTTTTCGAGACGAAATGATGAAGGCAGAAGTGAGTAATTACCGAGCTTTCAATGCCCACCAAGGGGACGTGTTTTTTGATCGCAGTATTGTGGACGTATATGGCTACAGTAAGTTGGAACAACTTCCAATCTCGCATGAGCTCATCACGCATTGCCAGATGCTTCGTTATCATTCTCAAGTATTCATTTTTCCACCGTGGACGTCGATATTCAGCAACGACGAAGAGCGAAAGCAAGATTTTTCTGAAACGGTGGCTACGTATCAACAGATGGTCAACGCTTATCACAAATTTGGTTATCAATTGATCGAAGTGCCCAAAATGTCAGTCGAAGACAGAGTAGCGTTTATTCTCGGCTCAGTCATCGAACAAGGCTGAAAGATGATTGATGCAAACAAATGCGTAAGGCTATTGTGAGCACGACAACAATATGCGTAAAGGGAGTTATTTATACTGGATAAAATTCAATAACTTAATTGAGTGTTATGTCTTTTAAATATCTTACCTTATTGCTCGCAACGACGAGCATGAGCAGCTTTGCTGATGTAGGCCTGCCTTCGGGGGATGATTGGTTAAACCATGTGACGAATGGCCTAGCCCCATATTGGATGATGGAAAGCGCGCATGGACAACCTGCGGGGAATTTTCCGACTTTTCGTTGTGATAACGGTGTCATTCTCGACCCACAAAAGCCGTGTGGAGAATTAAACGAAGGGTGGATTAGCCCGCACTTCGATCGCGAATACACCCGCATGAAATCGCGCCAAATTTACGCTTATGGCGTGCTTTTTCATCTTACGGGTGACAAGCAAGCATTAGAGCTGGCAAAGAAAGGGGCTTATTACCTGATTGATCATCTACAAGATGAGAAAAACGGCGGCTTTGTGAGCTTTACGCGTAGTGGGAAACCGGGGATGGAGTGGCAACAACGAACTTCTCAAGACCAAGCATACGCCTTAGTGGGTTTGGCGATGTACTACTACTTGACTCAAGATCCAAAGGTCGAACAAGCGCTTATCGACCAGCAAGCGTTTATATTTAAACAATACCGACGAAGCGATGATCGCGGTCTGGCGTGGGTTTTGAAAGACGGTGATGGGGAAAGTGCGAAGCAGCAAGAGCTAGTCGCTCAACTTGACCAGATCAATGGCTATCTGTTGTTAACGGCGCCACTTTTACCACCGCCAGCGCAAGCCAAGTGGAAGCAAGATCTGCAATGGCTGACGCAAGTGATGATAGATAACTACCATTCCGTCAAAGAGCAGCGCTTTTATGGCGCGATACACCACAAAGCGGTAATGATGCCAGATGCGAAACACAATGATTTTGGACACACCATCAAGGCGTATTGGATGACGTATCTGACAGGTCAGTTGTTGGAAAATTCAAAGTGGACAGAGTTTGGTTTCAAAGGAATGAAACACACGCTTAAGCAAGCGCAATACCAGCAAAACTTTGAGCAAGTCAAAGCGCTTTTCTCACCAGAATGGCAGAGTAAATGGACGCAAGAGAGCATTCCTGCTTGGCAATCAAGACCATACAAGCACTATAGCTCGTCTTGGGAATGGGCAGAGCTCGATCAAGCGGCAATGACAGTTTCTCTTGTCGATGGTTCGATGAAAGAAACGCTTCAATACACGTTACCCACTTTTATGGACGTATGGGTGGATCATCAATATGGAGGCGTCGGTCTAAGCCCTAAATCAACCAAAGCGTTCCATTGGGGAAATGGTTACCACCAGTTTGAACATGCGTTGGTCGGGTATTTGTACGCGCAACAAATGGCAAAACAGCCTGCCAAGCTTTACTACGCGCGACCAGCAGAGAATAAAATGCCACTTAATCCATATTACTTTAGCGCAGACGTAAAATCGTTGTCGTCACAAAGTGATGGAGTCACCACCGCGACATTCACCAATATTCGACCTTAGGTTGGTCGATGGTGATGTGTTAATTAAAGTCCGCGTAAAAGCCAAAGCAAAATTGTAGCAGTAATATCAATAAAGGCTAACCAACTGGTTAGCCTTTATTTTTAATAACCTTACATGTAATGGTGACAACACATATAGTTAACGAATGTTTATTTGTAATGACCGCTGAGTGTTTCTAACAAATATCTAACTATAAATTAACTTTCATTGATTAGGGTATATCTCACAACTAGGACAACTTAGAGCTTGGAACTTTATGCAATCCTGTTCATAATAATGGTTTTGAGAGAATCATTATGTACATTTCTATACTAACGCACGAGAGAGATACGCCGTTATCAATCAACTACATTAATTACATGTATCCAGCTGACAAACTATTTAGCTCTTGTGTCGAACTAAGAAGCAAATTAGATAATGAGAAAATTCCCGTTAATACCATAAAAGATACTTCTCTTGCGGGACCATTACGTAAGCTTCCAAATGATATTACAGGTGAGAAAAGGTTACAAAAGCTTAAGGAACAGATAGATCGCAACATGGCGGTTAAGTCTGGTATGTTAACCGATCGAATGCACTGGAAAAACAAAGCTGTTATTCCTTCACGTAAATTTTCGTCTCTAGCTCCAATACAGTCGTCAACTCTAGCTTCTACTGCAATGAAAGCAAATAGTGGAAGGGCCATGGCCTTAGGGATGGTATTACAGAAAGGCAGAGCTATGCTTCTCTTTGATATTATCCGACAAAACGTTAGAGTACTAGCTAATCGAGTACACAATGCAAATCTAGAATCATCTGGCTGCATTTTGATTGTTAATGTGAAGTATTTGAAAGTCGAAAGGGAATATGGGAAAGCTCCTCAACTATCTAGAGTTTCATTAGCAAGTATAATTCCTCAAGAAGACAAGTATAACTTTGATTCGAGTGCTTATGTTCGTGGTCAAATTGCCAATATGTGTGAAGCTAGTGCTAAAGCTCCGATCAATACAAAGTTTCAAATTGTAAGCGGTCAGTATGACGATTCATACTCGACAGCAGTCTTGTTTATCAAATGCACATGGGAATAACATGAGAATTGTTAACGTTTTATTAGTAGTGCTCCTTGTTACGGCATGTAACGATACTACGTCAAAGTTTGAGGCAACTAAAACGACAGAAAGCCTCCTAACTAAGAACCGAGAAGCTCCAGAGCAGTTGTACAGCGAAGCAAATAAATTTTATGAACAAGGTGATGTGCAAGGAGCAAAGTCTTTATTGATCAAAGCTATCGAAGTGGATGATGTTCATAGTAAAGAGCTTTTAGGGATAATCCTTCTGAAAGAGCCAAAAGTCATGGATGTTAAGCGGGGCTTTTCTTTAATCTCAGAGGCTGCTGATGATGGGTTGGCTAGTGCACAATTTTATTTAGGATCATGTTTGTATGATGATGGCTGTGGTTTACCTGAAAATAAGGTGCTTTCAGCCTATTACTTGACGCAAGCGTTAAATAATGGTGAAGGTGGTGCACAAATGCTACTTGGATTTCTAGATGAAGAAATAGGTGACACTGCGATTGATCAAAAAACATATGCGGTAGAGCTGAATCGCTATATAGAACAACTCAATTAATATTGCGGCTTAATGTTTTATAGGGTTTTAATCGAACCTCAAACAGAGAGTGCTGGACTTCTACAAAGCAGTAGAAGCCACAGCGAAGCTGCAACAATAATCGAGTGTGTAATAGAAAATAAAAAGCCGTCAGAACCACTGGTTTTGACGGCTTTTTATTTTATGACAGGTAGAGGATTCAATTTTCAGCGCGATAGGTCCATGAAAACTTAAGTGAGATTCCAATCACGTCGCATAGTCTCACTAGTGTCATTGGAAATAAATGAATTGTTTCTGATACATAGAACGTATTAACATGGTTGCACTGGGCCCATATGAGTAAACTTATTGAATATACAATTTGAGAGAGAGGGTTTAGTTTTAAAAAATAACAGTTAGTTGGAATCTAGGTTAAATGAAAATAAAACTATTTAAAAAGCTACAAGTTGTATTTCTTGTGGTGTTGTTTCTCTAGGTTGTCCAAGCGGAAGCATGATCTAAAACGCTTATTTTATTCAAATAAATGGAAGGAAATGAAAGTGGAATTAAAAAATAACTATTCAGAATCAGAAATAAACCAGCCACCATCGGTACTTCTTGTTACGTCTCTGTTGTGTCTGGCGTCCGTTTGTTGGGCTGCATTGCTGTTGGCCATTGAATATATTGTTGGGATAGAAATGAGTGGTACAGGCTTTCTTAGCACGTTAATCCCAGCCATGAGTGTTGGTTATTACTTCGGCTACAAGACTGGAGATGTAATGCCATCAAAAACAAGATGGTATGCTGTTTTACTGTGGACTTTAGCAAGTTTGGTAGTGTTCTCTCTTATCTTAATGTCGTTAGATATTTCTCCGTTTTATTTATTATCTGAGCTCGGTGGGGTAAGTATTTTTATTGCTATCATAATGCTAATAACGATTGGCATCGCCTACTTAATTTTAAAAAGTGGTGAGAAAATGGCGATTAGAGTATTACTCAAAGCCAAGGAAAGTCAGTAGATAAAATACAACAAACGATTCAATTAGGATCATGACAAGACGTCAGCCATAATGTGCTGGCGTTTTAGTTTCCTGTTTGTAGGATTTTTATCTAAAAGGCAAACCCATTTATTGTGTTGTAGTTTGAGTTAATGGTTTATGCCTTGTGCGCAAGATAGCTTAGCAGGTTTATGTATCGAGAAACGTGTGTATAATTCGCCACGAATTACGATTTATAGATATGAAAGGTAAGTATGGCAGTCCTCGAAATTCTCTCCATTCCAGACCCAAGGCTTAAAGTAAAAGCAGAAAAAGTCACTGATGTATCGACAGTACAAACGCTGATAGACGATATGCTAGAAACACTTTACGCAACGGGCAATGGTATCGGTTTAGCTTCAACCCAAGTAGGCAGAAAAGAGGCGGTTGTTGTCATCGATATCTCTGACGAACGCAATGATCCTTTAATCTTGGTTAACCCAGAAGTGGTGAGCGGAGAAAACAAAGCACTTGGTCAAGAAGGGTGCCTATCTGTTCCTGAGTACTACGCAGATGTAGAGCGTTACACGTCAGTTGTTGTTTCTGCACTAGACCGTGATGGCAACCCGATTACAATCGAGAGCGATGAGTTCTTGGCGATTGTGATGCAGCACGAAATTGATCACCTATCTGGTAACTTGTTCATTGATTACCTTTCACCGTTAAAGCAAAAAATGGCGATGAAAAAAGTGAAGAAGTACGTAAAATCGCAAGCTAAGTAATATGAAAGGAAGTAACTCACAACCGCGAGTTACTTCCTTGTAAATCAAGAATAGGACGGTAGGGAGAGCGGTTTATCTCTGCTTTTGGGGGACATAACGCTTTACGACCTTCATAAGCCTTTGAAATGAAGAACAGTCCATATGTGACTCATGAGGGCAGGTGGCAACATGGTTTAGGCTGTCTCGCACCGCTTTCAAACGTTTTATTTGCTCATCAATCTCAAGTGCCTTTTTCGTTAGTAAGTCACGATCGATATATGGCTTTGAAACTTCTGATTGATTCAACATTTCTGCCATTTCGTTAAGCGATATTCCAGCGATACGCCCCAAACTAATTAAATTGAGTGTATTGAGTACCTCTGGTGAATATTGGCGTCTCAATCCATTCCTTCCTATCGAGCGAATTAACCCCAGCTGTTCGTAGTACCTGAGCGTTGAAGTCGGCAATCCTGATTTTCTAACCACTTCTGCAATATCCATATTATTCCCCATTGACTTCAAGTTGGCTTTAAGTTGTAGCATGCAACTAAGACCTTAACAAATCAAAAACTTGAGGAGAGAAAAATGCTGCTTTTAATGGGATTGCAAGCGGTGCTAATAGGGATTGGTGCCACTTTGATAATGGATTTATGGGCATGGTTACAAAGGAGAGTGTTTGGTATTCCTTCATTAAACTATGCGTTGGTTGCGCGCTGGGTTTTGTACATGCCCCAAGGAAAGCTTATGCATGCGCCAATTATGGCGTCAGAGGCGATGCCGGGAGAAAAGTCACTTGGCTGGTTTTTGCATTATGCCATCGGCGTTACTTTCGCTTTGGCTCACGTTACTGTTTTTGGTCATCATTGGTTGGTAGAGCCCAGTCTAATGCCCAGCTTAATTACAGGCGTGGTAACGTTGATCTTCCCATTTTTGGTCATTCAACCTTGTCTAGGATTTGGTTTTGCTGCGAGTAAAACCCCAACACCTTGGAAAGCCCGTTTTCTTAGCACATTGGCGCATTTGGGTTATGGTTTGGGTTTATTCATAGCCGGGTTTGCAATCAAAGTTACGAGCCAGTATTTTGCATAGATAAAATGAGCATCATGCAAACGAGTGGTTTTTATCTATGATGCTCAACTCTTGGTTGTTTTTTGCGCTTTGATCATAGTTGACCGATATGTCTAAAGTCTGTTGCATTTATCCAAGACGTAAAGTCGGCGGACATTTAACATTGCCTTAACGTCAGAATGGCAAGCGGTTTACCAAGAAAAACTAAAATTATCTGGTTTGACATAAAGAATATTAAGGGTTTCAGATGGCTTCAAAAGTGGCAGGGATATCAATACTGAGTTTATTGGCAGCGCCAGTTGCGATGGGAGAAACAGCCAGTGCTTATGATTTATGTTTGCTAGACAAAATAAAGCAAAGCAAAGGTGAAGAAACCATAAAGAGCATTCGCGCGCAGTGTGAGCTTGACACAGTAACCAGCACAGTGCCCGCTGATCCAGAAATTGAAGAGCCTGAAGAACTTCAGGAAAGTTTGGTCGACAAGCGTTTGGAATCAGAACGAGAAAACGCGTTCGAACCGTTTAGTCTGGTCGCGCATCGCGTTAACTATATTCTTCCGTTTACATACAGTGATCGTGTAAATAAACGCGCGTATGCCGACACCAAATACGGCGATGAACTGCGTAAGGAAGAGGCGGAGTTCCAAATCAGTTTTAAAGTACCAATGAACTATGATGACTTGTTGTTTGATGGCGATGGTCTGTTTTTTGGAATGACTCTTAAATCATTTTGGCAGGTATACACGGGTGCAGCATCTCGTCCATTCCGTGAAACCAATTATCGTCCAGAGCTTTTTTACTACACCCCAACTGACTGGAAACCACTTGATGGTTCGACTTGGTTAGGTTTTGGTATTGAACATGAGTCTAACGGTCAGAGACAGGAGCTATCGCGAAGTTGGAACCGTGTCTATGCCAACGTAACCTTTGCAAAAGACAATTTTGCGGTTTCTATCCAGCCTTGGTGGCGTATACCTGAAGATGAAAAGACATCGCCTAATGATCCCAAAGGTGATGATAACCCGGATATCGAAGACTATATGGGACACTTTGAGCTATCGAGTGCTTACAAGTGGAATGGTTACGAGTTTACCTTTTTAGGTCGCCAGAACTTTCAAACACATAAGGGTTTTGCAGAACTGGGTGTGTCATTTCCGATTTGGGGCAAAGTTCAGGGGTACGCACAATACTCAGCGGGTTATGGTAAGAGCTTGATCGACTATGATCATAATCAGCAGCGGATTGGTGTTGGTATTGCAATTAACGGTGTTTTGTAGTTTTTCGTAGATGGATAGAAATTAACACTGGCAATTGAAATTTCAATATTTAGAATGCGAGGCTGAAATTGATTTCTAACCTAGAGTGATTTTATGCTTCGTGATTACACCTTCGATTGTCTTGTAACTATGCCTCGCCATGAGCTGGAAGAGTTTAGTGCTCGTATGATCAGTAAAATGGTGCCAGAAGACGTGATGAATGAGCTGTTCACTTTTGATCAAGAAGAAGTGGATAGTGAAGACCGCATGTTGTCTGCACGTCTTGATGCAATGCTACGCATGACAGCAATCGCACTGAGTGAAATTCAACAAGCGTTTGATGACTCAGACAACGCAAAGCAAAATAGCGAGCGAATGACGCGATTGGTGCTTTGGCATTTCTACGCGATCTCATTCCGTTTGGAAGAGGCCATCACGCTAGAAACACACTGTGCGCTAGTGGAAAAACTAATCGAAAATGCACCTTCGGATGTTTTTGCGTGGGTAAAAACATTGACGGAGCTGCTGCACACTTACGCTGAAATCAACGCGAAAGAGAATCCTCAAGACTAAACACCTGTCGTTTATCGTTCAGTAAATTAGAAACAAGGCGAGCCATTTGGATCGCCTTGTTTTTTCGCGTCAGATAAACCTTCGGGTTTGAAATACCAAACAAGCCTAGACTCAGATTTGTTCGTTCACTAGCGAACGGCGTGATTCCTTCTTACACTAAATCAAGGTGTTTGTTGCTAAACAAGCAAATGCATGACTAAGTCGTGTATTATTTTCCACTTAAATGCGGATAATTTATGTCGAAGAACCTTCTGGTTTTTAAATTGGAACCGACTATTGAGCGTGTACGCTTTCCAGCTGAGCTTCATCTATCTAAAGGAAATGAACGATGGATCCGTTAACGCAAGGTTTATTGGGTGCAGCTTTGCCACTGGCGGTGAGCAACAAGCGAAACCTTGCAGTTGTTGGCGTGTTGGGCGTGGTCTCTGGGATGGCTCCGGATTTAGATGTGCTAATCCGTTCTTCAACTGATCCTTTGCTGTATTTGGAATACCATCGCCAATTTACTCACTCGCTCTTGTTTATCCCGTTTGGTAGTTTCATTTGTGCTTTGTTGTTGTATCCATTGTTCGCAAAAAAGCGAGGACTAAGCTTCCGGCAGAGTTGGTTTTACTGCGCGCTTGGTTATAGTACCCATGCGTTATTAGACGCATGCACCAGTTATGGAACACAGCTTCTATGGCCGATAAGCAACACGCGTTATGCTTGGAACACTATTTCGGTAATCGACCCCGCGTTCACACTCCCTATTTTAATATTGCTTTTGTTTGTTGCACTGAAGCGAAGCCCAAACTATGCCCGCATTGCATTTTTATGGTGCCTGGCTTACCTAAGTCTTGGAACGATACAACGAGATAGAGCAGAAGTAGCTGGTTGGGAAATCGTCAAAGAGCGACAACACAACGCTATACAATTAAAAGCCAAACCAAGTTTCAGCAATCTTTTGGTTTGGAAACTAATTTATGAAACGGAAGAGAGCTACTATGTAGATGCCGTAAGGGTGGGGCGTTCAATAAAAATTTACCCTGGCGAATCAACTCCAAAGTTAAATATAAAAGAGCAATTTCCGTGGCTAAACCCGCAATCGCAACAAGCAAGAGACATCGAACGTTTCCGTTGGTTTTCAAACGGTTTTGTAGCGACGGATCCGAATAATGAAATGCGAATTGTTGATATGCGTTATTCCATCGTACCAAACCAAATTAATGCGTTATGGGGCATCAATCTATCCCCAAAAGCCAGCGCAGACGCGCACGTTGAATACACTGCTCATCGAGGAAGTACTGCAGAAGATCGCCAAGTTTTTTTCAACATGCTTACGGATTTTGAGTGATGGTTTTACTTTGGATGTCGATGCGGTTTCGTAATAACTATTACGCAGACTGAAAGTCCTTTACTAGGGTCGGCTTGCTAGCGAAGAAAATCTTGCCAAACAGGGACTTGTACTTCCAGCCAAGAGACAAAAGCCGTTTAGCTAAGTTCTTGTTTTCAATGATTGCAACCTCAACACCTTGGTAGTGGTAAGGATTGCTTTTGATGTAGTCGATAAATGCAGTAAGCACGCCTTGCCCGCGAACGGAGGGTGCAAAGTTGACTGCTACAATAGAAAAGCGTTGGCTACCTGCTGGGCAACGGACTAAACAGTGCCCAAGAGGATGAGTAATAGTCTCAGAAAATTCAGGAAAAGGGCGAGACTCAAGCTCTTGAGAAAGCGCATCGTATCGCTGACATAGATAAGAAAATAGTTGTTTCGCTTCGCTGTTCATATCGGTGCCGCTTTTGTGTTGCTTGGTTTGAAGGCATTGATGTCTCAAGCATTGTAACCATAGATAGCAACACAAAACGCGGTAAACTTTTTCAGTAATGATTTCCTATTTTTGAAACCTTAATTGTTACAAATGAAGTTGATTGGGTTTTATATGGTAGTTGTGAACGAGTGTTTCTAGTTGAAGGGAGAATACGCTCGTTACTGGATTCTTACTGGAATTCCTTTGTTAAAAGGCGAGCTGCTTGGTTTAATGCCGCTCGTTTAACTGCGAGTGGCATCTTTTGTATTTCGTCACCTTGTACAGCGACGATGGGACATGATGTGGGATCTTCTATCCTAGCTCTTCATGGTCTAAATTATCTCATTAACCACTCAGAGCTAGATTCTTAGTCTCGCCAAGGCTCGCTGGACTGACACAAAAACATCGTTAAACTCCTGTTATTAAATTATTTGGTCCGCCTTTGCTTACTTTTGAACGCTTAACTAGGCGTTACTCCAAGTGCTTAAATTGCAATGCCACAAGTCGCTGATACAACTCACAGCTTTGCATTAATGATTGGTGGTTACCAACATCGACTAACTCGCCATTGTCGAGCACCGCAATTTTATCCGCATGTTGGATAGTCGAAAGACGATGAGCAATAATCAACGTTGTGCGTCCTTTCATTAGAGCTTCAAGTGCTTGCTGAACGTGATGTTCACTTTCACTATCAAGGGCGCTGGTAGCTTCGTCTAGCAGTAAGATTTTTGGATCTTTTAGAATCGCGCGAGCAATCGCAATGCGCTGCTTTTGTCCGCCCGATAGCCTAACGCCGCGCTCGCCTAAAAAGCTGTGATAGCCTTCGGGAAGCTTCTCAATAAACTCATGGGCATGGGCTTTTTTCGCGGCTTCGATAACTTGTTCATCCGTCGCTTTAGGATTACCGTAGCGAATATTATGGAAAACATCATGGCTAAACAGCGCTGGTTGTTGTGGTACGAGCGCCATTTGACGTCGAAGTTCGTTTGGGTCGAACTGTCGAATATCTTCACCACCAAACAACACTTGCCCTTGCTGTGGGTCATAAAATCGTTGCAGCAGTTCGAATAGTGTTGTTTTACCTGCACCAGAAGGGCCGACTAACGCCAGTACTTTTCCTTGTTCAGCGGTTAGATTTAATTCTTTGATTGCTGGTTGATTTAGGCGAGAAGGGTAGTTGAAACTCACCGAATTAAAGTTAATCTCAGCAGGCATGTCGGAACGGACAGGCAAATGGTTGCTTGGCGCTTTAATATCACTGTCTACTTGAAGGATCTCAATCAGCCGTTCGGTAGCACCTGCGGCTCTTTGCAATTCACCCATGACTTCGGAAATGGTTGCAGTCGATGAGGCAACCATAATGGCATAAAACACAAATGCGGCTAGGTCACCCGCAGACATTTTTCCGTGAATCACATCGCTGCCGCCTACCCAAAGCATGCCTGAAATCGCGCTGAACACAATCACAATAACGCCTGATATCAGGATCGCGCGCTGTTTTACTCTCTGTCTGCCTATTTCATAAGCTTTTTCCACCTCGACAGCGAAAGCCGCTTGTTCATGCGACTCTGAGCTAAAACTTTGCACGGTTTTAATATGTTCTATCGCTTCTCCAGCGTAGCTGCCAACATCAGCCATTGAGTCCTGACTTTGACGAGAGAGCGCACGCACACGTCGTCCATAAAACAAAATTGGTACCAAAACCAAAGGCACAGAAGCAAGCACAATCAGCGTGAGCTTAACGTTGGTAGCGAATAACATAATGATGGCACCAAAGCACATCAAAGCGCTACGCATCGCCATTGAGAACGATGAACCGATAATGCTTTGCAGCAATGTGGTATCGGTAGTCAGGCGCGACATTATGTCGCCACTACTGTTAGTCTCAAAATAGCTCGGATGCAGCGTAATCACATGGTTAAACACCGCAAGGCGAATATCCGCACTAACGCGCTCACCTACGGCAGAGACAAGGTAAAAGCGAAAGAAAGTCCCAATGGCAATACACAATGTGACACCGACAATAAACTGAATCGCATTGGTGAGCTCTTGCAATGATTGCTGAGCAAAGCCTTGGTCGATAAGAATGCGCACTCCATAGCCAACGGATAACGTCAAACTTGCTGTCGCGACAAGGGCAACCAAGGCTGCCGCAACCCGCCATTTATAAGGTGCAATAAAGGTGTTGAGTTTAAGAAGAATGCTGAGATTTTTGTTATTTTTTCTGCTCATGAGTGACTCACAAAGCGTTTTAGGTACCTGGCATAGTAAGCCAGTTTGGTTGGTGAGACCAGCGAACTGCCGCTTTCGGATTAGGAAATTAACTGGGATAACCAATATCGCATGTATATCGAAAATCACTTAAACGTCTAAGAGACTAGAATCAGCTTTTAGTTCGGAGGGGGTTACGCACGGCTTTTGGCGAGTAGCAGGTCGACTTTTCCTTTGGCTGTTTTACTGACCGTTTGCATCAACTGAAAACTTGGTTTTTCGACGCCTGAGTTTTCTATCCCTTCGACCATTAAGAGCCAAAGCTTGGCTGTCATTTGCGCATCGGCTAGTGCTCGGTGGAAAACACCGTCGTTGTCGATATTTTTATAGCGAACAAGTTCACCTAGCTTATGTGATGGGGCTTCTTGAATGAGCCGTCTTGCCACTAGTAAGGAGCAAGCAAACTCACCCGAATAACCACAGTTGATTCGTTCAAGCTCCGCATCTAAAAATCGTTTATCGAAGGACGCGTTGTGAGCGATAAGGTTTTCGCCTGCAATGAACTCACTAAATGACGCCATTACCTCTTCGCAGCTTGGTGCCGATCGCAACATATTGTTGGTAATGCCGGTGTAGTTCTCAATGAAAGAACTCACTCTGAAACCGGGATTCATGAGTTGCTGAAAACTATCGACAACCTCGCCATTGACTAACTTTACTGCACCAATTTCTATTGCGCGATCACCTAAAGTAGGAGAGAGACCTGTGGTTTCAAAGTCGAGTACGACCACAGAGTTTGCTTGAGGCATAAAATTTTCCAGCTGAGTAATATTGCGCAAGAGTATTATCGAAAGCGACAGAAAAAGAAAGGCGAACACAATGGTGAATATCTGTCTATCTTTACTCCACAAAGTCAGTGTTCGTCGTCCACTGTTTATGGACAGGTACGTTCTGGCTTACCCATCGCGGCTTGTGCGGTAGCCTTATATTTCAAATGTTTTTCGGCTTTTCGATTCATTTCAATTAAGCATTAACTTTCGATACAACATACTGATTATAAATTGATTTTATAAATCAACTTCGGCATCATTCACGGCTTGATTTTGAGGATGAATATCATCACAGCAAAAAATTAGAACAACTTATAATGCGAGGCTAGGGAACGATGGAACCAATGAAGAATCATTATTTAGAGATACCTGAAGAAAGAAAATTGCGTATTTTTCGTGAAGAAGATGAAGATTTCTACAGCTTCTGGGAAAGAATGCTTGATGAAAAACAATCTTTTTATAAGCAACCTCTTAAAAGAATGAAAGGCGATGCTTGGGATTCGCTTCAGGCATTTTTTACTGCTTCAAAATATGGACAACATCAGGCCTCGCCAGCTTATATAAAAAGAGCGCTTGAGTTATTGAATAACGTCTACTTACTGGCCAATCATTCAGAGCAAGTTGTTGAATTCTCCGTTGGGCACCGACATTTTTCGGAAGTAGGTAACCGTTCTATTGCAGGGGGAACGATGGATGCTTGGTTGGATGAAATCTGTTTAGCGATGGCCGCGAGAGATTGGCGCTGCGTAGAGCTGATGACCATCATGGATGAGTCGTTAGTGCGTTTAAAAGATCCTTTCGATGTTGCGCTGGTCGAGTTTGTTAACGGTGTATTTAGCAATTCATCAGCATTACCTGAGTTATTGCAAACGGTGATGGAGAAATCTTCTCCGCAATACTTAGAATCAACCAGAGTGCCATATGTACACTCTTTGTTTATTCCATTTGTGAATGTGTTTGTTGCCATTATCGATGGCGATGAGGCACATTATCAAGAGGCACTGAGGGATGCGTTAGAGGCGCATTACCAGTTCTACATAAATGAAGATGTTCGCTATTCGCCAAAAGGAAATGTTTCTCTGAAACTGACTGGTCTTGCTGCATTAGCATACGATAAGTATGGCTGGACGATTCCAGAAGCCGCATATTTACCTAAATGGCTTGTTTACGGTGAGCATGATCTTTGTTCTAAATAAATCATTAATAGAACACCTTATGCAGTGTCTGAAGCAATGCCGTTCGATGAAAGGTTGGCTCAGCTGCGGGCTCTGTTTGAGCGAACAAAACAAATCTACAAGATCATTGGGCTTTGTTGCGTAATTCGATGGAACTAAATCAGGAAGTTACGATCTGATCGGCTACATCAGTTAATCATCGTAGCCTTATGCCGAAACCTTGTTACAAAACAACTAACTGGACACAGGCGGCTTTTCGATTCATTTCAATTAAGCATTAACTTTCGATACAACATACTGATTATAAATTGATTTTATAAATCAACTTCGGCATCATTCACGGCTTGATTTTGAGTATGAATATCATCACGGCAAAAAATTAGAACAACTTATAATGAGAGGCTAGGGAACGATGGAACCAATGAAGAATCATTATTTAGAGATACCTGAAGAAAGAAAATTGCGTATTTTTCGTGAAGAAGATGAAGATTTCTACAGCTTCTGGGAAAGAATGCTTGATGAAAAACAATCTTTTTATAAGCAACCTCTTAAAAGAATGAAAGGCGATGCTTGGGATTCGCTTGAGGCATTCTTCACCGCTTCCGAATTCGGACAACATCAGGCCTCGCCAGCTTACATAAAAAGGGCGCTTGAGTTACTGAATAACGTGTACTTGCTGGCCAATCATTCAGACCAAGTGGTTGAATTTTCCGTTGGGCACCGACACTTTTCGGAAGTGGGTAACCGTTCTGTTGCAGAAGGAACAATGGATGCTTGGTTGGATGAAATCTGTTTAGCAATGGCAGCGAGAGATTGGCGCTGCGTAGAGCTGATGACCATCATGGATGAGTCGTTAGTTTCTATAAAGACGCCGTTTAATGTTGCGCTAGTCGAGTTTGTTAACGGTGTATTTAGCAATTCATCAGCGTTACCAGAGTTATTGCAAACTGTGATGGAGAAATCCTCCCCGCAATACTTAGAATCAACCAGAGTGCCATATGTACACTCTTTGTTTATTCCATTTGTGAATGTGTTTGTTGCCATTATCGATGGCGATGAGTCACATTATCAAGAAGCACTGAGAGATGCGTTAGAGGCGCATTATCAGTTCTACATGAATGAAGATGTTCGCTATTCGCCAAAAGGAAATGTTTCTCTGAAACTGATTGGTCTTGCTGCATTGGCATACGATAAGTATGGCTGGACAATTCCAGAAACCGCATATTTGCCGAAATGGCTCGTTTACGGTGAACAGGATCTTTGTTCTAAATAAATCATTAATAGAACACCTTATGTAGTGTCTGCAGCAATGCCGTTCGGCAGCACCTCGAGCAAACATGTTGCACCTTATCCTGCCATTTAGCTGCGAAGAGTTGAAAGAACTCCAACACACGTTTGCCACGGAAAAGGGCATTTGGTTTGGTAACCCGCAAGTCACGGCACATCCAAATCAATCGATTGTTGAATGGTATATTGGTGACTACCTGCTCAATCTTGGTGATGACGAATTAAGGTCGTTTTTCAATCAGTTACTCGGTAAGAAGGCATAAACTTATCAATATGCGAGCTTACTAACACGCCATACGCGACACTTCATGTATTCTTAATTGAAGCGAAGAAGAGGATTTATCAATGTCAAAAAGCTCCAAACTTCACAATGAAGACAAACTGGTTAAGAAGGCACTAGAGATTGGTGGGAAGATGGCGAAGCTACAAGGCTTTGACCTTCCTCAGTCACCACAACCTCTAAGAGTAAAAGCGATTTACCTATTCTTGGTTGATGCCAAACAGATCACCCCATTACCGGAAAGCAAGCTAGACGGCGCAAGCATCAAACACCGACTGGCAGTCTGGATACACAGTGCATTGCCAGACAACGACCCTCTAAAGTAGAAAACCTCATAAGTCATATAGGTCATTAATTAACAAGGCGAGCCAAATGGTTCGCCTTGTTTGATCTTGGCGAGTGCACCGAGGTCTTCTAATGTTTCGTTATCATTGATTTACAAAACAGCATCAAAAGGGCTAAAGATAAAGCCAGAGAAGCGCTACAATGCTCGCGTTGCAAGAGTGCAACCAAGAATACTCATTTACAGAAGCCTTGAAGTAACCATACATGTCTAAAGATTTCGAATTCACTACAGAATACACACTCGACAAGCCATTTTTTGCTGAGTGTTATGATCAAACTAGCCAGCCAGTTAAGTTCCCGCAAGCGTATTTGAAAGGGATCCTCTTTCTAATTTTTGGTGTGGTTTTATTGGAGTTTGAACTGCTACCTAACGGTTACGTCGGTTGGTTCTTTATCGTATTGAGTGTGATTGAAGCGTGCAGCGTTTACTTCAAAAGAACTTGGTGGCTGTGGCGTCAAACCATCAGCTCAAGCCGCGGCAGTAAAGTGGTGTTTGAAGTGAATGCAGATGGCGTGCGCTACAAAAGCGGTAAAGTTGACCGCAGCCTCGCTTGGAATGAAATCGACCAACTCGAACAAACTGATTTGGGCTTTATCCTTCACCTTGGTAAACAACGCCAATACATCAGCAAATCTTGCTTAAACGAAGAAGTGATCGCGTTTATGGTAGAGCAGCACGCGGCATCAAAAGCGAGCTAACCAGCTCATATCAAGCTGGAATGAGCGTTCTAAAAAGTAGGTGATATATGATCGAACATTGTAGCAAGTATATCGTCGATTCTGAATCAATTGGGTTTGATGTAGAAAGCTAATAAGGCTTAGAGGTTTCTCTTTCGGACATACTGCTTCGGTGTCATGCGCGCAATCTGCTTACACTCTCTAGTCATGTGTGCTTGATCGGAAAAGCCTTGCTCCAGCGCCAATTCCGATAAAGTAAGATCGGGTTGCGCTCGGAGTTGCTCTAAAGTGTGCTTCACTCGTTTAATGCGTTGGTAATGTTTAGGAGTAATCCCCAACCATTTCTGAAAATTGCGCTCTCTCTGGCGCTGACTGATGGTCCCTGTAGGTTGTTCAATAATGTGGCCGACATACTGCGGTTCATATTCCTCAATCAGTGTTTGAACCCAGCGATATAACGTAGAAATCCTTGCATATGGCGAACGAGCTGTTTGCAGAGACTCAAATGTTGCTAGTGCAGAAGAAGCCAAAGGGTGGTCGTCTTGAATCCGCAATAGCTGTTCTAGACGTTTACCAAATAGTTGATAACCAACAGCAGGATGAAAGCGTACGCCAGTCATCACCGCGCCTGGCGGTAGGCAGACCTGATGTGCCAGAATGCTTATAGGCAGTAGGACAACCCCCGGCGTCTGCCACTCACCATCTATTTGTACTTCATTCTGTAAAATGAATACCACACCTGTACCAGCATCACTGAGTAATTGTTTACGTACGGTTTGCGTCGTATCAGGTTTGACGGATGCTGACCAAATGGCTTGAACATAGCCAGCTAAAGCCTTTTGAGGTTTTAAAATATCAAATTCTAAGTTCAAATGAATCATCCTATTTAACCTCAACTTAAATGAGAAAGTGATACACATGTACTTTTCATCCTATTAAGTTGAGGTATAAGCAGTGGCTTACAAGTAAGAACCGTCAAATAGAATTATCGAGGTTTATAGACTCCAACCTTTGGCTTAAATGCCTTAACTATTCGGTTCCAACTATTGATCGCGTTGATCGCAATTGTTAGGTTGACCATAGCTTCTTCTCCAAAGGTATTCAAGGTCAGCTGATAGCTATCATCATCTACTGGTAGGCCAGCAGTTAGTAATTCAGCCCAACCTAGTGCAACGTGTTCTGCATCGCTGTAGAATGGCATATCTTTCCATGCACTAAGCCCCCATATGCGTTCCGGCTTTTCACCTAACTTAAGCGCATCTTTACTATGCATGTCGATACAAAATGCACATTGATTGATTTGCGATATGCGTAACTTAACCAGTTCCCATATGATCATGTTCATAGTTTCTGATTGGCTAAATTGTTCATGGAAGTAAGCTTCCTGAGCGTATAGGATTTCTATTGCTTTTGGCGCTACTTCAATATAGTTGAGTCGTTTTTTCATGGTCATTCTCCTCTGTTTTTTACATAGTAAAAAACGCTCTTAGCAAAAGATTGAAGATTTTCGACATGCACTCAATAAAGTTAGATAAAAGAGTGAACGACGAAAGCGAAAAGTGTACCTATTGGAAACCAAGAAAACTTATGCCAATTAACAAAGTATTGCTCTAAATAATGCGACTTAAGGTTGGCGTCTATTTTTACTCCACCACCTTCCGTAAACGAGCAAAAGGTGCTGAGTTACCTATATACACGCCAGCCGCAACGATAAAGACGCCTAAAACATTTTCCCATTGAGCCTGCTCACCAGAAATGAACGAAATCAGTAGAGTGAATACCGGCATAATATTAAATAATGGAGACATTTTATCTGGACCAAGAACGATAGCACCTTTCATCCAAAAGTAATAAGCGATCAAAGTGCCAAACAGGCTCATGTACGCTATTAGTGATAGGTCTTTAAATGTTATGGCATTTAAGCTACGGCTAAAGTCGCCGTGGTACATCGCTATAGCGACCATTTGAATGGCACCAATACTTAACACCCAACGTAACTGCTGAGTTACTGGGATATGAGATGTTAAACGCTTCGCTAGAATTGTGTATAAACACCCACTAATTAAAGCAAATAACATGTATAGATCACCAATATTACTATTGCTGCTAATAGAATGAATATTTCCCCCTGTAATGACGATTACCACTCCACAAAAACTGATTAGTGCACCTAAAATAGTTTTAACCGAAATGGAAGTTTTGAGAATAAAGCCCGACAACAAGATAGTGACAAGTGGTAGATTTGCCTGAACAACCGCTGCGTTAACTGGGGTAGTAAAGCTCATTGCAGAGAAAATAGAGAAGTTTTGGATAGTTACACCCACGGTTGCTATAACAAACAACGACAACATACTTTTTCGTGTGAGTTTGGCTCCATATGGAGAGCGTTTAGTTCCTCTTATCAGTAAGAGTATTAAAGCTGCAACGGAAAATCGTAACGTCGCTGAATCCAAAGGAGAGACATCGCTATTAATAGCCTTTATTACGTTAAAGTTACTAGACCAAAAAAAGATAGCGACAACAACACCGCACCAAATTGATAAATGCTTAGACATAGATCTTCCTGATAAAAATTAACTTGACGCGATAATGCTATATATTTCATATTTGATTTTTAATAGCCAAATTTAAGAGGGTTAATCCCAAATATGGAACGTCACTCTTTGGATGACCTTTTGTTATTCGTTTCTGTTGCTCGCTATCAAAGCCTAACACAAGCATCTGAGCGTCTTAATGTCCCGTTAGCCACGCTAAGCCGGAAGTTAAAAAGGCTGGAAATAAACTTAAATTGCAGACTATTTAACCGCAGTGCTGTAGTGGTCAACTAAAATTGGCCACGGTTTTAGAGTTTTCCCAATATAATCGCTCTGACTCATTGGGAGTTAGAC